>CAZXVH010000094.1:0-21329 GCA_964643965.1 uncultured Ardenticatenaceae bacterium
ATTACAGGATCGTTTTGAGAAAAACATAAACCGCCACAAAGGTCTTGAATGGTCCAAAATACAAGCGAAACTGGAAGCTCATCCTGAAAAACTGTTCTCCCTTAATGCCATGGAAAGCAGTGGCGGTGAGCCGGATGTGGTGGGGTATGATAAAAAGACGGGCGAGACCATTTTTTATGATTGTTCAGCGGAAAGCCCCACAGGCCGCAGAAGTATCTGTTACGATGGGGAAGCGCAGGCAGAAAGAGAAAAGAAAGGGGTTCACCCAGCGGGTAATGCGCTGGATATCGCTGCCGCCATGGGTATCACGCTTTTGAATGAAGAGCAGTACCGAGAATTGCAGAAACTGGGCGAATTTGATACCAAATCCTCGAGTTGGATACAAACACCTGTGGCTATTAGAAAACTCGGTGGCGCCCTTTTTGCGGATCGTCGCTACGACCATATCTTCGTATACCACAATGGGGCGCCCTCTTTCTATGCCGCCAGGGGATTCCGTGGCTCGTTAAGGGTTTGAAATTCACTGACACAGAAAGAAAGGAGTTCCCAATGAGCGGGGCGCACCACGATGAATGAAAACCTGGGAGCGCGGACAGCTTGTCCGCCCGTTGTGGTCTGGCAGACCGCGCTCCCATTTGTGAAGGAGGGGTCAGCTTAAACTACTGTTAAGCGGCGCCCCGTTTGTGTTTGTGAAAGAGCGTCTCCGCGATTTTTTTCGTAGGCTTCAATCAATTTGGAGGTTTTATGCGTAGAATTCGATACCAGGTCGCGTGCAGTTTGGATGGTTATATTGCCGACATGGCTGGCAAAACGGGTTGGATTGTCGACGAACCCACTATAGACTTCGGCGCGTTGTTTGAGCAGTTCGACACACTTCTCATGGGTCGCCTTACCTATGAAGGGTTGGTGAAAGACGCCGACGGATTCTGGGGAAAGACCGTTCTGGTCTTCTCTCATACGCTTCGGCAGGAAGATCATCCCCAAGTTACTGTTGTTTCCAACGATGCCCAGTCCATTCTCAAACAGATGCGCTCGCTTCCTGGAAAGGACATCTGGTTATTCGGAGGCGGCAAACTCTTTCAAAGCTTGCTTGCTTTGGGTTGTGTCGACACCGTGGAGCCAGCAATCATTCCTGTACTCTTGGGCGGAGGGCGTCCTCTGCTCCCAACGCCATCAATGAAACACATGCTTACCTTGACTTCTCAACAGGTGTATCCCAGCGGCATTGTATGGCTTGAGTACACAATTCATCCACCCGAAGAATCAAGCGCCTCACGCCACGCAGCCTGACCTGACCCAACCCAGAGCAATCGCCAAGGAGCATGGGAAAATCAGGAAACGAATTAAGGCTGCACCACTCCCGATCTGGATAGAGAGTGTCGTTTCTAAAAAATAGAAGTGTGGATATTGATTCACAAGGAGGATCAAATGCAACCAAAAACCTTATCAACCTTGGATGTGATTTATGAAAATTGGTGCGGCTATCAGGCGAAGCTGCGCGACTGCATCGCCCCGCTAACGAATGAGCAATTGCTGCTGCAACCGGCCGCTCATATGTGGCCGTTAGGGCAGATTGTGCAGCACATCATTTCTGTCAGGGCGGGCTGGTTCAGCGGCACGCTACAAGATGACGACGAAGCGATGAATGCCTATATGGAATGGGGCCAACGGGAGTCACCAGAGCGCAGCGGGGCAGAATTGGCGCACGGCCTGGATGAGACATGGGCCTTCATCGAAGCCCGTTTGCAGCGCTGGACGGCCGACGACCGCGCCCAGACCTTCCCGGATGAATGGGACGGCCAGGTATGGCAGGTATCGCGCAGTTGGGTGATTTACCATGTGCTGGAACATGATCTGCATCACGGTGGTGAAGTCTCGTTGATCCTGGGCATGAACGGCTTGCCCACTCCCGACCTTTAATCGAATGAAACACACCTTTTAAATGGGAGCGCAGACAGCTTCTCCACCTGTTACGGCCTGGCAGACCGCGCTCCTATTTTCAGAACAGAACAGGAATGACAATGCCTAAACATCGCATTTTTACGACAACATTTGCCAGCGTTTATCCGCTGTATATTCAAAAAGCGGAACGCAAAAATCGCACAAAAGAAGAAGTGGATCAAATCATTTGCTGGTTAACGGGCTATGACCCAGCGGGATTACAGCAGCAAATCGAACTGGAAAACGATTTTGAAACCTTTTTTGATGAAGCTCCAGCTATGCATCCCAATTGTTCGCTTATCAAGGGCGTCGTGTGCGGTGTGCGCGTAGAAGAAATAGAAGAGCCGCTCATGCAAAAAATACGCTATTTAGACAAGCTGATCGACGAACTCGCCAAAGGAAAGGCGATGGAAAAGATTCTGCGGCAATAGGTCGTCGCGCCATCAAGAACGACACCGCTAAAGGAGACGCCACGCGCTGCGGCGCACCGTTCGACTGCCTCTCGACAGGCTCGAGAGCCGCTCACGCCGAAGCCACAAATGAGTGAAAACCGTAGCGCGATTTGCCAAATCGCGCACCGATTTACCAAATCGGTTTACAGAGAGATATGAAAATGACAGAAATTGTATTGTTCCATCACGCACAAGGGCTAACCTCGGGTATTGCCGCGTTTGCCGATGAACTGCGCCACGCGGGGCATACCGTGTACACATCTGACCTGTTCGACGGCCGTTCCTTCGACAGCATCGACGCGGGCATGAGTTTTATCAAAGAACTTGGGTTTGGCGAGGTGATGGCACGCGGAGAGCGGGCAGTGGCAGCGCTACCAACCGAGTTGATCTATGCTGGATTCTCTTTAGGCGTGGTTCCGGCTCAGATGCTCGCCCAAACCCGACCCGGCGCACACGGCGCGCTTCTCTTTTATGCCTGTGTGCCGGTTTCAGAGTTTGGGCAAACCTGGCCGAAGGGCGTGCCGGTTCAGGTGCATGGCATGGATGCCGACCCGTACTTCATTGATGACGGCGACGTTGACGCTGCGCGGGCACTGATCGCAGAAGCCGGAGACGGGGAACTTTTTCTCTATCCCGGTGACCAACATGACTTTTTTGTCACTGTGGATTGATGACAAAGATCACTGCCAAACTTGGTGAACCTCAGGTAAACTAGGGGGCGTTGTCAGAAAAAGGCAATCATGAAATGGCTGTTCTTCTCAAAATGATCATTCTATTTTAACCTTGGAGGTTTGAAATGTCTTTGAAAAATGAAATAGCTGCCGGCGTCATCACCGGCAGCGATGTCGATAAAATTTTTGCTGACGCGAAAGCGAATCAATATGCGCTGCCGGCCGCCAACTGTATTGGCACGGAAAGCGTTAATGGCGTCATGGAAACGGCCGTTGCCATGAATGCGCCTGTGGTCTTACAGTTCTCCTCAGGCGGCGGCTCCTTCTTTGCCGGACAAGGTTTGAGCAATGACAATCAACAATCGGCCATCGCCGGTTGCATCTCTGCCGCCCATCACGTTCACCAACTGGCCGGCCTGTATGGCGCTTACGTCATTCTCCACACCGACCACTGCCCGCGCAGCCGCCTGGCCTGGGTCGATGGGCTGCTGGCTGCCGGTGAAACGTTCTACAAAGCGCATGGCATCCCCTTATACAGCTCCCACATGCTGGACCTCTCCACCGAACCGATTGAGCAAAATGTGGAAACCTGCAAGCGATACCTGGAACGCATGAGCAAAATTGGCATGACCCTGGAGATCGAACTGGGCATCACCGGCGGCGAAGAAGACGGCATCGACCACTCCGATGTGGACAGCGCCCGCCTTTATACCCAGCCGGAAGATGTGGCCTATGCTTATGAGGAATTGAAGAAAGTCAGCGACAGCTTCACTATCGCCGCTTCTTTTGGCAATGTTCACGGCGTTTACAAACCGGGCAATGTTAAATTGCAGCCCAAAATCTTGCGTGATTCCCAACTGTATGTGCAAGAAAAATTTGGCACGGCCGATAAACCGGTAAATTTCGTCTTCCACGGCGGCTCCGGCTCCCATCCGGAGGAAATCACCGAAGCCATTTCTTACGGCGCGGTTAAGTTTAACATTGACACCGACCTGCAATGGGCTTTCTGGGATGGCGTCCGCGCTTACTACATGGACAAAGAAGGGTATTTGCAAGCCCAGATCGGCAATCCTGAAGGGGATGACAAGCCGAACAAGAAGTTCTATGATCCGCGAGTCTGGCTGCGTAAGGGACAACAATCCTTCATCGCCCGCCTGGAGCGGGGTTTCAAAGAATTGAACAATATCGACACGCTGTAAGGCGTTTAGAAGTTCAACTGCTTTAAGAGGTTGACCTTCTGGACTGGCAAGGGGCTTCTGAACGTTTGTTTCAGAAGCCTTTTTAGTTTCTCACTGGTGCATGTAAGGGTTGTGTAAAGAAACGGCCGTTCCTAATGCCATTCTAACGTTCTTTGTCTACATTCTGGGGGAATAAAGTGGGAGCGCGGACAGCTTGTCCGCGTTTTGCGGTCTGGCAGACTGCGCTCCGATTTACGAAAAAGCGAGGAATGACATGAGCAATGTTTTTGACAGCAATCAAGCGACATTTCCACAAGATGTGATCCAGCGTTCGTACCAGACGCCAGTGTTGGTCGACTTTTGGGCGCCCTGGTGTGGCCCCTGCCGTATGCTCGGGCCGGTG
Source organism: uncultured Ardenticatenaceae bacterium (assembly GCA_964643965.1). Taxonomy (GTDB): domain Bacteria; phylum Chloroflexota; class Anaerolineae; order Promineifilales; family Promineifilaceae. Next base: position 4,646 of record CAZXVH010000094.1, read on the forward strand.
TTAGAGCGGCTGGCAAACGAGCCAAACAGCGGCTTCGTCCTGGCGAAAGTCAATTCAGACCACAACCAGCAGTTGTCGATGCAGTATGGCGTGCGCGGTATCCCCAATGTGAAGGCGTTTGTAAACGGCCGTTTAGTGGATGAATTTGTGGGCGCTCAGCCAGAACCGATGGTGCGCCAGTTTATCCAACGTCTGCCTAAAGCCAACGGCAGCGCCTCCCCGGCCGCCAGCCCGTCACCTGCACCCGCCGCTGATCCAGCAGCGCGTTTGCAGCAGGCGCGTGATCTGCTTAAACAAGGCAAAGGGTGTGAAGCACAGGCCATCTTGAACAGTTTCCCCGCCTCCCCACAGATGGAAACGGCGCAAACATTACGGCCGTTGGCCGCTTTCCTGTGCGATGCCAGCCAGGGTAAGCTGCACGGGGCCAGCGATCAGGACAATACCTACCGCCAGGCCGCCGACGCCATTCGTCGCCGGGATTACGCCGCCGGCTTGTATCAACTACTGACCGTGATTAACCAGGATAAACCGTATCGCGGCGGCGAGGCCAGGCAAGTGATGTTCGGATTGTTTGCCCTATTGGGAGAGGCGGATCCCCTGACAAAGGCGTACCGGCAGTCGTTGGCTGCTGCCTGATAACGTGGGTCCATCTTTAGAGATTGAACCAGTTTTGAAAGACGGTGGCTGAGCCGGTTGAGGTCTATGTTGCCTTCGATAAGCTCAGGCGACAGACTTACAATTCAAGTGGGGCAATACAGCGGGCGTCGTCGTTCGCCGGATTGTTAACCCAGGTGTTGACGGGGTAGGCGGCCATTTTTTCGTCGGCAAAGGGACGCAGCAAATGTTGGGCTAAATCAGGTTGGTCTCCCGGAAAGAGCCAGGTATTGTAATCTTCTGGCTCCAGGATGACTGGCATCCGGTTGTGGATGGGCGCCATGAACTCGTTGGCGCTGGTGGTGAGGATGGTGCAGGTATCCAGGACGCCGCCATCTGGACTGTGCCAGGATTCCCACAGACCGGCCAGGGCGAACGGTTTGCGCTCCGTCAGGTGGATGAAAAGGGGCTGTTTTTTGCCGTTTAGCTTTTGCCATTCATAAAAGCCATCTGCCAAAACCAGGCAGCGCCGTCGTTTGAAGGCGGCGCGAAAGGAGGGTTTTTCGGCGGCCGTTTCGGCGCGAGCGTTGATGAGGCGAGAGCCGATTTTAGGCTCTTTGGCCCAGGAGGGGATGAGTCCCCACAGCAGAAAGGTGAGTTCTCGTTGATTAGAAATGGCTGGCGTTGAGCCTGCCGAAACCGCCCGCACCACGACTACTGGCTGAGTGGGGGCAATATTATAACGGGGCGCAATCATGGAAACGTCTACCGGCGTTCGGTCGACGCCGAACTGGATTAGTAACTGTTCGCCAGGGGTGAGTAAGGCAAATCGTCCACACATACGAATAATTTAGCGTAAAAGTGGTGAGGGCGCAAAGGGTTCGGTAAACTGCCGCCACCACGCCTTGAGATCGCGCATACCCTGGCTGTTAAGCTTGTGGCCGGTGTCGTATTCATGGTAGGCGAGGTTTGCGCCGGCCGCTTCTAAGGTATGGGCGCAGGTTTGGGCATGGGCATAGGGGATGAGCGGGTCTTGTTTGCCCACCGCCATGAAGATAGGCAGATCCCGCAGAACGGCCGTTTCTGCCACATCCCCACATTCCCCCGGCACAAAACCGACCAGTCCGGCGATGCCTTGCACCAATCCTGGCGAGCGCAGAGCGGTGGCGTAGGCGGTGGCCGCGCCCTGGCTGAAGCCCATCAGGTAAATGCGTGCCGGGTCGGCTTCGTATAAAGTGGGTAGGGCCTGGATGAAACGAATAACGGCCGTTACTGCTTCCTCAAACTGCGCCAGCGTCGGCCATTCATCATGGCCGCGTGGCCGCCAATCATACCCACCCTCCGGGTCGATCCGGATGCCGCGTGGAGCCACTACCAACCAGTTGGGCGGCAAAGCAGGGGCGAAGACCCACATCACATCTTCCGTGCCCGCCCGGCCGTGCAGCATCACCACTGTAGGAAAAGGGCCAGCCCCCGATGGCTGCCTGACGCGGTGAATGAGGCCGGCTTGTTGAATGACATTAACAGTGTTGACGAGTTTAGGTAGGGTGGATTCTGGCATAGTTACTTATTCGTTCCCTTGACAAATTGGCAAAAAAATGAGGTGGAAAAGTAACGGGCGTTACTTTTACCACCTCTGGGGGGGGAGCCAAAAACAGTATATCATCCAATCTAAATATCGTCAAATACCAATTTCTGCCTGAAAAGCATACAAAAGCTTGCCAGGCTTTTGTACACTAGAACATGTTTGCCCAACGGCCGTTTCCCGCCAGGCAAACATGCTTCTGTTCCTCTTACTTCAGGATAGATGGCAGGTAGACAAACCGCTGGCAGGAAATTTCTAGCGTTTCCGCACTGTTTTCATACGTGCCGTTCCAACCGCCAGCTTTTAGCGCCATCCCATCGCCAAAGGCTGCGCCCAGCGTACGTACGCCCACATTCATATTGGGGCCTGGTCGCCATCTGAAGCCATCAAAGTATTCGGTGCTGGTTTCATAACTACCCCAACCGCCGCCTACCGCCCAGATGTTACGGCCGTCATAAAAAGCACTGGCGGCGCCCCGACCCGTGTCCATAATGGGCGCATCTGTCCAGACGCCGGTGGCCGGGTCATAACGCTGTACCGTGATGAGATTGCTGGTAGTGCCGCCCATCACATAAATGTAGGTACCGTCGGAAGCGGCCGCCGGATAATTAACGGCCGTTAACAGTGGCGCCCCACTTGTCCAACTATTCGCAGCAATGTCATAGATATAATGGGTGAACCCGGCCAATCCAGCGCTATCGCCCCCTAATACATGAAGTTTATTATCGTGTAATACCACAGCGTGACCGTAATTCTTGGCGGGCATCGCCGTCAGCGTGATGACTGTGTTATTTTGAATGTCGTACCGCTGTAAATCTGCAACGCCAGTTGAGCCGGTATAGCCGCCCGGCACGTAAACATAGTTTCCTACCGCCACCGCGCCGGTATTGGCGACCCCGGTTGACAAGTTTGCTTTAACGGTCCAGGTATCGGTGTTTGGATTGTATTCTTCAATGGGGAGGTTACGATTAGCGCCGCTGCCTTCACCCCCAAGCAAATAGAAACGGCCGTTAGTGGCAGCATAAGCCAGGGCGGGGCGGGAACGGGGCGTATTGAGGGGCGCGACATCCTGCCATGCGCCAATGGTGCAGGTAGGCGGCGGCGGCGGCGGGGCGCAATTTATGGGTAAGATTTCGGCGGCATCTTCAAAGCCACCATTCCAGCCGGCGGCCTTGAGCGCGATTCCGCCGCCAAACGCCGCGCCTGTTGTGCGCACACCGGTGTTCATAACCGGGCCAGTCTGCCACTGGATGCCATCCCAATATTCAGTGCTTGTCAGGTAACTGCTCCAGCCTCCACCGGCCACCCAGACGTTGCGTCCATCAAAAAAGCCGGCGGGACCGCCGCGCCCCACAGCCAGATCGGGGATCAGCGTCCATTTATCGGTATGGGGATTATAACGCTGCACGGTGGCTTCATTGGTGGTGTCACCACCGATGACAAAGATGTAGTAGCCATCGGTGACGGCCGCAGCGTACTCGACAGGGACGGGCAGAGTGGCGCCAGTTTGCCAACTGTTACTCCCCACATCATAAATGTGATTGGTGGCTACGACTGAGCCTGTGACGTTGCCGCCCAGGGCATACACTTTGTTGTCCAACGCCACCACCGCGTGCGCGCTGAGGGGAGTGGGCAAAGGAGTCAGGTAAGTCAGCGTGTTGGCGACGATGTTATAGCGCTGCATGGTGGCTACAGCGCCGCTGCTCGTATAACCACCAGGAAGATAGATGTATTGACCGATAGCGGCGGCGCCGGTATTGGTTACGTCAGTCAATAAATATGTTTTATCAGACCAGGCGTCGGCCACCGGATTATATTCTTCGATGGGTATGTGACGGTTGTGGACTGGATTTTCACCGCCGAGCATGTAGAAACGGCCGTTGAACGGAGCATAGGTCAGCGCGGGGCGTGAACGAGTCGTATTCACCGGCGAAACCGTTTGCCAACTACCAATGGTACAGGCGTCATTGACAGTGGCGGGCGCTTCAGCAGCAGCGTGAGCCATTTCCATTTGATCCAGAAGCGCCTGGCGCTCTTCCGGGGGTAATTCTTGGCCGCTATCTGTGTCTGTGCTGCTGCCTGATTGGGCCGTAACCGGTATGAACTGGACTGCCCAGAGGCAGAGGAGTAACACAACGGCCGTTAGAATACCAATGAGTTTCATGCTTGTTTTTGACTGCATATTTCACCTTTCCTTGAATAAAAATGGGCCAATCAAGACAGCGTTCTGCCATGATCGGCGAATTGATTAAAAGAGGGGAATCACACACCTTACCGGGATCGCTGCGTGAATGAAGAGACGTAAGGACTTATAGTCTAAGGGAACACACGATTATTTGCAATTATGCTCACAATAGCATGATGCCTGGCGTGTGCACAGAAAATAGTGACGGTGAGCCATGCTATCTCTCCATTACAATTAACGGTTGTAAAGCTGGCTGTCTGACATATACTTCATAAAATCAGGTTTAAGCGTTTACCAACCAGATTCTTGTACAGAGAACAAGAAGATCGTCCGCAGATGACGCAGATTTTTCCCTCAATCTGCCGCCATCAGCGCCATAAACCTATCAGGTCTTACTGGGCAACTGGAAAGAATGATGAATGAAGTATATGAAAACGGGATGGGCAAACGGCCGTTATCCCATGCAGAATTAACCGACATCATCGACCTCTGTCTGTGGACCGGGCAAATGCTGCTGCAATGTGGCACGAACAGCTTTCGCGTGGAAGAAAGCGTGCATCGCATGGGCACTGGCCTGGGCTGCGATTGGCTGGACATCATCGTGCGCACCGAATCGGTGACGGTGACGGCTTCCAGCGGCGGTGAATTCCGCACTAAGACGCGGCGGGTGATGCACCTGGGCGTCAACATGGAGCGCATGGTCGCCATTAACTCGTTGAGCCGGAAGATTGAGCGAGGGGAAGTTGACCGCTTTGAGGCCAGACAAAGCTTGATCCAAATCAGCACAGCGGCGGGCAACTACAACCGTTGGGTGATTGTGGGTATGGTGGGCCTGGCGTGTGGCGCGTTCAGCCAGCTTTTTGGCGGCGACTGGTTGGTATTGATGATTACCGTTTTGGCGGCCAGTGTGGCTATGTTTGTGCGACAGGAAATGCATAAACGGCATTTCAATCCGTTTATTATCACCACTGTTTGTGCATTGGTGGCCGGGCTGATTGCCAGTTTGTCCGGTTTGATTCAGGGGACTATATTGTCAGAAGCGGCCATGACCGCTTCGGTGCTGCTGCTGGTTCCTGGCGTACCTTTGATTAACTCGACCCATGATTTTTTGCGTGGCTACATGAGCAACGGCATTACGCGGGGGGCGCTGGGGCTGATCATTTCGTTGTGTATCGCCCTGGGCTTGATGGTGGCGATTGCGTTGACAGGCGTGGGCATATGACCGCTGAGATGTGGCTGTTTGTGTTGGGTGATGCCTTTTGGTCGGCGGTGGCGGCGGTGGGGTTTGCTATTTTGTTTAATGTGCCACGCTATTCGCTGCCCGCCTGTGCTTTAACGGGCGCTTTGGGTCACGCTTTTCGGGCGGCGTTAATTATATCGTTTGGTCTGCCTGTTGAGGCGGCGACGCTGTTGGCGGGCACGGCCGTTGGTTTTTTGGGTGAGCTATTTGCCCGCCATTATCATATTCCCCGGCTCATTTTTGTGGTTCCCGGCGTGATTCCCATGGTTCCTGGCGTTTTTGCTTACCGTACCATGCTGGGCATTTTTGAATTGGCAGGGGTAGCAAATTTAACGGCCGTTGCGAGCGCAGAAGTGCTGCTGCAAACGGCCGTCTACGCCATTCGCACCGGTTTGATTTTAGCGGGTCTCTCATTTGGCATTATTGCGCCCAATTTGTTGTTCAGGCGGCAGCGGCCGGTGATTTAAGAGAGAGGGCGGACAAAACCACTGAATTGTGGCAAAATTCAGGCCATGCGTTGGCAAGCATGGTGGTCTCGGCGACAGGGGAAGCGATCTGTTCCGGTAGAAATACAGATTCACTTTAAGCTGCCGCTGTTCTTGCTGGGGATAGTGTTGGTAACGGCCGTTTTCCTGCCAGATCGCGCCTGGAACACTTTACTCATCGGTGTGGGCGGCCTCTTCCTTATTGCCTTTCTTTGGACTTATTCCCTGGCTAAAAACCTGCATATCAGCCGCAAACTGCGCTTTGGCTGGGTCTCCATCGGCGACCGGTTGAGCGAAGCGTTTGAGTTGAGAAATAGCAGCTTCATCCCCGCCCTGTGGGTAGAAATCAACGACGAATCCACCGTGCCCGGCTATGACGCCTCAATCGTACAAAGCGTGGGCGCTGCCAGCCAGATGAGTTGGCGGCGCTCCGCCGTCTGCCTGCGCCGCGGCCAATACCTCATCGGTCCGTGGTCGTTGCGCTGCGGCGATCCCTTTGGCATTTTTAGCGCCACCCGCCGTTTTCTGGAGACCACCGAAATCATCATCCATCCCCCTATTCATAGCAAGCTGCCCATTCCCCTGCCTTCCGGTAAATCGGCGGGGCGGGCCAGGGCCAGGCAGCGGGCTGTGCAAGCCACCATCAACGCCGCCACCGTGCGTGAATACCAGCCCGGCGATCCTTTCCGCTGGATTCATTGGCGCAGCACAGCTCACCAGGACAAACTGGCCGTGCGTGAATTTGACCTGGATGCCGCCGGCGACTTCTGGTTGGTACTCGACCTGGAGAAGTCCGTGCAGTTGGCCGAGGGACCGGCCGGTACCGAGGAACATGCCGTGCTGTTGGCTGCGTCCATGGCCGCCCAGGCCATCCGCCTGGTGCGTAACACCGGTATAGCTGCCTACGGCCGCATCCCACACATCATCCATCCCGGCGTGGGCGAAGGGCAATTGTGGCAAATCTTGCGCGTGTTGGCCCTGGTCAACGCCGATGGCGCTATACCGTTAACCACCGCCTTGCGAGATGTAGCGCAGGCCGCCAGACCGGGCAGCACCGCCTTGATCGTGACGCCAAACGGCGCGGCTGATTGGCTGCCCAGCTTGATGACGCTGGCAAAACGAGGCGTCCAGGGGCATGTGGTTTTGCTCGACCGCCCCAGTTTTGGCGGCGAAGGCAATTCAGAGGGATTGCGCGACGCCATCCAACACCTGGGCTTTGCCGCTCAAATCATCCGGCAAGGAGAGATTGGCGTCCCTGCGGTGGCGCAAAAACGACGCGGATTCTGGGAGTTTCAGGTGACGCCAATGGGACGAGCGATCATTGTGCAAAACCCCTTGGAGGATGAGGAGCGCTAATGGGCGCTGACGCGAATGGGCGCTGACGCGAATGGGCGCTGACGCGAATGGACGCTGATCTGTTTTGGTGGGCGACGAAGCGGTTTCGGCCACGAGAGGGGTGGCTTTCATTGGCGCTGCTTATCGCCGCCCTGGCTGTTATGACCGGCGCAATTCTGGAAGTAAACTGGACGCCGGAAGTGAGTGTGGTGGGGATAACGGCCGTTTCCAGTTTAATCCTGGTTTATCTGCTGGCAAAAAAAGCACACACTGTTTGGCTGGCCTGGCTGCTGCTCCTGCTGTATGGGCTGCTGATCACCACCATTCGCCTGGCAAAGTTGTGGCCGCCATTGGCGCTGCTGCGGCAGGGCTTTTGGCCGCTGCGTGAATACTGGCTGCAAAACAGCGCCCTCTTCCTGGATAGAAGCGCCCGTTGGCTTCTGGCTGTTTCGGCCGGCAATCGCAGCCAGGAAACCATTGTCTTTACCTTTGGCCTGGGGCTGGCCGTCTGGCTGCTAACCGCTTTTGCGGTGTGGAGCGCCATCCGCTGGCAAAAACCGCTGCCGGGCCTTACCCTGCTGGGCCTGATTTTGGCTCTCAACAGCTTCTTCGGCCTGGCGCCCCTCTGGTATCTGGTTGTTTTTGTTGGGCTGACTGCCCTGCTCTCGGCCACCATGAACCTGACGACGCTGGAGCAATCCTGGCAGCAGCGCGGCCTTGATTTTTCTGGTGAAATTCGCCTTGAACTGCTTGTCTATGCCAGCGTCATTTCCGTGGTCTTGCTCACGATGGCCTGGTCTTTGCCTGGTTTTAGCATCACTAAATTGGTAGACGCCTTCCTTTCTCATCCCTGGGTTACAGGAGTGGAGGAGACGCTGGACGAAGCCTTTGGCGGCGTGGAGAAACCCCGTCCCCGGCCGAGGCCACCGGGCAGTCAGGGCGGTTATGGCGTGATGCCGCGCTCTTATTTGCTGGGCGAGGCGCCAGATTTAACTGAAACTGTGATGATGATTGCCACCCTTACCGATGAAAATGGTAACCTGGCGTCGCCGGCGCTGATCAGCCGCAGCCATTGGCGGGGGTTGAGCTATGAAATTTATACCGGACATGGCTGGACGCTTTCTGAAGAGCGGGAAGAGTCGCTGTCTGCCGGTGAAAGGGTGGCGCTGCCAGAGGCCGCTGGCACGGCCGTTTTGGCGCAAACGGTACAATGGCTGCCAGATGAGCGGCTGCTGCTTTACACCTTTGGTCTGCCGCTGCAATTTGACCAGGATGTGGTTTTGCGCTGGCGGGGGTTGGATGATCTGGTGCGTACCCAAAGTGCAGCCACGACTTATCAAGTGACCAGTCGGATTAGTGTGGCTGCCCCGGATGATTTGCGAGAGACGGCCGTTGCTGACATCCCGGCCGTTATCCTCAGCCGCTACACCCAACTGCCCGATACGCTGCCCCGGCGTATCCCCGATTTGGCGCACACGGTGGCCGGCGATATAGACAATCCTTATGATCAGGCCCGCGCCCTGGAACAATTTTTGCGCCAATATCCTTACTCGCTGGCGGTGACGCCGCCGCCAGCGGAGGCGGATCCCGTCGATTATTTCCTTTTTGACGCCCAAAGCGGTTACTGCGACTATTACGCTTCGGCCATGGTCGTCATGGCTCGCAGTCTTGGTTTGCCGGCCCGCCTGGCCGTCGGTTTTGCCAGTCAGCCGCCGGATGAAAACGGGGTGCAAACCATCCGCCAGAGCAATGGCCACTCCTGGGCTGAGGTTTACTTTGCTGGCTACGGCTGGATAGAGTTTGAGCCAACGGCCGGGTTTGCCAGCCCGCAAGACAGCATTTTAGGGCAGGATTGGTTCATCCGCCCCCCGGAAGATTTTATGCCAGAGTTAGGCGAAACCACACCTCTGCCAGCGCGTGATCCGATCCGAGAGCCTATCGATTGGGTTAAGCTACTCAAGCGAAGTGGGCTGCTGCTGCTTACCGTCTTTGTTTTAGGAAGCATTGTCTTCTGGCAAATTCGGCGGAGGGAAGCCAGATATGATGTGCCTGTGCTCTTCGGCCAGTTGCAGACGCAAGCCGCCAAATTAGAGCAGCCCATTTGGCCGCATCAAACGCCGGCTGAGTTTAACGCCAGTTTGCAAACACATCTGGACAATTTCTACGATCATCCCCGGACACAGCAGCAGGTAGATGTGGTAAAACCATTGGCCGCTCGCCTGACGGCGCTGTTTAGCGAACATCAATATGCGCCGGAACCAGAAGACCATACGGCTGAAGCGCGAGCCTTGTGGCACAAAATGAAACGGCCGTTTTGGTGGCTGCGTCTGAGTAAGAGATTGATGAAGTAATCTTCCCTGTTCTGCCGTTTTCCCTGTTCTGTGGGATAATACGCGCCGTATAGAGATAGAGATAGAGGGTTTTCCTTTAGCCAATTCTCTCGCCCAGGCGTTACGGAGTAATTAAATGAGTCGAGATCCAAATGACATCCCAGAAGTATTTCGCCGGGCTATGCGTGATATGGGTTGGGATTATAGTGGCGAGGATGATGATAATAACGGCCGTTCTCCCTTCCCGCCCAGGCCCAACAATCCCCCAGAAAGAGGGTCTAACCACCTTTTCTGGATTATTCTGGCTGTTTTTATTTTACTGATAAGTTTCAACTGGATTGTCAGCACCTATACGGACTGGATTTGGTTTCAAGCGCTCACCTATGAAGCCGTCTGGCTGAAGCAGTTTGCGTTGCGTCTGCTGTTATTTGCCATCGGGTTGGTAGTGGCCTTTTTGGTGATCTTTTTGAACTGGCGCAGCGCCCGCAAACGCGCCTTGCGCAGCACCAATCCGCTGCAACCCCAAATCCTCAAATTCCCCTGGGCGAAGTGGGCGGTGCTGGGCATCGCAGCCTTTTTGGCTTTTGGTTTTGGCGCTGGCGTCTCTGCCCAATGGGAGACTGTCTTGCAGTTTGTCTACCAGACGCCTTTTGGTACGGTAGATCCGCTGTTTAACCAGGATGTCAGCTTTTACCTGTTCAGTTTGCCCCTGTTTGAATTTTTACAGGGCTGGTTTAGCTCTCTGTTGTTTGTAACGCTGGCTGGTGTACTGAGCTTGTACGCCTTAAATAATTTGCCCGATTTACAAAAAGGGCAGTGGCGGCCGCAGCTCAATCCGCTGATTCGGCGGCATGTGGCGCTGTTGGGTGGGCTGCTGCTGTTGGTCTGGGCTGCCGGTTACTGGCTGGACATTTACCAACTGGTGTACGCGCAGCGCAGCACCGTATTTGTGGGCGCCGGCTACACGGATGTAAACGCTACCCTGTGGGCGCTGCGGCTGCAAATGCTGTTTTTAGGGTTAACGGCCGTTGCCATCTTCATCAACTATTTCCGTTTCAACCGACGCCTGCCCCTCATCATGGGCGGTTTGTGGCTGGTCGCTACCTTGCTCATCGCCGGACTTTATCCTGGCCTGCTCCAGCGTTACGCTGTCGAGCCAAACGAACTGGAGCGAGAAAGCCCCTATATCGCCCACAACATCGAATTCACCCGCCTGGCTTTTGGCCTGGAAGACGTTATTTCCCAGCCATTCGGCGATATTGCCATCCTGGATCAGGCGATATTAAGAGAAGAAAGAGCCGGCGCCATCTTACGCAACATCCGCCTCTGGGATTACCGCCCTCTGAAAGATACTTACGAGCAGTTGCAAGCCTTGCGTCCCTACTACCAGTTTGGCGAAGTGGATATCGACCGTTACACCATCAACGGTGAAACGCGCCAGGTGATGTTAGCGGTGCGCGAGCTAAACAAAGCCAACCTGTCTAACCCCACCTGGGTTAACCGCAACCTGGAATTCACCCATGGCTTTGGCCTCGTTATGAATCCCGTGGATCAAATCACCAGCGAAGGGCAGCCGGAATTCTACATCCAGGACATCCCCCCGCAGAGCAGCATCGCAGAAATCCAGATCACGAAACCAGAAGTTTATTACGGTGAATTAATGCTGGACGAAGTATTTGTGAGCAATACGCGCCCCAGTTTTGGCTATCCCAGCGGCAATCAAAATGTGGAAACTGTCTATACCGGCACGGGCGGCGTTCCTCTGGACAATCTCTTAAAACGGCTCGCTTTTTCTCTGCGCCTGGCAGACGCCAATGTTATTCTCAGCGATGACATTGACAGCAATACCCGGATCATAATGTACCGCCAAATTCGAGAGCGTGTTTCCAAGATCACCCCTTTCTTAAATCTGGACGGAGATCCCTATATTGTGGTTGATGATAGCGGGGCGCTGATATGGATTTTAGATGGTTATACGAGGAGCAATAAATTCCCTTATGCTACGCCCTCGGCTGACGGTTATAATTACATTCGCAACGCCATAAAAATCACCATCGACGCCTACAATGGCACAGTCAACTACTACATCGCCGACGAGGATGATCCCATTATCCAAACATATAATGCGGCTTTTCCCGGACTCTTCAAACCATTGAGCGCCATGCCTCAAGACTTGATGGCTCATCTGCGTTACCCGGAAGGTTTATTCCGCACCCAAACGCAGCAGTATCTCACTTACCATATGACCGACGAGCGTGTTTTCTACAACCGTGAAGATTTGTGGCAGATACCGCAGGAAATTTTTGATGGCGCGGAGCAGGCCATGGAACCTTACTATGTCACCATGCCGCTCCCTGGCGAGGTTGAAGCGGAATACCTGTTCATCCAACCAGTAACGCCCATTGGCAAAGCGAATATGATCGCCTGGATCGCGGCCCGCAATGATGTGCCCAATTATGGCGAATTGCGGGTGTATGAACTGCCCAAGCAAGAACTGGTGTATGGACCACTGCAAATTGAAGCCCGCATCGATCAGGACCCGGAAATTTCCGGCCAGTTTTCGCTGTGGGATCAGCAGGGATCGCGGGTGATTCGGGGCAACACCTTAGTCATACCGGTGGGAAAGAGTTTTCTCTACGTAGAACCGGTCTATCTGCTCTCAGATATCAGCGCCTTACCAGAGTTGAAGCGGGTTATTGTGGCCACGGATACGCGCATTGCCATGGCGGAATCGCTGAATGCGGCGCTGGTTGATTTGCTGCAAGAGCCGCCAGGCGAAGTTACCCTGGATGACATAGATGAGTTAACAGGAGGCACGGAGTTTGCGGAACCGGAAGCTACCCGTGCGCCGCTGCCGGCCGACGCTAACCTCGAGGCTCTGGTGGAATCTGCTAACCGTCATTATGAAGCGGCGGAAGCGGCGCAGCGGGCTGGCGATTGGGCCACGTATGGCGCAGAGTTAGAAGCGTTGCAGCTAGATTTGGAGCGGTTGATGGCCTTGGTGGGAGAGGATAACAATTAAATCATGGCGAGAAAGCGCGGTTCAATCTCAAAGATTGAACCACGCTCACGGCCGTTATTCACCCATGATTTGCAACACCAGTTCGCGCCGCCGGGGGCGGTTATCGAAATCGACGAAGATGATTTGCTGCCAGGCGCCCAGAGTTAAACGGCCGTTTACAAACGGTACACTCAGTGATGGCCCCAACAGCGCCGCCCGCACATGGCTGTGGCCGTTGCCATCTCCCCACCGGGCATTATGGGCGTAATCCCGATCCGGGTCGGCGATCTCGTCAAATAGGCGGCGCAGATCGCGCAAGCAGCCAGCTTCATACTCGATGGTGGTGACGGCGCTGGTAGCTGATGGGCTAAAAATGGTGATGACGCCGTTATGCAAGCCCGATTCTTGCACAGCCAGCACAATCTCGTTGGTTATATCCAGAATATCGGAATGGCCTTTGGTGGGAAATTGGATAGCATCGTTTCTTACGGTCAAGGTGACCTCCTAATGGTGATGGGAATGCGTTTACAGGTTGGTTCAATCTCGCAGATTGAACCGATCTTACCTGAATAAAATTATGACCACTTATGCAGCAACCGACAATATGACGAACGTCACAGAAGTAGAAGTCATCCGTCCTGACTGGGCCGGCCGTTTCCTGGTGGTGGCTTTTCTTTTTTGGATCAGCTTTGTTACCTATGTGGCACAGTTAAACGCCTGGTTTGGCATCGGCTTTAGCTCTGGCGGCGAGCCTGGGTGGCGTTGGGTGAGTGCTTCTTTGATCCAGGTGGGTTTAACGGCCGTTCCCCTCATCCCCTTTGCTTTGTGGTGGCGGCGCAGCCGGTATCGCGCCGTTTTCCAAACCTGGTTGGCGGCTGCCCTGGTTCCGCTGCTGCTGGCGCCTACTCGTTTCTTCTACCCCACCCAGAGCCAACTGGCGCTGTTTAGCCAAAGTATTTTGTTACTGCTGCTGGCAGCCGTCTTGTGGGCAGGCTATCGGCGTCGGCTCTCTGGTAACTTTCGCCTTCCGCGGACGGCGCTGGCTTTAGCCGCTGCTCTGGCCTTTCTGATCAGCCTCCCTTTTTTCTGGTGGGGATCGCTCGGTTCGCTGCTCGATATCTTGTTGACGCTGGCTTTGGGCCTGCTCTTTAGCGTGGTGGTAGGGCTGGTTATCGGCGGCCATTGGCTGTATGAGTTAAGACACACCTCACAAGGTTTGGGCTGGGATATGCTCACCGGCGGCTTAGTGGTGGGGGCGGCGCTGCTCATTATGGGCAGTGGCCTCAGCTTTAACGGGGTGCAAATTATCTTGATGCTCGTTTTACCGGCGCTGGGGTGGGGTGGTATGGCGGTGGCTGTGACCGGCCGGCCGCCGCGCCAGGCGGTCGAAAATCGTTTGGCGTTGGGGAGTTTGGCCGGTTTAGTCGCCGCCCTCATGCTCCTATTCACCGACAGCGACGGCATTTTCCTGGGGGCGATGGATGGCATTTTACGCTGGAGTTTTCAAGCCGCCTTTTTTAGTTTGTGGGCCGCGCTGTTGGCCGGGTTTTTGCTGCTGCTGCTGAGAAAACGATTGGTGGCGGTGGGGAACGGCCGTTCCCTCACCATCTTTGCTCTCTTCACCGTCGCCTTCAGCATTGGTCTCTACCTGTGGCTGGGACAACCTGGATTGTATGGCGACGGCCTGTTTGTCATTCTTAAAGATCAGGCAGATGTCAGCGCCGCCGCCGAGATGGAAGATTACGACGCTCGCCGCCAATTTGTTTACCACACGCTCACCGGTCACGCCACCACAACCCAGGCTGATTTACGCGCGTCACTGGATCGATTGGGCGTTGCTTACAGACCGTACTACCTCGTCAATGCGTTGGAAGTGCGTGGCGGTTTGCTGCACCGGCTCTGGCTCAGTTCGCGCCCGGAAGTAGCGCACGTGATTCCCAGCCCGGTGATGCGCCCTGTGCCTGCCGACCTCATCCTGCCCACCGCCCCGAGCAGTGGCCCGGCCGCGCCGGATTGGAACCTGACGAACATCGGCGCTGACCGCGTTTGGGCGGAGTTTGGCGTTACCGGCGATGGCATTGTGGTGGGCCAATCAGACTCCGGCGCAGATCTCAATCATCCGGAACTGCGAGATGGCTATCGGGGACGGGATGGCAGCACGGATAACTGGTTTGATCCCTGGCAGGGAACGCCCTCTCCGGTGGACGCCAACGGTCACGGCACCCATACCCTGGCGACGGTGTTGGGCAATTCGGTGGGGGTGGCCCCGGATGCGACCTGGTTTGCCTGCGCCAATTTGAGCCGTAATTTGGGCAACCCGGCGCTTTATCTCGACTGTATGCAGTTTATGCTGGCCCCGTTCCCGCAAAACGGCGATCCGTTTGTGGATGGCGATCCGCTGCGTTCCGCCCACGTGTTGAACAACTCCTGGGGCTGCCCCGAGGAGTATGAGGGGTGTGATCCGGATTCATTGAGAACGGCCGTTCGCGCTTTGCGGGACGCCGGTATTTTCATCGTGGCCTCGGCCGGAAACGAAGGGCCAGAGTGTGAAACAGTGGCCGCGCCCATCGCCATTTACGATGAGGTATTCTCCGTGGGGGCGGTAGACAGCAATAACAACATCGCCGTGTTCAGCAGCGCCGGCCCGGTGACCGTGGATGGCAGCGGCCGCATCAAACCCGATATCGCCGCGCCCGGTGTGGATGTGCTTTCGGCGCTGCCTGGGGGGAGTTACGGCCGGAACAGCGGCACCTCGATGGCGGGACCACATGTGGCCGGGGTGGTGGCGCTCATGTGGTCGGCTAACCCTGCTCTCATCGGTGATATTGAGCGCACTGAAGAGATTTTACGCGCTTCTGCCGCCCCCTTCATGCCGCACACCGCCGCTCCTAACCTGCCTGCAGACCTGGCGGATATGGCAGGCGATCTGCCACTTATGTTGACAGAAACGCTTGACCAGACTGCCAATCTTACTCAAGGAACCTGTCTCTCCCAAACAGATACCAGCATTGTGCCCAACAATATCGCCGGATACGGCATTGTGGATGCATATGAAGCGGTGAAGATGGCTTTAGAAGGATGAGGGATGACGGATGAATATGATGGCAATTTACAGGTTGCACTGGTATGGCTCCTCATTTAAACTACGATCTTAATTTACGAAATCCGCATTGTTTTGTATATCAATGCGCCATCATGAACAGGAAACCCGGCTATGAACCAGATTTGTACCTTTGATTATAAAATCGCTGTGACGTACCCTGATGGCAAGGTTATTGAAGATCAGGGGGAATTTGAGATTATTTTTTCAGAGACTTCTCTGCGAGATTTGGATGAGATAGATTTGTATGGGGAGCTGATGTTTGTCGTATTGGATTCTTTTCACAAAGAGATGGATGAACGGGGCGGGCTGCTAGATAATCCTGATGTGCTTGTTTCTATCCACAACATTACCTGGGACAGAGAATAACTTTTCTCTAACTGGCTCAGCGTGGTTCAATCTCAAAAAGTGAACCACGCTCCGCGCACAACAATGATTAATCTTTTTTCTAATGTGGGCAGCCAGACAGAAACGGCCGTTCCTTGCATACTATTCAGTAGACAACCGCTGGCTTGCCGGTGTATGTGGTGGTTTAGGGGAATACTTCAATATCGATCCAACCCTGATCCGCGTCATCTTCGTGCTGGCTACCTTACTTTTAAGCTTTGTCGTGGGGGGCATTATCCTCTATGCCATCCTGTGGATACTCATACCTGAGGCCAATGCTGGCGAACCCACCGCTAAAATCATTTCTGAAGACGATTAACTTATCACTTCACCCCTTAAACTGAAACCGGGCTGCGCCTCTAGCGTTTGTCCGGTTTTTTGTTATAGTCAGCCCATTACATTTTATTAAAAACAGAGGAGTTCCCCATGAGCGGGGCGCGCC
>CAZXVH010000095.1:0-16914 GCA_964643965.1 uncultured Ardenticatenaceae bacterium
ATCATCCTATGCCTGACTTTTAGCTGTGTATTTACTATCTTTACAATGCCGCCAGCCGCCTGGCGCATTTGAAAAAGAGCAAATCGAACAATCGTTTGGAGGATTTAGTTCATGACAAAATATGTATATTTATTCAACGAAGTAGATGAAGCCGAGAAATATGCTGGCAGTTGGGCCAACGCTCGCGCCTTGCTCGGTGGTAAAGGGGCCAATCTGGGTGATATGACCCGTATCGGCGTCCCCGTTCCCCCTGGCTTTACCGTCACCACTGAAGCTTGCAACGCTTACCTGGCCGCTGGCGAAACCTTCCCTGAAGGCATGTGGGAACAAGAATTGGCCGCCATGAAAGCCATCGAAAAGCTGACCGGCAAAGAATTCGGCAATCCACAAAACCCGCTGCTCGTCTCCTGCCGCTCCGGGGCCAAGTTTTCCATGCCCGGCATGATGGACACCGTCCTCAACCTCGGCCTGAATGACGAAACGGCCGTCAGCATGGTGGAGATGACCGGCGACGAACGCTTCGTTTACGATGCTTACCGCCGTCTGGTTCACATGTTCGGCTCTGTCGTACTCGACATCGACGACGAAGAATTTGAAGAGCCGTTTGATGAATACAAAGCAGAAAAGGGTTACAAAAGCGACACCGAAATGAAGGCCGCTGACTGGAAAGCCCTCACCGACGCCTACAAAAAAGTGATCAAAGAAAATAAGGGCTTTGAGTTCCCCCAAGACCCCTACGAGCAGTTGAAACTGGCCACCGAAGCCGTCTTCAAATCATGGAACGGCAAACGCGCCTTCGACTATCGCAATGCCGCCGGCATCGCCCACGACCTGGGCACAGGCGTCAATATTTGCACGATGGTCTTCGGTAACATGGGTGATACGTCCGGTACTGGCGTTGCCTTCACCCGTAACCCCGCCACTGGCGAAGACATCCTCTACGGTGATTATCTGATCAACGCCCAGGGTGAAGATGTGGTCGCTGGGGTACGCAACACCACCAAAATCGAGAAAATGGGCGAGGAATTACCTGAAGCCTATCAAGAATTCCTGGAAGTTCAGGACAAGCTGGAGCAGCATTACCGCGAAATGCAAGACGTCGAATTCACCGTTGAAAATGGCAAATTATGGATGCTGCAAACTCGTGACGGCAAGCGCACCGCCAAAGCGGCTGTCAAAATTGCCGTCGATATGGCCAATGAAGGTCTCATCACCAAAGCCGAAGCTGTTAAGCGCGTGAAACCAGAGCAGGTTGACGCCTTGCTGCACCCCCAATTCGTCCTGGCTGCCAAAGAAAAAGCCATTGCTGAAGGCAAACGCTTTGCCACCGGCGTCAACGCCTCTCCCGGTGCGGCCGTGGGTCAGGTTTATCTGGATGCCGACACCGCCGAAAGAATGGCGAAAGAAGAAGGCCAGGATGTCATCATGGTACGGCCGTTTACCAAACCAGATGACGTGCATGGTATGCTCGCTGCCAAAGGTATCCTCACCAGCGAAGGCGGCGCCACCTCTCACGCCGCAGTGGTTGCCCGTCAATTTGGTATTCCTTGTGTGGTCGGCGCTTCCGACGTACGCATTAATGGCGAAAAACGGACAGTAACGGCCAACAGTATTACCATCAAAGAAGGTGATTTTATCTCCGTAGACGGTACCACCGGTGAAGCTTTCTTAGGTGTAATCGAAACGATAGCGCCCGTTTTGGAAGAACAAACTGACCTGTTGACCTTGTTGAGCTGGGCCGACGAATTCGCCGCCATCGAAGGCGTCCGTGACGTGCCCGAAGGGTGGCCCACTCGTGGGCTGCAAGTGTGGGCCAACGCCGACTATCCCGATGACGCCATTCGCGCCCGTTCCTATGGCGCAACTGGTATCGGCCTTTGCCGTACCGAGCACATGTTCTTTGAAACGGCGCGTCTCCCCATCGTGCAGCGCATGATTTTGGCTGACACCGTGGCCGAGCGCCAGGCTGCTTTAGACGAACTGCTGCCCTACCAACGCGCTGACTTCGACGGTCTGTTTGAGGCGATGAGTGGTTATCCCGTTATCATCCGCCTCATTGACCCGCCGCTGCATGAGTTTATGCCCGACGAACATGAACTGTTGACCGAAGTGATTGAAAATCGGGTGAAAGGTACTGTTGATGAAGCGAAAGAATCGCTGTTAGCCCATATCGAGTCCATGCACGAGAGCAACCCGATGATGGGTCTGCGTGGTGTGCGTTTAAGCGTGATGATGCCAGAAATCGTCGGTATGCAGGTTCGGGCTATCTTTGAAGCGGCCGCCGACGTGAAACTGCGTGGTTTTGAGCCACATCCAGAGGTTATGATTCCGTTGACGGGTCACATCAACGAGTTGCTCTTCATCCAGCCAAAACTGGAAGAAATTGCTGCTGACGTGATGGAAGCCAAAGGCGTTACCTTTGCCTACAAATTCGGTACCATGATTGAGATTCCGCGGGCGTGTTTGACCGCTGACGAAATCGCTGGTGTGGCTGAGTTCTTCTCCTTCGGAACCAACGACTTGACCCAATTCACCTTCGGTTACAGCCGTGACGACGCCGAACGGAATTTCCTCGTGAAATATATTGAAGAAGGTATTCTGCCGCAAAATCCGTTCCAGACGATTGACGCAGATGGTGTGGGTCAGCTCATGGATATCGCCGTCAAGAAAGGGCGTAGTACTCGGATTGATTTAGAAGTTGGTATTTGTGGTGAACATGGTGGCGATCCTGAATCGGTAGCGCTGTGCCATAAATTGGGCTTGAACTACGTCTCTTGCTCCCCCTTCCGGGTGCCGATTGCGCGGTTGGCGGCCGGTCATGCGGCGTTGTCTTAATGCAGTGAACAGTTTTCAGTAAACAGTGAACAGTAAACAGTGAACAGTTGCTGACCACTGCGAACTGAATATATTAAATTGAAAAACCAGTCCTGTGAAAAGCGGGGCTGGTTTTTTTGTTATTAAAAATATAACATTGAAGTGCGGTACAAATTGTACCCCGGTTGCAGTTGGCGAGTTTCTTAACCCAAATTCATCCTTTTGCAATTTTAATTGAAAGTTATGGTATCCTATAAACTCATTGGCAATGATCACTAAGAGGATGTGTGACTATGCATGAACGAATTGAATTAAATCCGATGGTTTGTCATGGTAAGCCTGTGATTCGTGGCACGAGAGTAATGGTGTCAACGATTTTGGGTGCTTTGGCGGCTGGTGATACCATGGAGATGATTTTAGAGGATTATCCTAATTTGCAGCGTGAAGACATTGGGGCTGCCTTAGCGTTTGCCCGTGACCTCTCACAGTTTGAAGATATTCCCTATCAAATTGCATAAGCATGAAATTCTTGCTGGACGAAAACTTCCCCAAGTCGGCTGAAAAACTGTTGATTGAACTTGGATACGAGGTTATTGATATTCGCGGCACAGAGCTTCAAGGCATTGATGATTCGCGTTTATTTGAACTTGCTCAAGAAAATGAAGCTATTTTGCTGACGACGGATCGGGATTTTTACCACACTGTGCCATTGAGGTATTCAACCCATCATGGGGTAGTTGTTATTGCTTTGAAGCAGCCGAATCGAGAAGCTATCCTTTCAAAACTGCGTTGGCTCGTTTCTCAAGATATGTTGGAAAGCATTCAGGGTAAGATATATTTGTTGCGTGACCAGACGTATCGGGTGCGGTAACGGCCGTTTAACGTTTTCATTAGAACTTTCGGTAACTTAGCGAAAGTTCTGTCGTTTTTTCTAGTCGTTTGGTGTCATATCAATATTTATGGGGATCCTTACTTTATCTTCAAATTGACGGAGTTGCAGCGTGAAGATGTCGCGCTAATGTGTCTTTTTCCCTTTCACCATTAACCAATAGCATAAAATAAATGCAAGCAGCCCACATAAGGTAAAGGTGGTAGATATCCCCAATAATTGCGCCATGCCGCCGATAGCGAGGGCTGAAATCGGTGAGACCCCAAAGCGATTCATAGACCATAGACTCAATACCCGTCCTCGATAGGCATCATCTACTTCTAATTGGAGTAAGGTGTTTGTCGTTACAAAAAAGACCGTATATCCAAATCCTAGAATCCAGGCTATCAACACCGCTACAGACAGAGAGTAGGTAAGAGCCAGCAGTAAACTTCCGCACGGGAGTATGAGCATTGATAAGGTTGCCAGCCGAGCTTGTCTCCAGCGGCTACCCAGCCATACATTTCCGGAAGCGGCAATAATGGAGCCAAAACCCATGGCGATGCTCAAGGCTACTAATCCGGTCTCTGGCTGTTTTAGGACAGTGCTGGCGTAGGCAGGTAATAGCACTAAGCCATCACCACAATTTGTTCTACCTGCACGATGCGTATAAAAGTTAGATAAGCTAATAGGAAAGCCAATATCATTTCACCAGTTTGGGCAAGAATGAGTAAGTTGCGGCGTGACCACCGATCTATCCAAACGCCTGCCAACGGCGCTGCCAGGAGCATGGTAATGCCCGAAACGCCTGCCACCACGCCCAACCACCACTCGGATTGGGTCAGACTGAAAACGAGCCAGCCTTGCGCCACCCGTTGCATCCAGGTACCGGATACAGAAATCAATTGTCCGCTGAAAAATAGTCGAAAGTTAGGATAATTAAACGCAGTCAAAAAGGGTTTGTGGATGCGACGCGCCGAATTTTTTGCTTTCATCTCCGTAGGGTAGCCTTTTGATAATATAATGGTAGGGTATATTGCTGATACTTGTTATAAAGATAATTTATAGGAAATAGGATGGAACTAAACCAGATAGAAGCATATGTGAGCGTTGTTCGTGAGGGAAATTTTTCTCGTGCGGCTGACAAATTAAACCTGACGCAACCAGCGATTAGCCAGCGCATCGCAAATTTAGAAGCAGAATTAGGGGATCGTTTGTTGGAACGATCTGGGAGGCGGTTGAAACTAACGCCGCTGGGAAAACTGTTTTTGCCTTATGCAAAACGGTTGATGAGTGTGCTTGCTGACAGCAATCGTATTGTAAAACAGTATCAGTCGGGGCAAATTGGGCATGTTTCCGTGGTCTCATTGGACAATATGGCTTACTTTATGCTGCGAAAACCTATGCAAGAATTCCATAAAGTATTCCCCGCTGTGGATGTAACCATTCGCATCAGGAATCAATCAGAATTATTGGATTTGCTTTATGATGGCACTGTTGCCCTTGGTTTGATGGCTGGCCCTGTATGGACAACGGAGTTGAAGGTACATGCTCAGTTTCGGACTCGGGTTTTGCCTGTTTCTTCTCCTGATCATCCGTTGGTTAAACAATCGGAGCCTCTGCTGATTTCAGATTTATTTGCGCATACCTTGTTTCGGGCGACGTTGAATCCTGGGGTAACGGCCGTTATCGAGCAGATAGCAGAGCAAGCCCGTCCAGGTAGCGGTGGGGCTGTTTTGTGGGCGCCCGCCGTGATGGCCATTCAACTCTTGTTAGAAAATCAGGGAATTGCCCTGCTGCCTGAGTATTATGTTCAAGATCACGTGGCAGATGGGAGATTGGTTTACCTTGATATAAAGGATTTGCCCTCTATGAGCAGCCAGCCCACACTTGTTTCATTGAAGGATGCTTACTTAGATCAGCATACCAAAACATTTATCCAGTTGATTGATAATTTCGTACGGGGAAATGAGGCGTTTTGGTAGCAGTTTTAAAATTAAATCGGATGATAGCAGAGTTCGTACGCCCACGTGTGAACGGCTCTCGCAGAACCCGGCACGTGGGCGTGGGGCACATGTCTGTCTCACGCTACAGCAATGATCATCTGTTTTATTTTTTAATCATTAAGCGGGGCGTCTCCACATGGTTGTTATGAGATTTTTACCTCAACGCCTTCAGGCACGGAAATGACGATGACGCCCGGAGTGTGGCAGGTGGTGGTGACGATTTCCAGGCCGAGACTGCTGGGGACGCGCACGGTAACGGCCGTTCCCAACATATTCTCATCATCATCCACAATGGGATCATCATCTTCACCCCCAGTGAACTCCGCTTGTAGGACAATGCCGTCGATGAAAAAATCCTTGGGACGGGGCCACTTGCTCTTGACGCGAATCACGATCTCCGCGTTGCCATCCGCCGGAACTGTGAACGTGGCCGTGTGCCGGAACCAGCGGCGATTGCCCATCTGCCCGCCATGAACCCAGCCCCCTTCGCCATTCACCCACACTCCGGACTCTGCGCCAAAGGGATCCGGCTCACCATGCAGGTCTACAAAAACAGGGACGGTTAAGGTGGCTTCGCTGTTTGCTTTCAGGCCGGTTACCGTTTGCTTGAGTTCTGCGCCAAACGGAGCGCCGCCGTGGAAAATTTTGTAAGTGGCATTACCTGCCAAAATGAGAGCATTGCTGCCCCCTGCCTGTTCATTGGGCGGCAGTTGGTGAGAAAGTTTATGCACACATTCAGGAACCCCTTGCGCCGTGTCCCCCGCGCCAAAGAGCGACTCGCCCGGATTGATCCAGTGCAGCGTCCAGCCATGCGGTTGTTGATTGATGAGGTTCCCTACCGGAGGCATATCGGTCCAGCCATCAGAAAAAGCGCCATTTTTTAACATGATTTCACCACTCCTTGTTTTGGTGTATCAGCTTACTTTTATAAGGAACGAGCGCGATCTCCAATCCACAAAAAATTGGTTTGACGGCTCTGCTCCCATCCAACCATATTTTACGGCCGTTTGTCAAGCGCGTTTTGCCACTTGACAATAGTTTATAAAATACACTAAACCGAACGTGGAAATGTTAACATGTGGATCATTGAAATAACGGCCGTTACCCCATTGAACCATTGACTCTGCCAGGAGCGCAGCAAAAATTGGAAGAGAAAGCGCTGCGCCAGGCAACACCGTACACTGTAAACTGTTCACTGTAAACTGTACACTGTACACTAAAATCGGAGATACTTATGAAACTTGCAGTAGGGTCTGATGAACGTACCCACTTAACCGAGGCGGTGGTGGCTGATTTGCAGGAGCGCGGCCATGACCTGATGTTGTTTGGCCCTTTAGCCGGCATAGAAACGTATTGGCCCGATGTGGCGCGGCAGGTGGCGGAAGCGGTGCGGGACGGACGAGCCGACGAGGGCATTCTCTTTTGCTGGACGGGAACTGGCGTCAGTTTGGCCGCCAATAAAGTGCCCGGTATCCGCGCGGCCCTGTGCGCTGACGCCGAAACCGCTCGGGGCGCCCGACTCTGGAATAACGCCAACGTCCTCTGCCTTTCCATCCGTCGTACCTCTGAGGTCATGGCTAAAGAAATCCTGGAAAGCTGGTTTGCCACTGCCTACCAGGCCAATGAAACCGACGATGCCTGCCTGGCTCAGGTAACTGATATTGAGAAACGGTTTATGAAGCTCTGATCTTGGGTACGCAGACTTTGACTCATGGTTGCCTGCGTCGAACGAATGTTCTATAATTAGCGCATGGATTCGATCACCAAATTCAAGCATCTCGCCGAAAATGCTGACCTGGAACCGGCTGAAGAGATTGGCCTCCGGTCCGCGCCGCAGCTGGCGCCTTGCGGCGTCCCTTTTGCCAATCATTCGCCAGCCTCCTCTCAAAAACCTGATTTGCAGCGCGACCTCGGCATTCACCATGCCAAAATGCCGGGCGGCAAGAGCATCCCCCTGCTTAAAACCATGCTCACCTCTGCCTGTGAACGGGACTGCTACTACTGCCCATTTCGCGCCGGCCGAAACGGCCGTCGTGTCACCTTCAAACCAGAAGAAATGGCGCACTCCTTTATGGACTTGTATCGGGCGGGCGTGGTAGATGGCATCTTTCTCAGTTCCGGCATCATTAAAGGCAGCGTCAATACCCAAGAAAAACTTAACATAACCGCCGAAATTCTGCGCAAAAAGCATCATTTTCGGGGTTACATTCATCTGAAAGTGATGCCCGGCGCGGAAAAGGAGCAGCTTCGCCAGGCCATGCGTTATGCCAATCGTCTCTCTGTAAATTTGGAAGCGCCCAATGATAAACGACTGGCGCTGCTGGCCCCCAAGAAGCAGTTTTTGGCGGAACTGGTACGGCCGTTACAGATGATTGAAGAGATTCGGCAGAATGAACCGGCGCATTTGGGTTGGAACGGCCGTTGGCCTTCCACCACCACCCAATTTGTGGTGGGCGCCGTGGGGGAAACAGACCTGGAACTGCTTTCCACGTCCGAATATCTCTACAAGCAAGTACGAATCGCCCGCGCTTACTACTCTTCCTTCCGCCCCATACCTGACACACCACTGGCCCATCTGCCCCCTTCCGACCGGCTGCGCGAACACCGTCTTTACCAGACCTCTTTTCTCTTCCGCGATTACGGCTTTGACCTCGAGGATTTACCGTTTACGCAGGAAGGAAATCTACCTCTGGAAATCGATCCTAAACTGGCCTGGGCGCAATCCCATTTGCAAGACAATCCTGTGGAGCTAAACCGCGCCGAGCGCCAGGAACTACTGCGCATCCCCGGCATTGGCCCTGGCGGCGCAGATTCCATCCTCTCCGCCCGCCGCCAGGGAACCCTGCGCCACATCGACGACCTGCGTCACATCGGCGTACAAACCAAACGCCTCAAACCGTTCGTCCTCCTGGACGGCAAACGCCCCACATTTCAACTGCCCCTGTGGTAAAATAGTTTTCACTGACCACTACACACTGTCCACTGACCACTGTTTACTGTCCACTGTTTACTGTTTACTGTTTACTGATTCAGGAGGCTTCATGTCCACTTTCCCCATCACCCGCTTGACCTTGTACAAACATGGCGTCGGATTTTTTGAGCGCCGCGCCGCCTTGACGGGCGAGGAAGTCTCACTTTCCTTCCGCGTCGAGGAGATGAACGACATCCTCAAGAGCCTGACCGCCATTGATTGGGGCGACGGCCAGGTATTGGGCATCGACTATGCCACACCGCAGAGCCGGGAAGAACGGCTGGCGGGCTGCTCTATCCGCTTGAGCGACGAGCGCAGCCTGCGTGATTTGCTGGTGGGTCTGCGCGGACGACGGGTTTCTTTGCAGCTGGATCAGGGAGAAACGGCCGTTGGTACCCTCCTCGGTCTCGATGAATTGCCAGAGCGTCAACCGGTTACTGATTCATTGGTCTCTCTGCTGCAAGACGAGGCCGCCCAGGTGCAGATCTTCCCGCTCGGTCGAGTACAAAGCGCCGATATCCTCGACGAACGGGGGGCGGCCGACTTGCGCTTTTTCCTGCAAGTAGCGCAAACGCAAGAGCAATACCGGGATGTCACCATTCGTCTGACGCCCGGCGAGCATGATCTCTCTGTGAGCTATATCGCTCCCGCCCCCACCTGGCGCGTCAGTTACCGCCTGGTGGCCGACCCGGAAGCGGAAGATGGCCCGCAGGCGTTGCTCCTGGGCTGGGGTATTTTCGACAATCGGCTGGAGGAGGAGCTAAACGAGATTTCACTCTCTCTGGTGGCGGGCATGCCCATTTCATTTGTCTATGATTTGTATACGCCATTTACTCCGGAACGGCCGTTTATCGAAGAAGAATCCCGCGTTGCCCCTGGCCCTGTCGAATTGGCTGCTGGCGCGGCCGCCTTTGGCGATGTGGCGTATTCTGCCCCTGAGCCGGCCATGATGCGGGCCATGTCACCGGCGGCCCCTGCGCCCCAGGCTCGAGCCGCCAAACTCTCCCGGCGTGACATGGTCGAATCCGTAGCCGTCTCCTCCAGCGGCGAGGCCCTGGGCGAGTTGTTCCAATACCATCTCACCACCCCCGTCAGCGTCGGCCGGGGCCAATCAGCCATGGTTCCCATCCTCGCCACCAATCTGCCCTATCGCAAAGAACTGATCTACAACAGCGCCAAATTAGCCGCCCACCCCATCGCCACCTTGCGCATGAGCAATAGCACCGGCTTGACTCTGGAACGCGGCCCCGCCACTGTTATTGAGGGCGGCGATTACGTGGGTGAAGCGGTGCTGCCCTTCACCGCCGACAGCGCCGAGTTTATCATCCCTTACGCGGTGGAACTGGGTGTGCGCGTCCGTGAGCAAAACGGTGCGGAAACGCAGCTTCGTGGCTTGTCGATTCAAGGGGCTTATCTCCTGTTTGAAGAATGGGACATTCGCTGGCGCCAGTATCAGATCCACAATACCAGCGCCAAGCCAATGAACGTTCTTGTGGAGCATCCCCGCAATGCCCATTATGACCTCTTTGATACGCCAGAACCGGCCGAAACCACCGAAGAAAGTGTGCGCTTTACCGTCACCGTCGCGGCAAAAACGGAAACCACGCTGCGCGTCAACAGCCGTCGTTTGAATCAACGCCGTGAGGAAATTCAGCGTCAATCTTATGTCAATCTACAACGCTTCTTGCACCAGGGCCTCATCGACCGCAGCACCCACGATCTCATCGCTCAAATCCTGGCTCTTCTCGAGAAAATCAATCAGCAAAAGCAGCGCCTCGGCGAAATAGAGCAAGAGCGCCAAAAGATTTATGCGGCCCAAACGCAAATCCAGGGCAACATGCAGGCGCTTTCCGCTGAAGGCAAAGAAGGGCGGGTGCGCAGCCAATACGTAGATCGCCTGGAAGCGACTGAAACAAACCTGCACACGTTGACCCAGGAAGAAAGTCAATTGAAAAAAGAGATTGAACGCCTGGAAAAAGAAATCGAGAGGAAATTAGAAAGTAAATGATGTGGGAACCCTGCCACCTTGCAACCTTGTCCCACTGTATTATAATTATGTCAAACTAGGAGGAAATTATGTCTTTATACGATAGAGAAATGAACAAACTGATGGCCGCCGCCTGGTGGGTTGTTTTACTGCGTGGCATTGGTATCGGCATTTGGGCGCTGCTCATGCTTTTTTGGACCCAGCCTACATTGTTGATCATGACCATTTTTGCCGGTGGTTTCTTGTTTATCAGCGGCATATTTACAGCCATTGGCGGCGTTATGCACCGCATGGAAAATAGTAAGTGGTGGCTTGATATCCTCATCGGCCTGATAGGGGTAATTGCCGGTTTATTTGTCGTCTTAAATCCCCTCAAAATTTTAGCGGTCGCGCCAGAACTATTGATCATCATCCTGGCGGCATTAGCCTTGTTTAGCGGCGTCTTGGAAATTTATAAAGGCATTCATGTGCGCCGTCAGGGGCATAAGGATGGTTCCCATATCATCACTGGCGTTGCTTTCATCCTGGCAGCCCTGGTTTTGATGATGGCGCCCTTATTTACCGTGGGCTGGGTTATCTATGGCTTTGGCTTTTTCTTGCTGTTCATCGCGTTTGTATTGATCTGGTACGCCTTCGTCTTACGCGGTATGAGAGGCAGCGGCGATGAGGTGGTTGAGGAAGACATGTCGGCCGAAGAAGCAGAAGTAGAATCCTGGCTTGATGATGAAGATGTAACTGAATAATCTTTGCTTGAGCGTGGTTGATGGCTGAAAAATCGTTACAACCAATTGAACAGAAAGATGTGGAAATGTATGGGGATTCCGTAACTGCCGCGCGTTTGCCAGATGGGCAGATTTATGTGGTTGTAGCCCATATGTGTGATGCGCTGGGAATCGACACGCAGGGCCAGACACGCCGTATACGAAACAACCCGGTTTTGAATGATGGGTTGACCTGGGTAGACGTTTTGTCTACTCAGGGTAATACTGCCCAACGTCGTCGCACCCAGGTATTGCGGACTGACATGGTTCCATTATGGTTGACAGGTATTCGCATCGCCTCTGTTAAAGAGGATGTGCGTTCTAAACTGGAACAATTGCAGCGCAATGCGGCGCGAATATTGTGGGAGGCTTTTCAGTCAGGGGAGCTAACGATTGACGATGATTTTCAATCGTTGCTGAAGGCTGCTGATACTGATACGGTGCAAGCCTATCTTATTGCCCAGGCGGTTGTAAAACTGGCCCGGCAGCAAATTGCGATTGAAGCGAAAATTGAGGATTATGGACGTCGCCTGGGCGATTTGGAAGGCGCTATTGCGGCAGATGGGGCCGTTGTGACACAAGATCAGGCCATGCAGATCAGCCAGGCGATTAAACTGGTAGCTATTGAGCAGGGTAAAAAAAGCGGCCGTAATGAATTTGGGGCAACATATGGTGAGCTGTATCGACGGTTCGGTATTACTTCATACAAATTGGCGCCGTCTCAAAAATTTCAGGAGATTATGGGTTGGCTAAACGAGTGGTTCATTTCCCTGACTGATGAGGAATGGCCCTTCTAAATGACCTGGTTTGACCAGATTCCTATTGATGACAAAAAAGGCCCGGATTTTATTACAAAATCCGGGCCTTTCGTTTTTTATGCGTCATGGCTCACGCATCATGCCTCACGCGCCTCATACTCTGCTGAAGCCAGTTTCACACACAGCGCCACCACTTCCATCGCCTGTGCCACTTCTGCCACCGGCGGGCGGCTGGGCGAGAGGCGGATATTAGCGTTGTTGGGATCAACCTCATGCGGATAGGTGGCGCCGGCCGGAGTCAAGGCCACCCCCGCCTCTTTGGCCAATGCCACCACCCGGTCGGCGACCGGTTTGGTGGTGTCCAGGCTGATGAAATAACCCCCCTTGGGAGTGGTCCAGGTTGCCAATCCTGTACCGCCCAGTTCCCGCGTCAACACCTCTATGATGGCGTCAAATTTCGGCTTCAAATGCCGGGCATGTTCGCGCATTAAACCGGGAATGCCGCCAGGATAACTGTTGAGAAATTTAACGTGCCGGTACTGTTCGATTTTATTGGGGCCGATGAACTGTGTGCCCATCAATTTGCTGATATAGGCCACATTGGCGCTGCTGGCTGCCATAAAACCAAGGCCGGCGCTGGCAAACGTAATTTTGGAGGTGGAACCAAACAGGTAGACGCGATCCGGGTTGCCGGCCGCTTCGCAGGCCCGCAGCAAGTTGAGCGGTTTTACCGGGTCATCGGTGAGGTGATGGACGATGTAAGCGTCGTCGGCGAAAATAGTGAAATCGGGCGCCGCTGTTTTCATACTGGCCAATCGTCGCACAGTTTCATCCGATACGGTGTCGCCGGTGGGATTGCTGTAAGTGGGCACGAAGAAAATACCCTTAATGCTGGCGTCGTTGGCGGCCAGCGCGGCTACAGCGTCCATATCAGGCCCATCGGCGGTCATGGGCACGGCCGCCATTTCAATGCCCAACGTTTCCAGCACCGTGAAATGGCGGTCATAACCGGGCACGGTGACAATAAACTTGACCGTCTCTTCCTGGCTCCAGGGGCGGGGGCTATCTTTCAACCCTTTGATCAAGGCCCACATCAAGGTAGTGCTCATCAGCTTGAGGCTGGCATTGTTGCCCACGATGACTTCTTCCGGCCGGACGCCCAGCATATCGCCAAAAAGCTGCCGCGCTTCCGGCAAACCGGCCACGCTGCCACCATAATTACGGATGTCGACGCCGCCGGGCGTCACCACATCCGTCTCATCAACAATGGTCAACATCTTGTTAGATAAATCAAAATCGGCGTCCGATGGCTGGCCGCGCTGCATATTGAGCGCCAGCCCCATGCTTTTAAATTGCTCATACTGCTCTTGTAATGCCTTGAGATCACTCACAGTTTCACTCGCTCCTTAATTTAATTATTTGAGACCTGCCACCTTATTGTCGTGCAAAAATAAGGCGGCAGGTCTAATTCTAACAAAGGGAAGGGATTAAGCGAGAATGAAACTGCCCTCTGCCCCCTGTCCCCTGTTCACTGCCCTCTGCCCCCTATCCACTGTCCCCTGTCCACTGTCCACTGTTCACCGTCCCCTGTTCCCTGTCCCAATTTTCGCCACGCTTCCCGCCGGGGTTTTGGCGTGGGGGGCGGCGTCAGTGCGGACAGAATAGGGTTAAGATCAACCAACTGGGACCCGTCCAGCATGATAGTGGTGATGGGGGAAGTAGAGAGGAGGGCGAGAACGGCCGTTTCCCGCACCCCTTCGCCCGTCCATTCCGCCTCACACGCCATCGCCCGCTCGTGAATCTGCTTGATCTCGCCATGCGCCCGCTGCTGATAAAACGCCGTCAGCGCCGCCAACAGTTGGTTGACTATCTCAATGTACACACTCAGCCAGCCTGGCAGCGTAAACGGCGGTTTGGGGAGGCGTTGCAGCGTTTGGATGGCGCTCTGCGCTTCCGGCAAGATAAAATAAGAGCGGATGTCGAGCCAGTTCCAGTAACCGGCAAAGCCGCCCCATTTGCCTTGCAGCATGTGGCCGATGCGCAGTTTGTGCTGCAAATCGACCTGGGTTTCGGCGTCGAGCGCCAGCGCCGGCAAAACATCCATGCGGAATTCACTTTCCAGCGCCAGTAAACTGTCAACCGCGGTTGACACATCCT
The DNA here is from genome assembly GCA_964643965.1 of uncultured Ardenticatenaceae bacterium. GTDB lineage: Bacteria > Chloroflexota > Anaerolineae > Promineifilales > Promineifilaceae. Next base: position 14,323 of record CAZXVH010000095.1, read on the forward strand.
CTGGCGTGGCCGGATAATCGGGCGGGGCCACATCCACCAGGCGCAAGAATGTTTCGCCCCGCCTGGCAGTGAGGGGCCGCTTCACCAGCAGCGCCACCCCTGCCTTTGCCGCCGCATCCAGGGCACTATCCACGCCGTTGGGCTGATTGATTTGGGTGACGGTCCCTGTTTCCAGCAAATTCAACGGCAGTTCCACCAGTTTAAAATGAGGGTAATCGCCGCTTTCCAGAATGGCGCTCAAAGAGACAAACGCCGGGTGTTCGCGGCGCAGGCCGAGGGCGTTGCTGCTGATGCCGTAAAATTGGAGGCGGCCGGCGGCCACTTCCTGCTCCAGATATTCAAAAGCCAGCTTAATACGCTGGTAAAAGGTGCGCTGCGCCTCGCGCAAAGAAACGCCGACGCGATCCGCCCATTGCAAATACAGTTCGGGATTATGCAGCAGCAGCCCGTCCAGAGCCGCCAAATTCAGCGCCTCCAGCCTGCGCGTCAAGAATGCGCCCAGGAAGTCGGGATGGATGCAGTGGTCGGTTTCTTGGGAGAATTTGACGATATTGGGAAACGGCCGTCCTTCATCCTTCCGCGTCGCCGCCCATTCATACACCTCCCCCTGCACATAGCCCACTCTCCCCAACAACACAACCCCCTCTCGCTCTTGCTCTATCTCTATCTCTATCTCTCCCTCTATCTTTGAGGTATCCACCAGATTGACCCCTTGCGCCAAAGCCTGGGTTAACCGGACTGCCTGGTTTTCGGGAGCGGCCGTGAGCGAAGAAGCGCGAAACCCCACCCGGCTGACGAGCAGCCCGGTATCAGCCAGGGGCGCATACGGGAGGTGGGGATGGTTTTGGGCGACGGCTTGTGTGCCGCTGGGGGTGGCGTGTCCTTGAATGGTCATGGGCGTCATTGTACCCAACCTCCCCCAGAAGTTCGACTTCTTGGGGGAAGTCGAACTTCTGCACCGCTATCGTGCTGGGAGGGCTAAAAGATAATCAAGGACAAGGGGCAAATCATGCTCAGGATCGCCTGTCAAAGGAGATGATTCAACTCGGCCGTCTGCTTGATGAAAATGATGTGGATGGGTGGTCAACGATGGAAAATGCTCTTTATTATCCCAACGCAAAATAGGCGTGTCGTCCTTTACCAGTTGGTATGCGTAATCCAAATGGTTGGCATTGCCGTAATACCGTACTTGCAACATCAAGGTACGCCCTTCTGTCACAGCGCGTACTTTGATAACAAACTGACTGGCTGAAAACAAGTGTGTTGAGAGAATATCTACGCTGTCGAACAAGGGACATTGTTCGAGCGATGTCACTACAAAATTCAACAAATGCGGTAAGCTGATCACAAACCAGCCTCAACTTGCAGTCCCAACCAACTCGACTGCATTTCAAGAGCCGTTTTCCAATCGAAAGCATCATCCTCTTCACGCATGAGTGCTTGATTCAGCGTAGGATTCGGCGAATTGAGCAGCTCATTGGCCCGTATTTGTAAATACGCTTCAAACTGCTCATAACTCATGCCGTACTGCGCTTGCAGCGCCTCGATTTTCTTTTGATACTGTTGAATTTGAGCTACGACGTAAGTCCGTGCTAGTTCAGCTACCGCTTTTTCTTCGCTTTCAAAGAGGCCGCGCTGCACAAATGGTTCAATAATGGTAGATGTGCTGGGGATGGTGGTATAGGTGGCGACAGATTCTTTGATTGTTTTTTTGTCATCCATGATTTTCATTACCCAGGAGGGGTCTCCAGATTTTTTTTCGGATGGTATTTGTGCCACATTATACCAGATTTATAGGGTCGTTAAGCAAGGGAAAGCGTATATGGCACAGGTAGCGCACTCGCCCGTGAGGCGGCCTGGCGCGGCATCAACACGGGCGAGGCAGGTGGAGCGAAGGCCGTTTGTTGTGACCCAGGCCATGCCCACCTGCTTCGCCCCTACTGGATTATGAATTCAATTCAGATTGAATAATGGATAGGCTTTGGCGGGAACTTTGCGTATCAGGATGGTCTGATCCCAAGGCAGCCTCCCAGATTATTAAAGCCCGCTGCATCAGATGTGCCGCTTCTGCTTTATCATTTTCGTAATAGCTCAATACCGCCAGATTGTTGAGGCTGAGGGCGGTGTCGGGATGGTCTGGCCCCAGCGCTTGCTCTCGGATGGCCAGGGCGCGTTCGTAAAACGGCCGTGCTTCGCTCAGATTCCCCATGTCTTGCAAGAGGGAGCCGAGATTGTTGAGGCTGCGGGCGGTGTCGGGATGGTCGGGCCCCAGCGCTTGCTCGGTAATGGCCAGGGCGCGTTCGTAAAACGGCCGTGCGTCGCTCAGATTCCCCATGGCTCTATGGAGGTAGCCGAGATTGTTGAGGCTGCGGGCGGTGTCGGGATGGTCTGGCCCCAGCGCTTGCTCGTTTATGGCCAGGGCGCGTTCGTAAAACGGCCGTGCTTCGCTCAGATTCCCCATGGCTCTATGGAGTGCGCCGAGATTGTTGAGGCTGCGGGCGGTGTCGGGATGGTCGGACCCCAGCGCTTGCTCTCGGATGGCCAGGGCGCGTTCGTAAAACGGCCGTGCTTCGCTCAGATTCCCCATGGCGC
>CAZXVH010000095.1:17014-21183 GCA_964643965.1 uncultured Ardenticatenaceae bacterium
TCAGCACACATGGGCCAGGTATTCATGTCATGGGGGTCATAGCGGTATGCTTTTCGCAGCAGGTCAACAGCGGCTTCTACCCATGTTTGTGCCAATTCTGTCTTCATCTGGTCACGGGCTACGGTTTGCACCAGGCGATGGATTGTTACTGTGCCATCTTGCCTTGTCAGCAGGGAGTAGCCCGTTAAGGCATGCAGCGCTTTGTTTCGCGCCAGGTCGTCAGGCAGCACGGCCGCCAGGTCAGGGGGCAGCACCTCGGCGTGGTCTATCAGCAGCGCCAGCGGGATGTCGTCGGGCGCTAAAAAGCAGCATAGGTTGAGCAGGTCGGCGGCGCCCGGGGTTTGCCGCGCCCGGGCAAAGCTGATGTTCCAGGTGGTGGTAATGGTGGCGTGGTAATCGTCTGGTGGAGGCGTATCTTGCCACAACGCTTGTCGCCGCGCCTGGTACAGCGCCAGGTAGGCTTCGGCTTTCAAGCTGTTTTCAGCCATGTAGGCCGCCGCCTGTTCCAGCGCCAACGGCAAAAAGCCCAGTTCCGCTGCCAGCTCCGCCCGCTTTGTCTCATCACCGGCTCCCAGTTTTTCTCGCCAAAATGCAGCTGCTTCATCTGGCGTAAACACATCCAGCCGCAGCACTGACCCCAAACTTTGCCAATGGGGATTACGCGAGGTGATGAGAATGCGCCCTTTGGGATTTTGGGGTAGAAAATGACGCAAACGACGTGGTTCCGTTTCGTCGGCGTTGTCACACAAGAGCAGCCACCGTTTGTCTGTGCTGTTGAGCCAGCTGCGTACCAACTGCACCCCGTCTTCCTGCGGCAAACCCAGCACCGCCAATCCCAACTGCCGTCCTAAGGCCAAAAGGTCTTCGGCCAGCGCTTCATCCACCCGCAGCCACCAGATAATGTCGTAGGCGTTTTGGCGGCGCTGCTGGTAGGCAAAGTGCAGCATCATCTGGCTCTTGCCCACGCCACCCAGTCCGGCAATCGTTTGGGTGATGGTCGTGGCAGAGCCAGCCGGCGCTGCCGTCAGCATCTCTAAATGCGTCTCCCGCCCCACAAAATGCGGATTGGCAAGCGGCAAATTCGCCACCGGGTATTGAATTTCCCGTGCGCCGTAATGATGCTCGTGGATGTCGCGTCCAGCAATGTTGTGGGCATTCACCGTGCCCCCGCCCACGGCTGAACCGGTGACGTTGCCCTGGAAATTGGTTTGCTCGGTGGGTGAGCTTTCTTCTGTCATGGTTGCGGTTTCCCTGGGTGGCGGTTAAAACAGGATGGAAGCGGCTTTGACCAAGCCGGCCACGATGGGCGCGGCTTTGAGTACGGCGCTGCCCACTTTCCCAGCCGCGCCCGTCACCCCAGCAGCCTTGTCCAGCACTTCTTGCACATATTCCAGGCGGCTCGTCAAGCGTTTAGGACTTGGCTCCTCTTTCGCCGCCTCTTCGACAGCATCTTGCACGTCACTTTGCACTGAATTTGCATCGGTGGCAGGAATTTCGCCGTTGGCAATGGCTTCTTTGAGCAGCGCCTCTAATGCGGCTAATTGGTCTTGGAATTCCTGTTTATTTTGTGGCTCCTGCCCAATGATGATGTCTCGCCCCGCGATATTCTCGGCTTGTACACTGCCACCGCCCACAACGCCACCAATCACATTGCCGTGAATGGTGATACTGGTTCCTCCGGCTGGCGTTTGATTTGCCTGGGGGGTGGTTGTTGATGGATTTTCTTTGTTTTCAGGCACGGCCGGGTCTAAATTCGCATGAGGCCGTGCCTGATTGATATAGGCAATCAGACGGGCTGTTTGCTTCATGCGCCCTGCATATTCGACCAAGGCAATGATGGTATTGGTTTTGCCACTGCTTTGTATATCTTCGTAAGGAAAACCCAAGTCAAAACAGAGGGTATTGATTTCCCCCAGGCTGAAATAGCTGTTGAGGGCGTTTTTGATTTCTTGATTGGTTGCCATGTTCGCTCCTTCTGGCGGTACTTATAAAATTGAATGACGAGGGACGCCTTAATCGTAAATCGTCAATCCCAAATCGTCAATCGTCAATCCCCTCTGGTGGCATATTTGCGCACCAATTCTTGCACGCGCTCTTCATCCCAGGAGAGGAAGTCGCCGTCCCACTGGCGGGGGGCGTAAAGGGCGAGCACCGCCAGGGCGCCGCCGGGCAGCGCCGGCGGCAGCAGTTCGCCCCCCTCTTTGAGGCGCACAAAGCGCTGGTGTGCTTCTGCGGGCATGCCATCTGCGCCCAGGGTGCGGATGAGCGCCTGCATTTCAGTATCGACCACGCCGGGGCGCACGGCGAGGCTGGTGACCATCTCTTCTTCCACAGCCAGGGCACGGTTCAACTGGTTGAGCCCCCCTTTGGTGACGCAGTAGGCGCTCCAGCCGGGGATGGCGTAGGTGGCCGCCCCGCTGGAGACGTGGATGACGCGCCCCCGGTGCTGGCGCAGGTAGGGTAGGGCGGCCTGCGTCAGCATCAGCGGACCGAGCAGGTTGACGATGAGATTGTGCCGCCACTGTGCCGGATCCGCTTCGGCAATGGGGGCGATGGGTTCCAGTACGCCGGCGTTATGCACCAGGCTGTCGATGCGGCCGAAATGGTTGATGGTTTTCTCCACCAGGCGCTGGCAGTCGGCCAACTGGCTGATGTCGCCAGGTACGGCCAGGGCGGAGCCGCCCGCTTCACGGATGTAGTGCGCTTCCTGTTTCAGCTTATCGGCGGAGCGGGCGAACAGGACGACGTTGGCGCCTAAAGCCGCGGCGTCTTGGGCTACAGCCAGCCCCAGCCCGCGTGAAGCGCCAGTGATGATGATGGTTTTGGGTGACATTTTTTAAACTCCTTTTCAAAGGATGGATGGGTGGCGGCGGGTGGCAGGTCGCAGGTGGCAAGTCGCAGAGGGAACTCGCCGCCCGCCACACAACCGCTTACAAACCTTTTAAGGCATTTAGCAGCGAGTTGACATCTTCCTGGATTAGTTTGAGCAGACGTTTCATTTCTTGCTGCTCGGCGGCGGTGAGATTTTGGCTGGTGGTGCGGGCCAGGTGGCCTCGAATCCAATGCAGGCGCTGCAAGGCGGTGATGCTTTTGCCAGTGGGCAGGGTGTTGGCCTCCACGGCGAACGCCTCTTCTGCGGTAAAGCGGCCGGCGCTGATTTCGCTGTCGGACTGGTGGTCGGCCTGGCCGAAGGAAGAATCGAATGCAGGTTCAGTGGCCGGGGGCAGCGGCGCTGCCAGGACGCGCATAGCCTGGTAGACGGTCATGTCGGGCGCTTCTTGTTTGAGGAAGCGAGCCACCTGTTTGAATTCTTGCCGCGAGACATCTTCCGCCTGCAAAGCGCGGAAGAGCGCCCGCTGCTGCGACGGTTTAAGTCCTTTGAGGGCGCGGGTATCCCGTTCGCTGATTTCACCCTGGCGCACCCCTTCTTTGATTTCTTCGGGCAGGTCGAGCAGTTGGATGATCTGGCTGGCGCGTTGGCGGGTGAAGCCGAGACGTTCGCTGACTTTGGCCCAACTGATGCTGTGCGCATGGGGTTTGCTGCTGACGACGCCGGCCGCTATTTCCGCGTTGAGTTCTTCTTGCATGAGGTCCCGCAGACGCACCATGCCGAAGGCGCGGTCGATGTCGTTGAGGTCTTCGCGCTGGATGTTTTCCACCAACTGGCGCACGAAGCGGGTCACTTCGTCGTAAGAGCGGCGACGCACAACGGCCGGGATGGTGGCGAGGCCGGCGAGTTGGGCGGCGCGCCAGCGCCGTTCGCCATGCACGATCATATACTGCCCGTCGCGCACCTGGGTCACTTCAATAGGCTGTATGACGCCATCTTGTTTGATGGAGTCGGCCAGTTCGGTGATGGTTTCGTCCGGGAAGGTGCTGCGCGGCTGACCGGGGTCTGGGGTGATGGCGTCAAGGCGCAGGGCGAGCAGCTGCAAGCCGGCCGCCTGCTCTATATCGTCTTCTCCGGCAAAGAGGGCGTCAAAGGCGTCTGATTTGGGCTGGATGGGGCGGGACAGGGTTACTTTTGGCTTGGGTTTAGCCATGTCAGTCTCCTTTGGTAGTCGAGTAGTCAAGCAGTCAAGTAGTCTTGTAGTCTTGTAGTCTTGTAGTCGGATAGTCTTGTAGTCTTGTAGTCTTGTAGTCTTGTAGTCTTGTAGTCTTGTAGTCTT
>CAZXVH010000096.1:0-11058 GCA_964643965.1 uncultured Ardenticatenaceae bacterium
CAATCGCACTCGTTTAGCCGCGCCGCAGCAAGAACACGCCCACGCCAGCCAACAGCACTACCACTGCCGCGCCAATCAAGAGCAGCCCGCTAATGTTGCCTAAACCACCAGATGACGCTTCGGGGGAAACGGCCGTTTCTGCATCAGCCGCCCCCGTCTCACCAGCCACAGCCGCAGTCGGTTCCACCGCCGCCACCTCCTGCGGGGTCGGCGCCAAGCCAAAGGTCACCGGAATAATCACCCCATCTGAGACCGCCACCGCCCAGCTTTCCGGCGTGGTAGCCCGATGCCCGGCCGGCGGGTAAACCTGCACCTGGTAGGTACCTGCTTCTAAATTCTCAAAACAATACGGCTCATTAATGCCATCCGTCACAAAAGAGGCTTCATTTTTGCCATCTCGGAATAACGTCACGGCCGCGTCAGCCAGCAAATTTTCATTCTCAATAAAATAAACGGCGTCGGCGTCCGTGTCTTCATAAACAATCACGCAAACGCCATTCGTCGTCCCGCTATTGGCGGCCGCTTCTTCGAGAGGCTTAACAGCCACCTCTGCTGTAGGGGCCGCTTCTGGCGTGGCCTCCACTGTGCTTTCGGCTTCAATCGTTGGCGACGGTTCCGGCGTTGGTGTTTTCCCCGGCGGCACAATGATCAGTTCATCACCCGGATTAAAAAAGGCGGGATTACCGTTCAGTTCAGGAATGAGCGTCAGCGCTTCTTCGGCAGTGACACCCATCGTGGCCGCATATTGAATGGCTAAACTCCAGAAGGTGTCCCCTGCCTGCACCACATGAATTACTGCCCCATCTGAACGAGGCGTAGCCGTGGGCGGCGGGGGAGAGGTAGGTCCGGCGGCCACCACCGGCACAGAAGCAACGCCAGCACTGGCGGCCGGGTTGGCCGGTACCGCCGTGTCGAAAGAATCCAACGCCACCAGCGACAGTCCATCCATGAAGAAGCCGTTGTTGATATAAGGATCAAGCGAAGCCGTTTCTATCCAAACCGTCATATTGGGCGAGGTGGCGGTGAACTCGTGGAGGAAAATGGGGTAAGCCAGATAAAAAGGGGAAATGTTACCGGCCGTCCACCAACCGCTGTATTGAATATTGGCTTCATCCCGCCAGGCCACGCCCGTTTCACCGGCGCCGATACGTACCTGCCCGGAATCCAACTTGCTCGGGGGATGCTTGCGGCCTTCATAGTTTTCTACAATGTCAATATAAATAGGCGCCGCCACACGATACTTCCGCCCCACTTCCAGGCCCGTCACATCTTGCGATAAGGCCGAATAAACCGGCGCCCACCCTTTGAAGATTTTGAAAGCGTAAGAGCCATCTTTAAAGAAAAGCGTCTGTTCATTGAGGGGAGCATCTTTAATATTCCACACCACTGTTTCCGGGCGGTGGGCATTGCCATTGGAGCCGTTGAATGGTTGACCATCCACCCAGTGCATCCGCCAACCATTGGGTACGGCAATTTCAGGAATGCCATCTTGATTAAAATACCCTTCTTCAAAACCAGGGTTCTTAAAAAGGTTTTGCTGCGCCGCAGCCGGTTGACCGGACCAACTAAGCGCCGCAAAAAGAATCCCTGCTATCACCACCAGCAGGCTCATTTGTTTCATCTTCATTTTCTTTTCTCATCCTCCATAAAACATTTATCCCCGGATGTCTTATGTCCACTATTATAAAATACAGCTTCTCATCCAGACCTGACAGGTCTGGACGGTCACGGTGCAAAAATATAGCGCAATGTTTGATTGCGCTATAAACAACCACAGATTGTAACATACCGCTCATGAACGAACCATTTCTCTGCGCTTAAAAAGAGGTATAATAACCGACTTTAATTAGATGATTATCAAACATATAAGTAATCCTAAAAAAGTTCAGGCAACCATGCAAAAACAAAATCACTCGACAAAAATATGCGTTAACTGCGAAATCTGCGGATAAATTTACCTTTTTCGGAACAGTCACCCAGCCAATGTCCTGACTACCCGACTACCTGACTACTCGACTACCCGACTACTCGACTACCCGACTACCTGACTAATGACCACTGCAAAACGCGAGTTTCATCTTGAAAATGAATACAGTTACAACCGTAAGGGATCGGGGCGCTGGATACTTTCTCATTTGTTCCGCTACCCGCTGCTGCCGCTGGTGGTGTTGGTAACGGCCGTTATCAACAACTTCGCCTATTCCTACAATCAAGTGATCATCGGGGAAACCTTCGACCTGCTCACCTCTGACAACTGGGCCACCCAGGCGTTGCTCATGCTGGCGTTGGCCGCGCTCATGGTCGCCATTATCCAGGCCACCATGGGCTTGATCCGCAACTGGTCTAACGAGGTGGTGGCGCAGCGCATGGAGCGCGACACCCGCGACGAACTCTACGTCAGCCTGCTGGGCAAAGACCAATCCTTCCACGGCCGCCAGCGCATCGGCGACATCATGGCCCGGGCCACCAACGACGTGCGTATGCTCAACATCATGTTTAGCCCCGGCGTCATGCTGCTCGTCGATGGCTTCATGGGCATCATTGCCCCGCTGGTCCTCATCTGGCGGCTGGAACCACGGTTGATGCTGGTTCCCACGCTCTACCTTTTCCTTTACGCCATCACCGTTTGGGATTATGCCCGCCGCCTCAACCCGGTGAGCGAAGCCATGCGCGAACAATTCGGAACCATGAACGCCGGACTGGCTGAATCTATCTCCGGCATTGAAGTGGTCAAAGGCAACGCCCAGGAACTCGAGGAACTGCGCCGTTTCACCACCAATGCGGAGTTATACAAAAAGTATTTCATCAAAAACGGCATCATTCAAGCCTGGTATCTGCCCATGCTCATTTTGGGCATTTGTATCGCCCTCGGTTTTCTACAAGCTATCTACCTCTGGTCATTGGGCATGTTAACCTTGGGCCAGGTGGTCACCTTTATGGGGCTGTTGGGCGTCCTGCGCTTTCCCACCTTCGTCTCCATTTTCACCTTTAACCTGGTGCAACTGGGCCTGGCCAGCGGCCGACGTATCTTGGAAATTCTCAATGAGGAGTCCCATTTAGACGAAAACACGGCCGGTTTAAGCCAACCCATTCGCGGCGATGTACGCTTTGAACATGTCCGGTTTAGCTACAATGGCGCAGACAACAGCAGCGCCGTCGTCAACGACGTCAGCTTTGCCGCCAAAGCAGGGCAGACGGTAGCCATTGTGGGGCAGACTGGTTCCGGCAAGACCACCCTGACGCGCCTTATTAACCGCATCTTCGACGCCGATGAGGGACGGGTGCTGGTCGATGGCGTAGATGTGCGCGACTGGAATTTAGAATCGCTGCGCTCCCAAATTTCCACCATCGAACAAGATGTGTTCCTGTTTTCGCGTACCCTGGCGGAAAATATCGCCTTTGGCTGCCCCGGGGCGGATCAAGCGGCCATTGAACGAGCAGCCAAAGAAGCGCAGGCGCATGAGTTCATCCAAAGTTTCGCTGAAGGCTACCAGACAGAGGTGGGCGAACGCGGCGTCATGCTTTCCGGCGGGCAGCGGCAGCGCATCGCCATCGCCCGCGCCTTTCTCACCGATCCGCGCATCCTCATTCTGGATGACAGCACCAGCGCCATCGACAGCGCCACCGAAGACCAGATTCAGCGGGCCATGAAACGCATCAGCAGCCAACGCACCACATTCCTTATCACCCACCGCCTGAGCCAGATTCGCTGGGCGGATCATATCCTGGTGTTGAGTAATGGCAGCCTGGTCGACCAGGGCACACACGAAGAATTACTGGGGCGCAGCGAAGCATATCGACGCATCTTCGCCCGCTATGATTGACGATTGTTGATTGACGAATGACGATTCCGCGTCACGTCAAACAGCTATCGTAAATCCAAAATCAAAAATCGAAGATCATCATGGGTTTTATTTTAGACGGACTCGATACAGAAGATTATGACCGGCAGTACAGCGACAAGGAACTGCTGAAGCGCATTGTCGCTTACTTTAAGCCTTACACGCGGAAAATGGCGCTGGTGGGTGTGATGATCGCCCTTAACTCCCTGGCCGGGGTGGCCAGCCCCATCCTCATCGCCGCGGGCATCGACATGCTGGAAAGCAATCCCTCGCGGGAAGCGGTGCTGCTGGTGACGGCCGGTATCTTGCTGCTGGGCATAGCGGCCTGGTTTTTTAACTTCATCCGCCAATATTTCTCCGCCCATGTGGTGGGTAATGTGGTGCTGCAACTGCGTCGGGATGTGTTTGAAGCCACCGTGCTGCATGATATGTCTTTCTTCGACGAGCATCCTTCGGGCAAGATGGTGAGCCGCATCACCTCGGATACCCAGGATTTTGCCGAGACGGTGACGTTGACCATGAACTTGTTGAGCCAGGTTTTGTTGGTGTTGATCATGACGGCCGTTCTCTTCAGTATCAATGTCTGGCTGACCATGATCCTGATTATCATGTCGCCCATCGCCATTGGCCTGGCCCTCGCCTTCCGCAAAATCGCCCGAGACGTGACGCAAAAGGCTCGCCGGGTGACGGCCACCATCAATGCTCAAATCCAGGAATCGGTGAGTGGCATTATTGTGGCCAAGAGTTTTCGCCAGGAAACGGCCGTTTACCACACCTTCAACGAAAACAACCAGTTAGGCTACCACGCTGGTCTCAAACGGGGCATGACCCTGGTGGCTATTTTCCCCGTCTTGAACCTGGCCGCTGGTCTCAGCACCGCCATCCTCATCTTTGCCGGCGGCATGGCCACCCTGCCCGATTCCTTCTTTGCTGGCTTCACCGGCGGCATCTCCGCCGGGGAATGGTATCTGTTTATGCAATCGGTGGGCTACTTCTGGTGGCCCATGCTCAACGTGGCCTCCTTCTGGAGCCAGTTCCAGGACGGCCTCTCCGCTTCTGAGCGCTCCTTTGCCCTCATTGATGCGGAAGCCAAAGTCATACAAACGGCCGACAACCCGGTAGACAGGCTCAAAGGTCACATCCAGTTCCAACATATTCGTTTTAGCTACACAGACAAAGAAGTGGTGCTGCCCGACTTTTCGCTGGACATTCCGGCGCGGCAAACCATCGCCCTGGTGGGGCACACGGGAGCAGGCAAGAGCAGCATTGCCCGGCTCATCACCCGTTTCTATGAGTTCCAGGGCGGCCAGATTTTGGTGGATGGGCAAGATGTACGTAGTTTGAATTTGGGCCAATACCGGCAGCAAATCGGCCTGGTGCCGCAGGAGCCTTTCCTGTTTGACGGCTCAGTACGCGCCAATATCAAATACGGCCTGCCCCAGGCGAACGATCAACAGGTGCAGTGGGCCGCCGAGCAAATTGACAACGGCGACTGGCTTAAAGCGCTGCCCAACGGCCTGGATACAGAAGTGGGGGAACGGGGCAGCAATCTCTCTATGGGGCAGCGGCAGTTGGTGGCGTTGGCTCGCGTGATTCTCAAAGACCCGGCTATCTTCATTTTGGATGAGGCCACCGCCAGCGTGGATCCCTTCACCGAAGCGCAGATTCAGGAAGGGTTGGATATGATCATGGCGCAGCGAACGGCCGTTGTTATTGCCCATCGCCTCTCCACCATCAAAAACGCCGACCGCATCATCGTCATGGCCGACGGCGCCATCCTGGAAGAAGGAACCCACGCGCAGCTGTTGGCCCAAAGCGGCCATTACGCCGATTTGTACAACACCTACTTCCGCCATCAAAGTTTGTCTTACATCGAGAATGATTTTCTGGCGCTAACGGCTGAAGAGTAAATGAGTGAGAGATTGGAGAGCACCCTACTCTCTAATTTCGCTGTCATCCAGCCTCAGCTGCACCCAAATGGGATAATGGTCGCTGCCGTTGATCTCTTTTTCACGGCCGGCCTGCACCACCGACATGCCTCGCGTAAAAATATGGTCGGCGGCAGAAGGGGAGATGCGCAGTTTCTTGACGGTTGGCCCCACGCCTTTGGATGCGCGAATAAAACCCATCTGCGCAAACTGTTCAGACAGCCGCCGGATGCTGGTACGGCGCACAGTATTAAAATCGCCGCCCACGATGACGTGCGATCCGGCGTTGTTGATGTCATTGGTGATGGCTTCGATTTGTTCGCGCCGGTATTGACGGCTGGTAAGATACACTTCAGTATGCACGCAGTACACGCAAACGGCCGTTCCCCCCACATCTAGTTTCGCTTTAGCCGCAAGTCGCATCTGGTGGTTCGCCGGGTGGCGTCTGGGCAGGATCAACTTTTGTGTGCGCACAATAGGCCAGCGTGACAGTATCGCGTTGCCAAAATTGTTCTCATATTTATGGATAGACGCGGGATAGTAGACATAATTCATCGCCATTTCGCGGGCCATGCGGTCGGTTCCCGTTTCATCCATCTCTTGCAGCAAAACTACATCAGGCTGCGGGATGTGGCTGAGATCGACCAGGGCTTCGTCGATGAATTCACCAAAGTTGATGTTGTAGGAAACGGCCGTTAATAAACCTGAAAATGGGGGCGACTCAGCAGCATACTGCGCCTCAAATTTAGGGCCATCGGGGTCTTCATAATTGTGTAAAGCAAAGCGGTTGAACATTCAGCGATTATAGGGAAGTCAATCGAATTGGGCTATACCTTGTCACGTAGTTCTCAAATATAATCTAAAACCAGCATGAGCGAGTTAATCCGCTTCACTCGTTCCGGCAAAACGGGCGCTCCGTTAAACCCCGCCTGACGATCTAACCACAGCCCCAACCCGTACCCCCCCGCTTCCACTGCGCCAATGGCATCCACGTATAAATCATTGCCCACAAAAACACATGATTCGGGCGCAAAACCTAAACGGGCAGCGGCCGTCTTGAAAATTGTTTTGGCCGGTTTATGCACACCCTCTTCCTGGCTGATAACAATATGTTCCGGCTGAATAAAGTCAGCCAACGTTCGCTCTATAATGGGACGTATTTGCCGGGAATGGTTGGAAACCACGCCCATTGGTATCTTCTCGCTTTTAAGCCATGTCAGCAAAGGGCGCGTATCATCATATAAACTGTGCGGTAAAAAGGCATAGGCGTCATACAAACGGTTCATAAACTCCCAATCTGGATCAATATGATCCAGCCGCACCAGAATATCCCGATAAAATTGAGCGATTTCTCGCTGGGTCTGTTTAGCGCCAATCCTTTTGAGTTTCCCCGTCTCCAGGTTCTCCTTATAGACATCAATCGCCGCCTCCACTTCAGGCAGCGTATAGGGCAACCCTTCCTTCTGGAAAAGAGCCGTCAATCGTTCTTCAGGTGAGACATCCCCAATAACCCGCGTGAGTGTTAAATCCCAATCAAACAATACACAATCAAAATTCCAGGTACGCATTTTTCAATTCCTATCAGTGTGAGCGGCGGATACCTTGCACAGAGATGTGCGCTTTGAGCGAAATTGTAAGATACGAAAAAGGAGGCGTCTGTATAGGGGACGTGATTTTTACGTTTTCAGGCAAAAATTCACGCTTTGTTTGCGGGCAAGATAAATATCGGTGGTGCGACGCACTTTTAAAGAAGTGCGTCGCACCGGAATGTATTTAGGGGGTGGGGCTGGCTTCGGCGGTAGCCGGGGGCGGGGTCTCGATTGTGGCGATAGGGGCCGGGGTATCTGTCACCGGCAGGGGTTCTGGGGTAGACGTGACGGTAGGGGGAACGGCCGTAGCGCTGGGCGTCACCCCGGCAGTAGGCGTCTCTGTGGGAACGGCCGTGGCCGTAGTCGTGGTGGTAGCTGTGGGCGTGACGGTGGCTGTGGCCGTTTCCGTGGGCGTCATCGTCGGCGTAGGTGTCGGCTGCTGTTTGCCCAGCAAAACCCGCGCCTCCTGCATCACCGGGTCCACTTCTGGCGTGTAAGGATTATCCGGGCCAAAAATGAGGATGCGAATGGTGATGGGGCCGTCATAATCATTCTCGCCCACCTCCCACACCGCCAGCAAATTATCTGAAATTTGCTCTGGGCGGCGCTCTTGAATGATGCCCCAGCCGCCGGGATCATGGCTGATGCCCCACTCCACCTGGTAGCCGCTGAAATTTGGCCCTTGCACCGTGCCCCGTATCTCCACCCTTTCTATCACGTCATCGCCGTTTTGTGGCTGGTCGATCACCACTTTGGGGCGCGGTGTGTTGTCATCGCAGGCCTGCTCGGGCGGCAAAGTGAGCGGCAGCGCCAGGCCACGCTGCCCGGCCCATGATTGGCCGGCGGCCGTTTGCTCCAGCCAGCGTTGGGCGTTCGTCTGCTCGCGGTTTTGCACATCCGGCCGGCCGCTGACGAGCAGTTGGAAGAAATTGGCTTCATGCACCGCTTCACTGCACTTGTCATTGGCGCGGAGATTGGTCCAGAGGTCAACGGCCACTTTTTGCAAGAAATCCTGGCTGCTATCTAACGGCGGTTGATCCCCGGCAAACTGTTCGATGAGCCGCGCCGGGCAGTCGGGGCCAGGGCGGGTACCGGAATCGGCGCAGATTTCGGCGTCAATGACGCCGGGTGGCCGGATGAAGTCGAGCGGCTGTTTATCGGCGTGGAACTGGCTCATGTAGCTGTTCCAAATAGGCGCGGCCAACCGGTAGCCAGACTGACCCGGTCCTATCGGTTGATTACTGGTATTACCCACCCAAACGGCCGTTACCACATGCGGGGAGTAACCAATCGTCCAGGCGTCACGTACATCATGGATCGTAGAGCCAGAGGTGCCCGTTTTAGCCGCCACCCGGTGGCCGGGAATTTGCAGCAGATTATTCACGCCAAACTCCGGCTGGCGAGCATTGTTGTCTGAAAGGATACTGCTCAACAGATAAGCATGTTCCGGGCGCACCACCTGCGCTTCCCCCGCACCGGGCGGCACATGTTCATAGAGAATTTTTCCCTGGCGATCTTCAATGCGGGAAATAGTAAACGGGGCCAGATAACGCCCCTGGTTGGCTAAAACGGCAAACGCGCCCGCCATTTGTAAAGGAGGCACTTCGCCGCCCCCCAACGCCAACGACAAACCATAGTCACGCGGCTGCCCCAATTCCGTGCAGCCCTCATCTTGCAGCGCCGTCATCCCGATTTTCTGGACAGCGGCGATGAAATTGCACACGCCCACATACTCCAGCGCCTTCACGGCCGGAATATTATAAGAATTGCCCAACGCCGGCCGCAGCCGCAGCGGGCCATGAAATTCATCATCAAAATTCTTGGGCACATACGGCGGATTGGGGCCATTGGGGAACTGCGTTTCCACATCCCAAATGAGGGTAGAAGGCGTCCAGCCATTTTCCATTGAAGAAAGATAAACCAACGGCTTGATGCTGGAACCGGGTTGGCGCGGCGCCAGGGCCATATTCACCTGTCCGTCAATCGTCTCATCAAAAAAGTCTATGCTGCCCACCAGAGTCAACACTTCGCCGGTATCCGGTTTCACAGAGACCAGGGCGGCATTGTTAGCGCCGCCAGCCTGCACCGCCCCCCGGTTTTCCGCCAGGGTGCGCAGGGCTAAATCTTGAGCATTAGGGTCCATGGTGGTGAAAATGCGTAAGCCACCACGATAGATGGATTGAGCGCCCAGCAGCTCTTCCGCCTGCTGCAACACAGTGAAAACAAAGTGTGGGTAGTCGATTTCCTGAATGGTAGGTTTCATCTGGTAAACGCGAGCGCTCATCTCGTCGAGGGCGGCGACTGCCTCATCATAGGTCACATACCCCTCTTTAAACATCAGGCTCAGCACTTCCCACTGCCGTCCGAGGGCCAGTTCAGGGGCGGTATACGGATCCCAGGCGGCCGGCGCTTGGGGCAAACCGGCCAGCAGGGAAGCTTCCGCCAGGGTCAGCTCTTTGGCCGGCTTGTTAAAATAGGTCTGGGAAGCGGCTTCAATGCCATAGGCCAGATTGCCGTAGTAAATTTCGTTGAGATACAGCTCTAAAATGGTGTCTTTGGGGTAGGTGCGCGTCAATTCCGCTGCCAGGATGATTTCACGCACTTTACGGCGCAAGGTGCGCTGGGTGCGCTCCTCTTCGTCAAGCAGCACAGCGCGGACAAGCTGTTGGGTGATGGTGCTGGTGCCGGCCGGCGACTCTCCTTCACGCACCGCTTGCAAGATGGCGCGGGTAAGGCCAATGGGATCAAAGCCGAGATTTTCTTCAAAACGGGAATCTTCGGTGGCGATGGTGGCCTGGATGAGGTACGGCGAGATTTCGTCCAGGCTAACGCGGGTGCGGTTGCCGGTGTCGGGATCGGCCTGCGCATAAATTTGGCTGCCGTAGCGGTCGAAGATTCGCACCGTTTCAAAGTCGCTGGCTTTTGCTTCCAGTTCACTCACGGAGGGGAGACCACTGGCAACCGAACGGTAGCCGACGAAGGCCACAACGATGCTAAAGGAAAGGAACAAGAAGGCGGCTATCAGGCTGACAACGGCGCCCTTCATCAAGCAGCCGCGCATGTCACGGCGGCGTTTTGGTCTGGGCGGCGCTGGCGGCGCGGCCGCCGCCACGGCCACTTTGGCGGGCGGCGGCGTTCGCGGGGGCGGGGGCGCTTGCTGGCGCACCGGAGAGGCGGCGGGCGTTTCGCGCCGGGGGCGTCTGACCTGGGTGGGCGTCGCTTGAGCAGGCGGCTCGTCTTCGCGGCGGGGCCGGGATATGGGTTGGTAGAGAACGGTAGGCGCTTCTTCGTCCGGGGTGCGGCTGCCGGGAATGGCTACTCGGGGACTGACTTCTGTAGCTTCCAGGTCCATTTCAAACGGCCGTTCCTGGGGCGGAATCTCATCTGGCGTCAGCGGCAAAGGCGCCGGTTTGCGTTGGGCAGGCTGCGTGGGCACAGGCGCTTCTGTCAGGGTGGCTTGCTCATCATTTGGCAAGCTCGTCTGTGGCGGAAAAAGCGTCTGCGTGGGCGCTTCATCAAGCGCCGCTTCATCCAGTTGTGCCATTAAATCCAGCAAAGAAATCGTTTGAATGTCATCTTCGTCGTGGGGAGCGGCTGGCTGGTGTGAAGGAGGCGTAGGCTGAGAAAATTCAGGGTCGTTATCTTCTGACTCGTGTTTATCGTTTTTATCGTTCATCTAATCCTTTTTAGAGACAGTGA
>CAZXVH010000096.1:11158-12969 GCA_964643965.1 uncultured Ardenticatenaceae bacterium
TCTGACTCGTGTTTATCGTTTTTATCGTTCATCTAATCCTTTTTAGAGACAGTGATCATCACACTACCACGGGTCGCTGAGCTTGTCGAAGCGCCACCTTTTTAGAGACAGTGACCATCACACTGCCACGGGTCGCTGAGCTTGTCGAAGCGCCACCTTGCTACCTGGCATCCTGTCATTCAATCTGGCGGCTTTTCACCAACATCACCCATTCGCCGCGCTGCACTACTTTATTTTCCTGGTTGATAACGTGGTACTTCATGGTTATGTTCCCACCGCCCAAGCGCCGGAAAATTTTTTTAGCCATAATTTCGAGGGTGACATGCACGGTATCGCCAAAATAGATGGGCAGGCTGAATTTACAAGTGAGTTCACGGAAGGCCAGCACTGTGCCTTCAATGACGCCGGACTGCACCGCCAATCCGGTAGCGATGGATTGCACCAACATGCCATGCGCCACCCGCTTTTCAAAGGTATCTTGAGCGGCGTGTACAGCATCGGTGTGGATAGCGTTGAAGTCGCCAGACAACCCGGCAAAGTTAACCACATCGGCTTCGGTGATGGTACGGCCGGCCGTGACCATCATCTGGCCAATTTCAAATTCTTCATAATATTTCCCGCGTGGTTGGTAACGTAATGCGCTCATAAACAGTCCTAGAGGTTGGCGGCGGCCAGTTTTTCAGCTTCATCGGCTACGATGAGTTTCTCAATGAAGGGATCGAGGTCGCCATCTATCACGGCCGCTAAATTATAATTAGAATAGCCAATACGATGATCCGTCACCCGGCTTTGCGGGTAATTGTAGGTGCGTATTTTTTCACTGCGATCTCCACTGCCCACCTGTGATTTGCGGTCGGCGGCCAGTGATGCCTGTTGCTTATCTTCTTCTATTTCCTGTAGGCGGGCTTGAATAATCGCCATGCCCAGCCGCTTGTTCTGCGTCAGGCTGCGTTCCGACTGAATCTTCACGGCGATGCCTGTCGGTTTATGCACAATGCGAGCGGCCGTGGCGTTTTTCTGCATATGCTGCCCCCCTGGCCCGGCCGAAAACGTGGCTGTGATCTCTAAATCATTTTCATCCAGCGTGATTTCCACTTCATCCACTTCCGGCATCACGGCCACCGTGGCCGCACTGGTATGAATGCGCCCTTGCGATTCCGTCACCGGCACACGCTGCACCCGATGCACCCCACTTTCAAATTTCAAACGAGAGTACGCGCCCTTGCCTTTCACGCCTAAAACCACCTCTTTATAGCCGCCCACCCCCGTCCGGTTTTCATCTAAAATCTGTGGTTTCCAACCATTGGTTTCCGCATAACGGGTATACATGCGCAGCAAATCCCCGGCAAAGATGCCGGCCTCATCGCCGCCCGTGCCTGCCCGGATTTCAATGTATACATTTTTGTCATCGCGAGGATCTTTGGGTACGAGCAGCTTACGCATCGTTTGCTCCAGCCCTTCAATTTCTGCATTTAGTTTGTCTATTTCATCACCGGCTAAGGCGCGTATATCCGAGTCAATTTCCATCTCTTGCATTTCTTGGGCTTCTTCCAGCTCTTGCTGCTTTTGCAAGTAAAGCCGGTAAGCATTTACCAACGGCTGCAAATCTGAGCGCTCCTGCGCCAGATCATTCAGTTTTGTGTAATCCGCCGCCACCTGCGGATCACTCATTTGCATTTCGATTTCTTCGTAATGGGTTACGACCTGTGCTATTTTATCAAACATAGTTTCTACCATTTTGGGAACTGCAAACAGATGAAAGGCGGGCAAGCTGCCCGCGCTCCTGTTTTTGGATTGTATGTGTCTCAGGT
>CAZXVH010000096.1:13069-16389 GCA_964643965.1 uncultured Ardenticatenaceae bacterium
TGAAAGGCGGGCAAGCTGCCCGCGCTCCTGTTTTTGGATTGTATGTGTCTCAGGTGAGAGCGTCAAGCCAGGAGAGGAGAAATCTAATCAAAAGCCAGCGCCTTTGCTGGACAGGATATCGCAGTCAAGGCGCTGGCTGATATTTCAGAGGTGGCGCGGTCAGAAACCGGCCACAGCGTGTATTCATCACGTAAAGCTGGCGCGATGCGGGATTAATCTTCTGCATACCAGGCAATGCCTAACGCGCCTGGGCCAGTATGTGTGCCAATCACGGGACTGAGATCAACGATGTACAACTCAGCCGGGTCGAGCAGCTTTTGCAGTTCATCTGCCACAGACTGCGCTTCTTGCGGGGTGCTGGCATTGGCTACAGCGGCGTGAATTTTGCCTTTGCCGGCGCAGGATTCAGCGGTGATATCGAGCAGACGCTGCACCGCTTTGCGTTTGGTACGAACTTTTTCTAGCGCTTCGATTTTGCCTTCTTGCAGCTCCAAAAGCGGTTTGATGGAGAGCATGGAGCCAAACAAGCGTTGAGCGCCGCCAATGCGACCACCTCGATGCAAAAATTCCAGGGTGTCTACCACAAATACCACGCGCACCAGGGGGATGAGCGCCCGCGCTGCGGCGGCCGCCGCTTTTAAATCTGCGCCATTCTCGACCGCCCGCGCCGCCGCCAGCGCCATGAAGCCCAGTCCCATGGAGGTGGAGAGGGAATCAACGATCTCAATGGGAAAATCGCCCATCAATTTGGCGGCGGCATGAGCAGAGGCGATGGTGCCGCTTAGTTCTGAAGAGATGTGGATGGAAACGATGCTCTCTGCTTCTTCTGCCACTTTGCTGTACAGGTCAAAAAATTCTCCGGCCGATGGCTGGGAGGTAGAAGGCATTTCTTTAGCGTTTTCCAATCGTTGGTAAAAGTTATCGGGGGTAATATCCACGTTGTCACGCAGGCTGTCACCAGACCAGTTGACTAACAGGGGGATGACGTATATCTGATATTGTTCGACGAGCGCCTGGGGAATGTACGCTGTGCTGTCTACCACAATGGCTACTTTTGCTTTATTCATTAAATTTCTCCTTATCAATCTCCGTGAATTCCAATTATTGTAACCCATTCAAATGTAATTCGCTTCGATTTATACGATGTAGCGCCTGGCACTGCCAGATTAAGAGTGACTTAAATGAGGCTGACGAGTTTGCCGGAGGGTGGAGTTTGTCTATACTTCTCTGATTATGCCTGAATATCGTCACATTAAAGTGGGGGGGAACGGCCGTTCTCTCCTAAACGCCGCTAAATGGTGCAACAGCTTCAGCAGCAAGTTGCGTGGGTTCACCTTTCGCCGCCATCTGGCGCAGTCTGAGGGCCTGGTCCTGGTCGAAAAGAAAGAGAGCCGCGTCAACACCGCCATCCATATGCTGTTTGTCTTTTTTGATCTGGGCGTCATTTGGGTGAATGGGGCCGGTGAAGTGGTAGATAAAACGGTGGCAAAACCGTGGCGGCTTTCTTATGCGCCGCAAGCGCCTGCCCAATACGTCATCGAACTGCATCCCGCTCACCTGGCCGAGGTAGAAATTGGCGATCAGGTTGAATTTATACAACATACCGACCTGTCAGATTTGGCTTCAATAGAAAGCTCTCACTCGAGTAAATCTGATAGCTCCAGCTTATAGACAGGAATTTTTAGCAAAGGACGCCTGAATTTTGTTTGTGATAATTACCAGACAGCGAGCCGCCGGTATTCTCATGGCGCTGCTGCTCTTCACTTTTCTACTGCCCCTGACGGCATGGGCGCAAACCGAGCCAACACCGGAGCCGACGCCAGCCTCCACCTCCCTCGCGCCCCCCATTCCCTACGTGCATACCATTCAGGAAGGGGAGAATCTGAGCGTTATTGCCGCTGCCTATGAGGTGACGGTGGCCGATATTTTGGCGGTCAATAATCTGGCAGAAGACGCCCTGTTAGCCATTGGGCAGCCGTTGATTATCCCGGGATTGGCCGGCGAACCGCTGCCTGGTTTGTATACGGTGCAGGCAGGGGATTCCCTGGCGGGGCTGGCGGCGGCGTTTAAGACAACGGCCGTTACCCTGGCCCAAAGCAATCGCCTCATCAACCCGTACGCCCCGCTGGTGGTGGGGCAGACCATCTCCATCACCAGTCACACCGGTTCTACCACACCGCAGCCGCTTAACGGCGTCCCTCATATCGTTGCGCCGGGCGAAACGTTGTGGATGATCGCCGCCCGGTACAAGCTGACCCCCGCCGCGTTGGCAGCAGAAAATGAGATGGGAGAGGAAACGGCCGTTTTTCCCGGCCAACGATTACGCATCCCCAGCGAAGCGCCATACCGTGCGCTGCCCGGCGAGTGGATCGATCTGCGTATGCATCCCTTCCCCCTCCAGCCCGGTTCTACCGCCGCCATATACCTGGAAAACTTGTTGGATGGCGAACCCACCGGAAAATTTGGTGAACAACCCCTGCATTTTGCGCCTTACGAAGATGGCTTTGTCGCCCTGGTAGGATTGGATGCCTTTGCCGAACCAGGCGTATACAGCTTAACCGTGAGCGGCGCGGGAAAACGGCCGTGGCGTCCCTTTAGCCAGCAGATCATCGTCGAACCCCGCGAATACAGCGCCCAATACATCCCCCTGCCGGACAACCCCGAAGTACGCGCCCAAGAAGACAGCCGGCTCAACGCCATTTACAATCAATTTACGCCTGAAGCCAAATGGGACGCCCTCTTCCAATACCCCGTCACCACCACCATCGTCACCGCTCCGTATGGCGACGCCCGCTCCTACGCTGACGGCCCCCTCGACAGCTTCCATACCGGCGTTGATTTTGCCGGCGGCATAGGGACTCCCATTTTAGCGCCAGCGCCCGGCGTCGTCGTATTTAGCGAAGCGCTGGAACTGCGCGGCAATACCGTTATTTTAGATCACGGCTTAGGCGTCATGACCGCCTATTTCCACCTCTCAGAAGCCAGCGTCAACGTCGGCGACAGTGTGGCCACCGGCCAGCAAGTCGGGCTGGGCGGCAATACCGGCCTTTCCACAGGGGCGCATCTACATTGGGATTTACGGGTAAATGGGGTGGCGGTAGATGGCCTGCTCTGGCTGACACGGCCCTTTCCCTAAAACCTTTTGATACAAAGGGGCGAAGAAACAAAGAAAAAGATGGTGAGCCGTACCTATACCGGTTGGTTTCCGGCGCCTGTCGAAGGGGCGCGGTCTTCGACAGGCTCAGACCTCGCTTGCGCTGTACAGTTACCGTTACCCCCTTTGTATCTTCCAGCCTTTGTTCCTTTGTATTTATTCTTCC
>CAZXVH010000096.1:16489-18883 GCA_964643965.1 uncultured Ardenticatenaceae bacterium
AAGCATTAATCTTTGTGGCAACGAATCTCAGACTTGGTATAATTCTTGTCCGGCAAACTAGAAAATCTCCCCTGTAACAGGAGTTTGATGTGATAAAACCCCAAACCAAAAAACCGGACTATTGGGGGTCCGCTTTCAACATAACCGACTCTGACATCGACCAGATATACAATCATTTTCTCGAAGTAGAACAGCCGCAAACCATCGGGCAGTTGGCGTTTAACATCATTGCCCACCGGGTGGCGGCCGAGAAAACACGGATTGAACATCTGTTGGCAAACCGCATTGTTTACCAGCCGCTCAAGGCTTATGCTGTAGGTGATGAACTGGTATTTCCTGTGCTTAAATTTGCGCATGGGCAGGTAACGGCCGTGCGTGATGGCTACAATCCCAGCTATGGCAAGTTCCACGTCATCCAGGTAACTATCAACAACAAATCGCGTGAATTCGCCGCCGATCTGCACATTGACCATGCCCTCAACCAGGCTGTCGAAGACGTAACGGCCGTAGTAGACGCCATTGACCTTGATGATTTATACGATCTCTATGGCGAAGAAGTGGAAGATAAATTAGAAGAAGCTTTGAGCAAACGAGAAGGGTTCATACGCTTGGGCCGGCGCTGGTTTGTCGCCGCCCTTATGTCAGAAGTCAATGTTGGTCATCTCCATCTGGCTCAGGCCATCTTAGAAATGAACGAGGGCGGCCCCCTGCCGGTCAGCGAAATACTGCCGCATCTGGACATGGATCCCGGCACAGATGTTTCCGTGCAGGCGTTTTCCTTAAACTACGCCCTCATGAAAGACCCCCGTTTCGACGAGGTGGCGCCCAAAGGCAAAGTGACCTGGTTTTTACATGCCTTTGAACCAGAGGGCGTCAAACAAACGCCAGAACGGCTGGTTTATAAACCAGTACCCTATAACCGCGCCCTGCTCACGCCGCAACTGATCCTCTTAGAACGTGAATTAGACGACGAATGGTCAGAAATTAAATCGGATACGGCCGCCCAGTCCGTCGTCTTTTCGCTCATGTATCCCCACCGCTATACCGGCTCTATCCCCCTTAGCGCCCGAATACGGCCGTTATTCCCCCCCAGCAATTCACCCCGACAGCAGGTCATTTTGGTAGATGATCAATCCGGCGAAGAAATCACCACCTGGGTCATCCAAGAGCAGCGTTATCTCTTTGGTCTGAAGGAATGGTACGACGCCAATGAGATTCCGGTGGGTGGCTTTGTACATTTAGCGCCAGACCCAGACAATAATGTCATCAAAATCGGTTTCGACCGACGCCGGGCACAGCGGGAATGGGTGCGTCTGGCTTCCGCCTCCGATAACCGTATTAAGTTTGAACTGATGCGGCGGGCCGTGGGTTGTGGCTATGATGATTTGCTGATTGTCGGCACAGATGTAGTCGCCGCTATTGATGCCTTGTGGCGTAGAGCAGAAACCAATCAACGTTCCATTGCTTCCTTGATGGCCGAGCTTTTCCCGGAACTGGCTAACCTGACGCCACAGCATACCGTCCACGCCAAAACGTTGTACAGCGCCATCAATATGCTGCGCCGGCTGCCGCCTGGTCCCGTTTTTGCGGAACTGGTCCATCATCCCGCCTTCCAACCGGTCGGCGACCATTATTGGCGTTTTGACAATGCCCGCTGGCAAAAAGAGTAACCATGGAGGGCGGACAGCGTGTCCGCGCTCCCATTTGTGAAGGAGTTATCTTGTCAAGTAATCCGCGCCCTCAAATAAAATCAAGCACCCTCAAACGGGTGACGCCTGAGACCCGCTTCTATGTTGATTATGACTGGTGGAATGAGTCAAATATTGACTTGAAAACGTATCTGTACACGCGCCTGGGTATTGGTCAGGAAGTGGAATTAGAAAGCGACGTCGACGAGATCGATCTGGTGGATCCCACGACGGGAGAAGTGCGCCGGGTTGACGGCTTCCAATACATGATCCAATCTTATTTTGGGCAGTTGCCTGAAGACTTCTTCGCTCAAACTTCCTTCGTGGATGCCGTCTTTTGTGCGCTGTTAGCCAATGCCAATCAACCAATGACGGCCAATGAAATTGCGGCGCGGGTGGACAAACCGGTCGATATGATCATTCGCACCCTGGGCGGGCAAAGGACGTATCAGGGCATTCGGCCTATTTTGGATGATGATGAGGGGCGGTGAACAGTGAACAGTGGACAGTGGACAGTGGACAGTGGACAGTGGTCGGTTAGCGGTTAGCGGTAAACGGCGGGTGGTAGATAGATACCATCCGTTTTCTTTTTGCAGCCACAGCCACACCGGTAACTAAATGGAGCGCCATCTTCCAGATGGCATAAGCGGACAAGCTGTCCGCGCTCCCATGGCATAAGCGGACAAGCTGTCCGCGCTCCCATGGC
>CAZXVH010000096.1:18983-21082 GCA_964643965.1 uncultured Ardenticatenaceae bacterium
CAAGCTGTCCGCGCTCCCATGGCATAAGCGGACAAGCTGTCCGCGCTCCCATGGCATAAGCGGACAAGCTGTCCGCGCTCCCATGGCGTAAGTGGACAAGCTGTCCGCGCTCCCATGGCGTAAGCGGACAAGCTGTCCGCGCTCCCATGGCGTAAGTGGACAAGCTGTCCGCGCTCCCATGGCGTAAGCGGACAAGCTGTCCGCGCTCCCATGGCGTAAGGAGAATAAGATGAAGGTGTTTATAGGCGGCATCATGCAAGGGGTGCGGCAGGACAACCAGATTAACAGTCAGCTTTATCGGGTACAGATTACGGCCGCGTTCCAACGCTTTGCCCCAGATATCGGTATTATTGACCCCTGGATGTTGAACCCGGACAGCGTGAATTATGAAGAGGCCAAAGCCCGCCACACTTTTTTAAGTATGACGCGCAAGGTGCAAGAGGCAGATTTGATGATCGCCTATTTGCCTCACGCCAGTATGGGCACAGCTATGGAAATGTGGGAAGCGTTTAACGTCGGTATTTACATTGTGGCGGTGACGCCGTTCGTGCATCATTGGGCGGTGCGTTTTACGGCGAATGAAATTCTGCCTGATCTGGATACGCTGCTGGTTGAAATTGAAAACGGCCGTTTACCTCAATTGATCCGCGCCAAATATCTTGTTGACCAACCTCTGTTCGCAGATTAGAATTGCAGCCAACCCGGCCCCAGTAGCTCAACGGATAGAGCGGCGGACTTCTAATCCGTAGGTTGGGGGTTCGATTCCCTCCTGGGGTACCACACGAGGACGAAAGACATACCACGAAAGTCCGCTTTCGTTCCCCGTCTTTCGTCCTTTTTATCCCTACCCTGGATAAACCAGAAAAGATTTATCCGCAGATTCCGTAGATGACGTAAATTTTTCTTTACGCTGCCTCATCTGCAAGCGCTGCGGTTGCATTTCTTGTTTTCGTATAAGAAATTCATTGGCACTGTTATTATTTACACAACACGTATAGGAGCACCCCCCATGATCCTCGTCACCGGCGCAACCGGCTTTTTAGGCCACAACTTAATTCCGCAACTGCGGACGGCCGGGTATGAGGTTCGCGCCCTGGTACGCCCCTCCAGCGACACTCGCTTTCTGCAAAAATATGGCGTAGACCTGGCTTATACTGAAGACATCCGCGACGCCGAAGCTGCTTTACGCGCCGTGCAAGGCTGTGATCAGGTGATCCATGCCGCCGGGCAGTTTCGCTTTTGGGGGGATGCGCTCTCTTTTTGGCAGACGAATGTGGCCGGAACCCACGCCATGCTGGCGGCGGCCACGGCCGTTTCCGTGCAGCGCTTCATCCATATCTCCACCGTTGTGGTCATAGGCAGTACACCGGCCGCTTCTCTGATAGATGAAACGGCCGTTTGCCACCCTCTTGAGCCGTACCAACGTACCAAATACGAAGCCGAACAACTGGCCCTGGCCTACCACCGGGCGCACGATCTGCCCGTCATTGTGCTGCGTCCTGGCGCATTTTATGGCCCCTGGGGGCGTTACGCCTTCAACCGCCTCTTTTTTGAAGAACCGCTGCGCGGCTGGCGGATCAAGGTAAACGGCGGCCGCCACATCACTTTCCCCGTCTATGCTCTGGATGTGGTGCAAAGTATTATGCTGGCGTTGGTAAACGGCCGTTCCGGTCAGGTTTACAATATTTGCAGCCAATCCCTGGATCACAACAGCGCCAACAACATCATCAGCGATCTGGCCGGCATCAGCCGCTGGCGCTTCAACTTCCCCACCTGGTCTGTGCTGGCCCTGGCCAAAAGCTGGACGGCGCTCTCCCGTTACACCGGCCGCGAACCATTTTATCCCATCAACATGGCCCCCTACGTCTTTCAAGATTGGCCCATCAGCACCCAAAAAGCAGAAACCGAACTCGGCTTCCAGCCCACCCCTTTCACCAGCGGCGCAGCGGCCACCCTGGACTGGTATCGCCAGCAGGGGATATTGTAAAGGTGGCAAAGTGGCAGGTGGCGGATTGCGGATTGTGGATTGCGGATTGCGGATTGTGGATTGCGGATTGCGGATTGCAGGTGGCAGGTGGCGAGTGGCAGGTGGCAAGTGG
>CAZXVH010000097.1:0-20276 GCA_964643965.1 uncultured Ardenticatenaceae bacterium
TGTTCAAAAATGGCGGTCCTTCGCCATCACAATAGTTATCAGTTTAATGCTTAATTATACTTTGTGGCTTTTGAATCAGAGACCACACTAAAAAAGGAGAAATCTTATGACATATGGACCAATTGATTTTTTAGCCGTTGAGTTTGGCGGCAGTGATTTTAGCCCTGAAATGATCGATAGTTTATTGGATCTGGTAGAGCACAAGCTCATCCGGATTATCGATCTGGTAGTTGTGGCAAAAGATGCAGATGGGGTGGTGTCAGCTTTGGAAGCGGAACAGCTAGACGAAGAGACACTGGCCTTGTTTGAGCCGCTAGATGATTTCGTCAATGGCATGGTCACCATTCAAGATGTTGAACTGATTGGCGACATGCTGGAAAACGATTCCAGAGCGGCCCTGATGTTGTTTGAAAATCTGTGGGCAGTTAAGTTTAAGGAAGCCATTATGCATCAAGGGGGTCAGGTATTGATGCAGGAGCGTATTCCGCACGAAGTGGTGGTAGAGGCTTTAGCAGAACTGGCAGCAATAGATTAGGCAGACGCCTGAGAATTACCACCCTTTGGTCAGAAAAAGTTTGAAAATCACGTTTTATAATTGAACATAAGGAGATACAAATCATGGGTATGCGAAGAAGACGCCGACGGAGAGGGTTAGTGGGTGCAGCAGCCACAACGGCCGTTGTAGCCGGTACGGCTGGGGCTGTACATCATCATCAGGCAAAGAAGTGGAACACACAGGCTGAAGCACAAGCTTATGAAGCACAACAGACACAAGCACAATATGCGCCGCAAGAGGAATATTATGATGATCCGCCGCCGCCAGCAGCAGCGCCGCCGGCAGATGATGTAGCGGCTCAGTTGCAACAATTGGCCCAACTACACCAGTCAGGCGTCCTGGATGACGCCGAATTTGCGGCCGCCAAGCAGAAGGTCTTAAACGGGTAGATAATGTCGGAATTAAATTACAGGAGATAAAAATGAGTAAAAAACAATCAGAAGGGGTAGCAGCCATCGGATTTTTGGTGATGGCTTTTACTGAGGAAACAGCAGCAGATGACGCTTTGAAAGCATTGAAAGACGCCAAAAAGGCTAAAGCGTTTTATTTTGAAGATGCAGCGGTCATCCGGCAAGATGCAGAGGGCAAGGTACACCTCCACGAAACGGGTGATATGACTACCGGTAAGGGAGCCGGCATGGGCGCTCTGGTTGGTGGTATTTTAGGCATTTTAGGGGGTCCGGCCGGTATTGCTTTAGGCGCTGGCGCTGGCGCTGCCATTGGCGCTGTGGCTGCCCATGGCGACGCCGGCTTTGATGATGAGAACCTGGGGACAATTGGTGTGGCTTTAAAGCCGGGTACATCAGCATTAGCGGCTATTACCAGCCATGATTTTTTGAAAGCAGTGCAAAAGCAGGTTCCTGTAGCCGATATTCGCGCCGCAGTGAGCAACCTGGCCACAGAAATATCTGGACGGTTGGCAGAAGGCAAAAGCATGGCCATCGGCCTCATCCTGGCCGAAGATGGTTTAGCGATTAAAGAGGTGGCTGTTGATGATAATTCTGTGGAGGTTATCGGCGCGGTCATCACAGATGATGCTGTGATTGCTGGCGCTGCTGTGGCAACGGCCGAAGGCGTTGCTTATGAGATTGGCGCAGCCACTGTAGACGGCGCAGTCTTGGAAGCTGGCGTCATTGATGCAGATGGAGCTGTTGTTGTAGATGATATGATCACAGATGAAGGCGAAGTTGTCGTGGTTACCGAAGTCGTAGATGAAGAAGAATAAATTTTGTAGGTAGGTAAGGGCGGTTTGTGAAGGCGCCTTACCGGAGCCAACTATCGCAAACGCCATCGTCAGTTGGTGAGCAAGGCATGGGGTGTAGAAATAAGTTTCTACACCCCATGCCTTTTTATAGACAAGTGGGTTTTGTGTACAAGAATATAGTAGAAAACGGCCGTTCTCATTATCGCGAAGAGGACGAAACAGGTATGGATCATGAGAACTAAACATAAACACTTTTTTGTTACCATAAAACTTGACGTACCGGGGAAACGCATGGTATGATGAGACAACTTTAAATTTTATGTATAATGGGTTATGTCATATCAACCAAAAAATGAAGCACGATTTCATTAAAGTGTGCCTGAAATGGTGGAGAAATTACCCAACAGTTTTACAAAGCATAATAAGGAGGCTTAACCATGCTGCGACGAATTTTGATTATTATTCTCGTAGTCATCGTGATCATTGCCGCAATATTTGCCATTCGGTGGATCCTGAATCGTGATTCCGGGGAGGCAGCAACACAACCGGATGGGATTGAGGTTACGGCAATCGTCGATGATAGCACAACAGTGGAAGAAACGACTGTTGTGGATGAAGGTGTGATTCAACCCGATGCGGGGGAAGTTGATCAAACCCCTGAAGAAACCGGTGATGCTGTACCACCAACAGTGGGGTATCCCCCGGCGTCGGCAGAGGGCGACACGACCCAAGCTGTTGAGGCGTCGCCAGATGCTGAAAGCACAACTCTGAAAGCTGAGGACAGCGCTGCCCAGGCGCCGGCCATTGACGATCCGGAAGTTGGCGGCGGTGTTCCCAAGACAGAAGGCGCAGTTGTTGTGGTGATCCCTGAAGACGCCGGTATCGGAGGCGGCATTGGGGATGTGGCTGCGTCCAGCCCGTTGGCCGCTTTTGTGCAGCCTGGCGTACCCACGCAGCACACCGTAAAAAACCTGGAATGGCTGACGCAATTGGCTCGCTGCTACGGCACCACCGTGGCTGACATCCAGGCCGCCAATAACTATGCCTGCCCGGACTTGATCCATCCTGGTTGGGTGGTCAATATTGCCAACCCTGGAAATGCTGGCCCCATCACCATCAACGAGACGCCCTGCTTTAATTATCACACGGTACAGCAAGGCGAAACATTGTACAGTATTGCTGCCCAATATGGCATCAGCTATCAATGGTTGGCGCGGATAAATGCCATCTATAATTATAATTATATTTATGCCGGGCAGCAGTTGGTGATTCCGAATCCGGTGAATCCAGTTTTCACCCAGGTTCCGGCTGAGCCGTTTTTCTACTCAAACTGTTGGAATAATTACTGCCCCGTTTACCCGGTGCAGCCAATTTATCCGATTCCCGTACCTGACAAAAAGTAGTGGCTCGGATTATTTGAAATAACCACAAAAAAGACCTGTTCTTGAATGAGAGCAGGTCTTTTTCTTTGGCAGCATTGAAGCGGAGGTTTACTCGTCTGTGACACAACCTGCGGACGCAGATTTAACGTTTTTGATATATTTGTAGAGCGTACCGCGTGTTGATTTGTAGGGTGGCATTTTCCAGGAAACGAGGCGGGCCGCCAATTCTTCGTCACTGACGCCCATGTTGATGCTGTTCTGTTTGGCGTCGATGGTGATAGGGTCGCCGGTTTGTACCAGGGCGATGGGACCGCCTTCTTGCGCTTCTGGACAGATATGCCCGACGATGAAACCATGACTGCCGCCGGAGAAACGGCCGTCTGTGATCAGCGCCACATCTTTGCCCAACCCCGCCCCCATTATGGCGCTGGTAGGCGTCAACATCTCCGGCATACCGGGGCCGCCCTTTGGCCCCTCATAGCGGATGACGATGACATCTCCCTTTTGAATCTCATTGTTTTCCAGGCCAGCCAGCATATCCTCTTCTGAGTCATACACACGCGCTGTACCTTTGAAAATCAGCCCTTCTTTGCCCGTAATTTTGGCCACGGAGCCATCGGGGGCCAGATTGCCGCGCAAAATTTGCAGATGGCCCGTTTCTTTAATGGGGTTTTCCAAGGGCTGTACAATCTCTTGCCCTTCAGAGAGCCCCGGTAAATCGGCCAGGTTTTCGGCGATGGTTTTGCCGGTAACGGTGAGGCAGTGGCCATGAATGAGGCCGTTTTCCAACAGGTATTTCATGACGGCTGGGGCGCCGCCTACATCGTTCAAATCTTCCATGACAAAACGGCCGCTGGGTTTGAAATCGGCCAGCATGGGGATACGGTCGCTGACAGCCTGGAAATCGTCGAGCGTGAGGTTAACCCCTACCCCCCGCGACATGGCGATGAGGTGCAGCACGGCATTGGTGGAGCCGCCCAAGGCCACCACCACCACCATGGCGTTTTCAAACGCCTGGCGCGTCATGATGTCGCTCGGTTTAATCTCTTTTTCCAGCAAGATGCGAATGGCTTCACCGGCGCGAAAACATTCATCATATTTTTCGTCGGATTCGGCCGGGTAGGAGGAGCTGTAAGGCAGGCTCATGCCCAGGGCTTCAATAGCGGCGGCCATGGTGTTGGCGGTATACATGCCACCACAAGCGCCGGCGCCAGGACAGGAATTTTCCACGATTGCCTGCCGTTCTTCTTCGGTGATTTTGCCAGCCAGGTATTCACCGTAGCTTTGGAAGGCAGAAACGATGTCCAGTTTATCGTGTTTGGCAGTGCAGCCAGCTTTAATCGTGCCGCCGTAGACCATGATGCTGGGTCGATCCAGGCGAGCCATGGCCATGATGCAGCCGGGCATATTTTTGTCACAGCCGGGCAGGGCGATGAGGGCGTCATACCATTGGGCGGCCATGAGGGTCTCGATGGAATCGGCGATGATCTCGCGGGATTGCAGGGAGTAGCTCATGCCATCAGTGCCCATGGCGATGCCATCGCTAACGCCGATGGTGTTGAAGCGCATGCCGTAGAGGCCGGCGGCGGTGACCCCTTCTTTCACTTTGGCGGCGAGGTCGAGCAGGTGCATATTGCAGGAGTTGCCTTCGTACCACATGCTGGCGATGCCGATTTGGGCTTTGTCCATGTCGGCCGGCTGCATACCGGTGGCGTAGAGCATGGCCTGCGAAGCGCCTTGTGATTTCGGTTGGGTGATGCGTGAACTGTATTTATTAAGTTGGGTCATAATTCCTCTAATTTTTCTTTGATAAAAATGAAATGATAATAACAGGTCTTTGTTTTTGCGAAGATAAATCGGTGAATGGGACTGGCACAAGGACAATTTCCCCTTGTTTAAACATTGTTCCAATCCTCATCATCAATGGGATTATTCCAAAAATCCAGGCTAGTTTCTGAAGCAAGCATCAGATCGTTAAATGATTCTGATTCTTCAAAAACGAAAATGGTAACTTGCGCCCCAGGTTCCAGAAGAACTTGCAATTGGATTTTCCCTTCTGAATCTACTTACGCTTGGTATTTCAAGGCTTTTTGGGGGTAATTAATTGTGTTATCCATCGAACACCTCTTGAATTTCTGCGAATTACTTCAGCTCCGCTTTTGCTTGTCGGAATGATATGGTCTACTTCAAACGGAATATTAAAAACCACCTCTGGCGCATGACAGCATTCACAATGATGACTGGCGCGTTGTGCCACAAGTGAGTAGTGAGGATTCACGATAAAATTGTGGGGTTAAGCAGTCGGTTGCTGATTGATTTGCGCCAGAATGGTGGCTGTTCTGACAATGGCGGCTACCCATTCAGCATCTATCAATTGTTCTAGTTCTGTGCGTTCTTTTGCGGTGAGTTCTGCGTCCTGGTTGATGGCCTCGTGAAAGCGAGACATAAGCGCTTGCAAGCGAATCTGCTCAATTTTCGGGAAAAGGACGTCAGGTTGAAATCGTTGCAAAATAATAAGTGAATTGGCTGATTCACCGCATGTTGCGAGCATTTTTTCTAAGGAATCCAACGCTTGTCCCGCTGTTTTGCCTTCAGCTTGTTGCTGCCCACGGATAGCACGATAACTTTTGTTCCTATGTTTTCCTGATTCTCGATAAATTTCAATCGTTTGTAACATCGCGTCACCTTTTGCCCCTTACTTTAGCCCATTTTATCACGTCTAGGCGGTTGGTGAAACGGGAAGTTTTGTAGAGAAACGTTCAAAACACTTTTGCCAGACCGACCTGTTGAATTAGTTGATGGAGTTTAGTGTAGGTGACAAACGGCCGTTTCCCCTCCCCCCTCCGATCATAAAAAAGCCCACCGAAGTGGGCTTTCTCGTTGTTAAATGGGTTGCTTTAGACGGTCATCTCGACGATGCTGGTCTGCACCTCAATGATGGGCGGGTTCTCCAGATGCTTTTTGACGGCGCACTGGTTGGCGGAGCGGATGAGCGCGTCCTTGTATTTTTCGGGGAATTCCGGCGGCACTTGAATGTCCAGGTTGATTTTCTTCACCATGCCGCTCATTTGATTCACTTCCAGGGTTTGCACCAGGCGGACGCCTTCAGCAGGTAGGTTGCGCTGCTGGCAGAAGCCCAGCACATAAATACCGGCGCAAGTGCCGATGGAGGCCAGGAAGGTGGCAAAGGGGGAGGGGGCTGAACTGTGTGGCGGTTGGTCTGTGGGCACGGTAAAAGGGCCGAAGTGGGCGTCTACACGAGCGCCGCCGGGGAAGTCGATGATCATTTCCATGTGTGTTTCTCCAATAGCGGTCGGATAGGATAAGATTTTGGTGGCTCCGACCTGCCGCTGTTGATTATGCTGATTGTGGCAAAATAGTAAAAGTGACAAACGGCCGTTCTCCCGGCGTCAAATGTCATCTATACAGGGTGGCTTTTTAATTGTTGGGTATGGGGGCCGGGGCGGCGGGGGTGGGAACGGCCGTTTCCCCCCCATCTTCTCCCGGTTCTCCATTTTCGGCCGCTTCTGCCTCGGCTGCGGCGGCCGCTTCTGCCGCTTCTCGGGCAGCCGCTTCTCGCTCAGAGCGGGCTTGGGGATCTTCCAGGTTAGGGTTATCCGGGTTGAAATAGTTGAAGACCGTGCGTGAAATTTCGCGCAGGATGGGGAAGGTGATGTCATGGGAGAGCCAGTCGCCGCTGTCCCCGGCGGGCAGCGACAGATATTCCACAATGACGTAATCGCCGCCTGGCGAGAAGACGAGGCCGGCGTCACCGTGTGTGACCAAATCCCAGCCATGTTTGTGCGAGACCGGCACATTTTCTGGCACACCGAAGCGAATCAGATTGCCTTCTTCATTGAGAACCATCAAGTCGATGATGGCCTGACATTCTTCCGGCGTGATTTCATTGGGGTAAACGGCCAGCAGCGTCCCGCCCCCTTTGGAGCAGTAGTAGAGCATAGACAGGAACGACCCCATCTCCTCGGCGGTGGTTTGCATGGCGCTGTCGGGCGTCATGAGTAGGTCTGGTTCAGAGTTGGCGGGGGTGACGTAGGTGTTGCGCCGGGTGGGGGGGGCCACGGCGTCGTAAGGCACCGCCATGAAGGTGTTGACGAGGCCGAGCCGCTGCATGGATTCTGTGAGCAGGTCTGCGCCGCGATAGGTGTTGTTTTCCCCGGCGATTTCGTGCAGCAGCAGATTGGCGCCGAAGTTACTGGATTTAACGGCCGCGTCGTAGAACAATCCTTGCACGTATTCGTTGGGCGGACCGTCGATGGCGCGGTACGT
The DNA here is from genome assembly GCA_964643965.1 of uncultured Ardenticatenaceae bacterium. GTDB lineage: Bacteria > Chloroflexota > Anaerolineae > Promineifilales > Promineifilaceae. The sequence goes on from CAZXVH010000097.1 coordinate 7,430, forward strand.
TTCTTCAAAAATCATGATTTTGAGGATGCTCAGGCCGGAAATGGCGGCGTCGGCGTTGATGCGGATTTCTTCGCCAGTTTGCAAATCCATGATGAAGACGCTGCCCACGCCACTGAAGGCGTCTAGCTGCTTTTGAATGCTGTTTTCCAGGAAGTGGATGTCAAACTGCGGTGCAGGTTGATCGGTCAAAATGAGGGGCGCTTGCCGATTCATTGGTTTATAGAGGGCGTCGCGCACGGCAGGCAAACTGGCTTCGATGTTGGTGACAAAACCGGCTTTGCCGTCGGCGAAGGTTCCCGTTACCTGGTCTATTTTGGGGGGCTGGGCTGGTTGGTCGATGAAGGAGGCGATGGTGTAAAGTTGGTCGAGCAGCAGCCCTTCTTCATGGCTGGCTTGTAACTCTACTTGAATGGGATCCAGCGGCGCCAGCCCCATCTGCTCCAGGGAACGGCCTAAGACGAAACGAGCGTATCCCAGCCACACGTCTTGGGCGGCGATAGTGGCTTGCGCTTCGCCGATCATGGCTTCCAGGTTCATGCTGAAACCCACGTCCAGTGGATTGAGTTCGATCTGTTCGTCGCCGTTAAGGAGGATGACGGGGGAGTGGTAGTATTGTTTTTGCAGGGCAACGGCCGTTTCTTCTGCTGTTAGCCCGGAAACATCTACTCCGGCGATACTGGTTCCAGGCGGCATATTGTCTCGTCCGCGCCAGTAGAGAAAACCCTGGTAGAGCAAAAAGAGGGCCAGCAGGCTGATGAGTAAGAGGGTGAGGAATCGTTGCAATGTTTTTAGCATGGTAAGTGGGTAGTCGATTAGTTGGTACTGCTACTGCCGAGGTAAGGGCTGCTGTAGTTGAAGTAGTTGTAGGCGGCGCGGGAAATATTGGCCAGGATAGGGGAGCTAATTTCCCATTCCAACCAATCTGGTTTGTAGAGCATGGCCACGATGACGTAATTGCTGCCGGGGGTGAAGACGATACCGGCGTCGCTGTGGGTGTCGCTGATCCAGCCATGGCGGTGGGCGATGGTGACGCCGGGGGGAATGCCTTCTTCCAGCAGGCTTTCGATCTTGTTGGCGGACATGTAAGTCAACATGTCCTGACACTCTTCTTGGCTGACGTCGCCGCCGAAAACGGCCGTTATCGTGCCACCTTTGCCTTGAGCGCAGTAGTAGAGGTCGGCCAGCAGCAGACCGATGTCTTCGGCCGTCATTTGGGCATACAAACTGGGTTGGGTGCGGATGATTTCTGCGGAATTGGCGGGGGTGGCTAACGGCCGTTGTCCAGGACGTGGCTCTTCACCAAACGGCGTCAGGATGAAGGAGTTCTTCAACCCCATCCGCTGCATGGCCTGTGTCACCTGTTCGGCGCCGGCGTAAGCATCATCGGTCCCAGAGATGACGCCCAGCAGTTGATTGGCGCTGACCACATCTGGTTGAATGACCAATGTGTCTGAGATAAGTCCGCGCTGCAAGAGCGTGGGCAGGTTGTCTGTCTGGTGGTAAAACTCGAGGACGACCGGTACACGCAGCACATCGGTCCCCGACATGGGCGCGTCGGCGTTGAGAGAGACTTCCTGGCCTGTTTCCAGATCATAAATAAAAACAGAGGCCACGCCGTTATTGAGGGCTTCAAAATCCTGTAAATAATTGACGATGAGTCGGGTGAGCAGGTTGATGTCCGGCCGTTCCGGATTCAATGGTTCCACCACCATGCGGGCTTCTCGGGATGAAGGGCGGTAGAGCGCCGCTTCCACATCATCAAAACTGGCCTCGATATTCGTTTTAGTGCCGGCCTCGCCAAATTGGAAACTCATGGTGCTGGGGATGGGCTGTGGCGGCTGCGCCGGTTTGTCGGTGAGGATGGCGATGTCTTTGAGGACTTCGCGCAGCGCTTCACGGTTGTGGGTGGCATAGAGCGGCACCGGTTCGACCTCCACCGGGCGGCCCCAGAGAAAGCCCCAAAAGCCGGCCCAGAAATCTTGCTGAAAACGCTGGTAATCGGCTTGACTGAGCATCGCTTCCAGGTCGAGGGTGAACTCGGCTTTGGTGGGGCTGAGTTCAAACTTGTCTGAACCATGAAAGATGAGGATAGGCGCTTCCAGAAAGCGGTTGTTGAGGACGGCGCCAGCTTCATCCCGGTTCATGCCGCCCACGTTGACGCCAGCGATGGTGAGGCCGGTGGGGTAATAAGCACGAGCGCCGGCATATTGGTACAGTTTAAGGAGCAGGAAGACGGTGACGGCCATCAATAAAGTGACGGTGATCCACTGTCCTAAACCGGGTGATGTATTCCTGCTCATGATTCTTTCTCTTCTTTGGTGAGGTGAAAACGGCCGTTTTCCTCAAGTTCAATTATTCTGCACAGCGCTTTATCAATGGCAACCTTTGTAAAAGGCATCAGAAGCGGCAAATCAGGCGGCGCGACCCAGGCTGCTTCTATCCATTATGGCATAAATTAGCAAGCCAGTATAACAAAATCAGCAACGGCCGTCAGCCATTCCCCAGAGTGGAGCTTAACCGATTCTCATCCCCACCATAGCTGCCGCTCATAAAACTACTTTTAAAAGTTCAACTTCTCTGAGAGGTTAAACTTCTGGCAGTGCGCCAGTGCAACTTTCAAAATAACAAGGCGTATAGGCTGGCAACGATAAAAACCTGCTTTATACAAATCTCTTGGAGGAGATTGACATGACTCAAACCCGATTAACCCGCAGCGAAACAGACGAGATGATAGCTGGCGTTTGCGGCGGTATCGCTGCCTATTTAAATATTGATTCCGTGTTTATCCGGCTGGCGTTCGTATTACTGGCCTTAGCCAGCGGCATTGGCTTACCTATCTACATCATTTTGTGGATAGTCATGCCCCGTGAAACGGCCGCTTTCGCCTCTGACGCCGTGGTGATGCAGGATAATATCAAAGAGTTAAAAGAAACCGTCTCCTCTGGCGCGGATAAAGTGGGTAAGCCGGCCACCATTGGTCTGGTTTTGGTACTGATTGGCGGTTATTTCTTATTGATGCAATTGGGGGTGTTGACCTGGGTCAGCGGCGCGTTTTGGCCTATTTTGCTTATTGGCATTGGTCTTTATTTCCTCTGGCGGCGCAAGCAAGCCTGAGCGCGGGACAACAGTGTGGAAGTTCAACTTTTCCATAAAGTTGGACTTCTTGTCTGGGCTAAGTTGAATTTCTTGACGGTAGTTTCACTTTGTCGAATCCGATCTACCGCGAAACGGTAGACGCAAATTTGTCCGTGATTTTGAAGTTTGCTCTACCTCTACTATCTCATCTTTAGGGGAAGTGGAGAGGGCGGGCAGCGTCACAATAAAAGTTGTGCCCGCGCCTACTTCACTCTCTACTTGAACATCGCCTCCGTGCGCTTGCGCCACCCACTTGGCAATCGATAAACCTAAACCAGAGCCGCCCAGCGTCCGCGCCCGCGCTTTATCAACCCGATAAAAGCGGTCGAAAATGTGCGGCAGGTCTTGAGGGGGGATGCCCAGACCAGTGTCGGCTACTACAAACCTGGCCCACTCATTTTGTTTCGACAAACTGATGCTTACTTTGCCGCCATCTGGCGTATATTTGATGGCGTTGTCGATCAGGTTGATGAAAAGCTGTTTCAGCCGGTCGGGATCACCCATCACGCATATCTGATCCACTTCTATGACGGTGACATCGACTGGTTTTTCGATGACGCTGAACTGCCGGTAGACCTCGAACAGTAAATTATCCAGTTCGATTTGTTGTTTATGGAGGGGCAGCCCACCGGCGTCAGCGCGGGCCAGCAGGGTGAGATCGCCCACCAACCGCGTCATGCGGTCTACTTCAATGCGGATGCTGTTTAACGAGATGGGGTCGCCTTCACCCATACGCTCCATGAGATCTACATTGCCGCGAACGGCCGTTAACGGGGTGCGTAGTTCATGAGACACATCAGCCAGCAGTCGTTGTTGGTTTTGGAATTGGCGCTCCAGCCGTTCCAACGTCTGGTTAAGCGCCTGCGCCAAGACTCCAATCTCATCGGTGCGCTCGCCATATGGAACCCGTAAACTTAAATCATCGGCGCGGGTAATGCGGTTGGCCGTTTTGGCAATATCTTCCAATGGTCGGAACAGGCTGGGCGTCAGCCACACCGCTAAAAAGAGCGAGGCCGTCGCCGCCGCAAAACCCACCAGCATGGCGATCGCCAGCAGCCGGTTGAAGCTCTCAAACATGTCGATTAATCGCCCCACCTGCAAATGCCCAATAATTGGCTGTGTTGGATCATTGTACATGTAAATAGGTTGGGAAAAGACTCGCACAGAGGTGTTTTCAGGATTCACCAACGAATAGACGGGTTCATTGTTCAGGCTGCCGGGGTCTAACAAGGGGGTGGATTCAGAGAGATTGCTGGAACGCGCCAATATCTTACCCTCTGCATCGGTGATGAGCAGAAATGTGGAAGCGATACGCAGGGTATTGAGGTCCTCGGGCAGGGTAACGCGCACTACGCCATTCGGCCCCATATCAAAATTGCTTGGTCGTATCACTTCAGACGCCAGTATCTCTAATTCGTGGTCAATCTCAGCCAGAATGCGATTGCTGGGCAAGAAGTAGATAATCAGGGCAAAGATAATGAATGCGGCCGAAAAAATGAGTGTATAGATCAGCAGCAGGCGGTTTTGAATGGACAAGGATATGTTAAGGGCGACTTTTGTAAACTAACTGTCCTGGTGAGGACATAAGCGCAGTTTACGAATCTTCACGCAAGACATAACCAATACCACGTACGGTATGGATCAGGCGTGAAGCGCCGCCAGCCTCCGTCTTCTGGCGTAGATAACGCACATACACTTCAATGATGTTGCTTTCACCGCCAAAATCGTAATTCCACACCCGGTCAAAAATAACTTCACGGGTGAGCACCTGGCGTGGGTGCCGCATAAACAATTCAAGCAATTCGTACTCTTTGGCGGTGAGGTCAAAGGTATTTTCGCCTCGTTTCCCCTGGCGCGTACCTGTGTCAAGTTCCAGGTTGGCAAAGCGGTAAACTTGTGGTTTGGTGGGTTGTGCCCGGCGCAGCAAGGCACGCACACGCGCGACCAATTCATCAAAGGCAAAGGGTTTTACCAGATAATCGTCGGCGCCGGCGTCTAGCCCCACTACCCGGTCTTCAATGGTTTCTTTGGCCGTGAGCATGAGAATGGGCACTTCGCTGGCGGCGCGGATGCGGCGGCACACTTCCAGGCCATCCATGCCAGGGAGCATTAAATCCAACAAGACCAAATCGGGGGGATTCTCACGGAACAGATCTAACCCGGCGGCCCCATCGGCGGTGGCGTCTACGCGGTAGCCTTCAAAACTTAAGCCTCTTTGTAGAAATTGGCGTATGCGGTCTTCATCTTCAATGACTAAAATTCTCGCTGACATGTTTCCCTCCAGTTAAGGTTTATCTACTGATTATAATCTGCCAGCGGTATGAGGCAACTGACAACATGGCTTATGGCGTTTTTGATCTGGCAAGGTTACAATGTGCCCGGGAAGATATATAGTTGTCGTAACAACAAAGTTGTTTTGATATCAACGAAGTGAAGGAGGAGAGATGGATCCGATCTATGAATTCGGACTCAATATGACCCGGTATCTGCAAGAAACCTACCCGCAGTTAGCCGGTTTTTTTGTGTTCATAAGCGATCTGGGGCTTGAAGAGTTTTACCTGGCGTTGTTTCCCCTGATTTATTGGTGTATTCATAAAACGATGGGCAAAATTTTTGCGTATGTGTTTTTGCTTGTTAATGCCTTGAATCCCTTGTTTAAGTATGCGGTTCGCGGGCCACGGCCGTTTTGGTTGGACCCCACTTTAGAGATGTGGCCGGAGAGCAGCTATGGCGTACCCAGCGGCCATGTACAGTTGGCCACGGTAACATATTTGTTCATGGCGGCCTGGATTCGGCGTTGGTGGGCCTGGGCTATCGCCTTTGTCATGATTGTTTTGATGGCGTTGAGCCGTATTTATTTGGGCGCCCATTTTCCGCATGATGCGCTGGTGGGGTTTGTTATTGCCTTGTTGGTTTTGTTGGGTTATGTGGGCTGGCAGCGTCATTACAGCAAAGGGTTTGAGAAGCGTATTCTGGGACAAAAATTGCTGTTGGTGATGCTTGTACCCATTATTTACGCCACTATTTTTGGTATTATCGTTCTGGTGAAGGGAGAGCCAGATGTGACTGTGCCCTGGGCAATTTACATTCCTGAGGCGGAATTGGCAGGGATGGAAGGTGTGGCAACGGCCGTTGGGATGTTGTTGGGCGCCGGGATTGGTCTGATTTTTGAAGGCAGTCGTATCCGTTTTCGAGTGGACGGTAAAATTTGGCTGCGGGCGATGCGTTATTTGTTTGGTTTGGCGGTGACGTTGATGTTGTGGGCGGGGCTGCGTGTTATTTTCCCGGAGGAACCGTTGTGGCTGGGCTTGATTTTGCGTGTCGTGCGTTATTTTATCGTGGCTATGTGGATTACCTATTTTGCCCCGTGGACGTTTGTGCGCATTAAGCTGGCGCAGGCGGATCCGGAGCCGGGCATTGATTTGAAGATTTCGTGATGGTGGACAGTGGACAGTGAACGGTGGACAGTGGATAGTGGACAGTGGACAGTGGACATTGGATAGTGGACAGTGGACATTGGATAGTGGACAGTGGACTGTAAACTGTAAACTGTAAACTGTACTCACTGTTTCCCAGCCAGGAGCAGCAGGCGGTCGCTTTCTTCGTTGTAGGGGGAACCGGCATAGTCGCCGGTGAGGGTAAGCAGGCTGAAGCCGGCGTCATGGAGCAGGAGTTCGAGTTGATGGGGGTAGCGGTAATGGTAGGCGGCCTGGGCGATGATGCGCTGGACGGGGCCGCCGGCCGGGGGTGAAGCGTCGTAGAGCCAGGTGATGTGCAGGGTTTGTTCGGTTTCGTCGAGGTGGCTGCTGGACTGCTGCACGACGAGGTGGCCGGTTTGGGGATCGGTGAAGCTGTTTTCCAGGGTGAGCAAATGGTCGTTGACGGTGTTTGCCAGGGCGGTGGGGTTGATGAGGTCGATGAGTAAACGGCCGTTTTCCCCCAATATCCTGGCAATTTGCTTCAAGGCCATACTCATTTGCGCCGAATCCAGATGCATGAAGGTGTTGTAGGGCAAGATGGCCCACGTAAAGGGAGGGGTCGTCGTCTGAAAGCGGGTCATATCTGCTTCAATGAGGCTGACGCGCTGCTGTACAGCCTCCGGTTCCGCTGCCAGCCGCTCCTGGGCACGGGCCAGCATGGCGGCGGAGTTGTCTATGCCGGTGACGTGATGGCCGGCGCGAGCCAACGGCAGCAAAAGACGGCCGCTGCCGCAGCCCAGTTCGATGAGAGAAACGGCCGTTTTCCCCACCAGCTTTAAGATATAATCAATATCCTCGGTTAAATCAGCGTGGGTTAAATCATAGTAATGGGCGATTTTGTCATACATAGGGCGAGTATAACAAATACGGGGTCTTCACCAAATAGGGAGAGTGATGTTTTTTTCTAAAGGGTTGCGTGGCGCTTTTATCTTGTTTGTAGCGGCAACGGCCGTTACTCTTCTGCTGATCCTGGCTGGTTTGTTTGCGCCGAAACCTTTGGGAGCGTTTGTGGGAGAACGGCCGTTATCCACGCTTATGATCCCCGGCGGAACTCAGCGAATTGAGTGGCTGGCTGAACTGCTGCCCCCTGCGCCTTACAGTCTGCGTCTGACGGCAGCCTATGGGGAAGGGGAGATGGATGTAGGTTATGGCCTGGCGCTGGGCGTCCCGGCTGACCATTTGGTTGTGGCAGTGTCACCGCTGGGATATGTGTCTGTATGGCGCCATGTGGAGGGGGAAACGGCCGTTATCTTGCCCTGGCAGCCGTGGCCCCATGTGCGGCCGGGTCAGGGAGCGAATGAGATTTGGTTGGATGTGGATGAGGGGGGAGAAGGAAGGGAGAACGGCCGTTTAACCATTCGGATCAATCGTGAGCAGTTATGGTCGGGAGAAATCAGGCCGCTTTCTGGTGGTATAGGTTTGGCAGGAGAAAGTTTTGGTGAAACCTTTACCATAGATTTTCAGACGTTAGCATTGTGGGCCTCTTTTAATAGTGACAACAAATGAGCGACCTCTTTCTCCGCACTAAATTCACGTTCTACATGGCGTCTGCCTTCTCGCCCCATTGTGCGCCGTAGTTCTGGATTATTTAGCAGCAATTCAAGCCTATCCTTAAGCGCCTCTTCATCACCCGGCTCGATCAAAAAACCATTCTTATGCTTGTTCATTCCTGGGTTTCACACCCTCAAAAGTGGAAATGATAAAGGGCAAATCTGCTTCCACATCTCCTGAGGGTTTAAAAGTTGGCCCAAAACGCACACACTTTTTACCATAATCAAATGCTGCTGCTAAGATGGGTACATCAGCCTCTTCTGCGATATGGTAAAACCCTTTTTTCCATTGGCCCTTCACTCTGGCTCTGGTACCTTCTGGGGTGATGCATAAGATCAACTCATCTCGTTCGTTGAACCGCTGCACGGCCGAGCCAACTGTGCCTTGCGCCTGCCGCCGGTCAATCGGTACCCCGCCTAACCAGCGCATAATCCCGCCCATCGGTTTCTTAAATAGGGAATGCTTCGCCATCCAGGAAATACGGACCCCTAACACAAAAGCAGCGCCCATCACGATAAACCAATCCATATTAGAAGTATGGGGAGCGCCAATGACGATAAATTTGCTGGCATTGGGCAGTGTGCCCTCTACTCGCCAACCAAACAGCCCCATTATCATGCGGGCAAAACGACGGGAAAAAGGGCCGCCTCGCCGGGGCGCCAGGTCGCCTAATTTGGGGACAGTGGTTTCGCCGCCAGGGGGAATATATTTAATATCTGCAACTGCCGGGGTTTCTAACAGGGCCATGTGGCTCTCCTTTATACATGAGAGCGCGGACAGCTTGTCCGCCCTGAACGGACAAGCTGTCCGCGCCCCCATTGTTATTCATCGTGGCATGTCTCGCTCATGGGAGAATGCCGCTCAAATTTTGATTGGTCATATGGGGGGCTTTTCAATGAAGCGCAACCTTCGACCGCCCGTAATTGTTTCACGCTTTTGGGAATTGGCAAATGGGGAATAACGCCTATCGGTTGAACCACGTTTACTAAAAGATTGATTCAATCTGCAAGATTGAATCAATCTCGCCTGCTTCAACTGCTGACGTTACCAGGTGTGGGGGTGTTTGCCTTTTACATTTTTGTATAAGGACTGCAAAGCAGCGATGTCTGCTTCTTTATCTCCGGTGGGCATAAATGGCTCCAAGATGCGCACGGCTCTATATTCATAGTCAAAAACGATGGGCACAATGGGGATGTTGGCGCCCTGGGCGATATGGTAAAAGCCACTTTTCCAGCCTTGTGTGCTGCTGCGCGTACCTTCCGGGGTAATGGCTACTACAAGCTGCTCATGATTGTTAAATGCCTCAACCATTTCGCCGACTGCGCCATGTTTGGCGCGACGGTCTACCGGAACGCCGCCCAGCCAATGCCACAAGCGCTTGCCTGGACCATTGACAAAGGTGTGTTTTGCCATCCAACTCATGCGTAAGCCCAGGGCCGAACTCGTGCCAATCGACAGCAAGAAATCCCAGTTTGAGGTGTGGGGCGCGCCGATTAAGAGCGCCTTGGGCACATTGGGCGGCAACCCCACGATCTGCCAGCCGCAAATGGACATCAGGCCATGGGCAAAAGCGCGTGTCCAACGGTTGCCCCGCTTGGGCAGCGATTCCATCCCGATTTGATCATTATCGTATTCGTTTTCTTTAGGTAATATTTTTTGTGCCATGTGCACTCCCTTTTTCTTATAGGTGTTGCATTATTTGTAACACAGAAATGCACAAGAAGTGACAGGTAAACGTTGTGAAATTTGTACTATTCTCAGGAATTACCAATCAAAGAACAGAACGGCCGTTGGCGTAACAAATAATTGCGGCATTAGACCTCCGAGGTTTTTGAAACCTTGGAGGTCTTCATGAAATTTGGTATGCATAGGGTGGGCTGTGCGCGGAGAGAAGTTCAACTTTTCTAAAAAATTTGAACTTCTGGGCAGGATTAATCTTTCAGTTCCAGCCAGTTGGCGCCGGTGGAGCCTTCAACTTTGAGCGGCACGTCTAGTTTGTAGGCGTTGGACATGATGTCGATGACCAGGGGACGCACGGCATCTAGCTCTTCGTCTGGCACTTCCAGGAGCAGTTCGTCGTGGACCTGGAGCAGGATGCGGGCTTTGTAGTCGGCGGCGAGGGCGGCGTGGAGACGGAGCATCGCCAGTTTGATGATGTCGGCGGCCGTGCCCTGGATGGGATGGTTGACCGCTTCGCGCTCGGCGCTGAGCCACGCCTGGCGGTTGCTGCCCCCCATCGACCCTTTGAAGACGGGGAAATAGCGGCGACGGCCGAGCAAGGTTTCCACGTAACCTTGCTCTTTCGCTTTTTGGCGGGTCTCTTCCAGGTATTTTTCAATGCCGGGGAAGCGTTCAAAATATTCTTTGATGTAATTTTCCGCTTCGCCCAACGTCAGGTCAGAATCCCGCGCCAGGCGGAAAGCGCCCATGCCGTAGATCAGACCGAAGTTGACCGCTTTGGCGAAGCGGCGCTGGTTGTAAGTCACGTCTTCCAGGGGGATGCCGTAGACGGCGGCGGCGGTGGTGGCGTGAACGTCCTGGCCTTCGCGGAAGGCGGTGAGCAGCGCTTCATCCTGGCTGACATGGGCCAGGATGCGTAGTTCCACCTGGGAGTAGTCGCAGGCGAAGAATTTGTGGCCGGGCAGCGCCACAAAGCCGCGCCGAATCTGTTGGCCGATGTCGCTGCGGATGGGGATATTTTGTAAGTTGGGGTTGCTGCTCGCCAGTCTGCCGGTGACAGCGCCGGTCTGGTTGAAACTGGTGTGGATACGGCCGTCGGCGCTGACCATTTCGGGCAGGGCATCGACGTAGGTGCTTTTCAGTTTGCCCAGTTCGCGGTATTCCAGGATGGCGGTGATAATCCCGGAATCGTCGTGCTTTTTCAGGCCGTCAAGGACGCTGGCGGCGGTGGAATAGTGGCCGCTTTTATTCTTTTTCAGCCCTTCGGTGGGTAAGTCCATCGTCTTGAAAAGAATATCGCTCAACTGTTGGGTGGAATTGATGTTGAAAACCTCGTCGGCGATGACGAAGATTTCTTTTTCTAACTCATTGAGGCGCGTATCCAGTTCTTTGGACATTTGGCGCAGGAAGGCCACATCGACGCCGATACCGGCCATTTCCATGTCTGACAGCACGGCGATGAGGGGCATTTCCAGATCGAGAATTTTTTCCAGCCTTTTCGCTTTGATCTCGGCTTTGAGCGGGGCGACGAGGCGCAGGGTAACGTCGGCGTCGGCGGCGCCATAGGGAGCGGCGAGGTCGATTGGTACTTCGGCGAAGCTGATTTGCTTTTTGCCTTTGCCGATGAGGGCGCTGATTTCCATTTGCTCGATGCCTAGTCGATGGAAGGAGAGGTCTTTCAGTCCTTTAAACTTGGTGGACGGGTCAGTGAGCCATTCGGCGATCATGGTGTCGAAGGTGATGGGAGACACATCGAGGCCGTGGCGTTTGAAGATGATGTAGTCGTATTTGGCGTTGTGGGCCACTTTGCCGATGGCGGGATTGGTCAGGGCAGGGCGGATGGCGTCTAGCACAGTTTGCAGGGGAAGTTGGCCGTCTGCCAGTTGGGCGGCGGCGGCGAACAGCCCCATCTGGCCACTGCTGGTTTGGGCTTCGCCAGCCAGATGGCCGACGGGGATGTAGTAGGCGGTGGGCGATTTGACGGCGAGGCAGATGCCCACGATGTCGGCTTCCATTTTGTTGAGACTGGTGGTTTCCAGGTCGAAGCTGATGGTTTTGGCGGCGTTGAGGGCGTTGACCAGTTCGCTCAACTGCTGGGGGGTGCGCACGATGATGGTTTCGGTGGGCAGTTCTGAGGCGGATTCGACGATGGCTTCCATCTCGTCGCCGAGATGCTCCACCAGCATATTGGTGAGGGTGCGGAATTCGAGGGCGCGGAACATTTCCAGGACGGGGGCGCCGTCGAAATCTTGGGTGCGGCACGCTTCGATGTCGAGGGTGATGGGGGCGTCGGTGACGATGCGAGCCAGTTTTTGGCTGAGGTAGGCGTTGTCTTTGCCGGCGGCCAGATTTTTGCCCATGGCGCCTTTGATGGCGTCGATGTTGGCGTAGATGGCGTCGAGGGTTTCATATTCGTTGAGCAGTTTGGCGGCCGTTTTGGCGCCCACGCCTTTCACACCCGGAATGTTGTCGCTGGTGTCGCCGACGAGCGCTTTGTAGTCTACAAACTGGTCAGGGCGGACACCGAATTTCTGGATAACGGCGTCGTCATCATAAATTTCTGGGGGGCGGCTGGCGCGGGAGGGCAGTTCGACGCGGGTATTGTCATCGACAAGTTGGAGCAGGTCGCGGTCGCCAGTGATGATGTGGACGGGGACGTTGTGGGGTTTGGCTTGCTGGGCGACGGTGCCGAGCACGTCGTCGGCTTCGTAGTTTTCCAGTTCGAGGACGGGGATGTTGAGGGCTTGCACCACTTCGCGGATGCGTTCGATTTGCACGCGCAGTTCGTCGGGCATTTTCTCGCGGGTGCCTTTGTATTCCTCAAAGAGGTCGTCGCGGAAGGTGCGGCCGAGATCGAAGCTGACGGCGAGGTATTCCGGCGGGTTGTCGGCGAGGATGAGTTCGAGCAGGGTGCGGGTGAAGCCGTAGGTGGCGTTGGTCGGTTCGCCTTCTTTGGTGCTGAAGGCGTCCAGGGGAAGGGCGAAGAACATGCGGTAGGCCAG
>CAZXVH010000098.1:0-19777 GCA_964643965.1 uncultured Ardenticatenaceae bacterium
CAGATAGTAGGTAGAGCGATTCAGATCAATCAGTTCGCACTGTCGCCGAATGCTGATTTGGGCATGTGCTGGGTCAATCAAACGTCTTTTCGTTTCAATCGAACTGGGCAGATTTTTTTTTAAGCCACTCAAGTTCCATTTTGAGTCGCCCAATTTGCTCATATAATTCTGCTTCCTTTTGTGCATTTTCCGCTTCTTGCTTAGCGGCCGCAGAACGAGCGGAAGCGCTGAGAAAAATATCGGGTCCATTTTCCGTAAGTTGCTTGCGCCAAGTATTGACCAGATTTGTATGGATATTGTGGCTACCAGCAATTTGACCAACAGTTTTTTGATTTTGCGCGGCTTCAAGAGCCACTCGGAATTTAAATTGAGGTGTATGGTTTCTTCTTTTCGTTGACATAATAGGTTCTCCATGAGTGTAATTTCCTTTGTCAACACACCTTAACATATCTTCTTTTTGGGTCTACTTTTTGGGGGTAATTATAGTTTCCAGTTGACTGACTACAGAAGCATAAGCTTCCGGTAAACAAGCGTCCAGCGCTTGAAGTAGATGACTACACAGATGTCGTAAACGGCGTGTGGGACCTTCCAATGCCGCATTCGCCATATTGGTGACGAAGAGCCACTTTCATGTGAACAGGTATCCTAAATCATACAGGGCTGACCTTTGTTATACATTTTTTATTTGGTACACTAATCGGCGAAGTTCCAGTTATTCGTCTCGGTCGTGGCAATAAACCGGCATCATCAATAATCTGAGCAACAAGTTCTTCTTGACGGTACGCCATCACATGCACCCCCGCCACCCCTTCAATCTCGCGCACCTGCTGAATGATTTCCACACAAATTTGTTTGCCTTCAGCCCGCTTCTGCTGCTTCGGCGTCTTGCGGAGGCGCTCAATGATGGCTTCTGGAATGACAATGCCTGGCACCTTGCTGCGCATAAATTCGGCCGCTTTATCAGAACGGAGCGGCCCAACCCCAATTAGGATGAACGCTTTTTCATGCAAGCCCATATCGCGGACGCGCTTCATATACGCTTGCAAACGGGGAATATCGAAGCAATATTGGGTCTGGATGAAGTCGGCGCCGGCGGCGATTTTCTTTGCCAGACGTAATGGCCGCCATTCATACGGCGGCACAAAGGGATTGGCGGCGGCGCCCAAGAAAAGACGTGGCGGAGTGGTTAGCTTACGTCCACTCAAGAACATGCCTTCGTCGCGCATCATTCTAGCGGTGTTGAGCAGTTGAATGGAGTCGAAGTCGAAAACACGCTTCGCTTCGGGCTGGTCTCCGATCGTCACATCATCGCCTGTGATGCACAAGACATTGCCCACGCCCATCGCCGCCGCGCCCAACAAGTCGCCCTGGATGGCAATACGATTGCGGTCGCGGCAGGCCACTTGATACACGGGGTCATAGCCAGCGCGGGTGAGCAAGGCACAAATGGCGACGCTCGACATGTGGCAGTGTGCCCCGGACGCATCGACGGCGTTAATGCCATCGCACACGCCAGACAAAACTAGCGCGGCGCGATACACATCTTCCGGATCAGCGCTGTCTGGCGGATTAAGTTCAGAAGTAACGGCAAACCGCCCTGAACGCAATACTCTTTCTAGACGGCTGTCAGATTTGAATTCACTTTTAGTTGTCATGATTATTTTTGATTATGACGATGTCCGCCGGGGCGACCCAGCCTTTGGGCGTAATGACATCTGTACCAGCCAACATATTGACCCAAGAGGCAGTCCCTTCGAGGCGGTGGTTGACGGGTGGCTGTATCTGAATGAATTCATGGCCATATTTTGGCATTTCTAGCGAACGTTCATACGCGACTGTCCACACGCAATACATTTCTGGGTCTACTTCGCAGTGGCCGTCGGTACGTACGCCGCCACATGGCCCGTTACGTAGATTCTTGGGGCAGGTCATGGGGCAAGTCATGCCGGTGGAATGCAAGATACATTGCCCGCACATTTGGCAGTCGAAGATAGCTCCTTTGCCGACTGACTCACCCCAGATCATGATGGGTTCTAAACGGCCGTTTGGCTTCAGCCACCGTGCAAATGGCTTAATAGCCGCGTGAGCGGCATCATAAATTGTCTCCATTGCTTTCGGATAGTTTTGCAAGAACCGTAACATACTATTCTGCCTCGTTCATCAGTTCAGCTAAACGGCTTTCTAGTTCGCCATAATCGATCTGTCGAATTTCTAGTTCTAATCCCAGATAATCGGCCGCCCACTGCGCCTTTTCATATAATTCAGGATCGTCTTGTTGCGCCAAATAAACCATGCGCGTGTAGTTAACAAAATACATCTGGCGTAGTTCGGGGTGTTTATCCAGCCCCATGCCTTTGATGATCAAGCTCTCAAATGAGCGGAGCAGATAGTCGGTCAAAAAATAAGTACCAGCGTTTTCGGCCATCATTGCCTCAAAATTTTCCGCGCCAGCATACATTTCATAACAATGCGGGCCAGCGATGCGGATAACCCCTTCGGCTTCAAGCATCTCATCAAGTTTGCCACCCGTGCCGCAATCGCCGTATACAACGATAGTGCGGTCGTAGGTTTGCCGCGCTTCTTCGATGCGTTTCTGCACACCTGCTGGGATTTTGTTGGGGCGATTATGAAGCTGGGCTGGCACACCGAGTAGATCGGCTTGCCAGTTGTATTTCTTTTTAAGGGCTATCACTTCTCGTGCTAACGCACCGCAAACAATTAGGGCTGTTTTCATGATTCCCCTTGTGTTCTTCTTCGCCGCCGCCGTTTAGGTGGCACAACGGCCGTTTCCAGCGGAATCAACTCTGCCACAGCCGGGAAGGTATCGGTGGCGTGGGGCAAATGGAGCGCCGCCACAAACCCGGCCTGAAAATCTGGATCAACGGCCGTTTCCACATATGTGATTCGCTCGACCAGTGCTTCCGCTTCCAGCCGTTTTTGCCGATTTAAGAGCGCAATTCTGGCGCCATCGCCAGCCGCATTACCAACGGCCGTTACCTGCTTCAAATCACATGCCGGAATCAAGCCCAAAATCATCGCCTGTTGCGGGTCGATGTAACTGCCAAACGCCCCCGCCAGCACAATCTTGTCTACGTATACCACACCGGCACGGCTCATCAACAGTTTTGCGCCTGCGTACAAAGCCGATTTCGCCAACTGGACGCTGCGAATATCATCTTGCGTGATGACCAGCGGTTTGCCGTTGACCGTTTGCTCAGCCGTCGCCAACACATAGGCGCCGTGACGGCTGACATTTACGAGACGATCACTTTGGCAATTTGGGTTAAAACGGCCGTTTCCTCCAATCACCCCCGCTACAAACAACTGCGCTACCACTTCGATGATGCCTGAGCCGCAAATGCCCGCCGCCAAATAAAGGGGTGGCTCATCGGCCGTCCACTCGTCTGACCAGCGTTCTTCGCCAATGACGCGGAAGCGCGGTTCTTGCGTGACGGCATCAATACGTACTCGCTCAATGGCTCCGGGCGCGGCACGCATCCCGTGCGCAATATGCGCTCCTTCAAACGCGGGACCAGTCGGACTAGAGGCGCTGTAGAGCCATTCAGAATTGCCCAGCACAATCTCCGCATTCGTGCCGACATCCACAATGAGCATGATGGCGTCCTGTTTCTCCGGCTCTTCGGCCACCAACACCCCGACGTTATCCGCGCCTACATGGCCGGCTTCTGAAGGCAAAATGTGAACATTGGCGCCAGGATGCAAGCGCAAGCCCAAATCCCGCGCCTTCACGTCTAAACTGTCCCGATTCGCCAGGGTGAACGGGGAACTGCCCAGCGCCTGCGGATCCAGTCCCAGTAAAATGTGGGTCATGGTGGTATTGCCCACCAAAACCGCTTCTTGAATCTGCTTCGCCTGGATGCCGGCAAACGTGGCGGTGCGCGTCGCCAATTTATTCAAGGCGTCAAGGATGAGCCGATTCAAACGACGCAGACCATTGCTGTTTTCCGTCGTGTAGGCGATGCGGCTCATCAAATCTTCGCCATACGCAACCTGCGGATTCATCAACGCTTCCGTCGCCAAAACTGCACCCGTACGCAAATCACACAAATGCGCCGCCACCGTTGTCGAGCCGATGTCTACCGCCAACCCGTATACCCCTTCCACGTAGCCAGGCTGGATGTCAATCACTTCCCGTTCTTGCCAGATGGTAATGGTGACGGAGCGCTTGCCATCACGCAGGGCGGGTTGCAATTGGCGCAACGCAGGCAAATCTATGCCCACGACTGTCAACTGCCACTCGCGTGCCAACACCGCTTGCAGACGTTCCCAATCGCTGTGATGCTCGCCCAACTCCCCTTGCGCCACAGTGACGTAAACCTGACGCACCGCCGGATCGATTTCAATGACCCGCTCGGTAGCCGATTTGCGGATAATTTGCTTCTGTCCGCGACTTTCTTCTGGTACAGAGATGAGTACGTCACCCAAAACTTGCGCTTGGCAGGAGAGCCTGTCGCCAACAATGTTGAGACGGGTAATCGCCGCCTGCTCATCTGTGCCGATGGCAGACAGATGGCTGGCTTGGGAGGTGATGCCATGTTTGGAAAAGTCGCCTTCTTCCAGGTGTACCCGGCATTTGCGACAAGCCAAATAGCCACCACAGATGCTTTCGATAGGTTCACCTAACTGACGCGCTGCGTCGAGAACGGCCGTTCCCCGCACAACCCGTCCGCGCCTGCCAGACGGCATAAAAATCACAAGCGGTTGATCTGACTTTCCATTGTTAGTCATCAACAAATATCCCATCTACTATTTAAGTCTAACAGTTTGAATGCCATGTGTTTGTATACCTGTGAACCAAATTACTCGGTTGTGGTTGGGCGTCTGCGACGGCGGCCTTCATCTGGTTTGCGGTTTGCTTTAATCCAGGTCATGCAATTCTCATCATGTCCCGCCAATAAATCGCCAGCCCGGATTGCCATACGCACCGACTCTTCACAGGGATTGGTGATAGCGGAAGTCATGCCATGGGCGATGGCGGCAGCAATGAAATAGGCATTGATGCCGTGCCGATTGGGCAGACCAAACGAGATATTGCTCGCGCCGCCCGTCGTGTTCACACCCAATTCCGTTTGAATGCGATAAAGCAGTTTGAAGAACTCGCGCCCTGATTGCGGCACAGCGCCAATGGGCATAATCAGCGGATCGATAATCACATCTTCTTTGGCAATGCCATAATCCATAGCACGTTGCACAATCTTCTTGGCGACAGCAAAGCGCACATCGGGGTCTTGTGACACGCCATCTTCATCATTAGAAATGCCAATCACGGCCGCGCCATACTTCTTAACGAGGGGAAAAACAGCTTCCATACTCTCGTTTTCGCCGGTGACTGAGTTGACCAACGCTTTGCCTTCTACCACTGCCAGACCCTGCTTCAATGCTTCAATCGTTGAAGAGTCAATGCAAATGGGCAAATCGGTGAGCGATTGCACCAATTGAATGGTTTGGGCGAGTACGGCCGGTTCATCAATGAGGGGAATACCAGCATTGATATCCAGCACATGAGCGCCCGCTTCCACTTGCGCCAGGGCATCATTCCCCACGCGGCTGAAGTCGCCAGCCGCCATTTCTTTTGCCAACAGCTTGCGGCCTGTGGGGTTGATGCGCTCGCCAATGATGGTAAACGGCCGTTCTGGCCCGATGATGACGGTTTTTGTTTTCGAGCTAATAATTGTGTCCATATTTTCCCGTATATTCCTCAATTTCTACATTGTTTCTTCAACTGCTGCTGAACAAATGTTTAAAGCAGAAATTTTTATGCTACAAACGATGTAGCGATAGTAGCCGCCTGGCTGGCATCAGGTGCAAATCCATCAGCGCCAATTTGTTTGGCAAACTCAGATGTGACAGGTGCACCGCCCACCATCACTATTACATTATCCAGAACACCTGCGTCCTGCATCGCATCAATTGTCACCTTCATACTGGACATAGTCGTTGTAAGCAAAGCCGACATCGCTACAATCTGGGGCATGTTTGCTTTTACCGCCTCAATGAATGTTTGCGGAGCCACATCTACTCCCAAATCAACTACTTCAAAACCAGCTCCCTCCAACATCATGATGACTAGATTTTTGCCGATGTCGTGCATATCACCCTGTACTGTACCAATAACAACCTTACCAATTGGTTCAATACCAGATGCTACCAAATGAGGTCGGAGAATATTCAAGCCGGCCTGCATCGCCCGGGCAGATACAAGCATTTCTGGTACAAAAAAATCTCCTGCTTCAAACAATCTGCCAACTTCTGTCATTGCCGAAATCATACCTTCTTTTAATATTATTTCAGGCAATAAATTAGCATCTAAAGCTGCCTGAACATAGTCGGGGGTTTCCGCCACCTCTCCGTCAAGGATGCCATCATATAAAATATCTAATGTTTCAGTTGTCATGTTAATTTCTCCTCACTAAATTTTCGTTTTTGAAAAACTCACTGCTCCGATTGAATTTCAACTTTGACCACTTCGCCATTCATCATTAATTGCAATGCTTCTTCTATATGGTTCAAAGGCATTTTTGCCGAAAGCAAGTGTTGGGTATCCACTTCTCCGGAAACAATCAGGTTAAAAGCATCTTTTGCGTCTTCAGTTGTGCCTCCATGAACGTTGAGCAGCGTGATCTCCCCGTAATGAATGCGGGCGGCATCCAACGACACCTGGGTTCCCCCAACAAAACGGCCGCTTTCATCATTTCCACTCCATTAAAGTCGTGACATCAGATTCAACTTGAATTAACATACCTTTGACAATGAAGCCAATAATTCTAATTACCGCTATCTCTCTCATGCTTAGTTTTCTATCCGGCTGTGCTACAGTTGATCCTACCAGTGAAGCTGTCAATCTGGATAAAACATTGACTATCCAAGAAAATCAGCTCATTACCATCAAAGTGAATACGGGGCGTGTCACCATTCACGGCAGCAACAATAATCAGCTAGAAATCCAGGGAAAAATCTCATTTCCTGACAAAACAACGGTTCAAATCAATGAATCACCTGAGCAAATTACCCTTTCAGTCGAATACCGTAAATCCCCTTTCTTCTCAGCTTCGACCCCACCCGTTGAACTCGATATCATTGTGCCCAATGAGGCTTTTTTACAGTTTGAGGGGTTTGATACTGAAATCAACATCGCTGATTTTAGCGGCACGGCCGTTATCTCAGTAACAGCCGGGAATATTCAAGCCGACCATCTAACCGGAACCATCTCGCTCCAATCCGGCCGGGGTGACATTCACCTCGCCGACAGCAGGGGTGATATTCGCGTTTTAGGCGAACATGGTACGCTGACTGTCGTCGAATCAAATGGCGGGATCAGCATTTCCACTATCATGGGAACCATTGTTTTTATGGGTGATGTGCTTGCAGAAGACAAAGTACATCTGGAAGTCGATCACGGCCCGGTTGAGGTGCAGTTGAGACCAACATCAGATGTGGCGCTGGCTGCTGCATCCACCAGTGGCGATGTTGCCTGCCGCCTGCCGCAACGCACCTTCACCACTTGGGGCTGCACGGCCGAACTTGGATCAGCAAACGGCCGTCTTGACATTCGTACCGTCAGCGGGCGGATCAACATCCAGCTAATCCCCTGATGACACCTCCAGCGTTTGCAATATATCGTGCATAAACGTTTCCACTTCCCCAGCGGTACGGCATCTGAGTGCCCCTGCCGCGATTTGCCGGGCTTGTTCATCCGTAAGAGCGCTAATTAGATATTTGGCTTCGGCAATAGCTCGCGGCGCCATGCTAAATTCATCCAGACCCAATCCTAATAAAAGCGGGATCGCCATTGGCATTCCAGCCAGCTCACCACACATGCCTATCCAACGACCGTTGGCATGTGCTGCCTCAATCGCCTGGCGGATCAGACGCAGGACCGCCGGGTGCAGCGGTTGAAACAGCTTCGCCACTTGGGCATTGCCGCGATCAACCGCCAGCGTATATTGGGTCAAATCATTCGTGCCCAAACTGAAGAAATCGGCCGCTTCCGCCAACACATCCACCAAAACGGCCGCTGCCGGTGTCTCCACCATAATCCCCACAGGCATCCTATCGTTGAAGGCCAAACCCTCAGCCGCCAATTCAAACCGAGCCTGATCCAACAGCCCTCGCGCTGCCTGGAGTTCATCCAAGCTACTGATCATGGGAAACATTAACCACACATTATGGCCAACTGCCGCCCGCAGCAGCGCACGCAATTGGGTCATGAATAATGCCGGTTCATCAAGACAGGTGCGGATTGCCCGCCAGCCCAAAAACGGATTCATTTCTTCGGGAAATGGCAAATAGGGGGGCGGCTTGTCACCACCGATGTCCAACGTGCGCACAATAATTGGCTTTCCATCCAGTGCCGCAAAAATATCACTATAAATCTGTATCTGCTTCACTTCAGTCGGCGGCCGTGCATCATGCAGATAAAGGAACTCGGTTCGTAGCAATCCCACGCCTTCCGCGCCCAGTTCGACCGCTTCTTTGGCAGAAGCCACATCGCCGATATTGGCGGCCACTTGAATTCGACGGCCGTTTGCAGTACGCGCTTCTTGCCCTGCCAGCGCCTGCATGATCGCCAGGCGAGTAGCTTGCTGGGATTGTAATTGCCAGTAATGGGCTTGAGTCGTCTCAGTTGGCTGCACCACCAATAAACCATTTTGGCCGTCCAACATCAGCAGCAAGCCGTCCTGTACGGCCGTCATCAACTGCTCGCCCAGGCCAACAACCGCCGGAATCCCCAACGTACGGGCTAGAATGGCACTGTGAGAAGTCATTCCACCTTGCGCTGTGCAAAAGCCCTGGGTCATCTCCGGGTCAAGCGTTACCGTATCGGAGGGTGTTAGATCATCGGCGATAATAATGACCGGCTCTGTTAGGTGATCCAGCCGCATTTCCGGCAAACCAAGCAAGATGCGCAATATCCGACGTCCCACATCACGAACGTCGAGGGCGCGGGCGGCAAACATCTCATCGTCCATAGCCGCCAACATGTCGGCCACTGTTTCCGTCGTCTCTGTTACCGCCAGTTCAACGATCAATCCGTTTTCAACCTTCTCTACCACCCTATCAGTCAGCATGGGGTCTTCAAGCATCATCAAGTGGGCATTAAAAATAGCGGCTTCTTCATCATTGCCAGTGCGTTCTTTGATTTGCTCACGCAGAGCAGCTAATTCAACTTTGGCTTTATTGCAGGCGCTCTGGAAGCGGTCGTATTCTTTTGCAGGCGATTCCGCTTTGCGTGCCGGTATCTCCATTTTGGCTGGAACATAACAGAAGGCCGGTGCGATTGCGATGCCGCTGCTGGCGGCTATACCATTCAGCCTGAATTCAGCCATTGGCTGACGAACCTCGCTTGTCATGCCCCCTTTCCAAAATTACCCTCTATCAGGCTGCATAATCCAGCGATGGCCGCCTCTGCATCTTCGCCATCCGTCTCGATGTGAATCTCGTGGTATTGCAGCACACCTAATGTTAGAATACCCAGAATGCTTTTAGCATTAACCAGAACGGTATCCTTCGTCAGGTTTTTTACCCTGACTGAAGCAGCATACTTTTTCGCCTCTTGCACAAATAATGAAGCCGGTCTGGCGTGCAAACCTACCTCATGGGTAATAACGATGCGTACTTCTGCCATAGTCATTTCTCCTCAGCATATGCCTATTAATAATGAAGGATGTCCGGCGCTTCAATAGCCTGCACAAGATCAGCCAGGAAGCGGGCTACGACAACCCCATCTAATACTCTATGATCGGCTGAAAGCGTGAGGGTCATCATCGGGCGGACGGCAATCTCATCCTGGTCATTGACGACCACTGGTTTACGCGTAGTTTTGCCAATCGCCAGGATCGCGCTTTCCGGCGGGTTGATGATTGCTCTAAACTGATGGATGCCAAACATGCCCAGGTTGGAGATCGTAAACGTGCCCTTCTGCACATCGGACAGGCTCAATTTGCCTACTTGTGCTCCCACAGCCAATTTCCGCAATTCGGCGCCAATCTCTCGCGTCGATTTTTGGTGAGCTTGGTGGATCACCGGCACAATCAACCCTTCATCTACCGCCACGGCCACGCCGATATTGATATCTTCCCACAGGAGAATTTCTTCGCCGACCAGGGAAGCATTCATAAAAGGATGCCGCGTTAATGCCCAGGCAGTGACGTAAACCAACAGTGCGGTCATCGAAATTTTCTTCTCATCCTGGTCGGCAGCCCGTTTGTTTAAGCGGAAGCGTGTTGCTTCCAGGTTAGTGACATCTACTTCTACAGTTAGTGCAATATGGGGTATATCATGAAAACTGGATTGCATCCGGTCGGCGATAGTGCGGCGCATACCGGTGAGGGGGACCGCTTGGGCCGCACGCTCGTCGGTTTGGCGCATGCTCGTCATTTGGGTTTGGGCAGGCGCTGCGGCCACAGCATGAGCCACATCTCGAACTTGAACCCTGCCTCGCGGCCCGCTGCCCGTTAGCTTCTCAAGCGCGATGACTTCTTCACGTGCCAAGCGCCGGGCGGCTGGCGATGCTGCTGTTTGGATGCGTCGGGTGGAAACGGCCGTTGCCTGGCCCATATAGCGCTCTACATCCTGACGCGTGATCCGTTGCCCGCTTGGTGATACTTGAGCCAAATCCACACCCAAGTCTTCAGCTACCCGCATGGCAACTGGCGTTGCCGCCACATAGCCTGTCGATGCACCGTTCGCTTTCTGTGGTTGGGCAGGTGGCGGCGCTTTTGGCGGTGGAGGCAGTGCGGTTGGCTCTTGTACAGCTGCCAGCGTTTCGCCTTCCTGCAAAATATAAGCGATTACGGCCGCCACCGGCACAGTCTCGCCTTCCTCAGCGCAAATCCCCGCCAGAATCCCACTGGCAGGTGCAGGAACGTCAATGACCACTTTATCAGTCTCTACGGTCAGCACAGATTCATCAAGTTCGACAAAATCGCCTTCATTTTTCAACCAGGAGCCGATAACGGCCGTTTCCTGATCCATATCAAATTT
The DNA here is from genome assembly GCA_964643965.1 of uncultured Ardenticatenaceae bacterium. Taxonomy (GTDB): domain Bacteria; phylum Chloroflexota; class Anaerolineae; order Promineifilales; family Promineifilaceae. The sequence continues at coordinate 11,005 of CAZXVH010000098.1, forward strand.
AGGCATAAAAAAGGCTGTTGGCATTGTTTGCTCCTAATATCGATTACTCAAAATAGCTCGCATCTCTCGCTCGACATCTTCTAGCTGGGGCACCGCGGCGCGTTCCAAATCACGATTGTAGGGGATGGGGACATCCTTGCCAGCCAGTCGCTGCGGCGGCGTGTCCATATAATCAAAAGCGCGGCTCTCGGCAACGGCCGTGATTACCTCTCCAGCCCAGCCACCAGTTTGACAGGCTTCATGGATGACCAGCAGCCGTCCCGTTTTAACCACCGATTCAATAATCGTTTCCGTATCCAACGGCAGCAGCGTACGCGGGTCAATTACTTCAATCTCAATCCCTTCTTCCGCCAATTTATCGGCCACATGCAGGGCACGATGTACCATAATATTGGTCGCAACAACCGTTAAATCCCGCCCTTCTCGCTTGACATCGGCCACGCCAAAGGGAATGGTATAGTCCCCTTCTGGCACCTCGCCCTTCGTTTTATATAGTTGTTTGTGCTCTATAAAACAGACTGGGTTGGGATCGCGCATGGCGGTTAGAAGCAACCCCTTAGCATCATAAGGTGTGGAGGGATTGACCACTTTAATCCCGGGAAAGTGCATCAAGATGCTTTCTAATGATTGTGAATGCTGCGCTGCTGCGCCCGTCCCTGAACCGCCGGGCATACGTATCACGATGGGGACATTTGTCTGGCCACCAAACATAAAACGCATTTTGCCCGCCTGATTAGCGATTTGATCCAATGCCAGAAGCATAAAATCCATAAACATTAATTCAGCCACCGGGCGCATACCGACCAGCGAAGCACCAATAGCGGTGGCGACGATCCCGGCTTCAGAAATAGGCGTTTCTCGTATCCGTTCTGGGCCAAACGCATCCAACATGCCATGAGTGACACCAAAGGCCCCGCCGTAGCGTCCAATATCTTCACCGATGATGAATACACGCTCGTTGCGTTCCATCTCTTGCCAGAGTGCCTGGCGCAACGCTTCAAGATAACTGATTTCAGGCATAAACATACTCCATTAATGTCGCCACATCCGGCTCCGGTGCGTTTTCAGCAAACATTACCGCCTGTTCGATCTTTTCCAATGCTTTTTTGTCAATTTCTTCTGCTTCTGGTTCGCTAAAAATTCCAGCCTCAACTAATTGACGCTTAAATTTGACGATAGGATCTTTACTTTTCCAGGCCTCAATTTCTTCTTTCGTGCGATAGAGGTTACGGTCGCTCTTGGAGTGACCGAAATAGCGATAAGTCTCCGCTTCCACAAAGAAGGGGCCATCGCCATTGCGAATATGAGCCACGGCTTCGCACATTGTTTTATGCACGCCAAGCAAATCATTGCCATCAATGAAACGCCAAGGTATGCCGTATCCCTCAGCTCGTTGCGCGATTGGCAGTTTAGCCGTGACCTTGCTAACATCCATCGACATACCATATTTGTTATTCTCACACACGTATAGGATGGGTAGTTTCCACAAGGCAGCCATATTCATCGCTTCATGGAAAACGCCTTCATTGGCGGCGCCATCGCCGAAGATAGCGACCACGATTTCCTCGCGACGCTGCATTTGTAATCCTAAACCGACGCCAACGGCTTGGGGAATACCACCGCCAACGATGCCATTAGCGCCGAGATTGTTGGCGGTAAAATCTGCGATATGCATTGACCCACCGCGACCACGGCAGTAGCCGGTTTCTTTTCCCAGAAACTCAGCCATCATCAAATTGATATCGGCGCCTTTGGTGATGAAATGGCCGTGTCCTCGATGGTGGTTAATGAGGTAATCATCGGGCTGCAACGCTCGACCCAAACCGACAGCCACCGCTTCTTGACCAGCCGAGAGGTGCATCGTTCCATGCACTTTGCCTAAGCCGTACAATCTGTCTGCCATGCGCTCAAACTGGCGAATTTCACACATGATTCGATACATATCAATTAATTTTTCAGGGGGAAGGTCAGAGTCTATCCTCTGTGTTTGACGTTCGACTTCTTTTTCTGTCATCAAGATTCTCGCTTTACTGTTTAGATTGCTCTAGGACCGCTTTGGCTGTCACACTGTCCGTTACCAGCACATTAATATAGCCACCGCGCAATGCGCCCAGGATGGGCTTCACTTTGGTGGGTCCTCCAGCCACGCCAATGCGAATAGGTATCAACAACAAATCTTTTGTTTGAATGGTTACTAATCGTGAGCCATACCCGGCAGCAATCCGGTGTCCTTGTATATCAAAGTTACGGCCGCATACGTCACCGACTGTCCCTTGCTCGGCCAGATAATTGAGATCGGCTAATGAGAGATACCCCGATCGATACAGGCTGGACTGTTCCGGATCAATGCTGCCCACACCGGCCAGCAGAACGTCAGCTTTTTTGCCCAAGTTAATAACTTCTTGCACATTCGGCGTATTAATTAATGATTCGGCAACCTGAGGCGAGGGGCAAATAAATGGCGCATTGAGGAAGAAGCCTTCACCATCTAGCTTCTCGGCTAATCTTTGTGTCAAGCTTTGCCCATTGTAGGCGTTATTTTGCGCACCCAGTGCCCCTGCGAGCTGCACTACCTTAACTGGGATGGGCTGTTCAATGTCGAGGCTGTCGATAACGGCCGTTACCGAACTGCCCCAGGTTAGGCCCAAAATCGTGTCCGGAGCCAAATAGTTGGTTAGTATCTGCGCACCAGCTTGACTCAGGGAGGGCAATAACCGCTTGCGATAATCACTGCTACCTATCTGGATCACGTTAACTGCTGCCAGTTCGAATCGCTGTTTCAGTTGGTTGGCCAGAGAGGTATCAAATTGCACCGGTCGGTTGATTTTTACGGTAAAAATACCCTTTTGGTAAGCTTCGGTCAACATACGCGAGACCATTGAACGCGTTACGCCAATGGTTTCAGCAATCTCCTGCTGTTTTTTTTTCTGAAGATAATACATCTCAGCCACATCGGCTAACAAGTTCAAATGTTCTTGTGGTGTTCTTCGTTCGGCCATCGTTACCTTTCTCCGGAAACAACTTTACTAAATATTTATGCAAAGCTTCACTGAACTATTTTGGAAAGAATCGTTATGAACTGGTCAACTTCGTTCTCAGTGGAAGGATAGCCCAATGAAATGCGCAAGGTTCCTTCAATTTGCTCCGGTGGCAGGTGCATGGCCGTCAATACATGGGATGGGGCAATGGTTTCGGATGTGCAGGCGGATCCGATAGAAACGGCTACCCGCATCTGGTTGAGCTGGAGCAGCATCATCTCGGCATTGGCGCCAGGGAAACTGACGGAAAGAATGTGCGGGCAAACGGCCGTTTCTGATCCATTGATGATTAGATCAGGAATATATTGACGTAAACCGTCTATCAAACGTTGCCGCATATGGGATAAACGGCCGTACTCTTTCTGTTTGTGTTTAGATACAAGGTTGATGGCTGCTCCCAAACCAACAATGCCGGGTACATTCTCCGTTCCGGGTCGCAAGTTATTTTCCTGCGAGCCGCCATACATCATCGGGTTGATGGCCGTCCCTTCCCGAATATACAAAGCGCCAACCCCTTTGGGACCATAAACCTTGTGGGCAGACAGCGAAAGCAAATCCACAGCCAGATTTTCTACATTAACATCCAGTAATCCCAACGCCTGAACCGCATCTGTGTGCAGTAAAACTCCTTTTTCTTGGGCGATGCGGCCGATTTCGGCGATAGGTTGGATCGTTCCCATCTCGTTATTGACCATCATGACAGAAATCAGCACAGTATCGGGGCGAATTGCCTGATGCACAGAATCGGGACTAACGAACCCCTGCGTATCAACCGGCAAATAGGTGACGGCATAACCTGCATGCTCCAGGTGTTGCGCCGTATGCAAAATAGCATGATGTTCAACGGCCGTTGTAATCAAGTGAGCATTCCCAGGCAAATAGCGGCGCATAACCCCTGACAAAGCCCAATTATCCGCCTCAGTGGCCCCGCTCGTGAAGTAGATTTCATCGGCTCGGCAGCCGATTCCCTCAGCCACTTGAATTCGCGCTTGCCGTAGGGCTTGCGCCGCCTCCTGACCCATCGAATGCATGCTGGATGCATTGCCAAACTGGCCGTCCAAGGTCGGCAGCAGCGCTTCGCGCACATCGGGGTGAACGGGTGTCGTGGCGCAATAGTCCAGGTAGATACGGTCGTTCATACGACAAGAACCTCTTGATGATCAATCTGAATTTGCGCCATAATTTTCTCAATCGTCGGCAAATGATCTAAATCAACAAGAAATGGCCTGATATTGATCACTGGACAATCAGCTTCGTCTGATGTAAACGCAGGCAACAATTGCAAGAGCAAATCGCCTTTGGGGGGTAATGCGTAGTTTTCCCAAACGCTATGATGCGTGACGGCACAATGATACCCTGCATCTTTAAATAACGTTTCCAAATGCTCGGTTACCATCACCATTCGATTGCCACACCATCCACCGACCACGCGAACACGATATGCTGCCATCTTGTTAGATTTCCCTGCCTAAATTATTAGGTAAATTTTACCCTGTCCCAAGTTAAACTGTGAGACTCTACCTGTGACAGGGTAAATCTGAATCCACGGGCAAAATTAACCCTCTGTTTTAGAGCACAGATAGCCCTAACAACTTATAGATAGAAATCAGCACCCAACCCAGTGGATCGCCGCCAACATCCCAACTGGCCAGCATAGAACCAGCGTTAATCTGTTCGGTAAACTGTCCCAACGCTGCAAAAGTCGCCGTGTGTTCGGGAGATGTCATCGTGGAGAAATACATAAAGGGTATGGTGTAGACAATGAGCACAATAACCGTTTTAATAACATTGCCCTTTGTGTAAGGCACAATGGCTCCCGCCCAGAAAGGAATGACAACCAAGCTGGCAATCGGCAGCATCCTGACGCCTGGTAGAATCGCTGCTAACAAAACCGAGATAGGAAACAGGATAATGGCTGATGCCATAACCGCCGGGTGTCCCAACAAAACGGCACAGTCAACCGCCACATAGATCTCGCGATCCTCGAAGCGTTCACGCATAAACTGAACGATCCCTTGCGTAATCGGAATCAAACCCTCGGCAATTATAGAAACCATGCGGGGTAGAATGACCATCATCGCCGCCACTTGCATGCCTAACAGGAGAATCCCAGGCACCGCGTAACCGGCAGCGAGGCCAATGATCATGCCTAAAACCAGGCCTAGAATGGCCGGCTCGCCCAGCAAGCCGAACCGTTTGCGAATACCTTCGGGTGATGCGTCCCAATCTTTTAAGCCAGGGATTCTATCAAGCAGCCAAACAATGGGCATAGCGACCAGACTGGCCTGCACTGTCGTGCCACAAGGAACGCCAATGCCCGGCATATCATTAAACTCCTGATATCTCTTTGCTGTCTTGTCGCTCATCCAGCCGCCGATTACCAGATAAGTAATAGCGCCGATAACACCATAAGTGACATTGCCGGTTAAGCCCCAGATAATGCCGCCGATGGCTGAGCCATGCCAGTAGCTCCACACATCCGTCCAGATCGTCTTCTGAAGCTTGAGCGTTACCAGGATGACGTTAACAATAACAATACCGATAATGACGGCCGCTGTCCCCGGCCATCCCCAGGCTATGCCGGCATCAGCCCAATTGACATCGATCAGGCTCTTCTCAAGCCCCAGACGCGTCGCCATTCCTTCAACAGCGGGCTGAAGTGCGGCCACGATTAAATCGACGATCAAGAAAAGACCGATCAAGCCAATTCCGGTGGTGACGCCACCGCGCACAGCTTTTTGCCAACCAACACGAAAAACCAGGCCCAAAATGATCAGAATAATGGGTACGATCACGGTAGAGCCCAGCCCTAGAAACCAACTAATTCCCATTGAGACGAATGTCATGTTCTACCTCCTGCCTTTCCCTGAGTAGGGTTTTTTAACACATCTATTTTTTGATCAGTCTGACGATATCGTCCAAAACTGCGTCTTTCTCCGCCCGCGTACCGATTAAAAAGGGCATACCTTTGACAATCGGGACCGGAAACTCGCGGAAGATCTTCATCATTGAGACAATAAGAACCAAATCTTCACGGCCGATATAGGCTTCGATATCCGCCATGAGAATTCGTTTGACAGTTACGTCGGTCAGACCTTCCGCTTTCATCCGGTCAGCGATTGAATCTTCCGCGATAGTGGAAGTATTTATTCCGGCGCCACAAGCCACAACAATTAATCTACCCATATGAAAGCTCCTTACTTAAGGTAACACTCTAAATTGTTACTATTAAAATAAAATTCTTCAATCTACTATTCAAATAGCCTCCTTCTCATCCGTTAACTCTATTTTCAATAAGGTCGCCAAGCCGGCATCATTACGTCTTTTCTGGACAGTTCCACCATCAATGCAGATTGAGCTCTTGTTGAAGCCAATGCAAGATCTCCTGAGTAGAGAACAGTAGATGTAATTCGCTCAGCTTTTCCGGTTGGCCAAACAAAAGCGCCAGGTTTCGTAACGTGTCGATCTGCTCTTCCGGGCTTTTATTGGCTAACATAAACACTATTTGAACCGCCAGTCCCTCGTCCGGGTCTTCCATACTCTGAAAAACGATCGGCGTGCGCAGCAAGGCCACAGCCAACGCCGAATGGTGAACGCCCTCCGCATCAGCATGTGGGAAAGCGATTGGGAAGGGGCGGGTGGGCAAACCGGTTGGGTGTTTTTGCTCTCGCGCCAAAACCTGTTCACCGTAATCGGCCGTTACCAGGTCTTGTTCATACAGTTTTTGCGCCAACACATTGATGACTGTCTCAACATCAGGCGCATCCAGATCAAAAGCAATTAAATTCTCGTTAAACGTCAGCATGAAAGTTCCTTAGTCAGGTTGTTTTAGCCTTCTTCTGTCCATAACGATTCTGATAATATTCAAAAGAGCGTTCGGCCTGATCGGGAGTAAGGGGCTGTGGTGTGCCGATGGTTCTGGCAATCGTGTAAATTTTGGCCGATTCCTCGAGCGTTACCGCGCGTTCCAGCGCTTGTTCAATTGTTTCGCCCACAGTAATGGGACCATGCTGGCCAAGCAAAACGGCAAAGCCAGCTGCCATGATTTCTACCGGTTTTGTTGTGAACCAGGGGTCTTCTATATGCGTATACGGCGCTACAGGTATCTCTGTACCAAACCAATCAGCCATCGTTTCTGTAATGATCGGAATTGGCTGATAAGTGACCGAGAAAGCGGTCGCATAGGGGGAGTGAGTGTGAACAATGCCATGGATGTCGGGTCGAGCGTGGAAGAAACTGAGCCACAGATTGGTGGCAACGGAAGGGCGATAATCTCCTTCAATGACAGTCATATCCGTATCAACAACAATCATATCTGCCGGCGAAAGACCAGCATAAGACAAGCCGCTCGGCGTAACAACCACGTAGCCGGATTCCAGGTCCCGAGCACAAGCTGTTCCTCCAGCCATCCATACCAGCCCAAAATCGGGTAGCTGTCGCGCTGTCTCCAATACTTTTCTACGCAAATTTTCTAACAACATGGAAAAATTCCTTGACTAAGCTATAACGGATAAACGCCAAGTTCTCGACCCGCTTCAAAAAAGGCCAATATGTTCTCTAAAGATATATCATCACCAAAGTTATGCGCTGGAGCCAAAATATAGCCGCCTCCTTCACCCATTTGCTCAATGCGTAGGCGCACTTCGCGGCGCACGTCTTCAATAGATCCCTTAGCCAACACATTTTTGATATCAACACCCCCTTGAAAGACCAGTTCGCTCCCAAAATCCTTTTTTAGCTCAGCGGGATCCATACCCGGCAAATGTCCTTCTATAGGGTTCAATATGTCAAAACCAGCGTCGATTAGATCGGGAATAAATCTCCGGATCGCGCCATCGCAATGCAGCATCACTTTCGCATTGGGCGCCTTCTTTTTGATTAATTCAATCGTTCGCTTGTGCTTGGGTTTGATGATATTGGTGTAAATTTTGGGATTGAACATCGGCCCATTGTTGGTTCCAAAATCCTCAGCCATTTCCACAACCTGGACATATGGACCAACTACTGAGAGAAAAGCATCATAAAACCCATCCAGAACCTCAGATAGCTTTGTGAGCAGCGCATCGAACAACTTTTTATCGGTCGCAGTCATCATCAGCGCGTTTTCCATACCCACCATCCAACGCGCCATTTCCCAGATGTTGCCGTAGACTGGGCGATGAGCAACGATGGCATAGTCGGTGTTGTAATATAAATCCTCTATTTCCTCTTTGACACCTTCCAATCGAGCTGGATCGTAAGGATCAGGCCAGGGATAATTCTCAATTTTTTCTACGGTTAGATCATGAGCTAACGGTGCATCAGCTAAATCGTAATAGCCACCAACAGTGCGATGGATCAACCCCCATTCGTCTGTAAACGTTTTAAATTCGCCGATCATGGGATTGGCAATATAGTTTTGAGGAGGGCGGATGTGGATGAACCGAAAATCGGTGCCTAATTTGTCTAAGACTGGATTGTAGTCAGGGGTCGTATAAAATCCGACCAGCGTACGGCGGGGAATATCTTGAACACCAAAATGATCACGAAGCAAATGGTACCGTTCTTCTCTTAAGTGATTGGCTGATCCACCAAGGGTAATCGGAACGCGGTCGGGTTCCTTATGCGCCAACGCCAACGCGACGCGTTGGCGAGATGTCATTTTATCTTCCATCCAAGCCTCCGTTACATTCACAAATGTGAATTATTATTTATATATGTGAATACTACACGGAAATAGAACGAGTGTCAAGGGG
>CAZXVH010000099.1:0-19605 GCA_964643965.1 uncultured Ardenticatenaceae bacterium
TTATCAGAAGCATTCATGATGGCTGGCGTCTTCTAAGCAAAGGATTTGGGTAACAATTTTATTCCAGGAATATCTTGCATTTTTGAGTCCGTCTCAGGAAAGGAGTGCATATCTCGTATCTTTTTAATAAGCAGCCCCTCGTTCTTGATAGAATTCTGGCAAGATAATTTAAATGAACATTAGAGCCACTTATTTAACATAAAATAAATAGCTCTCTATAGCCAAGTATAGGGCAGCCCATACCAAAGGACTTGACATCTATATAACAATTTACTAACAACTTTGGGAAACGTCAGAACAAACCCCTGAAAAATTTGGGGATTGTGGGGAAAAGCTGTTAATCCATTACTTCACAGTGCTGCAAACGAAAACCACGTTCTGGACCAGATGTGGTTAACACGTAAACCGGACTTGCGCCACTATCGCCCAATTTTTTACGCAGTCGGCTAATTGCCTGATCAACCGCAAAATCGGTGACGCCTTCACCGGAACCCCAAGCTAGATTGATTAACTCTTCACGCCCGCAATAACCACCCTTATCCACCAGCGCCTGCAGAATCTTTGTTTCGTTTCTGCTTAGTTTGATTGGTTCACCGCCCACAACGGCCGTTCCCTCTCCCAAGCGTAATCCAATGGTGGGAGGCATCAGTTGCAAAAGTTCTTCACGGACAGTCTCCCAATCTGCCTTTGTGAACAAAGCATCCGTGGCATTGTTTTGCACATGAATGCGAGCCAATAATTGGCAAGCCGTCAACATGCGCCGGGGCGATCCTGAGGATATGCGCAGTAACTCTTCTTCAATTTTGTTGCCATCTTGATCAGAACAGAGAGCCGCAAATCCAGGAACAGATCCTTCACTAAAATAATCCAATCGATCATCTAGTAGATTTTTTAGCGTATCTTGATCCCACCGCACGGTAACCGCCTTATCTAGCAACCTGTCTTGGCGTAGTGACGGCCGTTCTCGCATCAATTTTTGTAATTCCTGTGCCAGAAAAAACTTAAACGCCAACCCCGGTAATTCGAGCAAATTCAAAAATGTCAGCAAAGGGGAAAGAAAATCAACTTGTGCTTCACCACTACCTGCCAATGGTTGTACCTCATCAACCCGGTCAATGAGAAACTGCATCTGTGTAATATTTAACACCCTCAGAAATTCTATAAATTCCTCAAACTGTTCAAGCCACGTTAGATTAGTTTCTACTGTAACCGGTTCGTCACATAAATCAGCTAATAGTAAGGCCAGAGAATCATGCGCCAATGGCGTATTGAACAATGACAGTTTTAGTTTTTGATTCAAGACGGCCGACCGAAAAGTGTCCCATTTCACTGTATCTGCAGATGGTAACTGACGAAACGTCCTGTAAACAGCGCGAGGAATCAATAAATGTGGGGCATAGGTGCGGATAAAAGCAGCCATGATCGCTCGATCAGAGATATGCAGTTCATTGGCAAGCTTTCTTCGTCTCTCCTGAGATTCTTGTGAATAGTGAGCTAAATTTTCACCCAGCCTGGGCATAGGCGGAAAAAAGAGATGGAATAAAGAAGTCGTGGCCTGCCGCAGAAGATAGGCAGCATAATCCACCTCTGAAAGACAACCACTATCTCTGTATCGCGCCAAAAGAGGGCCAAAATCAGTACACTCCACTGCAAAAACCGTCGATTTCAAATCTTCTGGTAATGTGATGGCTGCCAGGCGCACCCTAAGCGCACTTTTCCCCCCACCCCGAGGCGCAAAAACAATGAGCGTATCGTTTCCTTTAATGCGATCATATCCGTTAACGGGCATAAAGAGCTCCTCTGCCAGATATTGCCTTTCTTGGTCAGCAACGGTCGTAGCAAAAGGATTCCCTCTATTAAAACCACGAGCAAACAACCACTTTTCTACTTCATTTGCAGGGAATTCTGACAAGGCGACTCCTTCCAATTTAGGGTGCTGCCCTTTTCAACTATCACAGTTTACGCTAAGCACAGCTACTAAAATATAACTTGTTGCCGATTTGTAAGCAAAACGAGTGAAATTTCGGTTAATCGAACTAGATTTGTTAAAAAAATGTCAAGCCGATGATTATAAAAAGCCCTATGCTTTTATTAAGTTATGACATTACTCATTTTACCAAAGATAACAACAAGTTTTAATTTGGAGGTTTAAATGTCCATTATCTTTATCTTACTGATCATCTATTTCGTTTCTGGGGGCGGCGCATTTCTCTTCATCTTATCAGCCTGTGTACTCTCGGCCCAAACCAATCGAAGAGAAGCGGCGCTTATCAGATTATCTGATGAGCCGCACTTTTAAGGGAGAATTTAACATGCTTACTGCACCATCACTTCTAAGCAATTGCAATCAAATTTTTGTGGGACCAGATAAATTGGGCATCGTGCTTCAAAACGGCCGTTTTGCCCGTTTACTAGTCTCTGGTTGGCATACAGCTTTAAATCCCTATGATGAACAATTAGTCGCCCATTTTCCAATCGAGTCACGCTTCATAAAATTTACAAGCAACGCCTCCTCAAAAAATGATTGCACAGTCACCGTCACGCTTGACATCCAATATCGCTTTGATCCATACCAGGCCGCTCGTAAATACCAAATGGAGATGATAAATATTGTTTTGAGCCAACATACTGAATTTGAATTGCACAAAATTGTAACTCACGCCGCCCGGTACAGTTTACAAAACGAGGTCAACTTGTATGATTCCGAGGAGCTACATCGCGCCTCAACACGCGCCAAGATTGAGCAAAGCATCCGCCAACATCTATACCGCTCGTTAACGCCCCTGGGGATTTTCACCGATAATGCTGACAGCATTTCTATCGAGACAATCACTTCACAGACATACTTGGATTACGCGACAACAATTGAGTCTCATCAAAACATCTGCTTGAATTAAATTTTACAATTCAGATAATTGGAGAGAGCTTATGGTAAAATATGTCAAGGTGGTCTGGAAATATCAGGCCACTTTTTCATTTCCCACCACCACAAAGCCCACGGCCGTTTTCCACCCCACCACCCCCTTCACCAACTGCCTCCCATACAACCGCTCCACCTCCCCCACCTCACGCTCCGCCAAACCGCCGGCCAGCAGCCGCTCCTTATAACTCAAGCGCTCTCCCTTTTCGCTAATAAACCAGCGTTCCACCTGCACGGCCGTTATCTGTCGCTGCTCTGATACCCGTTCCACCACTACCCGCCCTACCAGACCAGCCCGCAAAACGGCCGTTTCCACATCCCCCTCATCCCAATTCACCAGCGAATCCGTCTCGTCATGATAAATTGCCTCTTCCGCCGCCACCACCTTCTCGTGCAACGCCTCATGTCCGCTCCAATCCACCAGATCATACAGGCGCTGCCCATGTCGGGGGATGGTTTGCATGAGGCACAAACGGCCGTTCTCCGCCAACCGCCCCGCCAATTTCTCAATCCCCAATCTGAAATCTGCAATCGTCAATATCAGATTCCGCCCCACGATGCGGTCAAAACGCAAATCCGGCTCACCGCGTAGTTCAAGCAAGTAATCCAGTTCAGACAAAGCGCCAATGAGGATAAACGGCCGTTCTACCTCCGGTAACTTCGCTGCCATCTGTCGCAGCGCCTCGCCCGCCTGCTGCTCCGCCGTCAACGCCCAGACGCCCCCTTCCGGGGCGCGGCGCACCGCCTCCCACGTCAGCAGCCCGCTGCCCGCGTTCACATCCAGCACCAGATGATGCCGTCCCACCTGCGCCAGTTCAAACAACTTGTCCCGCTGCGCCCCCAAATTCTGCCCCGCCTGCGAAATCGTGCGCTGCAGCCAGGCGTCTTTCGCCCTGTCTGCCGGACTGGTGGTATACACGGCGCCACCCGCCACCGACCACTCGTCACCCGCTTCCACCATCGCCGCCAACTGCGCTTCCCGCCGCCGCGCCACCTCCAGCCGGATACCTCGTTCGTACCCCTGGTCGCTCGGCCCATAAAACTGTTTGCCTTGCAGCGAAGCCGGTAAATATTGCTGCGCCACCCAATGATCCTGGTACGCATGAGGATAGAGATACCCCTTGCCATGCCCAAACCCTTCACTGTCCCGATTGCCATCCTTCAGGTGATTGGGCACATCTGATTCCTGCTCTTTTTCCACCGCTGCCAGCGCATCAAAAAAACCAAACGCGGAATTCGACTTCGGACAGGTCGCCAGGTAAAGCGCTGCCTGCGCCAGGTGAAAGCGCCCTTCCGGCATCCCGATACGCTCAAACGCTTCCCAGCAACTCACCACCACCCCCATCGCCTGCGGATCCGCCAGCCCCACATCTTCCCCGGCCAAAATGGTCATGCGCCGGAAAATGAAACGGGGATCCTCGCCCGCGTACACCATTTTCGCCATCCAGTACAGGGCAGCGTCCGGGTCCGAACCGCGTAAACTTTTGATGAAGGCAGAGATGGTGTCGTAGTGGACGTCTCCTTCCTTATCATAGAGGACGGCCCGCTGTTGGATGGATTCTTCGGCGACGGCCAGGGTGATGTGGTAACGGCCGTTTTCATCCTTTGTCGTCGTTTCCACCGCCAGCTCCAACGCATTCAACACGCCTCGGGCATCCCCATTGGCCACATCGACCAGGTGATCCAGCGCCTCCAGCTCAATTTGCACATCCTGCTTGCCGTAACCGCGCTCCGGGTCTTTCAACGCCTGCCAGGCGATCTCATACAAGTTTTCTTTTGTCAGCCGCTTCAATTGGAAAATGCGGCTGCGGCTTACCAGCGCCTTGTTCACCTCAAAATACGGATTTTCCGTCGTCGCCCCAATCAGAATGATGGTTCCCTTTTCCACATGGGGCAGCAGCGCATCTTGCTGCGCCTTGTTCCAACGGTGTACCTCGTCCACAAACAAAGTGGTGCGCTGCCCGTACAAATCGCGCCGCTCCCGCGCCACCGCAATTGCTTCCCGAATCTCCTTCACCCCGGACAAGACGGCGTTGATGGTGATGAAATGGCTCTGGGTGCTGTTGGCGATCACCATGGCCAGCGTCGTTTTGCCCGTGCCCGGTGGCCCGTAAAAAATAAGCGACGACAGTTGATCCGCCTGAATCGCCCGGCGCAGCAGCCGCCCTGGCCCCATGATGTGTTCCTGCCCCACATACTCCGCCACAGTGCGCGGCCGCATCCGGTTTGCCAACGGCGATTCTTTTTCGATTTGAGCCTTACGGCCCTGCGCAAATAAATCCATGCCTGGATTGTAACCAGCCGCCCCCACCGCGCAAGCAGTTGAAGTCTAAGGCAAAAATCGGTACAATATTCACATAACCATTTCACATAACTTACAAAAGGCCCATATTCAAGGTCATTTCAACCAGGTACAATCAGGTTTTCACTATTAAGCAGCATCTTTTGGAGGGCGATCATGTCACGGAAAATAATAGTTAGTTTAACAGTTGTATTTTTGATGAGTTTAATGGTTTCGGTAGCCCAGGCCCAGCGGCCCACTCCTACCGATCTCACCCCCGTTCCCCCGGAGACCACCCCGGAACCGGCCAGCAGCAACAAGTTGGGTACGGTGCGCGGTTTTGTCTACCTGGATGTTAATGGCGACGGCCGTTGTGTCAATACCGGCGTCGCTGGCGAAGAAGCCGTGGTCGGCATCCCGGTGGAGTTTGTGAGCAGCGATGAAAAGCACACCATCACCAACACCAGCGCCATCAACGGGGCGTATGAACTGGCCGGCGCGGGCCTCAGCTATTGGCGCGTCACCGCCAAACCGGACAATAACTGGGTGGTCACGTCGCAAAATCCCCTGTACGCACCTGTCACCGAGGAGAATCTGGCGGCGGTGGATGTGAATTTCTGTGTGGCCAAGGCGGGAACGGCCGTTTACCCCCTGATCGCCCCTGTTTATACCGTCCCCACCACAGGCGACTACTTCTTGCCCGAATCCGGCGCGGCGGCCCCGACTCCCGTCAATGCCACCTTATGGCTGGCGCTGTTGGGCCTGGCCTTTATTGCCGTTGGCGTCGTCTGGCGCGGGATGATTACTTTATCTGACCGGTAATTTTTTTTAATACAAAGATACGAAGAAACAAAGAGACAAAGGGCTTTCTTTGTTTCTTCGTCCCTTTATCGCTGTGTATTAATTTTTCCTGACAGGCAAAAAGGCCGGTATGTGCTGAGATTAGCACACACCGGCCTCTTTCATTTCACGCAGCTAAGGAGTTCAACTTTTTAGAAAAGTGGATCTTCTTTCTGTATACCTCTAATTCTTATTAACCGCCGGCGGCGTCACCGTGCTGGTGGGCGTGGGGGTAGGCGTGGACAACGGCCGTTCCTCTCTAATCGGCGTCGGTGTAGAACGCGGCCCCTCATTCGGCAGCAATGGCAGCGGCTGGTTTCCGTCGCTTCCATCCACTGCCCCTATCACCGTCAGCGGAATCGGGCCGCGCACATTATTACCTTCAAAGGGGCATTCATCCACCGTATCATCCGTATCGACTTGCGCCCATAACTGGTGAGCGCCGCTTCTAAAGATAAAGCTGCGACTCAACGTGTAACTTTGGCCGGCGCCCATCCATTCACCCTGCACCGGCCATTCAATATCACCAATCAGATATCGCGCCGGTACCCGGTCTACGTAAAAGTCCGCGTAAAAATTATTAGACGGGTCTACGCTCACCGGCCCTTGATTGCGGATGGTGACAAAGACAACGGCCGTTTGCCCGGCCACCGGCGCTGCCGGTTCCACCCGAATCTGCGTCACCACCAGGTCTTTGCCCGTGGGCGTGGTGCAGGCAGGTGGCGTGGGTGAAGGCGTATAAGTCACTGTCGGGATGGGCGTGGGCGTCGGCGTACCGCCGCCCGCGGGCGCTTTCATCACCACCGGCAGGAACACCCCCGGTACAATGGTGGTATCCAGCGCCGAATCAGTGATGGTGGCGTCTGTTTGTGCAGTCACAGTCACCGTGGTCACATCCCGCGTCCCCACATTGGCCCCGGCCGGAATCATCACCGTCACCGTCACCAGGCCGCTGTCGCCGGCCGCCAGGTTTAGCGTCAAGGGCGTCACATCCGGCAGCCAACGCAAGCTGGAGACCGCCTCCAGGTTAAACGTGGCGGCCGTCTCGCCGGTATTGGTGACGATATGCACGTATTGAATACTCTCACCGCCCACCCCGTAATCAGTGTGATCCGGCCCGATCTGGACATCTGCCACCGGCGTGGTACCCGAGACAGTGGTGGTATCCGTCACCAGGGCGCTGAAAGCGGGGCTGATGAGGGAACTGGCGCTGATCTGCATCACATCCACCTGCCCGGCCGCGCCAAACGGTATGGTCAGAGTCACAAACACAGTCGTTTCAGCCTGAGCGGCCAGGGTAACGGGGGAATCGACCGCCGCCGACCAGGCGCTCACCGGCGTCAGGGCAAAGGTATCCGACCCATTGCCAGTATTACGCAGGGTGTGGCTGTAAACCACCGTGCTGCCGGCCGCTGCCGTTTGCGCCTGGTCCGGGAAGAATTCCAGCCCATGGGTTTGCACAGCGCGGGTGGTGTCCGTCACGCTGTCGTTAACGCCGGGATCGGAGAGGGAAACGGCCGTTACCAGCGCCACATCCTCTTCACCCGGCCCCGCTCCAGCCGGAATCGTCACCGTCACCGTCACCGGCGCACTGGCCCCGCTGGCAAGCGTCACCTGCGCCGGTTCGATGGCGGCGGCCCAGCCCGAAACAAGGCTCAGACCGATGTCATCCGGGCCGCTGCCGGTATTGGTGACGGTGTGATAATGCGTCACCGTCTGTCCCGGCTGAGCCACCCTGAAGCCATCTGGCTCAATGTCCACGCCCAGCACCGCCACCGTGCCCGATACCTGCGTGGTGTCTGTCACCATCGCCGAGAAGGCGGGACTAATGGTGGAAGTGGCCGTGATGTGGCTCACATTCGTCAAGCCACTCGCCCCCGAAGGAACCGTCAGCGTCACCATGACGGTGGTGGATTGCCGCGAATTCAGGGTGATAGGCGTTGGAGGCAGGGTCAGCGGCCAGTTGGGAGCGCCGCTGGCGCTCAAGATGAAGCTGTCTACGCCATCCCCCAGATTTTCCAAGGTATGGGTATACACTTTCATCGTGCCCGCGTCGGCCACGCCGCTGCGATCCGGGAAGAAGGCCAGTTCGTGCCGCTGCGCCACCCGCGTGGTATCGGTGACAGTCCCCGTCGTGGCCGTATCGCTTTGGGAGGTGGCCGTGATGGTCAGGATATCTTCTGTGGCTGGGGTAGCTCCAAGTGGGACGGAGACAACGGCCGTTACCGGCACAGACGTCCCCGGCGCCACCACCAGCGGATCGGGCGTCAGGCTGTCCAACCAGCCCTGGCTGCTGTTACTCGTCAGGGCAAAGGTGTCGGTGAGATTGCCCTGGTTGGTCAAGGTATGGGTATACACCTGCGTCGCGCCGGCATTGACGATGCGCGAGTGGTTTGGCGTGAACAGCAGGCCGGTTTCCACTGGCACGGTTGTCGTATCCGTCGCCGAAGCGGAGAGCGCGGGCAGCGATGATGTCGCCGTCACCTGGGCCACATGGGTCAGGCCGCCGCTGTTGGGCGGCGTCGTCACCGTCACCGAGATTATGCGAGACTCAAACGGGCTGAGCGTCACCGCCGTCGGCTCCACCATTTCGCCCCAGCCGGGCAGCGACCCAACCACCGTCAGGTTGACGGTATCGGTGACGTTGCTGCCGCTGGTGAGAGTATGGCTGTAGACGGTTGATTGGCCGTCCGGCACGGAGCGCGTCCAGTCCGGCGCCAACGTCAGGCCGCTGACCAGGCCCACGGTGGTGGTATCGGTGAGCGTATCGCTGGCGTCGGGATTGGTGGCAACGGCCGTTACCGTAAGCACATGATGGGTGCTGCTCAAGGCGTCTGCCGGCACAAACACCGTTACCGTAAACGGCATCGTGGCCAGAGAGGGCAGAGAACCGGTTTGCGTGGGGGAAACGGCCGTGATCCAACTGGTGGGCACGGCTGTCGCCATCAGCTCAAACTGATCCACGCCATTGCCGGTATTGGTCAGAGTATGGCTATACGTCACCCACTGCCCAGGCAGCCCGATTTGAGCGTCGGAGGGGGCGATCTCCACCCCGGCCGTTTGTGAGATGGTAGTGGTATCAACCACACTGCGGCTGAGGCCAGAAGCCGAGACGGCTTCGATGGTGGTGATGTCTTGGAAACCAGGTTGGCCGCCGGTTATCACCACCGTCACCGTCACCGCTTCGCCCAGGCCCAGGTTGGTAATGGTATCCGGGTAGAAATGGCGGCTCCAGGTGGCGTCGCCGGCCGGGATCACCTGATTGGTCATGGTCAAGGTATAGGAATCTACAAAGTCGCCGGTATTGGTCAGCCAATGCTGATAGGTGATGGTCTGACCGGCGTCAATCACCGCCGCCCGGCTGGGTGGAACGAAGACGAAACCCGGTTTTTGGGTGCGTTCATCTGCGCCGATGTCGATGGTGGCCCCTTGCACCCGCTCTTCCAGGTCAAAGTCGCCGCTGGTCAGAATTTCAGGCCGCAGGTAAGCAGAACTTGTTGTGCCTTGATCCAGGGCATCGGAGTTGGGGCCGATATGGTAAGTGGCGTCGATGAAGTCGGCGTCGCCGCTGCGTGCGCCCACGCCCAGCCCCACGTTGATGGGGTTGGTTTGGCTGTAGTAAAGATTATAGGCCGGGGTGAGAACGGCCGTTCCCGTCACATACACCGCATACTGGGCTGCGCCGCCCGCTGCTTCGTTATCCTGGAAGATTTGGTTGACCAACATCGTCGAACCTGCTTCCTGGTAAATGGCGCTGCCTTCACCCACAAGCACACTGTCGCCGCCGTTGATGGCCTGGTTGTTGACAAAGGTATTGTTTTCCAACAAGGCCACGCCGTCAGAGATGAACAGCCCGGCGCCCACGCCCAACTCGCCGGACGGATTCTCATTGGTATTGTCGGCAAACACAGAATTGTTCAGCGTTAAATCGCCGTTGGTGTGATAGACGCCGCCGCCAAATCTGGCTTCGTTGGTTAATATCCAGGTGGCGGTGATGGTCAGATTGCCGTTGACGTTGTAGACGCCGCTGCCATAATCGCGGGTGCTGCCATTTATAGAGAGATTGCCCTGTCCTGCCGCCCCATTTTCAATGAAGAGGCCGCTCAGAGTGGCGTCTACGCCGGCGGCCACGTAGATAACGCGCCGTAAGCCCTCGCCGTCCAGGATCACGGTATTGGTGATAGGCGCTTGCACGGTATAACCATCGCCGGAATCAAAGCCGCCGCGAATGGTGACCGGTTTATCGACAAAGACGTTTTGATGCAGTTCATCGCTTCCTACCGTTTGCACGGTGAAGTGTCGGTAGATACCTTTTGCCACCAAAATCTCATCACCGGCGACTGCCTGGTTGATGGCGTGTTGAATGGTGGCGCAGGGCAGCAGCGGATCCGTGCAGTTGGTATTATCCACCCCGCCATCGGCGGCCGTGGCCACATAGCGTGTGCCTGGCGCTGCCAGAATGGTGATTTCATTGCGATTGGCGCCAAACACCTGCGGATCGTCAATGTCAGTGGCGATGACGCTGGGGGTAGCGATGTCGCCGGCCGTAGCCGTATCCAGGATGGTCATTTCCAGGTAGGTGGTAGTGGTGAAACCCACAGTGCCGCTGGGAGCCAGAGTCACGGTGATGGCGTTGGTGGGCGAGAAGGTATCCGAATCCAACAGCACCGCATTGGCATGACGCGGTCCGGAACTGGGCGTCAGCCGGTACGTTTGAATGTCGTTGCTGAGGTTGATGACGGTTTGTGGCCGCGAGATGACCTGCCCGGGAACGGCCGTTAAGAAGTAGTTCGGTACCACATCCACCCCGGTTCGATCACCAATCTCGGCCGTAATTGTGGCGTTTCCGCCGCGGTTGCTCAACGGCAGTGAAGCAGAATCGCAGCGCAAGTTCACCACCTCATTCATACCTACCGTGGCCGTCAGGGGCACGGTAATGGTCAAAACGCGGGTGGTTGTTTCTCCTTGCGGGTAATAGTCTTGCCAGCCCAACTCCACCGTTTGCACCTCGCCCCCTTCAAACGTCGCCCAACCCTGAGCCTGGCTGGCTACCGTGATGGTAATAGTATCCGTATAGCCATCTGACAGCCACGGCGTTGACCCGGTGTAGGGCGGATTGCCGGTATTGATGATAGACAAGGTATAAGTCAGCGTCTCGCCGGGCGTGGCTCGCCTGGTCTCAGAGGCCGGGTCGATCTCGCAGCCAAAGTCCATGCGGTATTCAAAGGCGCCCACATCGGCGTAGATACCACGCGGTGACACATAAGGCAGGTCAAAGCCATCCGGCCTGTCGAACATACCGGCGTCAAAGTCAACCTCAGACAGCAGAGCCGGGTTCGCCGCATCAATATTGCGGGAATTGACGCTCAGAATGTAAATACCCAACAGTCCCGGATCCCCCACAATCGTAGGTGTGCCCGGGCCTACAGAAGAATCATTAGGCACGTTGGCGTTGAAATTATTGTAAGTCAGCGAGCCGCCATTGGTGGAGTACAAACCGCCGCCGCCGTTGGCCGTGCCGGCGCTGTTTTCATAGATGATGCTGCTGTTCAGTTCAAAGCCGCTGTTGCCGTTATAGACGCCGCCGCCTTGACCACCGGCCACATTTTGCCGGATGGTATTGTGCAGCAGGCGCAGGTTATTGGCATTGTTGTAAACGGCGCCGCCATTATTGGGCACGGTATTGCTGTAGAAAATGCCGTTAACAATGCGCGTATCGGCGCCGTTGTTGTAAAGGCCGCCGCCGCTGCCCACGCCAGATTGCCCGGCAAAGTTGAACATGATACCCATATTGCGCAGGTCTGCCTCGCCGCCAAAGAAGAGGCCGCCGCCATTTCTGGCTGCGGCATTGCCCAGAAAACCTTTGTAGCGTACTTCGCTGACCGCGCCATTCGGCGTTTCCGTCACTTGCGCCACCGTGCAGCGACCAATGGTGGTGCCGGTCATATCGGTCAGCGCCCCGGGGGTGCTGTAATAACCGCCGCCATCTTGGGCGCCGCTTTGACAAATATATACCTGGCTAAAACCAGCCGAGCCGTTGCCATTGTAGATAGCGCCGCCATGGTCGCTGCTGGTATCGGTGGCAAAGGCGTTGCCATTGACAAAGGCCAGATGGGTAAAAGAGACAACGGCGCTGTTAGCGATATAGACAGCACGCCCTTCGCCTACGGCGTTAATAATAGAAGAGTTACGCCCCACCTCATCGCTGTCGTAGTCGGGCGGGTTGGGGGCGCTGAAATCGCTGCGGCGCAGGGAGCCAACCAAATTCAGGTTTTCAGAGATATAGGCCACCTGGAGTGTGCCATTTTTCTCCATGACGCCCCGGCATTCGCCGCGAGCGATGTACACATCGGGGATGTCTTGCGCCTCGGCATAGTCGATGGCGTTTTGCAGCACCGTGAAGATTTGATTGCCCACTTTCACCAGGCAGGAGTTGATCTCGTCCGCGCCCATATCCGGGCCGCTGTTGGTAGGACGGGTATCACCATCATAGTCGATGAGAACCGCGTTTGAATTCGTTAATTCATCCGAGATAAAGGGATCGCCCGCATCTTCGCCGGGAGAATCCTGGCGCAAATGGAAGTTTTCCTCGAAGGGGTCCACATAGTCTGCGCCGCTGGTGGTGATATTGTGGCTGCCGACGGTGGCGCCGCCGGCCGCATCAATATTGGGGTAGCCCAGGGTGTTGTAAACCAGATTGTAGTCGATGAGCGAAGCGCCGCCCCGGGCATAAATGCCGGAACCGATATTCTGGTCTACGATGTTGTTGCGGATATCGGGTGAGCCGCCCAGAGTGGCGATGCCGCCGCCCAAGCCGCCATCAGCCGCATTGATGACAAAGGTATTGTGCCAGAGACGGCCGTTTGTATTGGCATTGTAAAGACCACCGCCGGTTTCAGCGCCATTTTGGTAAATGAAGTTGTTACGAATATCCACGTCGGCCGCGCCGCTGTTGAGATAGACAGCGCCGCCACTGCTGCTTGCCGCCGAAGAACCGCCGTGATGCAGCCGGTTGCCATCCACCATCAGAGCGCCGCCCTGCTGGTAGAGAGCGCCGCCGTTCCGCCCCATGAAATTGGCGCGGAATTCGCTGCCGCTGATGGTGGCCGGGCCGTTGTTGTAAAGGCCGCCGCCATCTTGCTGCGCCGTGTTGGTGAGAACGGCCGTTTCCGCCATCATCAGGTCGCCCGCATTATAAAGGCCCGCCCCAGAAACGGCCGTGCTGTTTTGCACCCAGGCCGTGAGCAGGTTAAGCGTACCGGCATTGTAAACGCCGCCGCCGTTATCCCCATTGCCCGCGCCCACGGCCGTCCCGTTCTCCAATAAGATATTGGTGACAGTCACCGTCACGCCGGGGGCCACATACAAAACACGGCCCCGATTCAAGGCGTCCAGGGTGGTGGTCACGGTGGAGGTATCGGCGGGATACTCCCAACTGCCGTCAATGGTGACAGATTTGGTGAGCAGCAGCGTTTGTAACACCGTCTGCCCCCCCACCTGGCGGCTGTTGACATTGCGGCAGACGCCATCCACCAGGATGGTATCTCCCGCTGCCGCCATATCGACCGCCAACTGCACACTGCCGTAAACCGTTTCCGGGCTGCCGGCGATGATGGCAAAGCAGCCGCCTACTTCGTCCGCACCCAGGTCATAACCCTGGTGAGACGGCCGAATATCGCCCTCGTAATCGACGGCCAGCGGCATGTCGGGGATCTCCACATCGACCACCGGCGAAGCGATGGTGATGGTAAAGACGCCGGAAATGGGGTTCGAGAACTGAGGATCGACGGCGAGACTGGTGGCTGAATTATCAACGGCCGTTCCGCCAAAGTTGCCCGGATTATTTTGGTAATAATTATTGTGACTCAAGGCGGGCGAGGTACTGCCGGCGCCAAAGACGCCGCCGCCTGAGGCCGCCGTGTTGCCCATGATGATCAAGCCGCGCATATCGGCGGGGCCAGAGGCGTCGGCGCTCATGTAGAAGCCGCCGCCCTGGCTGCTGGCGGTATTACTCACCACCGTATTGTGCCAGATGTTGTGAATGCCGCGATCCGCATAGAAACCGCCGCCGTTCGTCGCCTGGTTAAAGTAGATGAAATTATTGACGACGCTGTTGGTATATACCTGGCCGCTGGCCACGTGGATGTAGAGGCCGCCGCCGTTGATCGCTTCATTGTTGTAAATATGGTTGCCGCCTTGCAGAGCCGGCTGGCTGTTAAGGCTGTAGATACCGCCGCCATCATCGGCCGCCGTATTGCTGTAGATGCGGTTGTTTTGAATGGTGGGCGCAGCCTGGTCGATGCAGATGCCCGCGCCATTGGCTTGCGGCCCGCTGAGCAGGCCATTGATCAGCTCAAAGCCGTCAATGGTGCTGGTGACGCCGGGGCCAATGTACATCACACGCCCTTGATTTTTCGCATCCAGGACGCTGTGGCCTTCTTGCTGACGAAAGGCGTCGTTCCAGCCACCACTTAAATTGACGCTTTTGGTGAGGTGAACGGCCGTTTGGATGCCCGCCCCACTACACGCCGCCCCGCTGCCACTGCCCGGTGTGAACGCATGTACGCCGCTGCACGTACCGGAGACGAGAATCTCGTCGCCTGGCTGGGCGTCGTCAATGGCCGCTTGCAAGCTGCCATAAATGACATCATTCAGCTTCACCAAACAGCCCACAACTTCGTCCGCGCCCATGTCAAAGCCCTGGTTAGAGGGACGGGGATCGTCTTCAAAGTCTCTGGTGACAAAAGAAGCGGGATTGCCCCGGTCGGCGGCCGGCGCTTCCTCTTCCAGATGGAAATCACCGGCGGCCGGGTCTGCCAGGCCAGGAGGGGTGGCGGAGGTGATGGAGTCAGCGCCCGCATCTGTGCCGGAAACGGCCGTGCCGCTGTTGGCATAATAATAGTTAAAGTCGGCCACCGTGCTGGTCACTTCGGCAAAAATCGCCGAGCCATCAGGGGCCTGGTTGGACTCAAAGATGCTGCTTTCCACCAGCAGGGACCCGGCCTCATCATAAACGCCGCCGCCTGAAACGGCCGTGTTGCTGTAAAAGGTATTGTGGGCCAGGGTGGCCGTGATGGCTGCATTGTAAAAACCGCCGCCATTTTCACTGGCCTGGTTTTGGTCAAAAATCGAGTTGACGACGGTGATCACACCACCCTGATGCAAGCCGCCACCGCCCAATCGCGCCTGGTTGCCATAGAGCCAGACGCCATCCAATGTCAAATCGCCGTCGCCAGTGGCAAAACCAGCGCCGGTATCGGCCGTATTGGTGGCGATCTGCGTCAGGAAATAGCGGTCGGGATCGCCTTCAACCATCTCCCAGGTGAGCAGCGCAGAGCCGCCTTCATTGTAAAAACCAGCGCCAGTAACGGCCGTGCCGCTGACAATGGTCACACCGCGCAGCGTCAGGTCGCCATCCACATTGTAGACGCCGCCGCCCGCGCCGCCGGTGATCGGTTCTATGCCGCCCAAATCAATGGCGACGCCATTGGTGACAGAAATAGCGGCAATGGTGACGCTGACGCCATCTGTGACCAAAAAGCCGCGCCCGCGCCCTTCCGGGTCTACAATGGTGGCGTCCATGGTGCGCCGACTGAAATCGCCATTCCAGCCCCCTTCAATAACCAGGCTCTTGGTCAGATGCACCGTCTGGCTGATGACAGAACCGCCAACCTCAAGGGGGTGTACGCCCCGGCAAATGCCGGAAACCCGGATTAAATCGCTCTCCGCATCGTCCACATCAACGGCGTCTTGAATGCTGCCGTAAATGGTGTCGTCGCGTTTGGTCCGGCAGCCTGCCCGTTCATCATAACCGATGTCAAAACCTTCATCGGAAGGCCGGAAATCGTTTTCAAAGTCAACCGCCAGGGTGGAGTTGGGGTTGGCGGCGTCAATGGCCGGGGAGCCGAGACCCAGGCGGAATTCCTCATCGCCAAACAAGGGGTCGGCCTCAATAAAACTGCCCGAGACATTGGTCGTTTGGCCCAGGGAGAAGAGCAGATAATCGAAGGTAGTGGTTGCGCCACTGTTATTCTCAGAAAGGGCGCTGCCATTATTGCCGCTGTTGTCGGCAAAGATGCTGTTTTGAATATCGGCGTTCGCGCCGTGATTGTAAAGGCCGCCGCCGCTGCCGCCGGCCCCGTTTTCAACCCAGGTATTGAAGTTGAAGGTCGCCACGCCGCCGTTGAGACGCACCCCGCCACCGCTGCTAGTGGCAACGTTATTGTAGAACAGGTTGTTTTGGGCATAGAGGACGCCGCTGTTCATACCCAGGCCACCGCCGCCGCTGCTGGCAGCGGCGCTGGTGGCGGTATTGGTGAGGAAACGGGATTGATTGAGCGAGAGGGTGCCGCCGTTCATATAAAAGCCGCCGCCGCCCAGGGATGAGTGGTTATTGGTAAAGAAGCTGTCTTTCACGGAAACGGCCGTGCCGCTGTTCATATAGACCGCCCCCCCTCGATTGCTGGCAACATTGTTTTCAAAAATGACATTCTCAAAGTTAATTTGAGACGGACTGCTGATAAATACGGCGCCGCCATTGCTGGCAAAGCCGCGGCTCAGCGTCAGATCGCTCACGGTTGAGCGTCCGGCGCCCACCACAAAAATCTGACCGGTATTATTGGCGTCAATCACCGTCAAGGTGGCGTCTGGTTCTTCGCCCTGGCCGTTATCGGCAAAAGAACGCCAGCCGCCGCTGATGTGAATGGTGTCATTGATGTCGATATCTGATTCCTGGTAAACACCGGGGGCAATACGCACCTCGTCACCGGCTGCCACCTGGCCGATGGCATGACCCACTGTGAGGCACGGTTTATTGGGCTGGGTGCAATTATTATCTTGATCCGTGCCCGTTGTCTTGACAAAGCGAGTACCGGTGGTGGCTTTGGCGGTAATGGTCTCAACCACGGTGGCTGTAATGTCGGGATCAAAGTTAGATACCGCTTCCAAGCGTACGACATTGGCTAACCCTTGCGGCGCATACGGCGGGATCTGTATCTGTACACGCACGTTTTGGGCCACGCCGGCATTTAAGGAGACGGTCAGGGGGTTTTGGGGCAGGAGGGTAGCCCAGTTGTTGGTATCTTCGATTTTGGTGATGGTAAAGCTGTCAAAGGCGTCCCCGGTATTGGTGATGACGTGGGTGAGGGTAAATACCTCACCGGGCAGTTCGGTGCGGGAAATATGGGGGGTAAATTCGATGCCGGGTCTTAAGGCGATGGTGGAACGGACAACGGCCGTTTCCATCAATGTATCGCTCACCTGGGAAGTGGCCGTGATGGTGGTATTGCCCACCTGATACGGGACCAAATCAGTGGGAATAGTCACACTGGTTTGTATCTGCGTCGTGCTGCCGGCGGCTACCGTCACCGTTTCCGACGCGCACACCGTCACGGTGAATATATTGCTGCCGCACTCAATATCATAGCGGTCGGCCACCGTGCCCACATTGCGCACGGTGTGGGTGAAGATTTCCACTGCGCCTCGATCTACAATGTTGTTGGTAACGGCCGGCGTCAATTCAAAGGCGGCGAAGTTGGCGTAATATTCATCCGCGCCAACATCTTGCGTATCAAAACCGGCCGCCGGATTGGGGCGCGCCTGCTGGTCAATGTCGATGTTGACCCAGGCGGGGGTGCTGGGATCGCCGGCGTTGAGCGCCGGGCTGCTGCTGTTGATGTGCAAATTACGGGCGGCCAGGCTCACAAAGTCTGGGTTTCCCGTGACCGGGTTGCTCAAAGTGAGCGCCGCATCAACGGCGTCGTCATGCACATTGTTATAACCGCCGGTTATCAATGCCGGTTGAGAGCCGCTGTAATCGATACCGTCATTGCCATTGCCGGTGTTGAAGGCCACGATGTTGTTGCTGATCCTGGCGGTGGCGGCATCATCTAAAAATATGCCCGCCCCACCACTGCTGGCGCTGTTACCGATGAATGTGTTATTCCAAATAGTTGCCTGCCCGGCTATGGACAAACCACCGCCAAAGGGCACAGTGCCGCTATTAGCAGTATTGTCATAAATCATATTGCTGAAGAGCGTGATCTGTGTATTTAGGAAAGCGCCTATGCCACCGCCGACTCTACCGGTGTTGTTATGAATCGTGTTACCTACTAAAAGCGCCTTCGCGCCAGTGGCATGAAAAATGCCGCCGCCATATGAATTGCTGCCGGTTCCCTGGTTATTGTGAATTTGGTTGAAGCGGATGGTGGTAGAGAGGGTAGCGCTGCTGTTGTCCACCAGGATACCTGCGCCACCGCCGCCGCCACTGGCGCGATTGTTAAGAATTTCATTGTTTTCGATCACTGCGGCTGCGCCATCGTAAATACCGCCGCCACCCAAAGAGGCTAGATTGTTGCTGATAACATTAGTTGTGATGAGGGGACGGCCGTTTCCAGCTGCCACATAAATACCGGCCCCATTGTTGGCGGCGCCATTGATGATGTGGAAATTGGCGATGGCCGGGCTGGCATTGGCCGCCACATACAGCACCCGGCGAGCGTTTTGACCGTTGAGGGTGGTCACATTGTTTACGTCAGGCTCGGCGCTCCACACGCCGCCGCCTGAGTAGATGTAGCCGCCCGTCAGGGAGATGGCCTGGCTGAGGGTTATGGCAGTGGTGGCGGTATAGACGCCCTCTGCCACCCGTATTTCATCACCGGCGGCGGCATTGGTAACGGCCGTTGTCAATGCACAAGGATTATTGGCGCTGCACGTATTCCCGGTTCCAGTTTCGGTAACAAACCAGGTGTTCGCCTGCGCCTCCACCAGACCGGGCAGCGCTCCCATCAAGCCAAACATCGCCACCAACAACAAGGCCGCCAATATCGGGATCAAGCCCACATAAGCAAATCTTTGCACACGAGAATGGGTTGAGCGAGAAACTTTTTGAGAATTATTCAAAGAGAAACGAGGATTACGTGAGCCAGCCATTAGACCTCCACTTCACAACCACGACAAAAAATGTTCAAGGCCGCCTGGCTGCGGCGCGGTCTGGAGACCGGCCGGAACGCGGCCTGAACGTTTGCCAAAAAAGTATAAAATAACAATAAATTCCAGACGTCAATCACATAACAAAACTCCCCACAGGCAACGAAAATCTGCGGGGAGTTTTGTTTAATTTCCAATAACGCCGACTGATATAGGACAGGTTCCAGATACCGAATAAGGGCCGGCAAGGGCGCCGACGCCATTGGCGCCAGTGCCACCCGATAAACTTTGGGCAGGGCTGCCATTAACCATAATCTGCATGGAGACCGTGCCATTTTTCAGGATGTCGCCATCTTGTAACCCAATAAATGAAATATCTTTTATGGTGGCAGTACAACTGGTCGTACCAGAGGTGGTGACATCATAACCGGTCACCACCACCTCTGTACCTTGCCCGGTAATGGTCTGGCCGTTTATGCCCCCGATGACACGAGCAAATACCACCGTAATTTGTGTACCCAACACGGTGAGGATAGCGATAATGACGATGGCTACCAGCACCAGCAGCAAGGCATATTCCACCAGCCCTTGCCCTTCTTCCCTTTTTGGAATTTTCATGAATCCGCTCCTTATAAAT
>CAZXVH010000100.1:0-19576 GCA_964643965.1 uncultured Ardenticatenaceae bacterium
TCATAAAGGGTAACGGCCGTTCTCCCAGAATTAGCCGCCACATACCCGTTGGTGCAGCGCAAATCGACGTAAGCGGGGGCGGTGTCTGGCGTCACATCCCACTTGACGCTTATGTTACAACTGTGTAACGGTTGCACTATGGCAGTGTGACCGGAATGCGCCATGGCCCCTGAATCTGTACGCCCACGCCGCTGAACTCAAGGCGGTATGCGCCGCTAGAATAGTCTTCGCCTAGTTCAATGCTCAGCCCGGCGCGGTAAGTGCGTGGTGGTTCCGGCTCGCTGCGCGGGGGATCATCGCTGGTGATGACGCGCACCTGATCGGAGGGCGTGAACAATCCCACCGGACCGCGTGTCCAGTCTGAAACTGGCAGCACGCCGGTTGGCCCCACTATCTGGCTGATATGCAGTGAGCGCAGCCAGGGGCCGTTCTCAGATAATGGCAGTTCCTCTGTTTCCAGATGGAGCAGCAGTTGGCCTTGGTTGACCTCTTCTAGCCACGCTTCGGTGAACAGCAGATCGTAGCCAGCAATCGTAAGCGGAATATTGACCGACCAACTATCGCTGCGCGTCGGCATAATCGGATTCTCGGCGGGGCGCAGGGTGATGTTTTCGGGGATGGTGATGTCGAGAACGGCCGTTTCTGCAATATCTACCAACACGGACGGCACGTTGAAGGTCACCTCCTGGACCAATGGGTCTAGCGACGCAAACATCAGCCGGTTGGGATCGTGTTCCTGGCCGGGCTGAAAGTCGTCCGGCTGCCACTGAACCGTCCAATCGGCCGGTTCGTAGCGTTGACCGCGATTATCTTCCAGGTACAAAGCCCGTTCATCCCATTCCAGGCCTGGTGCGGGGAATATCTCACCGCTGCTGTCGTCATTGCTTTTCACCTGGAACTGAACGGCCGTTACCTGGTCAGTCAGGGTCATTTCCGCCACACTGACCGTGATGTTGTTATGGGAAACGGCCGTTTCCGGCTGGAGGGTGCGCGGCTGCAACCTGCTCTCGGCCGCCCCAGGAACTTCCCAACTCACCGACCACGGCCCCAAGAGCCAGATGCCAGCGCCTGTCACCCGCACTTCAACCACGCCGGTGGGGATGGGACTGTCATCGGCCAGCGTCAGCGCCGCTCGCATCTGGTTGTTGCCGATAGAATAGCCACCGCTGCTGCCGCTAAAGCCGTCGGCCTCAAATTGCAATCCGTGCAACGCTCGTTGTGCCGTATCGGCCACGGGATCAAGCGTGAAGGCCAAACGCACTTCTTTTTCTACACGGTCAGGGCTGTAATATTCTTCAACTTCTACTAACTGCGCACTGCTGAAATGGACGGGAAAGCCAACCACATCTACTGTCACATCCAGGGGGAAAGTGTCGCCGATTTGCGGGTTTTGCCCCAAATCAACGCTAAAAGCAGCGTTGGCGGGTACGTCAAAGTCCAGGGCATCGACGCTCAGCGTTAGTTCATGGGCGACCGGAGAGATGGGGGCGTAGGTTCGGGTCTCTTCATTCAGGGTGGGGTCTGGCGTCGGCGCGGGGTCGCCTTCTTCGACGACGACACGAGCGACGGCGACGCTGCCCACGTTTTCATTTATTTGTTGGTAACTGTGTCCCAGGTCATCGCCCAGGAAAGGATAACGACGGCCGCTCAAACTGAAATGACGCCAGGCAGGATCATCCCAATCCACTTCTGTCTTGATGGCGGTGACAGCCCCGGTTTGCGCCACTTCTACCACGCGCAGGGTGACGCCTTGATGAGTCACTGCGGCGCCTACTGGTTGGTAAGGTTGGGGGAAGAGGTCGGCCGTCTCTTGGCCGTCGGCGGGGTGCAGTGTCAGCGCCATTTCCCAATTTTCGGGAGCAGCATTGGTGGGGACGAGGGGCAGGCGTGGCAGCAGTAGGGTAACGCGGTAAACGTTTGCAGGCAGCGGCGGGAAGGTGTAACGTCCCCAGCCGTAGCGGAAGTGGCCTTCGTCACTGGTCAGCGTGGTGCCGTCAGGCAGACGCAGCTGCACCTCTGCCAACGATTCAGTATCGGGGTTGGATTCGGCCATAGGGGGCAGCCCGTCACTGCTCAGTACCAGCACCGTTTCTTTGGGCGTGGCAATGATCTGTTCCACATGCAGGGTGACGCCGTCGCGGGTTTGGGAGACGGGCGCGGCCAGCAGGCGGCTGTTCTCTAAATCCACAAAGCCGATACCGGGCAGGTAGCCGATCCAGTTTTGCAGAGCGGCCAGGGCGCGTTGGGGGCCAATGGCTGCCAGGCTGACAATGAGGATGAGCAGGATGGCGCAGACGGCTAGAGCGAATCGTTGGGAGGAAAACGGCCGTTTTCCCACGTCCCAAACATGACGCCACCAGCTCGGTTTAGCCGCAGTCGTCTTCCTATTAGAAGGGGTTAGCGCTGTCTGCGCCTGAACTTGCAGTTGTGCTTCCAGACGAGCCACAAAATCAGGGGCTGGCTCTGGCGTGGTATACAAGGTGGTTAAAGCGGTTTCAATCGTTTGTTCGGTCATCGTCATCCTCCCAATCTTGTTCTAGCTGCTGCAACAGGCGGTGAACGGCCATCTTCGTGGCCGCTTCACTGCGCTTCACGATGCGGCCGATTTCTGCATAGGTCAGGCCAGCGGCAAAACGCAGACGCAGCAACTCTTGTTTGTCTTCGCTGAGATCGGCTACCAGGTTTGCTAACTGGTTTAATTCGTCGTTGTGGACCGTCTGGCTTAAAGGGGATGGCTCGGCAGCGGCCAGATTGTGGGCATGGTCGAGAGGTTGCTGCGGCCGCTGTCGCCGGTAATGGTCGGTCAGGCGGCGGCGGGCGATGGCGAAAAGCCAGGCGGCAAATGCCCCTTGTTCCTGGTAGCGGGACAGGGCGGCCAGCGCTTCGGCAAAGGTTTGCGAGGTGAGGTCTTCGGCGTCGGCGCTGTTGCCCGTGCGGCTGTAGTGATAGCGGTAAATGCGTTTCACGTAGCGCCGGTAGAGTAGGATAAACGCCTCTGTATCACGCTGTGCTGCCTGCACCAGGGCGGTGTCGGGCGGGGTAGCCACCACGTCCGCCTCGCTTTTGGTGGGGCTTAAAAAGGGGAGCATATAGTCGGCCTCCTATGCCAGTATGCGAGTGCTACACTATATATATCGCAGTAGGGGGCAAAAGGTAACAATTTTGCAGGGAAAACGCTTAACCTCTTGCTATACTGATTCGCGCAAAGCTCGTAGCAAGAGATATTCATTGCCCTTACTTTTAACGCTTATTTTATTGGCAAAGTTGGCTGGCGAAGATACTCCTAAAGGAATAGCCGAGTGGTTACAATTACGGCGTCGTCAAATCATCAAGGCGTTTCAACCAGACCGAGAAACGATACCCTCTTATAATACCATTCGTCGCACTCTGGCAGATACGGTTTCTGAAGATGAGTTACAAATAATGTTTCGACTATTTTTGTATCAGCAGTATGGCGGACAACAAAGCATCTTGATAACTTTGGATGGGAAAACATTGCGAGGAACAATTCCCATCTTTATGCTACCACGCAAAGCACCAGGCTGGCATAGCGAGCAATTGCCACAACAAGTCGCTGTCAGCCGGAACAAAGAACATGGGCGTTTGGAAAAACGAACCTTGACTCTGATAGCCGATGAAACTGGATTTATCGATTGGCCTGCTTTAGAACAGGTTTTTAAAATTGACCGTCATGTTGTTTGCTGCCGTACCGGTGAAATAACAGAGGAAACAGTTTATGGAATTACCAGCGTATCACCTCAAAGAGGAACGGCTGACCATATGCTGGAATGGACTAGATTTCATTGAGTAATTGAAAACGGGTTGCATTTTCGACGAGATACTACCCTCAATGAAGATGCTATTCAAATGAGTAATGAGAATCAAGCGCAAGTTACCGCCGTACTGAACAATTTTATCGTCGCATTGGCTAACAAAATGGGATTTTCTAATTTGGCATCACTCCGAAGACATTTTGATGCGTATATTGCATTGACGCTAGCTTCCGCGTACTGACTTTGGAATCGCCGTGGCCGAGGGATAGACTGGATTTGGTGTATTTCCTGACTCATGGTTTACCTTATGCGCCGGCCGCTTGACACACCTGGACAGCAAAATTTTGGCCCTGC
Organism: uncultured Ardenticatenaceae bacterium; assembly: GCA_964643965.1. Taxonomy (GTDB): domain Bacteria; phylum Chloroflexota; class Anaerolineae; order Promineifilales; family Promineifilaceae. Next base: position 4,128 of record CAZXVH010000100.1, read on the forward strand.
CAGCGGTCATCACCCAGCCAGTGGAAAGTAAATTGGATTTCGGCCCCCGCTTTGTGTTCAGTGGTGGGTAAATCGGCTATGTGCAGTCCCAGCCCGGTGTCACGGGTGCGGGTCTCTTGGGTGGTTTGCCAGTTATCGCTGCTCCAATGGACAACGGCCGTCGCCAGCAGTTCCACTCGTAATATTTGCCCGGCAGGGATAGTGCGGCGTTTGTGATTAAAGCGCCAAATAGCATAGGGCGACCCGGTTTGCGCTTCGACGTAGCGTTTCACCGTTTGCGGCGGCATATCGAACAGTGTGCCATCGGCCAGCGAACGGCATAACTTCACATACTCGGCGTGCGCCCACACCAGCGGCATCGCCGAACCTGCCGGGCGGCCGAAAAATAACTCCTTTTCCGGGATGTCGTCGGCGTCCCAGATTTGTTCCGGCAGAAGGCCGCCTTCATTAGCAAACGCCGTCATTGCATCCAACATTTTCTGAGCGTCTGGAGAGCGACCGGCGGCCAGTTCGTAATGGCCCCGTTCGCCGGTGAGCAGGGGCCAGGCACGACCAACGCCAACGCCGTCAAAAGGGTCACCGTTTTCGTGTTCGCCGTACCCATCATCGTTGTAACGATGCCAGATTGGTCCGGCCGGCATCTCGGTTTTCAACAGCGCGTCAATTGCCTTGACTGTATTCACAATGCGGGGATCGTCGGCCGCCCGCAGGCCAAAACGCACCAGCGCCAGCGCATCCGGGCTGACGATATGTTTGGCCGGTTCCAGGCTGTACTCCGGCGGCCGGTTTTTGATGGGCACAAAACCATCGGTTGGCGAGGCGGCGTCGGCCGTCTCCGGCGGCGCAATGCGCGCGTAATAGCCATCTACATCTATCTCGCCGGCCAGATCGGTGCCGGTGACATACGTCCAACGCTCGATGCCGGCATTCCAGGCATCGGCTGTTTGGCGCAGATAAACGGCCGTATCACTTTCTCCTTGTTCTTCGGCCAAATCGGCGGCCGCCAGCAGCGCGGCAACCTCTACCGCCAGCGTAAAGGGGGAATAGCCGGGGTCTTCTTCCCAGCGATCCTGCTGGCTCACCGGCCCGTTTTGGGCCACAAATTGGGCGGCACGGCGCACCATCGGCCAGTACCGGTCCCGGTCAGCAGCCGTCAACGCCCCTTCGCGCAACGCCAGGTCCACCAGCAGGATGGGGAAAGCGGTTTCGTCCATTTGCAGGCCGCCCCAGTACGGTGATCCGTCCAGCCACATATTTTGTGGCCAATAACCGTCGGCTTCCTGGGTGATTTGCAGAAATTCGAGGATGCGTCGCCCATCGGCCAGCGCCCCGGCGGCCAGCAGACCACCGGCTGTTTCGGCCAGGTCACGTGGCCAGACGAGATGGTAGCCACCTAAATCGTCGTCGCCTTTGGCGAAACCCCAGGGGATGGAGAGGCTGGCAATGCTGCCGCCGGGGAAGCGTTTACCGGCGTGGACGCGCATCACGGCTGCACTGATGCGGTAGAGTCCATTTTCTCCAGCGGTTGTTTCTCCGGCCGCCGGTAGACCGTCCTGCCACGCCTGCCATTGGGCAATGGCGCTTTGTCGAGCGGTCGCAAAACCGTCCAGCAGGGCGGCGTGGGCGTGATGGCCGGCTTCGTCGGCGGTAAGACCGAATCCCAAGGCCAAATCGAAACGGCCGCTGCCCCCCGCCAGGTCAATTTCACCGGTGAGGGCGACATTGCCGTTCTCGGCCCGTTCATAGGCCCGGGTCATCGCTTTGTGCTGCTGCAAATCCTGCCAGCCATCGGAAACGCCAACAAATCCGGCCGAACGCTGCCGCCAGGGGACGGAGCAGGCCAGCGCCAGCGCCTGTCCATTCCGTTGGGCAAAGAGCATGGGGATGCCTTTATAATCGCCCACCCAGGCGGTGTTGCCCGCGCCCCGGTTTCCCAGATGAGGGGCCAGCAGCACATAGATATGGTAGTCGCTGAGGCGGCCTATGTTGGGTGTGAATTGTGCCCGCTGCCAGACCACATCCCGCTGCGGGTCGGCCAGGATTTCTTTGGTGATGGTGTAACGGCCGTTCTGACACGTATTGGTCAGCCGGAAAGCGGGCACGGCCGGGGCCAGGTAGTCAACGTCATGCCGGGTATGGCGCTTTTCCTCGGAGAAGAATGTGTCACCGTCGGTGATGATCAGGCCCATGTCGCGTACGCAGGCGCGATCCAGGCGCGGGTAATAAATTTCGTTGAAGATGCCGTGACTAAGCGTAAACCAGACGCGGCTGACGGGGTTGAGCGCCGTGCCGACGCCGCTTTTGGCGCTGGACGTCCAGCGGGGGGAAATACCCGGCCAACCGGGCGCAAATTTGTGTATCATTATTTGTTCCTTCGAAAATAGGAGCGCGGACAGCTTGTCCGTCCTTTGCGGTCTGGCAGACTGCGCCCCATTCTCATTCATGGTGTTGAGATGCCTCTAAACGATTGTCGGCGGCAGCGGCCTGGGTTTCTTGCAAGATAGCCATGGCAGCGTGCCTATCGCGCCAGTGATGATACTGTCCAGCCGCGACAGATTTTGAGCCACTGTGTCGCCAGAAGGGATCCACTTTGCCAGCGGCGTGTTGGCCAGGGTGGTCAGAGCCGTTTGCAATAAATCGGGGCCGGCGCTTTGCAAATAGGCTATTTCCTGGTTGATGATAGGTGACAATAAGTAGCCCAGCCCAACAAGCCGATTACATATGCCGCCAGCATGGTCACGCCTCGTGGGATATGGTGGCGGGATAACCGGTCGGCTAACGGCCGTAACGTCAGGCTTAACAAAATCGCACCGAACAATACCCAGCCAATGGCCATGATCTCTTGTAGATAAGTGACGGTCAGCCAAAGCGCCAGTCCCAGGCCAAACAAAGCCAGCCACGCTTGTAAGCTAATACGCCAGTTCATGTAGGTCTTCCATTGATTTCAATTGATTATCTGCTGGCCGAATTCGGCCAGCGATGGCGCCGGTTCGGGCCACCGGCCAGTTTCTTGCAGCCACGATTTTTCTTGCTGCAGCGCATGATGCAGCGCTTGTCGCTGTTGGCTGGTGTGTAAGTCCGGTATTTGTTTATCATGATCCAGAACGGTTTGTATCGTAGCCACGAACAGGCGGAACGAATCAATTTTTGTCAGTTGGCGCCAAAAGGCTTCATCATCCAGGTTCCAGGATATTTGCAGCCTGGCCCACAACGCTTCTACTTCAGCCGTCAATTGATCGGCTGTTGTTGATTTCTCTGATGTTAATTCCAGAACCGGGGCGGATGATCGCAGCGAGTAGACCTTTTCATTGGCGTTTTCATCGCGGGCCTCTAGTGATCCACCAAAGACAAAGAAAGTCGCCCGCTGCCCGGACCGGCCTTGAATGGCGATGGGACCGGGGCAGATGACCCGTGACATCGGGAAGGGGGTTGTGACTTTAAATGTCGACCAATGCGCCTTGCCGTTCCAATCTAACAGCCGGAGATGAATGGTTTGCGGGTCGAAAGCAACCGGCTCAACTGATGATTGATGGCGCATGAGGATAAGCAGCCCGGTATGCCCCAGGCAATGCTCGTGGCGCGGCGGCAACGCGTAATAGCCCAGGTTTTCTAATTTGTTTAAGAGTGATGCGTTCATAATGTGATTTATCTCCTTAGGATAAGTTAGAGCTGATGGCTGCCGCCTGGTTCCCTTCTTGCTTTTTAGCCGCTGGACGAGGCCCTAGGATATTTTCCAATTCCTTTTGTCCCACCATTTCTTGTTGCAGCAGCAGTTTGACCAACTGATCAAGCTGTGCTGATGATGGTGACTTTGTGAACCGGATCGGCGCGGGGCAGCAGCCAGGCGACGATGGCGTGACCGGATTCGTGGTAGGTAATGACGCGCCGGTCATCTTCACTGAGCAGCAACGGCCGTTCCCCACCCAACACAATCTTATCCAGCGCCGTCTCAAAGTCAGCCATCATCACCGCAGCGTGTTCCTGCCTGGCGGCGACCAAAGCTGCCTCATTGCACAGGTTGGCCGGGTCGGCCCCGCTCATGCCTACGCTGGCACGGGCCAGCGCAGGCAGGTTGACGTCGTCGGCCAGGCGCAATTTGCGGGTGTGGATGTGCAGGTTGCCTGCCCGTCCCCAACGATCGGGCAGGCTCACTACCACCTGGTGGTCAAAGCGGCCGGGGCGCAGCAAAGCCGGGTCCAGCACGTCAGGTCGGTTAGTAGCCGCCAGTAGAATGACCTCGTTGCGTTCATCAAAGCCATCCACTTCCACCAGCAGCTGGTTGAGTGTTTGCTCGCGTTCATCGTTAACAGCGCCCAATCCGGCGCCGCGCCTTCTCCCTACAGCGTCCAGTTCGTCAATAAAAATGATAGCCGCTCCGGCCGCTTTGGCCTGCTTGAACAGGTCGCGTACCCGGCTGGCGCCTACACCGACAAACATTTCCACAAATAAAGAGGACGCAGCGATGGCGCAGCCCGACCACGCCCAGAGCGTCGTGCAGTTGGATGAGTGTAGCAGCGGTATGCCACTCTTCGGCCGGCAGCTTAAAGGTCACCCGGCATTTCTGTCCATTTTTGGTGTAATTTTTCTTTAACATCATTTTTATCTCCTTGAAACAAAAGTGCGAACAGCTTGTTCGCCATTAGATATCTGCCAGACCCCGCTTCATTTGTCGTGCCGCGCCTAACCGGATGCTGGTGCATTGATTTCCAGGTAACCGGCGTTTACCCAACCGGTACGGCCGTCCGGCAGAATAATTTGCAGCCAGAGGCGCACGCCGTCCAGCGTGATTTCGGCTGTATATGGGGGTAGCAATGTGTTCGTGCCATTGGCTAAGGTTCGTTTTTTGTCAAAGGTTATTTGTAAACGAACCCTTACCAACCATAAAGACCGGTATTGAGGTGCTGCGCAGCACCTGATCCAGTGCGCTGCCGGTGAGCCATTCCCGCAGAAGGCTGTGTTGGTAGCCGCCCATGATAATCAAGTCTACGTTTTCTTGGGCAACGGCCGTTACAATTTGCGCCGCCGGGTCTCCTTGACGACTGATAAACCGGTAATTGACTAAATTGCTGCTGCCCAGCTGCCCTTCCATTTCCTCGAGCCAATGGGGGGGTGCATCGTCATTGGCGACGGACAAGACCAGCAGATGATTTTGCCAGAGATGCTGCAGCAAACTGGCCCAGGATAAGGCATGTTTGGCTGATGTGCGGCCATCATAAGCCAACAGCATGCGCCGAATGGGGCTTAATTCATCCCCACCAATGAGCAGAGGCGCCGGCGTGTGGTGGGCAATGGCGCGAAAATGATCTCCCAGACGGGCGTCATCGTGCGGGTGGCTGCGGCCGCGCCGCCCCAACGCCAGCAGCCGGGCTGAATGCGCCTTGTCAATAATCAGATCAGGCAAGCCGCCAAACATCAGGTCGGCCTGCACCGGAACACCTGCGACCTGGCAGCAGTCTTCCAGCCAGCACAAGGCGGCATCCCCCTCGCCTTCCAGCAAGCGGGCGCGTTCGTTTGACGTTAATAATTGGCTTGGTTGGGAGCTTACTTCCTTTTCTAATCCAGTATCCGGCTCCATCACCAATAGTTCGTCAACGACGGACAGCCCGTGAATAAGCAGGTTTTCTTGTTTGGCGATTTGGATGGCTAGTGCTGCCGCTGTTTGCGCCGGCCGTGAACCATCCAACGCGACTAAAATCGAATCCAGGGTTTGTTCATCAGCGGTCATAGTTTTTTATTCCAGTCCCAACACGCTTAGGGCGATTTCCACAAATCATTGTGATCGTTGCCATCGTTTATTGGCTCTTTTTGCATTTGTTTCGAGCGGGACAAGAGAGAGAGAGAGAATACCAGACCCTCTCTCTTTGTCCCGTGAGTAGGAGGAGAAGAAAAGCCATATGATGACTGTACCTGTTTTCGGCCGGGAGCACATCGGCGGGGTGTCTTGTTGGGAATAAGCAAAACGGCCGCTGTGGGCAGCGGCCGTTTACGTCATTTGGCGTAAGGGTGTTTACCAATCAGGCCAGGCTGTCTAATTCTTCATAACGGTCTTTGGCCGCTTCGATCAACGCCTGGCGCATGGCCTCCCCTTCCAGATTGTGGCGCCGGACTTTACGCACACGTCGCGCCAGTTCATCATCGTACAGTACCCCTTGCAGCCAGTTCTCAAAATCATGCCGCTGCAGATGGTATTGCAGCGAACCTAACGGCAGTTCGGCCAATGCTTCACAAAACTCCCACAGGCTGGCGGCCGCGCGGTGCAAGTAACGTCCCTGGCCATCATAAAAATAAAAGCGCTTGGGAGCGGGCAGCGGCGCCCGCAGGTATTTGTGCAGGTGGCGGATGTGGGGGATTTCGCGCGGCCGGGCGCGTAAGTTGACGATACCCCCCGGTGGTCGCTGCCAATGATTGCCATCTTTCAGACAAAGGTAAGCCTGGCCCACAGGCAGCGTTTGCAGCCGGGCGACCAGGTCTGCGCTGCCGTTGTGTTTATACAGAATGGCTTGCAAAACGGCCAGTTCTTCCGGCAGACGCACCTGGGTCACCAGGCAGTGATCCAATCTTTCCAGAAGCGCTGGGGCGACCTGGCTGGGGCGGTAGCTAACGACAGCATAGCCGCCTTCCTTCATGTCCTCGATAATCAGGTCGCATAATTCGCCGCCATCAGCAGAACAGAGGTTTTGTATTTCGTCTATCAGGAACCAGTGGGGACGGCCGCGCCGTTTGCGCAAGCCGCGCAGCGCCCGCAGTAATTCTACCAGGTACTGGGTGCGTTCGGCGATGGTGTAAATGGACAGATCTAATATCAGGCTGATGCCATCATATTCCATAAAGTTGATTAAATCTACAACCGGTGGCAGATTGGTATCGCTACCGCCTACAACCAGGGTGTGCGGGTAGGCACGAAGATTGCGGTAATCGCCTTCGGGGTCAATGAGGAAAATCTGGTAACCTTGTTTGAGCATTTCTTCGGCCAGTAGACCACCCATCCAGGATTTACCGCTGCGGCTGGCGCCAAAAATGCCCAGGTTTCCGTTGGCCAGCAGGAAGGAATCGAGGTGAACGGGATCACCATTCTGGTCGTGGCCTAGCAGCAGTTGGCGTCCTGGCCGCGGCTGGCGTGGAGGGATACGGCCGTGCAGCAGTTCCTGGATTAAGGCGCGTACCCCGGCGCCATCCTCTTCAGCCATCACCACATCGGCGCGGGCACGCATATCGGGTATGGCGTTGGCAACGGCGACGGACAGTTCAGCCATCTCGAACAGGCTGCGATCATTTTCGGCGTCGCCGCAGGCCACTACGTTGCGCGGCGAGTAGCCCAGTTCGCGCAGGGCAAATTGGAGGCCGGTGCCCTTGGTGGCGCCCGGCGGCAAAATCATGACTGAGTCACGATTGTACTCTACCGTCAGGCCGCCACCGACTTGCCGCAGTGCTTGTATGACCAGCTCATCATGGGGAATCGCGGTGGCGGCGATAGCCAGGCCGCGCTGTAGAGGGACGCCGTGCATCTGGAGCTGGTCGCTGATTTCGGTGGCCAAATGCCCAAAGGGAAAGACGACGACGTCACGGCGCGGGAAGAATATGACGGCGCCGTCTTCGGCGATGATGGCTTCACATATCTCGGTGGCTGGGCTGACAGTGCTGAAGTCGTCCAGGATACGGCCGGTGACCAGGATGATGGTTAGCCCTTCGCTTTTAGCCTGGTGCAGCGCCGCCCAGGTTTCCGGGGCAACGCGGCCATCCTCAGCCAGGGTGCCGTCCAGGTCGCAGGCCAAAATTTTCAGATGCATGGTTCTTCCTTATAGAGTTGGCATCAATACCGCTCGATGTGAATTTCGCCCGGACGGCCGTGACTGTGTTCCCGAAAGCCCTCATTGATGAGCATGGTCAGCATTGTTTCAATCATGCCCGGCACACCGCACAGAAAGAGATCGCTGTTTTCCGGCGTCGGTTGGAAACCCCAAGCTTCAGCCACTACGCCGGCCTGCCACAACTGCTGCACCCAACCGGTACGGCCGTGCCAGGGAACCGGTTCATCGTCTGGGCGATCAATCGTTGGGATGTAGATGAAATTTGAGCAGAGATGCTGCAATGTGTCTAACTCGGCACGATAGCCCAAATCCCAGGAGTGAAAAGCGCCGTGCAGCACAGCCACCCGCTGCGATCCGCCACATTCCAGGTGGGTGCTCAACATGCTCATGTAGGGTGCTAATCCCGTTCCTGTGGCTACCATCACAATATGTTTTTCGGGCGGCACGTCGGCCAGCGTAAACAGGCCAACCGGGCGGGAAGAGAGCCATACCCGGTCCCCGACATCCAGAGCGAACAGGCGCGGCGTCAATGTACCATCACTCACCAGACTGATGTAGAAATCCATATATTCGCCCGTGAGCGACGACGAGGCGATAGAGTAGGCACGCTTAATGAGCTTATTGGGTCGGGGCGGTTTGTCTTCAGGCTTAGATAAGCGACAGCGGGCTGCCGTAGGCGGCAGCCCTAACACCACGTATTGTCCCGCCTCAAAATGGGGCAGCTGCCAACCATCGGCAGCAATGCGTAAGATCATCAAGCGGGGCGTCAGTTCCTCTTTTTGGGTGATAACGGCATTTAGTTCTGGTATCTTAGACATAACTTTCCTTCATCGGTAACGTCAAAACCTTTCCAGCCGTCAATGTTACTGACATCTACCTCGCCAAATACAGGTCCCCATTCCGGGTTGTGGCTGGACCAGGTCACACTGTTTTCGCTCCAGTCTGAATTGAGGTAACGGGCCCCAAACAGAAAAGGAGAATCGTTGGCAGGAATTGACTCGTATTGGTATACAAACAGGGCGGCGTTGTTAATGACGGCGTTACTGGGAATGTATTGAAAATCAAAATACGCACCGTATCGACCCCGGATGAGGCCAGTAAACGGCCGTCCTGGGAAAAAGTCAGATGCTGCACCATGTTGGCGTGGCCAGTGAGCGTGGCTACTTCTTCCTGGTTGGCGACATCCCACAGCATAATCGTCCCGTCCTGGTCGCCAGTGGCCAGCAAGCTGCCATTTGGGGAGAAGGCCAGGCTCATCGCTTCGATGGGCAGTTCAAATGCGTTCAGGTCGGGGTTCCAGAGCAGTTCGTACGGTGATTGGTAACTGCCCTGGCCGATTTCGGTGACGGTGGCTGCATTCGCAACCGTGATAGGCGCCGGGGTGGGGACAACGGCCGTTTCTCCGCTGCAGGCCACTAAAAACAGTACCAGTAAAATAAAAATATGTTGCCACATGTTCAACCGCCTCCACGTGTGAGCGCGTATCAGAAAACAGTTGTAGACTGGCCGACTCAAACGCTCATCAGTTGTTAAAATCAAGCTGCAGCCAGCTACGGCCGTCCTGCGCAATCAACACATTTGCTGCCTCCGGCCCCCAGGTTCCGGCCGGGTAGTTGGGGAAATCTAGTGGTAGATTGGCCGTCCACGTTTCCAATACCGGCATGATCACCTGCCATGACGCCTCCACCTGGTCGGCGCGCATAAAGAGCGTGGCGTCACCTTCGATTACGTCCAGCAGCAGCGTCTCATACGCTTCCGGGGAAGCGGCCTTAAACGCCGCCTGGTAAGCAAAATCGAGATGCACTGGACTAAGCCGCATGGCCGGCCCGGGCTGCTTGGCCTGGAAGGTCATGCGAATGCCCTCTTCGGGCTGAATGTTGATGATGAGGCGGTTGGGAGGCCAGGTTTCAACGGCCGTTTCCGGGAACGATTGGTGTGGTACCGGCTGGAACGTCACCACCACCTGTGAGCCATGTACCGGCAGCCGTTTGCCGGTGCGCAGGTAAAAAGGCACATCCTGCCAGCGCCAGTTGTCGACAAACAGCTTCAGCGCGGCAAACGTTTCCGTGCTGGACCTGGCGGCCACCCCTTCTTCACTTTGGTACGCTGGTTCTTGCTCGCCGTGCAGCCAGCCGCTGCCATACTGTCCGCGCACAGCCATGTTGACCACATCTTCTTGATGAATCGGGCGTATGGCCCGCAGGACGTCCACCTTTTTATTACGGATTTCATCGGCGGCGAAGGAAACGGGCGGTTCCATGGCGATCAGGCACAAGATTTGCAGCAGGTGATTCTGAATCATGTCGCGCAGCGCCCCGGCATGGTCGTAATAGTTGCCACGATGTTCCACGCCTACCTGCTCGGCCACTGTAATTTGTACGTGATCAATGTAGCGGCGATCCCAAATTGGCTCAAACAAGGCATTGGCAAAGCGGAAAGCGAGGATATTTTGCACCGTTTCTTTGCCTAGATAATGGTCAATGCGATAAATCTGCGACTCGGCGAAGTTATGCGTTAGCATTTTGTTGAGCGCCTGCGCCGAGGCCAGATCGTGGCCGAACGGCTTTTCCACTACCAGGCGGCTGCGTTGATGGTCGCGCATCAGTTTTGTTTTGTGTAAATGCTCCGTGATTGGCTCAATGAGGAAAGGGGCGACGGCCAGGTAAAACACATTTTCGGCATAAGTGCCCCACTGTTTGTTAAAAGCGCCTAGCTTCTGGGCCAGATCGTCGTAAGCGCTCTGGTCGGTGAGATCGGCAGCGGCGTAAGTGATGTGTTGGGCAAATGCCTTCCATTTCTCCGCTTCGGCCTTGCGCCGGGAAAATTGGTCAATGCCCTGGCGTAAGCGGCGGCAAAATGCGTCCTGATCCATTTCCTTGCGATCCAGGCCCAGGATGGCAAACTGCTCCGGCAGCCAGCCATCCAGATACAGGTTGTAGAGGGCAGGAACCAGCTTGCGCTGGGTCAAATCGCCGCCGGCGCCAAAGATAGAGATGATGGTGGGGTTTTGGTTCTCGCTCATTGTTGCTCCAATTTCAGGTCCAGTTGGGCCAGGGCGTGTTGGCTGGCAGCGCGGCTGGTGTGGGGAATGCCTTGGATGCCCAGGCTGCGGGCAACGTCGACCAGCATGGCCCGGTCGTCGATGTAGACGACGTGTTCTGGCTGGGCCTGAGCCACGTCCAGCGCCAACTGGTACATATCGGCGTCGGGTTTACGGATATGGACGAAGCTGGAGACGATGAAGACATCGAAAAGCTGCTTCAGATTAAATTGACGGATGCGATGTTTGGTGAGTTCACGCCCTTCGTTGCTAACGCCGACGATTTTGAGACTATGCTCGGTCTTGAGGCTCGTGAAAAATTCGATCATGCCCGGTAACGGCCGTGACTGGGCGTACATGAATTGTTTGAATGTTTCTGGAGTAAACGGCCGTCGTTCATAAAACAGTACCCGCTGCAAATAATGATTCAGACTCAACTTACCTTCTTCGTAGGTGTCAAAGGTCAGGTGATGTCGTTCGTCCATTTCGGCAAAATCCAGGTCGTATGTTTCGGCAGCCAAGCGGCGGCTTTCGCGGCCCCAGCCATTGGTTAGCAGGACGCCACCAATGTCTAAGAATAGTGTGGTAATAGGTGAATGGGTCATCATACCTCGTTTTTGGGGTGCGAACGGCCGTTAGACAATAGCCGTTTTTAACTTTTTACTTTTTAGTGGGAAAACATTGGTAACTACTTCTATTAATTCTGCCAATCCTTGCGCTATGTCGTCGCCCAGGTGCAAGCGCAAGACACGACGGCCGTGCTGCCGCAGCGCCTGTAAATCGCCCTGAGCCTGAGCCTGTTTGAAGAGGCCAAAGGTGTAGGATTGGTGGGGCACGGCCGTATCTTGGGGATTATCGGCCGTTAACTGTAAAAACAGGCCGCTGTTGGGGCCACCTTTGTGCAATTGTCCGGTTGAGTGTAGAAAACGGGGGCCATAGCCCACCGTCGTGGCCAACTTGTAATGGTCACGCAGGCGCAGACGGATGGCTTGTAAGGCGGCGTCGGTAGCCGGGTTTTCCGGCAAATAGGCCATGATGGCCGCGTAGTCGCCCGCTTTAGCCGTACCAAAAAACTGGGTCAGCGCCCCGGCCAGGTCTGCGGCTTCACCATTTCGACTGAACAATTGGATGTGGCCTTCGGTGATGAGTGGCTCCTCTTGATGGAGATGCCCATATTGGCGTATCTCATCGAGCAGGCGGTTGGTGTTGTCTTTGCTTTCTTGCACGTTGGGCTGGTCGAAGGCGTTGATGTTTAGGATGGCTCCGGCAACGGCCACAGCCACTTCCCAGCGCATAAATTCCTGCCCCAAATCCAGTTTGTCGGCCATGTCGATGGTGAGTACCGGCTGCCCGGCGGTGTGCAGCGCGGCCACGCCCTTTTCCAGGTCAACGTCGGTTTCGTCGGCCAGATGGAAATGGATGAACAGGCGGTCTTGGCCGTAAACGGCCGTATCGCCCAGCGGTTCGCCGGCAATGGGAATCAGCCCTGTACCTTCCTTGCCTGTGCTTTCGGCTAGCAGCTGCTCCAGCCACATGCCCAACGCAGCTATGCTGGACGGCATGAGAAAAGTGATCTTGTCGTGTCCTTGCCGCGCCATTTCGCCCAAAGTCGCGCCCAAAACCAGGCCGGGGTTTTGCTCGCCAGGCACGCTGGCGGCGCAGGCATGGCTCATGCGCAGCGCCCGCGATAGCAGTTCGCCGGCGTCCACGCCCATTAAGGCGGCGGGAACCAGCCCAAAGTAGGAGAGGGCGGAGTAACGGCCGCCGATATCTTTAAAGTTACGGAAAATGTGGCGGAAGTCCCGTTCTTGAGCCAGTTTGTCCAGCTGCGTATCCGGGTCAGTGATGGCCACGAAGTTGTCGCCAGCGCGGTCGCCCGCAATACTTTTGAGCTTCTCGTAAAAGTAGTCAGCAAAGGCTAGCGGTTCGGCCGTTGTGCCTGATTTGCTGGCCACGATGAAGAGTGTATCGGCCACGGACAATTTTTGCTCGATGTTCAGGATGGTGGCCGGGTCGGTTGTATCCAGCACGGTGAGAGGCAAGGCGTTCCAGGCTGGCTGGAAGGTGCGCTGGAAGACGAGCGGGGCCAGGCTGCTGCCGCCCATGCCCATGTGGACGACGTAGCGGAAGCGATCCACTTTGACCTGGGCGGCAAAGTGGGCCAGGGCGTCCAGGTGAGTTTCCATTTTGCCGGCGACGTGCAGCCAGCCCAGGGCGTTACTGATGATGGCCTGGGCGTCAGCGTCTTTTTTCCAGAGAGTCGGGTCTTTGCGCCATAGGCGGGAGATGAAGCTTTGTTCTTGCAATGTGGCAATGCGTTGGGAAACTGCTGTGTCAAAGTCGCCTAAATCCAGCGTCTGCCGGTCTACCGGTTTGGCCAGCGCCGCCTGTCGTTTCTTTTCCAACGTGTTCATCAGCCTGTTAAACGACTTAATGAATTTTTGCACTCCTTCCGCTTCCAATCGTTCAGTAATCTCATCCAAATTAATGCCCAGTTCGGCCAGGCCATCCAGAACGGCCGTCGCCTCATCCACATCAGCATCCAGACGGAAAGCGGGACGGCCGTGATCGCGGTAGGCATGTAAGGTTTCCAGAGGCAGCGTGTTGACCGTATCTGGCCCGATGAGCGCTTCCACGTATTTCAGGTCGCTGTAGACGGGGTTTTTGGTGCTGGTGCTGGCCCACAACAGCCGCTGCGGACGTGCGCCCTGGTTGGCCAGGTGGGAGAAATGGCTGCTGGCGATTATCTTTTGATAAATTTGGTACGCTTTTTTGGCGCTGGCAACGGCCGTTTGTCCGTGCAGGCGACGGGCGAGGGCTGCTGTCGAGTTGCGGTCGTCGCCGCGCATCAACGTTTCCAGCAGGGGATCCACCAAAACGTCAATCCGGCTGAGAAAGAAGCTGGCCACAGAAGCGACCGTGTCCAGCGGTTTGCCCGCCGCCACCCGCGCTTGCAAGCCGGCCATGTAGGCGGCAAAAACCTTGTGGTAGCGGGGCAAGCCAAACAGTAGCGTCACGTTAACGTTAATCCCCTCACCGATAAGCTGTTGGATGGCGGGCAAACCCTCCCGTGTAGCAGGCACTTTTATCATGACATTGCTGCGGTCAACGGCCAGCCACAACCGCCTGGCTTCGGCCACCGTGCCGGCCGTGTCATAAGCCAGGTGCGGCGACACTTCCAGGCTGACAAAGCCATCACGCCCTTTCGCCTGATGGTAAATGGGGGCAAACAGGTCGGCGGCTTGCTGCACATCTTTAATTGTGAGCGTTTGGTAGATTTCGGCCGCACTTTTGCCTTCTAACGCCAATGTACGAATGGCTTCGTCATAATCGGCGCTGCCATCAATCGCTTTTTCAAAAATAGACGGGTTAGATGTGACGCCGCGTAGGCCAGCGACGCCAATCATTTCTTGCAGTTCGCCAGATTGCACCATGCTCCGGCGGATAAAATCCAGCCAGATGCTCTGACCAAAATCATGTAGTTTTAGCAGTGGGTTTTCATTCATTGTGGTTCCTTTGCAAATTCGTCTGCCAGTGCAGGCGTCCCGCCTACGCTCCATTATGGCGTCATGCGCTCTTCCATTCCTTCAACGTAAGCCTTAAAATTGTGCAGATCGCGCCGCATACGCTCTCCCGGATCGCTAAATATTTCCTCTATTAATTGGGGGTCTGAATCGGGCGGTGACGTATAATGCTGCGTGTAGGTGATCTCTACTTCGTTGTGCGAGAGCGGCGTAAACGTCACCTGGCCGCTGACTTCGATATCGCCGCCGGTGCTGCGCCAGGCCAGGCGTTTGTTGTCTTCTAAAAGGGTGGTTTTGACATCCCAGGTTAGAATGGTATTGTCCGGCCCTTCACGCATGACCCAGTAACTCTTGTGGCCGCCCATATTTTCTACGGATTTGATGTCGTGCATCCAATAAGGATAGTTTTCCATATCGGCCCAGAGGAAAAAGACATCTTCTAAATTCCCTTTAACGATGATAGCTTCAGTAACCTGATTTTTCGACATGCTTTATCTCCTCCACCGGTTGCTGCTCGAGCAACTCTTCTTCAGCCGCCGGCGTTTCAATTGTCCAGATGGCGATGCCGGGGGCATGTTTACGCAAGATACTGGCCAGGTCACGGCCGAACAACTCGGCCAGCGAATTGTGATGGTGTTGGCCAATGACAACGGCCGTGTACGATCCTTGTTTTAGCTCCTGCAAGATGGCCGCAGCCACATCGGCCGCATCCCATTCCTCTTTGGTATGAATATGCGTGGTGGCCACACCGGCTGCGGTTAATAGTTCCTGCGCCTGGGCAAAATATTGTTCTGTCAGTTGCTCTTCCTGGCGTTCCTGCGACCAGGCCGCCTGTTCCAGAATATAAGCCGCCGCCAGATCGCCGCCGCCATATTCCCAATAGACGGGGGAGAGATAATGCATGAGCGTCACTCCAGTGTGCGTTGGATCGGGCAACCAGGCCGCCATCTGTTTAATGGTTGCCAGGGAAGCCGGCGCATCATCCATGGCCACCAGCAAACTATCGCCTAAATTGGCGGGCTTCTTGATTAATGCTTCTGCTTTCTCTTGCACGTGGGCAACGGTCAGCCCATACTG
>CAZXVH010000101.1:0-8118 GCA_964643965.1 uncultured Ardenticatenaceae bacterium
GCAACCGGAGAAATGGCCGGACGGTAAATCAACCTGATTCCCGGTTGCATCGCCCCTACACAATATCGTCGGTTCTTACCAAAGCAGGCGTAAACTACCGTGTCAAATGCGCCTGTTTCCGCTAAAATCGCGCGGGCTTGGGCAGTGTCAGGCACGGGGCGGGACGCTCTTGTCTATCCAGATATTTTTGCCCCGTGCCTGGCACTACTCAACGTTTTAAGGTTTTTTTATAAGTGGTGTGTATAACAAGAGGATACCGGAAAGAATTCAGAAAAATGGCAAAAAAGCATGATTTCAAGAATCCTCTATTATTTATCTTCTCTGCCCACGTTGATAGGGCAAATAAACAATTGGTATGCCCTGCCCACCCTGCTTCTTAAAAAGGAGGGGCTGATCATCCGGCTTAAAAATGGCTGCCAATTTAAGGTGCGCAGTTTGATGGATGTGTGGATCGTCAAAGAGAGCTGCCTCGACCGCGATTATGAGCGCCACGGCGTGCCCGTCCAGGATGGCTGGACGGTGATCGACATCGGCTCCGGCATCGGCGAATTTGCCATTTTAACGGCCTGGGAAAAGCCGAACTGCCGGGTGTTTGCCTATGAGCCGTTCCCGGAATCCTTTGCCCTGCTTCAAGAAAATCTGACGCTGAATGAAACGAAGAACGTGCAGGCATTTCAAACGGCCGTTTCCGCCACATCCGGCCCCCTCACCTTAGCCACCACCGGGGCCGCCGTGCAGCACACCACCACCGGCAGCCAGGTATCCGGCAGCGCCGACTCGTTCATTGAAGTGCAGGCGCTCTCCTTTGCCGATCTGTTTGCGGCCAACGACATCAGTCGCTGCCATTTCTTGAAGATCGACTGCGAAGGCTGCGAGTTTGAACTGCTCTTGAACGCCAGCCCGGCCGTGCTGGCACAAATCGACCATATTTGCCTGGAATACCACAACGGTTTCACCGCGCACAACCACACCGAGCTGGCAGCGCATTTACAGGAAAACGGCTTCCAGGTCACAACCACACCCAATCCAGTACATGATTATTTAGGCTTTTTATATGCACACCGATAATACGAAGATTGAAGAAACCGAGATAGTAGAGAGAGAAACGGCCGTTTCCCCCCCATCCCCTGAAACGCCGCCAACGCGCTCCCGCCGCTGGAACTGGGAATCGCTGACGGTCATCTTACTCATCCTGGTGCTGGCGTTGGCCGCTTACTTTCGCTTTACCGGCCTCAATTGGGATGAAAACTACCACCTGCACCCTGACGAACGCTTCCTTACTATTGTCACCTCCCAACTGCAAGCCACCGCCAATCCGCTGGCTTACCTCAAAACCAGCGAATCGACGCTAAACCCCTACAACGTAGGCCAGAGCTTCTACGTCTACGGCAACTTTCCCATGACCGTCACCCGCTTCCTGGCCGAAGCGGGCGAAAGTCTGTGCCAACTTTTCGCCCCGGACGAACCGGCGCAGAGCGGCTTGTGCCAGATCGCTTTCACCGGATATGACGGCGTACACCTGCTCGGCCGTTTCCTCTCCGGGCTGCTCGATCTGGTATCTGTCTTCTTCATTTTCCTGATTGGCCGCCGTTTGTATGACGGCCGCATTGGCCTGCTGGCCGCCCTGCTGCTGGCGTTGGCCGTCATGTCCATTCAGCAATCCCACTTTTTCACGATGGACAATTGGGCGACAGGACTGACCACGTTGGCCCTGTATGCGGCGGTGCGCGTGGCCGGTTTAGGCGACAAGCCGGTGCAATGGCGGCTGCGCTGGTATCTGTTGTTTGGCCTGGCCGTCGGTCTCAGCCTGGCTTCTCGCATCAACATGGCCCCGTTGGCCCTGATGATCAACCTGTCCGCCTTCATCTGGCTCGTTTTGCGCGGGCAAACCTGGGCCAAGATACGGAATACTGGTGGCGGCAAACTGGATGTGGAGCGGGTGATTTTGGGCATTGTGGCGGCCGCTTTTGTCACCATCCTCACCTTCCGCCTGGCCCAGCCTTACGCCTTCGCTGACGCCGCCATCGCTCGCCAGGAAGTGTTGGCCGCCACCGGCCAGGAACCAGGCGCTCTCAGTCTTGCCATTCGCTCAGTGGTGGGGCTAAATCCGCAGTTCCGCGCCAACATGGAAGAAATTCAACGGCTCCAGCAGCCAGACGCCAACTTCCCCCCGGCCGTGCAGTGGGTAGACCGCACCCCGATTCTTTTCCCGTTTACGAATATGGTGCTGTATGGCATGGGGCTGCTGGCCGGGTTGATGGCCTGGATTGGCTTTTTCTGGGCGCTGTGGCGCATTGTGCGGGCACGGCCGGATTGGGTGAGCCACGCCATCCCGGTGGCCTGGACGGGCATGTATTTTCTGTTCATGAGTACCCGCTGGGTCAAGTCGATCCGCTATATGCTGCCGGTGTATCCCACGCTGCTGCTGCTGGCGGCCTGGGCGCTCTTTATGATTTATGATCGCGCCAAAGCACGGGATGCGGCGAAAAAACAGGTATACCGGCGGGTGCTAGCAGGGGGTTTGATAACGGCCGTTCTCCTCTTCACCTTCTCCTGGGCCTGGACCTTCCTGGAAACGTACAAAAACCCCGTCACCCGGGTAGCCGCTTCTGAGTGGATTTATGAAAACGTGCCCAGCGGAGCCACCTTGCTTTATGAAACAAACGGCGTGGCAAAAGAGTTCCACCTGCCGCTGAAAGAGTACGGCTTTGTGCAGGGCGTGCCCCTCAGCCTGGGCTTTGAGATGCCGGAAGATGGCGTCCTGCAAGCGGTGCGCTTCAACTATCTGCAAACGGCCGATGGCGCGAACAACCAGCCCGTTACCTTCAGCGCCGGCTATGGCGATGGGGACGAGACGCTGACCGAAGCAGTGATTAACAGTGAACGGGCGGCGGTGGTGGTAGACCTGGCCGAGCGGGCGGCGCAGGCAGGTACGTTCCAGCATATTCTCATCAACATGCAGGGCACAGGCACGCCTATCCGGGCGGGAACCAGCATGCTCATGAATGAGCATTGGGATGATTCCCTGCCGGTATCGGTCAACGGCCGTTCCGGATATGGCGCCTATTACACGGCCGTCGGCGGCAATCCGCTGCCCGTCACCTTCCCCGATTCGCCGGAAAAGCGGCAAGACCTCATCAACTGGCTGGAAGAATCAGACTATATCTTCCTCAGCAGCCAACGCGCCCTCTGGTCGCTGCCGCGCATCCCGCTCACCTACCCGCTCATGATTCGCTTCTACGAGGCGCTGTTTAGCGGCGAATTGGGCTTTGGACTGGTTTACCAGAATCAAGTCGATTACCAGATCGGCCCGCTGCACATCAGCGACATCGGCGGCCTAGCGCAGTGGGGGGCGCAGCCGGAGGTAGGCTGGCCGCCGCCCAACGCCCTGGCGGCCGAAGAAGCGTTCAGCGTCTATGATCACCCGCCCGTCTGGATTTTTGCCAAGACCGACGCCTATGATTCGGAAAATATGCGCCGCATTCTGGGGGCCGTTGATTTAACGCAGACGATCTTCATGACGCCGGGCGAAGCGACGCAGGCCCGGCATGGCTTGATGTTGACCTCGGCGCAGCAGGCGGTGCAGCGGGCGGGCGGCACGTTTAGCGAGATGTTCAACGTAGACGGCGTCCTGTCGAATAATTCAACTGTGGCGGCGATGGTGTGGTGGCTAACGGCCGTTCTCCTCGGCTGGCTGGCATTCCCCCTCACATTTATCGTCCTGCGCGGTCTGCCGGACAAAGGATACGTGTTGGCCCGCATCTTCGCCCAACTGTTCCTCTCTTACTTCGTCTGGATCAGCGCCAGCATTGGCGTTTTGCCCAACACGCGCGGCACGATCCTCATTGGGCTGGCGCTGCTGCTGTTTTTAAGCGCCCTGGTTCTCTGGCGGCGCTGGGCAGAAATCCAAACATTTGTCCGCGCCAATTTAAAGTACATCGCCGTGGTGGAACTGTTAGGCGTGGCCCTCTTCCTCATCGCCATCCTGGTGCGCCTGGGCAACCCCGATGTGTGGGACATCATCTGGGGCGGTGAAAAACCGATGGACCTTTCCTACTTCAACGCCGTCCTCAAATCCACCACCTTTCCGCCTTACGATCCCTGGTTTGCCGGGGGGTACATCAACTACTACTACTACGGCTACGTCTTCGTAGGCGTCCTCACCAAGCTCCTGGGCGTCGTGCCCACGATGGCCTACAACCTCATCCTGCCCATGCTGTTCAGCTTCACCGGGCTGGCGGCGTTTAGCATAGCCTACAACCTGGTTGCTTATGGGAACCAAAGAGGTATGCGTAAAGAGTGGCAGGGAAACATTCAATCGTCAATCATTAATCTTCAATCCTCAATCTTCAGCCGCCAGGCGCTTTTCGCCGGTCTCATCGCCGCCGCCCTGGCTGTGCTGCTGGGCAATCTGGCGGAAGTGGGCGTGATGCTGGATGTGTGGTACAAGGCGGGCAACAGCGCCATCGTCACCGGCATCGGCGGCGTGGATACCCTGCTGCAGCTGTTTGATGGGGCGCTCAACATGGCGGCCGGCCAACCCGCCCCCATCTATCCCGGCGACTGGTTCTGGACGGCCACCCGCGCCATCAACTATATTCCCGGCGAAGCAGCCCCCATCACTGAATTCCCCTTTTTCACCTTCCTCTACGGCGATCTGCACGCCCACATGATCAGTATGCCCTTGCAGCTGCTGGCGTTGGGCTGGGCGGTGAGCCTGGCGCTGCTGCCGAAGAGACCAGTGGACAGTGAACAGTCCGCAATCCGCAATCCCCAATCCGCAATCCCCAATCCCCAATCATCCAGGTGGGAAACGGCCCTGCTCTGGTTCACGGGGGCGCTGACAATTGGGGTGCTGTGGCCCACAAATTCCTGGGATTGGCCCACGTATCTGGTGCTGGGCATGTTGGCCGTTTTCTTCCACGCCTACCACCAAAACGATGACAGGTTCAGCCTGACCATGCTGGGCACGGCGCTGCTGCAAGCGGTGATTCTGGCGGGGCTATCTGTGCTGCTGTTCTGGCCGTTCCGCGCCAATTTTGGCTCCGGCTATAGTTCGCTCAATCCCTGGCCGGGCACGTATACTCATGTGAGCAACTACCTGACGATTTGGGGGCTGTTCCTGTTTTTCATTGTAGGCTATCTGCTGTTAGAATTCCGCGCCTGGACAAAAAGCTGGACGTTTGCCGGGCTGGTGCGCTGGAAACGGGTGGGCTGGCTGGCGCTGACTGCCTTGTTCTTGTTCGTCTTGGTGTTACTGCTGCTCCTGCTGCGCGGCTATTTCATCGCCCCCCTGGTGTTGACGCTGGTGGTGTGGGCCGGTCTGCTGGGGCTGCGTCCCGGATTGGCGGCGGAACGGCGTATCACCTTGATTCTGATTTCGGCGTCACTGGCGCTGACGCTGTTTGTGGAATTTTTTGTGCTGGCCGGCGACATCGGCCGCATGAATACGGTGTTTAAGATTTACTTGCAAGTGTGGCTGATTTTGAGTGTGGTGGGTGGGGCAACGGCCGTTTGGGTGTGGCAGGCGATTCGGGGCAGACGGACGGCGCGGCGGGTATGGGGGGCGGCGCTGGGCGTCCTGGTTTTGGCTGCCCTGCTCTATCCGCTGTTGGCCACCAACGCCAAGTGGGCCATCCGCATGAGCAAAGATGCGCCCAATTCGCTGGATGGCATGGCGTTTATGCAGTATGTAGAATATGGCGACATCAATGCCACCATGGTGCCGTTAAAATATGATTACGACGCCATTCGCTGGATGCAGCGAAACATCCAGGGATCGCCGGTGATCGCCGAAGGACACAGCCACAACAGCGGCAGCTTTAGCCCATACCGCTCGATCACCAACCGGGTAGCGATGTATACCGGGCTGCCGGCCATTGCCGGTTGGGATTGGCATCAGCGGCAGCAGCGGGCGGTGCTGCCCGGCAACCTGGTCAGCGACCGCATCAACGATGTGAACCGGCTCTACAATACGCCGGACGCCTATGAAGCACAGGCGCTGCTGAATTTGTATGATGTGGGCTATGTCTACGTGGGGCAGTTGGAAGAGACGTATTACGCCCCGGCAGGGCTGGCGAAGTTTGCCCAGATGGTAGAATTAGGCATGCTGCGTGAGGTTTACCGCAATGAGGGCACGGTGATTTATGAGGTGGTTCGACCCAGCAGCACCGGGGGATGAATCGCCGAGGGATGAATCCCCCGGCTGAAAAACAAAGCCCGATAAATCGGGCTGGGACTGTTCACTGAATACTGTTTACCGTTTACTGTTCACTGTTTACCGTTTACTGAAAACTATGCCTTTAACTGATATTTTTGCCGCAATAAAATGGTGGGTGGTTCTGCTGGTGCTGGGAACGGCCGTTTTTCCCCTTGCCTATCATTTTCTCAAACCGCTGCCAGACAGAGGGTACGCTTTCAGCAAAATGTTGGGTGTGCTGCTGGTGAGCTTTGTCTTTTGGCTGTTGGGCAGCCTGGGCATTTTGCGTAATGACCTGGGCGGCATTTTGGTAGCGCTGGCGCTGGTCATCGCTGTTTCCGGTTGGGCAGTATGGCGCGAACGATCCGAATCTGACAGCAGTGTCCTGAGTTGGGTACGGAGCAGTTGGCGGCAAATTTTAATCACAGAGCTGGTTTTCCTGGTAATCTTTAGCTTGTGGGTGTGGGTTCGCGCTCAAAATCCGGCCATCAGCGCCACGGAAAAGCCGATGGATTTCGCCTTCCTCAATTCGATGGAACGCAGCGCCGCCATGCCGCCGGAAGACCCCTGGCTGGCTGGCTTTGGCATCAGCTACTACTATTTTGGCTATTTGATGAGTTCGGTAATTGCCCGGCTGTCGTTTGTGGCGGAGCCGGTGGCTTTTAATCTGGCGTTGGCGTGGCTGGTGGCGGGCACGGCCGTTGGCGCGTTTGGCCTGGTTTATAACATGCTTGCTTTGCGTGGGAAACGGCCGTTGGCCCTGATCTTGGCTCTGGTGGCGGCGGCCGCCCTGCCCATCGCCGGCAACCAACAAATGACGATGGAAGTGCTGCACGCCAGCAACGCCGGCTCGCCCGCCTTTTGGCAGTGGCTCGACGTGCGCGACATCAACGAAGCGCCCATCCCCGGGGCGCCAGCCCGTTATGAAAGCGGCAGTTGGTGGTGGTGGCGCTCTTCGCGTCCCATTCATGAATACACCCTGGCCGGCGCAGCCGAAGAAGGGTTGGAACCCATCGTGGAGTTTCCCGGCTTCAGCTTTGTCCTGGGAGACCTGCACCCGCATGTGATGGCGCTGCCGTTTGCCTTTTTATCACTGGCGGTGGGCATGGTGTGGTGGTTGAAGGAAAGCAGTGACCAGTTTTCAGTGAACAGTGAACAGTTTTCAGTGAACAGTAAACGGCGGCGCTTCCGTTCACAATTCACAATTCTCAATTCACAATTCATTATTGATTGGCCTTTTTACATCTTTACGGCTCTCATTCTGGGCGGCCTTTCCTTCCTCAATACCTGGGATGTGCTGATTCATCTGTTTGTGGTGGTGGGGGCGTTTGTGCTGGCCCGTTGGCGGCGTGAAGGGTGGCATTGGGGATTGGTGGGACAGGGGGTGATAACGGCCGTTCTCCTGCTCATTCTCTCTTTCATCCTCTACCTGCCTTTTTTCCTCGGTTTCAAATCACAGGCGGGCGCCCCATTTTTGCTGCCCATGCTCATGCGCCCCACCCGGCTGGCGCAGTTTTGGGTTATTTTTGGCATGGCGTTGTGGCCAATTACCATCTGGCTGCTGGCGCTGGCTATCCGGCAGCGGTTTCGTTATTGGCGCAAAGGAGTGGTAACGGCCGTTTCTCTGCTCATCCTCCTCTTTATCGCCACCTTTTTCTTTAGCTGGGTGGTAGCCGCCAGCCCGGACGGCGCAGCACGAACCATCAATTTGGCGAACGAACTGGGGGTGACGCTGCCGCCTCGTATTGAGGGAGTGGTAAGTTTGGGCTGGGGGATAACGGCCGTTTTCGCCATCGCCCCCGCCTTTTTCAGCAACCGCCTGGCCTACGGCGCCCTGACGCTCTTCCTCTCGGGCTTGGCGGCGCTGGTGGTGATGATTTGGCATGAACAGCTGGGGGAGCAAGAGCGAGAGCAAGAGC
>CAZXVH010000101.1:8218-19243 GCA_964643965.1 uncultured Ardenticatenaceae bacterium
GAGCAAGAGCGAGAGCAAGAGCCAGAGCGAGAGTTAGAGGAAGAATCTGCGGATTTATCTGTTTTGCCCTTTGCGCTGCTGTTGGTGGCAACGGCCGTTTTGCTCACCCTCGGCCCTGAATTTGTCTACCTACGTGATAACTTTGGGCAGCGGCTCAACACCATCTTCAAATTCTACTATCAAGCGTGGGTGCTGTTTGGCGTGGCGGCCCTGTATGGCATCGGCTATTTACTGCAACATTGGAATAAAGGTCTGCAACGTCTCGCGCCCTTGCTGGCGGCGGCCGGATACGCTATCATGCTCGTTTTTGCCCTGCTGTTTCCCTATTATGGCGTCCACTCCCGCATGGTAGAATATCGTGGCGCCGGGGAATTTGGCGCACGGGAACCGGCCACCTTAAACGGGCTGGCCTACATTCAACGCTACAATCCCGGCGAATACGACGCCATTATGTGGCTGCGCCAAAACATCGACGGTTCACCGGTCATCGTGGAAGCGGTGGGCGGGCAGTACAGCGGCTTTGGGCGCATCTCGGCCAACACCGGCATACCCACGCTGCTGGGCTGGGCTGGCCACCAATACCAATGGCGCGGCCCCTCCACCAGCGAACCGGCCGTGCGTGACCAGGTGGTACGCGACATCTACACTCAACCCGATTGGCTGTTCACCGCCGATTTACTCGACGGTTACGGCGTCTCCTACATCGTCGTGGGCAATTTGGAACGGGACGCCTACGGGCCGCAAGTCAACGAGAAGTTTGCGGGTAACCTGAATGTGGCTTTCCAGAACGAATCCGTTACGATCTATCGCTGGGGTAATTAGCATTTCCTAGACTTTTTCAAGGTCAACTCTTCAAAAGTCTGAATGTCCCTATAAACTTGGTAAAATAAGCGAATGGAATTAACCATTGAACAAGAACTGAGAGATTTGGCAGCACAGTATGCCAAAGATCTACAACAGAAAATCGATTTTCGCATTCAAGAAATGAGAATTGATGATTTTTCTCATTATTTAGTGTACCGTGTTTTAGGCATTTCAACTGAAGAAGGTCAGCAAATTGACATCTACCAAAACAAAGGACGTTTTCTTTATAACGCTGCAGGCCGCTTTCTAGAGGAAGCCACAAAGTTATGCTTCCGAGCCAGGTTTCCTGAATCAGGCAGCACTAGAATCCCGAATACACAAGGCGGGCGTCCAAAAACGTTTGAAATAGATTGCCTGGTAAAATCCGATGCTATCGAAATTAAGTGGCGAGATGCCACTACTGATGGTGACCACATCACCAAAGAACATACCCGCATTAAAACAAGTTCTGAAGCAGGTTTTACACCTATACGCATTATGTTCTTTTATCCAAACAGATCACAGGCGATCAAAATTCAAGAAACATTAGCCACACTATATGTTGGTGTTGGTGGTGAGTATTATTTTGGCGAATCCGCCTGGGAATACGTCTATCAAAGGACAGGGATTTCGCTCAAGGCTATCCTCGAAAAATTAGGGGATGAGAATGTGGGGAATTCGGCATGAATTCTGAATTATTTCAAGGAGATTGTTTGCAGATCATGCAAGGCTTTGCGGCAGACAGCATCAACCTCGTTTACCTGGATCCGCCATTCTTCACGCAAAAAAACCACAGCCTGCGCACAAAGGATGGGCAAAAAGAATTTTCCTTTGAAGATATCTGGACATCACATACCGAATATGCCCACTTCTTACACGAGCGTTTACAAGTAATCAGGCGAGTTCTGCATCCCACTGGCGCACTATTTTTTCACTGTGATCGTTCCGCCTCTCACATTATCCGTATCGTGTTAGACGAGGTATTTGGCGCTGAAAACTTCCGCTCAGAAATAATCTGGCACTATAAACGCTGGTCAAACGCCAGTAAAAATCTACTACCCGCTCACCAAACGATTTATTACTATACAAAATCAGACGTTTATACGTTTAATACAATTTACAGAGATTATTCTGCAACCACAAATATTGACCAAATTCTGCAACGGCGTAAACGAGACAAACATGGTAAATCTGTATATGAATTAGATGAAAATGGGGAGTTTGTGCCAAGTGGTAAAAAGGAAGGCGTCCCACTAAGTGATGTATGGTCTATTCCTTATCTTAATCCTAAAGCAAAAGAACGCACCGGCTACCCTACCCAAAAGCCAATCTTGTTGTTAGAGCGAATCATCGAACTTGCTTCTCATGAAAACGAGCTAGTTCTTGATCCTTTCTGTGGCAGCGGGACAACATTGGTAGCGGCAAAGTTGTTAAAACGGCGTACCATCGGCATTGATATCTCAAAAGATGCCATTGAACTATCACAAAAACGACTGGATGATCCGATAAAGTCCGAATCGAATTTGCTGAAATTAGGAGAAGAAGTATACAAGAATGCTGATGAGGAATTATTAGCGCTCCTAACTGGCTTAGAGATTACGCCCGTACAGCGAAATCAGGGGATTGATGCGTTTTTAAGAGATGATATAAACGGCCGTTCCCTTCCCATACGCATTCAACGAGCAGACGAAACCATCTTAGAAGCGGCCAATAAATTGTATCAAGCTGCAAAAAGCAAACAGGCCCAAATCATGTTTCTGGTTGCCATACAAGAAGGCGGCTATTTCCCCTTTGTGGACGATCTGCCTCCGCAAGTTACGCTCATCGAAGCGCCAGCCATAACCATAAACAACATTATCGCCAAACTGAAGCGTACTCAAAAAGAAGTGGCTGGTTACAATTAGAAGAAATAAGCGAGAATTCTGGAGAATTTCTTATGCCAAATATGCAAACATATCACGGAGTTATTCGGAAGGGACGCATCAAGATTTCGCAGCCGATTGATTTGCCGGAAGGCAGCCAAGTATATGTGGTAGCTACAGGTCGGCGTATGGGGCAAACTGAGGGGCAAAACCTTCTGTATGTCAGCCCAGACCGTGAAGCGATGTTGCAAGAGCAAACTGCTTATCAAACCATGCTGCCACAGCTTTTAGCACAATACAAGAATGAATTCGTCGCCATTTATCAAGGAAAAGTAGTGGATCATGATACAAACAAAATTGCCTTAGTTGTACGACTCGATGAAAGCTATCCTGATGCGGTTGTGCTTGTGCAACAAGTAACAGATAAACCGGAAAAAGTGCTGCGTATGCGCTCTCCACGCTTGATAGGGAACGATTAATGCAAACGTATAGTCATGATTACGACAGCAACCATTACACTGAATTAACGATTGACACACGAACCGAAAAACAAAAAATACACCGGCTGACTATTGCCGACGGCCTATTCATCCTGGTTGGGATGGCAGCGGCCGTCATGCGGCTAACCGAATTGGGCAAACTACCCCTGTCTCCGGCCGAAGCGCAGGAGGCGCTGGCGGTATGGCAGTTCTGGCAGCCGGGCGGGGTTTCGGCGGCGGTGGGCAGCCCGGCGTATTTCACCTTCACGGCGCTGCTGACACAGATATTAGGCATGAGCGACGGCGTCATGCGCCTGGTTCCGGCTTTGTTTGGCATTATGCTGGCGCTGCTGCCCTGGCTACTGCGCGACCGGCTCTCGACGGTGGGAGCGCTGGTAACGGCCGTTTTCCTCACCGTCTCTCCTCTGGCCACCGCCCTCTCACGCACGGCCGGCGGCGATTCAATCGCCCTCTTTGCCACCTTCCTGCTCTTGATTGCCTGGGTCAATGGGCGGGATTCGGGCAACGGCCGTTGGTTTTACATCTTCACCATCGCCCTGGCCCTGGGGCTGACCAGTTCCCCCTTGTTTTACAGCGCCTTAGCCACTTTGGGCGTCGCCTGGCTGGGACAGCGCTTCGTTGGCCCGCGCTTATTTGCTGAAGATGAGCAGTGGGAATTGGAAGCGGACACTTTGCGCGATGGCCTCATGGTGGGCGGCAGCCTATTTCTGCTCATCAGCGCCTTTTTCCTGCTCAACCTGGGCGGGCTGGGCGCGGCCGCTTCCCTGTTCGGCGACTGGCTGCGGCAGTTTGGCGGCGCGGGCAGCCTGGAAGCAGCGCTTATCCCCTTCCTGGCTGTCGTGCGTTATGAGAGTGCCCTGCTGGTGGTGGGGCTGGTGGCCATCGTTTGGGCGGCGTGGCGCTCACAAGCGCTGCCCATGTTTACCGTTTATTGGATCATGGGCGTGTTGCTGCTCATGGTGGTACAGCAAGGGACAATGGGGAATGCCGCGCTCCTTATTTTGCCGCTTTATCTGCTCCTCGGCGCTTTTTCTGGCGCCATCCTCGGCCCACATATTGGCTGGCATGGCTGGCTGCTCTCCGCCGGGCTGTTGACGCTGTGGGCCTTGATGTTTGTCAACAGCGGCCGTTTCCTGCGCCAGATGCTGTTCAGCGCCGACGATTTAAGCAGCCTTTGGATCGCCTTGTTCGCCCTGGCCTTTGCCCTGACGCTCATCTTTTTTGCCCTCAGCTGGGACAGCCGCGCCACCTATCAAGCCGTGCTGCTCAGTGTGCTGCTCATGCTCCTGTTCTACAATTGGGGCACGGCCTGGTGGCTGGGCCATGCCGGGGCCAACGACCCCCGCGAAACCTGGGTGACGGTTGGTTCCGACGCCGGGGTGTTGGCGCTGACCGATGTGATCGAGGATTTGTCGTGGCAAATGAGCCGGTCCGACCGGGATGTATCTATTTTGAGCGCGGTGGACACGCCCGTTTTGCGCTGGTATTTGCGTGATTATGTCAATGCCGAGATCGGCAAAGCGGCGCCGCTCAATCCCAGCCAGACCCTCATCCTCACCGCCGCCGCCGAACCCACCACCCTGGGTCAAAGCTATATGGGGGCGGATTTTGTCCTCACGCGCACCGAACCGGCCGAAGAAACGCTTTCCGTCTCACCCACTCTGGACATCCTGCGCTGGTGGTTATTTCATTATTCATTGGAAACGCCCGCCCAGGAACGAGTTATTTTATGGGTGAAAACGGAGCCAAACGGAGGCCAGCTGCCATGAACCAGCCCAAAACGCCCGCCATCCCCTGGCAGCAGGCGGAAAGCGCCCCCCTTTATGGTGACGGGCAAACATTGGCGTTGATTCAGCGCTGCCTGCAAGAGGATGAACTGGCTTATGTGGCGCTCTACAACAGGTACGCCGCCATGATTTACCGGCTCAATTACAGCCTGCTGCAGCACCAGGAAGATGCGGAAGAGGTGCTGCAAGACAGTTTCGAGTACGCTTTCCGCAAACTGAGCCGCTTCGACCCCCACAAGGCGTCGTTCAAGACATGGCTGTACCGCATCGCTATCAGCCGCTGCCGTAACAAACGGCGGCGCAAATGGCTGCCCACCTTTTCGCTGACGCAGCTTATCCACCAGGATGACGACATCGCCGATACCGAGGCAGCCGCCCCCGATGAAATCGCGGCGCTGAATGCCCAGCAAAAGCGGGTATGGGCGGCGCTGAATGAACTGACGCCTAAACTGCGGGAAACGGCCGTTCTCCGTTATTATGAAGGTCTGACCTATAAAGAAATTGGCAGCATCCTGGGCATCCCGGCCAAGACCGCCGAATCCCGGATGCGCCTGGCCCACAATGCCCTGCGTGATCTGCTGGCTGATGAGGAATCAGACGGTTAACGGTGTATGATCAGATAGAGAGAAGGTGGGTAATTCGACTACCAGACTATTTGACTACCAGACGAATCGACTAAAGTTATGAACAAACACGTTATTCACCAAATACCAGATTATGTGCTGAACTTGCTGCCCCGGCCGGAGCGGCAGGCGGTGGAACAGCACACGGCCGTTTGTCCCCACTGCCAAAAAGCCTTACAAGCAGAACGGGAGATGGGCCAGATGGTGCGCCTCACCTTGCACACGGCCACGCAGCCCGCCAACGGCCGTTTAAGCCACCTGATGCCTCCCCTGCCCACCCGGCAGAAACGGCCGTCGCCCACCATGATACGCGGTTGGCAGCGGCAGTTGGCGCTGGTGGGCGTGTTGGTCATGATTTTGTTTGGCAGCATGGGGCTGTGGCACGGCCGTTCTCAGCAAATTTGGGGCGGCGTCACTACCGTCACCGAAGCGGCCACCGCCACCAGCACCCTGAACGCCACTGCCACCATCGCCCAACGCCAGACCATCCAGGCCCAAGAAACAATGGCGGCGGAAATAACGGAAACGGCCGTGGCCGCCACAGCTATACAAACCACAAGCCAGGCGGCCCTCAACGCCACACCCGCCCCGCCGCCCACACCCATCGCCGCCCTGCCCACCCATCACCACCCAGTCAACTAACCACCAGACTACCCGACTACTCGACTACCTGACTACTCGACTACCCGACTACCTGACTACTTGACTACCAGACTACTTGACTAAGAGACTATGACCGAACTAACAACCACCCCCGAACAGAAAACAACCACCCTCAACGACATGTTGGCCAAGCCCCTGCTGGCTTCCCTCAATCTAGATTGGGAGAAAGCGATTTACCTCGTTTTCATCATCCTCGCCATCGTCTCGCGCTTTGTGCTGCTGGGAAACCGCGTCATGAGCCATGACGAGAGCCTGCACACCCAGTTCTCTTACCAATACTTCATCGGCGATGGCTACAGCCACACGCCGTTGATGCACGGGCCATTCCTGTTCCACATCACCGCCCTGTTCTACTGGCTCTTTGGCGACAGTGACTTTGTGGCGCGGATGCCAGTGGCCCTGTTTGGCGTGATATTGGTGGTGATGCCCTATTTTCTACGTAAACCACTGGGCAAGGTAGGGGCGCTGTTCACCAGCTTCCTCTTCCTCATCTCGCCCTACATCACCTACTACTCCCGCTACATCCGCCACGACATCTACGTCATCATGTGGGCCATGATCGTCTTTATTGCCATCTGGTATTACCTCGGCGACACGAAAGAAAAATACCTGTGGTGGTTTGCTGCCGGTACATCGCTCATGTTTGCCACCAAAGAAGTGGCCTTCATCTACGTGGCCATATTCGGCAGCTTTTTGGTGATACGGCTGCTGGCAAAAATGTGGCTGGCCCCCTGGTTGAAAACCGGCATCAAGCAGCTGCGTATGCCAATGTTGGTAGCAATCATCGCGCTGCTGTTGATCGGCGCCGGCCTTGTCGGGCAAAAATTGGTGGCGCGCAGCGCCGCGCCGGAGAGCGTCGCCACCGCCACCCTGGAAGGTTTTGCCGCAGACCCGAATGAGGAAACGGCCGTTTCCACACCTGACGCCGCCCCCAATGACACCCTCTTCCGTTGGACGCAAGTCATCGGCATTGGCGTCCTCAGCCTGGGCCTCTTTTTAGCCGCCCGCGCCCTGCGTCCCCAAATCGACGACCTGCCCGAATTCGACCTGATCATGCTGTTCACCACCCTCATCTTGCCTATGGTGACGCCGCTCATTGTGCGCATCCTGGGCTGGGACCCTACCGATTACGCCATCCCGCAATGCGTCGTGCCGGGGCAGGAAAGCATGTCCAGACTGCAAGTGGCATTGGCCCGCATGTTTGATAGCGGCTGCTGGGCCAACATTCTGCAATCTGATTTCCTCTACACATTAATTATCTTTATCGTCGTCTTGCTCATCTCAATCGCCGTCGGGCTGTGGTGGCATTCACGCAAATGGGCTATTTCCGCCGCCATTTTCTATGCGATTTTCCTGTTCTTGTATACCTCGGTTTTCACCAATATCGTCAACGGCATCCCCAGCGGCATGTTTGGCTCGCTCGGTTATTGGTTGGAGCAGCAAGGGGTGCAGCGCGGCAGCCAACCCACCTTTTATTACCTGGTGGTCATGCCTATTTACGAATTCTTGCCGGTCATTTTCTCGCTGGCAGCCATCTGGTTGTGGAGCAAAAAAGAGCGGCTGCACCAGATTTTGGCTTATTGGGTAACAACCGGGCTGCTGGCATTCTTCTCTTACAGCCTGGTCAAATGGCTCTATGCCCGCTCTTACCGGCTCAGTGGACGAATTATTGGGGAAGAAACGGCCGTTCTCGGTTTATCGCGTGACGTCTTCCTGGGCTTGATCGTGGCTCTGTTTATCCTCTTTGTGGCGGTCATCCTGTGGCTGGTCGCCGTGCGTAAACGCCTCAAACAAAAAGACGAGACCAGCCTGCTAGACCGCTTCTACCCCGAACAGCTTCTGGGATTCATGCCTTACGTCACCTGGTGGCTGCTGCTCACCTGGGCCGCCTACAGCTATGCCGGTGAAAAAATGCCCTGGCTCAGCACCCACTTTGTCATCCCCATGGCATTGATGAGCGGCTGGTACTTTGGCGAAAAGCTCAAAAACCTGGGCCGCGCCGACCTGTTCTGCCGCCGTTCCTTGCTCTTTGGCGGGCTGACGGCGCTGCTGCTCATCGCCTTCTTTGGCTTATTCGGCCTGCTCTGGCTGGGCAAAATCCAGTTGGGCAGCCAGGAAATCGCCGCCATGCAAAGCGTGGGCTTGTTTATCGGCTTGTTGGCGATAGTGGGCATTGTTGCTTATTTTTGGCAGCGGATTTATCGGGAGGTAGAACGGCCGTTACGCGGAACCCTCATCATCCTCACCCTCTTCACCTTACTCAGCCTGCTCACCATTCGCGCCAGCTACATGGCCAGTTTCCCCAACGCCGACTACACCACCGAATTCATGGTCTATGCGCACGGCGCTCCCGCCACCAAAGAGATTGTCATGAACCAGGTGGAAACGCTCTCCATGCGCCTGCACGGCGACAAGAGCATCAAAGTGGCCTACGACAACGATGTCAGCTGGCCCTTCACCTGGTATCTGCGTGACTATCCCAATCGCCTGTATTTTGGCGAGAATCCCAGCAACAGCCTCAACGAAGCGCCCATCATCGTGGTGGGCAATCAGAACTGGGGCAAAGTGGAACCGTTCCTGGGCAACAATTACGAAGAAAACATCTATACCTTCCTCTGGTGGCCCATGGAAGAGTATCGCCGCCTCAATTGGGACGCCATCTTCGGCGATCCGCTGTCGCCCGAGCAGCGCGGTTTGGGTAATGTCGACGTGCGCCGCGCCTTGTGGGACATTTTCTTCTACCGCGACTATACCCAATTCGGCCAGACCTTTGGCGGCACGTATACCGCCCGCGAATGGCCGCTGCGCCATGAACTGAAGGTCTACACGCGCCGAGATGTCCTCGCCAATCTGTGGGATCAGGGCGTCGCCCCCGTGAACGCAGAACCCTTCAGCGACCCTTATGCCGAAGGTGAACTGACGCTTTCTCCCAGCCTGATTTTGAACGAACTGGCCGTTCCCGGCAGCGGCGAAGGGCAGTTTACCACGCCGCGCAATGTGGCCGTTGGCCCAGATGGTTCCATCTTCGTAGCCGACAGCGGCAATCATCGCATCCAGGTCTTTGCCGAAGACGGCCGTTTCCTCACCGGTTGGGGTCAATTTGGCGCAGAACCAGGGCAGTTCAACGAACCGTGGGGGCTGGCCGTCGATGAGGAATTTGTCTACGTGGCTGACACCTGGAACCATCGCATTCAAAAATTCACCCATGCGGGTGAACTGGTGGGCGCTTTCGGTCAAAACGGCTCCCCGTTTGACGAAACCGACTCCGGTCTGGGCCTCTTTTACGGTCCGCGCGATGTAGCCCTGGTGGACGACGACCGCCTGGCCGTCACCGATACCGGCAACCACCGTATTCAACTCATGGATCGGGAGGGTAATTTCCTCAGCAGCGTCGGCAGCCAGGGCAGCCAGCCCGGGCAGTTCAACGAACCGGTAGGGTTGGATACTGGGCCTGGCGGCAACGTGTTCATGGCGGATACCTGGAACGGCCGAGTGCAAGAACTGACGCCTGAACTCTTCCCGGTCAATGAATGGCTGATCAACGGCTGGTACAGCCAATCCATCGACAACAAACCCTACATCGCCGTAGACAGCGCCAACCGCGTCTATGTCACCGATCCGGAGGGGTTCCGGGTGCTGGTCTTCGACAGCAGCGGCGCTTATCTGGCCCGCTTCGGGACCTATGGCGCGGGGCCAGATCAGTTTGCCTTGCCGGTGGGCATCGCCATAGACGCCCAGGATAATTTGTACGTGGTGGACGCTCACAATAATCGGGTGGTGAAATACCCGGCCATCTTCGGCTCCCCGCTGGACGAGGCTGCGCCCGAGAATGAAGAAGGCGCAGCCCATGAGCCGGAAGACCAACCGGTTGAAGAAGTGGAAGAAGAGGGTGTGATCACGTCTACGCCCGTTGATGAGTAAGAAGATAGAGGGTAGAGATAGAGATGGAGGCGAGCGGAATCTTTCATCTCCCATTCCCGAGGTTGCTATGGATTTTTCAGGCAAAGTGGTATTGGTAACGGGCGGTTCGCGGGGCATTGGCCGCGCCATCGCCCGGCAGTTTGCCGCCCGCGGGGCGCAGGTGATTGTGCATTATCACCGCAATATAAACGCCGCTGAGGAGACGCTGGCTTCGTTGACCGGCGATGGTCATTTTAAGGTGCAGGCGGATATGCGGGAGGCAGAGGGGGTGGCGAAGATGGTAGAAACGGCCGTTTCCCGCACCGGTCGCCTTGATATCCTCATCAACAACGCCGGCATCTACGAAGAGCATCCCCTGGCCGAAGTCAGCTACGCCGAGTGGCAGGCGCATTGGCACAATACCTTGCAAACCAACCTGGTGGGCGCGGCCAATGCCATGTACTGCGCCGGGCAGCAAATGATCCGTCAGGGAAACGGCCGTATCGTCAATGTCTCCTCGCGGGGCGCTTTTCGTGGCGAACCGACGGCGCCCGCCTATGGGGCCAGCAAAGCAGGCATGAACGCCATGAGTCAATCCCTGGCAAAATATCTGGCGCCCTACAATATCTTTGTGGGCACAGTCGCCCCCGGTTTCGTAGAGACCGATATGGCCGCCGATCATCTCAGCGGCGAGCAAGGGGATCTCATTCGGGGCCAAAGCCCGCTCAACCGGGTGGCGACGCCGGCAGAAGTGGCTTACGCGGTGCTTTTCCTGGCCTCTGAAGGCGCTCAATTTATGACTGGCGCTATTCTGGATGTGAACGGCGCCTCTTATTTGCGCTCGTAA
>CAZXVH010000102.1:0-19158 GCA_964643965.1 uncultured Ardenticatenaceae bacterium
TGTATGACAGCCAGGTGAAACATAAAATTTTCACCAAGATAGGCGTTCCCTTTGAGCCAGAATCCGAAGATGACGCCTGTTAGCCTGCCCATCTATACCATAAATGTATCTATTCTCTATATCCCAGGATATGGAAACGGCCGTATATCTTGTTATGATCAAACGAAAATCAATTAACCAAGAAGTTCAACTTTTTTAGAAAGGTTGAACTTCTCCTCAAAGGAGCGAAACATGAACACCCCCCTAAAAATAGGCATCAACGGCTTTGGTCGCATTGGCCGTGCCGCCTTCAAAGTAATCCTCGATACCCCAGAACTAGAAGTGGTGGGCATCAACGATTTGATCCCCACCGACAACCTGGCTTACTTACTAAAATACGACACCGTTTACGGCCGTTTACCTCAAACCATCACCGCCAATGAAAACGGCATCCGTATAGACGACCGTGACTATCCCGTCACCCATATCAAAGACCCCGCCGAACTGCCCTGGGGCGCTCTCGGTGTGGATGTGGTCTTTGAATGCACCGGCGTCTTCACCAAACGGGAAGATTTAGCCAAACATCTGCAAGCCGGCGCCGGACGCGTCATGCTTTCTGCACCCACCAAAAGCGAAGAAATCCTCACCGTCGTTCATGGCGCCAGCGACAGCGAAGTCGACGACCAGATCATCTCCTGTGCCAGTTGCACCACTAACTGCATTACCCCTATCATCGAAATTATTGGCCGGCGCATCGGCATTAAAAAAGCCACCTTGACCACGCTCCACGCCTATACCGCCTCCCAAGCCCTGGTTGATGGCCCCAATAAAAATATGCGTCGCGGCCGGGCGGGCGCGGAGAACCTCGTACCCACCTCCACCGGCGCCGCCCTGGCCACCACCAAAGCGCTGCCTCAATACCAGGGGTTGTTCGATGGCGTGGCGGTGCGCGCCCCCATCCCCGTGGGTTCCCTTGCTGACATTGTGATCCTCACCAGCCGGGCTACCAGCATCGAGGAAATCAATGATATTTTCCGTGAAGAAGCCAACAGTGACCGGTATCGCCACATCCTCGGCGTTTCAGATGATGAGTTGGTCTCTTCCGACATCATACAAGACCCTCGCGCCTCCATCGTTGACCTGGCTATGACGCAGGTTGTCGATGGCGATCTGGTGAAGATTATGAGCTGGTACGATAACGAATGGGGCTATGTGAACCAGATGACGCGCCACGCGCTCAGTTGGGTAAACAACAGTTAAGATTGGGCGACCACTTATAACAGGTCTAACAAGGTACGCGAGTCGGTTGTTTCTTGCAGGTTGTCCAGGTTGAGTCGCACGATGATGGCGACGCCGCCTTGCGACTGAGCCGTTACCTGCATCTCACCGCCCAAGAGTCTGGCGCGTTCTTGCATGTTGTAGAGGCCCATGCCGCCGCTGTCGTCCAGGCAGTTGATATCAAAGCCGCAACCATTGTCCCGAATGAGCAGTGTGACCTGGTTGCCTGTTTGCTGAATTTGCACGGTAACGGCCGTTGCGCTGGCATGTTTGAGCGAATTATTGAGCGCTTCTTCAGTAATGTGGAAAAGCGATTCTTCGACATGGGGAGGCAGAACAATGTCATCATCAGCCAATAGTTTGGCGGAAATGCCGGCCCGTTTTTCTACGGCGTCTAAACGCTGCTGCAAGGCGCTGATGAAACCGGCGTTTTGTAAAATTGACGGGCGCAGGTTGTGCAGCAGCAGACGCATTTCCTTGAGTGATTTTTCGGCCGTTTCACCGATACGCCGGGTATAAGCCGCCACGTTTTCCATATCGCCAGCCCGAGCGAAACGTTGGTTGACTTCCGCAAAAAGGGTGAGGCTGTAGAGAGATTGGGTCACGGCGTCGTGTAGTTCGCGGGCCAGGCGGGTGCGCTCATCTAAGACCAGCAGCCGTTCGTTTTCACGGCGCAACTGGGCGTTTTCAATGGCGCTGCCAATCTGGTCAGCAATGGAGTCTAGCAAGGCTATATCACCTTCGCTAAACGGCCGTTGACTGCGGCGGAAACTACTCAAAATACCAGACGCCTGACCGCGCACATCGATGCGTAAGCCAGCATAGGCGTGGAAAAATTGATTTTTCACGAGCGGCGACTGGGGCGGCTCGGCTTGAATATCCGCGGAGGTGAACGGGATGTCTGTGGCTAAAATTTGAGCGGCCAGCCCCGCCTGGGCAGGTAACTGCGCCAACTGCTGCGCCAGTTTAGCCGGCAGCGCTTCCTGCCCGGCCAGGTGGAGCCGTTCTTGCCGATTATCTAACAAATGAATGGCGCCGGCGTCTCCGTGAACGGCCGTCAATACCCAGGAAAGCGCCTCTTGCAGCAGCATCTTCAAATCACTTTGCTCGGCGGCCAACGTCATCACCTGGTACAAGGCCGACAGTTTACGGGTGCGGTCTACCACGCGCTGTTCTAACAACTGCTGCGCCAGGATGCGCTCAGTGATGTCGGCGACAAAGCCTTCCACCCCAACCATATTCTCATCGGCG
Organism: uncultured Ardenticatenaceae bacterium; assembly: GCA_964643965.1. Taxonomy (GTDB): domain Bacteria; phylum Chloroflexota; class Anaerolineae; order Promineifilales; family Promineifilaceae. The sequence continues at coordinate 2,509 of CAZXVH010000102.1, forward strand.
GTCAACAGCGCCTCTCCTCGCTCCAGCACCCACTTGATTTCACCAGTGGCCGTGCGCAGCCGGTAGAGCAGTTCAAACGGTTCGTGGGATCGTATGGCTGTCTCTAGTTCCGCCCGCACCCGGTTACGATCTTCTTCATGTATCAGGCTGGCGTAAGCGATTTCGGCCGGGATGATGAATTTTTCGGGCGGATAGCCAGTTAGCTCCCAGGCGCCTTTGTTGACCAGTTCCATTTCGCGCTGGGCGTTGTGAGGGCCGCGATACGCCATGCCCGGCAGGCTGTTCATCAGGGTCAACAGAGAGCGCTGCGCCTTTTGCAGCGCCAATTCCGCTTCTTGCTGCGGCGTCACATTGGTGACGATGTGGAAAACGCCGGTGATGACTCCTTTTTCGTTTAAAGGAAAAGCAACGGTGTCCCAATAGAGGGTTTCGGCGCCAATGGTGAGGGGTAAGGCGTGTTGGTGAATAGTTTCGCCGGCCAGCGCCTTTTCTAAAACGGGCAAAATCACCGGGGCGGCGGTAGGAAATAATTGTAGGATCGACATGCCTGGGAGCGGCGTTACACTTTTCGTTTTCTGGAAAGCAGCAGCGTAAGCGGCCCAGGTCTGGTTGAAGATACGCAAGGTTAAATCCCGATTGTAGATGGCAACCCCCATCGGAATCTTGCGGAAGAAATCGTCTAAAACGTCGGCCGGCAAGTTTTGCATGAAGGTATTATCTATGCCTGCGGTGGGGATGACAACTTAAGAGAGTGAACAGTTTACAGTTTACAGTTTACAGTCCACTGTCTACTGTCTACTGTTCACTGATTACGAGGATAACGCGGGTTGTAATGCGCGTCTGGGGGAAAGGGTTCTTCAAAGGCCCAATCCAGGCGCAGGGGATGAACGGCCGTTATCACCAACAAGGTCTCACATTGCGGACACAACAACAGGTGACATACCGGCAAGTGTGCTGATAATTGGATAACAGCGCTGCATTCGGGGCAAACGGCCGTTTGCAAATCTGGCGTATCTTTCATAACAATCACCCGGCCGTCGCCCTCACCTGGCTAACCGCGCACCAGATACGGCACATCAATAATCACCACACTATCACACTTGCGCAGCCGGTTGCGCAGCAAATTCGCCGTCTGATTATGTAAAAATCTCGCTGAAGTGCTTTCTGGCACAAACTCCGGAATTACTACCGTTACCAACAAGCCCGGATACTGATTATTCACCATATCCATAATGTAATCGACCATCGGCGTCAGAATATCCCGGTAAGCATAATCGATAATCTCCAGGTGAACATTGTCCGTTACCTTCGGGTACTGGCGCCAGCGCTCCAACAAGTGCACCTTCATCGATTCATCAGTGATAATCGAAATCGCATGGACATTATTTGATAACCGGGTAGCATAACGTAGCGCCCGCAGTGTCCCCCTGTGAATATCCGCCAGGGGCACAATGACCACATCGGCAATATCCCGAATTTCCTCCGTAGCAAACGTTTCCACACTCAAATGCGCCGCTACCGCATTATAATGCCGCCGAATCGCCCTAAAGCCATAAACCAGCGCCGGAATCATCAGCACCACCACCCAGGCTCCTTCCATAAACTTTGTGGCTACCAGCACCCAAAACACCACAAATGTTACCATCGCCCCCACCCCATTCAGCGCTCGCTTCCAGGTCGTCCCCCTTTCATAATGAATCGTTGTCACCTGAGTGTGCAAAAATTCACCCGGCTTTAAATGGGCAATACGCCCCATTAAATGGAACATGCCCGTTTGCGACAGCGTGAAACTTAACATCACTCCCAGGGCATATAAAGGCAACATCGCAATTTCATCCGCTCGGAAAGCGAGAATTACCAGAGAAGCAATTGCTGCCAGCGTGATAATACCGCCGTTAAATACCAGCCGATCACCCCGATTCTGCATCCAGCGTGGCATAAACCCATCCTTCGCCAGGAAAGAACTGAGTCGTGGAAAATCTTGATAGCCGGTATTTGCCGCCAAAATCAAAATCAACATGGTGAAAATCTGCACCCAATAATACAGAATCTTGCCGCCTGGCAGCCCGGCCGTAACCGCTCGCGTTAACTGCGATAAAATGCTTTCTTGTTCATAAGGGACGAGATGTAGGTGTGTGGACAGAAAGGTAATGCCAATAAATAGCGACATGGCCGTCAGGCCCATGGCCACCATTGTGAGCGCGGCATTTTTTGATTCCGGATGCTTAAACGCCTGCACCCCATTGCTGATCGCTTCAATGCCTGTCAGCGCTGTACAGCCGGCCGCAAATGCCCGCAGCAAAAGCCAGATAAACAAAAAGGTGCTAATCGAACTGAGACCCCCTTCTACCTCATGGACCGGGACGACTGGCGCTGGCAGGCCAAACAACCCAAACAGACGGGCCAGGCCAATGATAATCGTTAACAACACCCCAATCACAAATAGATAAGTGGGAATAGCAAAAATAGTGCCGCTCTCTCGCACCCCGCGCAGATTCACCCAGGTGAGGATCAAAATGGCAAATAGCGCCAAAGGGATACTGTAAGGCAATAGTTCCGGCACGGCCGAAGTAATAGCCCGAATTCCGGCCGATACCGATACCGATACCGTCAAAATATAATCAATGAGCAAAGCAGAAGCAGCAAATAAAGAAGGCGTCTCGCCCAGATTGTCCTTCGTCACCGTATAAGCGCCGCCGCCATCCGGGTAATGGAGAATAGTTTGGATGTAGCTAAAAATCACCAGCAGCACCAACCCCATTACGCCCAGGGCGATGGGCATGGTCAAGCGCAAAGCGCCCACGCCCATCAGCACCAAAATACTCATGATCGCTTCTGTGGCATAGGCATTACTGCTGATGGGGTCAGAGGCGAATACCGCCAGCGCTCTTTTTTTGTCGAGCCGCTCATGAGATTCTTGATGTGTAGGGAACGGTTCACCGATTAAGACCCGTTTAATGTTCGCTAAAGATCGTGTCATGTTAACTGCTTTCTCCTATTTTTACGCTGTTTCGTGTCGAGATTGGTTCAATCTCCAAGATTGAGCCGATCTTGAGGTACTACCCCGGCAGATTTTAATAGGGTATGCTTTTTTTTGAAACGGCTTTTTAGTGGCACTCGTATATAACTTTTGTTGCGAGATTTAAGCACAAATCACCGTCATTTGTCTCGTATTTTTGCCCACAATTGTCACATTGCGAAGGCGCTCACCTGCGATATGATGCATAATTAAATCATCGTGACAATCTCTTGCGAAAACTATCTGGAGTTATTTTGCAAAACCAACCATCTTTTTTTCAAAAAACTTCCCATCACATTCAGGATTTATTAGAACAAAGCCGTTACCCGGTGCAGTTGGCTTTGATCGGCAGCGCCGTGATTATTGGCGCGGTTACCGGCCTGGCGGCCATTGTTTTTATCTGGCTGCTGGCCCAGATCAATCAATTGACTTTGGTGGTCGAAATGGCGTTTGGCGTCGTCGGGGTGCTGGCATTTATGGCGGCGGCCGGTTTTATTGTGGGTTTTATCATCGACCGCTGGGCGCATGAGGCCAAAGGGCATGGCGTCCCTGAGGTGATGGAAGCGATAGCGCTGCGCGGCGGCCGGATTCGACCCCGGGTGGCAGCGATAAAGGTGTTGGCCTCGTCTATCACTCTGGGCGCGGGGGGGTCAGCCGGCCGGGAAGGGCCGATTGTACAGGTTGGTTCGGCGTTAGGTTCTACGCTGGGGCAGTGGCTCCATTTTTCTGACGAGCGCATTCGTATGTTGGTGGCTTGTGGGGCGGCGGCCGGTATTGCCGCCACCTTTAATGCCCCCATTGCTGGCGCTATGTTTGCCCTGGAAGTTATTTTGGGGCGGATGACGGTGCGCTATTTTGGCCCGATTGTCTTGAGCGCCGTCTCGGCCAGCGTGGTCAGCCAGGCGTTGTTGGGTGATGAACCCGCCTTTCAAGTGCCAGCCTACCCGCTCAACCATCTGGCTGAAATTCCTATTTATGCTGTGTTGGGAGTGTTGGCGGCGGTGTGGGCGGTATTATTCATCCGGATGTTGTATGGCGCGGAAGAGCTTTTTGACCGTTGGTCTGTGCCACTGCCCGTGAAAACGGCCGTTGGCATGACCCTCACCGGACTCACCTTGCTTCTTCTACCCGGTAGAGAGGTCCTCGGCCCTGGTTTACCGCTCATCGGTGAAACCATTGCTGGCGATTTTAACTTGACGCTGACCATGATGTCCATGCTGCTGGTGGGCAAACTGTTGGCAACCACCTTCACGCTTGGCTCCGGCAACTCTGGCGGCGTTTTTGCCCCATCCCTCTTTATGGGCGCTGTCCTGGGTGGGTTGGTAGGCACGGCCGCCAACATGCTTTGGCCGGAGGTTGCTGTGAATCCTGGTGCTTACGCCATTGTGGGCATGGCCGCTCTCTTTGCCGGCGCTGCCCGCGCCCCCATCACCGCCATCCTCATCGTCTTTGAAATGTCGGGAGATTACAAACTCGTCCTGCCGCTCATGCTGGCAACCGTCCTCTCCACCTTGTTGGCCGACCACCTCTTCCCAGATTCTATCTATACGCTCAAACTGAAACTCAAAGGGATCAATTGGAATCAGGGCCGTGATCAAGATATTTTGCAAGGAGTGGCCGTTAACGAGGTTATGTCCTCTAAGAATTTTCATACTGTGACCAGCGATGCGTCCCTATCTAGCCTGGTAGAAATATTCACGCACAACCACACGCATGGCCTGGCGGTGCTGGATGAGGCCGGCAAATTATGGGGTGTAGTCACCGTTACCGATGTTGAGCAGGCATTGTCCCGTAAACTGCCAGACGATACGCCGGTCTCGGCTATCGGCTCCACCTGGCCCCGCTTGAAGGTGGCCTTTCCAGATGAATCTATCGGCGATGCCCTGGCCCGTATGGGCACTCGTGGCTTGGGACGGCTGCCGGTGGTCTCGCGAGAAGATCCGTATGAACTGCGCGGCATCATTCGTCGCCAGGACATCATCCAGGCGTATGATCTGGCGATTACCCGCCGGGATGAGATTCAGGAGCGCAGCCAGCGGGTGCAGGCGCTCAAACAGCAGGATGACACGGAATTTGTGGATGTATATCTGAATGCAGACGATGCGGTGGTAGGCCAAACGGTGCAAAGTGTGGCCGGACGGCTGCCTAAGGATTGTGTTTTGATTTCGATTGAGCGGGAGGGACGGGTGATCATCCCGCATGGCAACACCATTTTCCAGTCTGGCGACCATATCATCGCTTTCACCCGTGTGGCGCAGTCGGAACAGTTGTTTGATTGTTTGCACCGGGCGGACGCAGAAACAGGTTCATAAACGGCCGTTCCCCTCAATCCCATTCATCTGCTAAAATTACACCATGCTCGCCCGCTGACAAACGCACCCTTAGGAGAAATAACCATGACCCCTCAAGCAGACATCGGCCTCATTGGCCTGGCCGTTATGGGCCAAAACCTCGTCCTCAACATGGATGATCATGGCTTCACCGTGGCCGTCTACAACCGCACCGTGGAAAAAGTAGACCGCTTCTTAGCCAATGAAGCCAAAGGCACCAAAGTGATTGGCGCTCATTCATTGGCAGAACTGGTAGCCGCCCTCAAACGGCCGCGCAAAGTGATGCTCATGGTCAAAGCGGGCTGGCCGGTAGACGCCACCATCGAGCAGTTGACGCCCCTGCTCGAACCGGGCGACATCATCATTGATGGCGGCAACTCCCACTATTCAGACTCCACCCGGCGCACCCAGGAATTGGCCAAAAAAGGACTCCTCTTCGTGGGAACCGGCGTCTCCGGCGGGGAAGAAGGGGCGCGTTTTGGTCCCTCCATCATGCCCGGCGGTGCGCCAGCCGCCTGGCCCCATGTCAAACCGATCTTCCAGGCCATCGCCGCCAAAGTGGCCGACGGTACTCCCTGCTGCGATTGGCTGGGCGAAGAAGGGGCCGGCCACTTTGTCAAAATGGTGCATAACGGTATTGAATACGGCGATATGCAGCTCATCAGTGAAGCGTATGACTTGCTGCGCTTTGGCCTGGAGTTGACGCCCGCTGAAATGAGCGCCATTTTCGCCGGGTGGAACCAGGGCAAGCTGGAATCTTACCTTATCGAAATCACCGCCGATATCCTGGCTTACACCGCTGAGGATGGCGAACCAATGATCGACAAAATCCTGGACACGGCCGGTCAAAAAGGCACGGGCAAATGGACGGCCGTGTCTGCTTTAGATATGGGCATCCCCCTCACCCTCATCGGCGAAGCCGTTTTTGCCCGCTTCCTCTCCGCCCTCAAAGAAGAACGGGTGCAGGCAGCGGCCGTGCTGGGTTCCGCCATTGCCCCCTTCTCCGGCGATAAAGCCGCCTTCATCAACGACCTGCGCGACGCCCTCTATGCCGCCAAGATCATCTCCTACACCCAGGGTTACATGCTCTTCCGGGCCGCTTCGGCCGAATATGGCTGGAACCTGGCGTATGGGCAAATCGCCCTCATGTGGCGCGGCGGCTGCATCATTCGCGCTGCCTTTTTGGACGACATTAAAGCGGCCTATGAGAACAACCCCGACCTGCCAAACTTGCTGCTAGACCCTTACTTCAAGGAGCAAATTCAGGCGAGTGAAGCGGCCTGGCGGCGGGTGATGGTGCAGGCCATCGGCGCTGGCATACCGGTTCCGGCCATGTCCAGCGCCCTCGCTTTTTATGACGGCTACCGCCGGGAGCGGCTGCCAGCCAATCTGCTCCAGGCGCAGCGAGATTACTTTGGGGCGCATACGTATGAGCGGGTAGACAAACCTCGCGGTGAATTCTTCCACACCAACTGGACCGGCGAAGGCGGCGATGTGACGGCCTCGACGTATGATGCTTAAACGCGCCTGAGATTGAATCAACCTACTCTGCTTACAACGCGCCCGTTACCAGCGCCAACAACACCCCACCGGCGATGACGCTGGCAAGCTGACCGGCCGTGTTGGCCCCCATGGCGTGCATCAACAGGAAATTGTCCAGGTCTTCATCCTGCGCCATCTTGGCTACCAGACGGCCGGCCATGGGAAAGGCGCTGATACCGGCCGCGCCCAACAAAGGATTGATCGTGCCCCGGCTCAGCACTGCCATGCCCTTGCCCATCAACAAACCAGCTACCGTATCCAGGGCAAACGCCAGCAACCCCAGCACCAGAATGCTCAAGGTATCTAAGGTCAAGAACGTATTGGCGCTCATGGTGGAGCCAATGGTTATGCCCAAAAAGAGCGTGGCCACGTTGGCAATTTCATTCTGCGCCGACTTGCTCAATCCCTCCACTACCCGACTTTCACGCATCAGGTTGCCCAACATCAGCATACTGATGAGCGGCAGCGCGGGAGGCATCAACAAACCCACAACCAGAGTGACAACTATTGGGAACAAGATACAGGCTCGCCTGGAAACGGGCCGAGGGGCATAGGCCATGCGAATGCGCCGCTCTTTTTGGGTGGTCACCAGGCGCATCAGCGGCGGCTGGATGATGGGAACCAGGCTCATGTAAGAGTAAGCGGCCACGGCAATGGGCGCCAGCAGCCGGGGAGCCAACCGGCTGGACACGTAGATAGAGGTGGGGCCGTCAATGGCGCCAATCACGCCGATAGAAGCAGCTTCGTTGAGGGGAAAGCCCAGCAGGGTTGCCAGGATCAGGGTGCCAAAGATGCCAAATTGCCCGGCCGCGCCCAGTAACACCATTCTCGGCTGCGCCAACAGAGGGCTGAAGTCGATCATGGCGCCGATGCCAATGAAGATGAGCAGGGGAAACAGCTCGGTGCTGATGCCTACGGCGTAAAGCAGGCCGAACAGACCTTCGCCTTCTGTCATACCCGATTGGGGGATATTGGCTAAGAGGCAGCCAAAACCAATGGGCAGCAGCAAAACAGGCTCATATTTTTTGACGATTGCCAGGGCAATTAAAATGCCTCCTACCAGGATCATCAGGGCATTACCCAGGGTAAAGCTGGTGATGCCTTTCAATAGTTCAGGGAGAAATTGCGCAAAATCCATTATCAGTCCAGTACAAGAAGTTCAATAAGACCAGAGAGCTTTATCGCCGGCTCTTACTGTGAGAGTGTTTTGCACAGCCAGACATCTTTATAGACTCGCAACGGGCATAATCTGACATTTTTACCAGAGGCGGCACGGGGGAAACCGGCCCCCAGCCAGTATAGATAACCTTGTCAGGTCTCGCTGTCAGCAAATTCAAACATGATATCGCTGTGTTTCACGTGCTGTCCCACGCTGATGCTGATGGCGGCGATGTGGCCACTGCGGGCGGCGTAGATGGTGTTGCTCATCTTCATGGCGTCAAGCACACACAAGGGCTGCCCGGCCGTTACCGATTGCCCGGCCTGCACCAATATTTCTGTGATCATGCCGGGGATGGGGGCGCGGACGATTTTGCTGCGTTCATCGCCAACGGTGGCGGGGGACGCGGCTGGCGTGTGGCGTGGCAGTTCTGAGGGAGCGCCATTTTGCGGTGGTGGGGTGGCGACACGGCCGTTTTCCGCTTCGGGCCATACTTCAAATGATTCACCGTTTATGGTGGCAATAATGGGCCGGCTGTGCAGATCGCCAATTTCCACGGCATAGCGGTGGTCGTCTATTTTTACGGTGTATCTCATCGCACGGATCCTCTTTTGTCGAGAATATTACTGCGCATGACCGCCTGCCAGGCGCTCACGATGGGCGTGGGTGGGGTTGGCAGGAGGCGGGGTTGTGTTTCTGCTTCCAGGGCTAAGGCGAGGGCAACGGCCGTTGCTGCCGCCAGTCGTTTGCGCGTTTGTTCTGCTTCATCAGGGGCCGTCACCACTGGTTCCGCCACTGGCTCGGCCGTGACCTTCACCAGCAGCGAGATGATCAGCCAAAACAAAAGGATCGATATAAAAACAAGCGCCATGCCAGCGAGCGCAATTTGTAGGGCGACTTCGATTGATTCAGACATACTCACTCTACTTTTCACCAAGACGTTCAACGTCTCCGAAGAAGGTGAACGTCTCCGACTCAGACCGGGATATTGCCATGTTTGCGGCGTGGCGCAGAAGAGAATTTGTCGCGCAGGGCCGTCAGCGCCGTAATGATTTTGGGGCGCGTCTCCCGTGGCTCCAAAATATCATCCACATACCCCGCCCGGGCCGCATAATAGGGATTGCTGAACTGCGACCGGTATTCATTTGCCAGCCGCTCCCGTTCGGCGTCCGGATCCGCCGCGGCGGCAATCTCTTTCTTAAACAAAATATTAACCGCCCCCTCTGCGCCCAAGACGGCGATTTCGGCGCTGGGCCAGGCATAGGTGACATCTGTGCCCAGGTATTTGCTGCTCATGACCACATAAGCGCCGCCATAAGCTTTGCGCGTGATCACGGTCACTTTGGGCACGGTCGCTTCTGAGTAGGCGTACAATACTTTGGCTCCATGGCGGATGATGCCCCGATGCTCTTGGTCTATCCCCGGTAAAAAGCCGGGCGAATCGACAAACGTCACCAGGGGAATATTGAAACAGTCACACATGCGCACAAAGCGGGTCATTTTGTCGGCGGCGTCAATATCAATCACGCCGGCCATGACGCTTGGCTCCTGGGCCACAATGCCCACGCTGTGTCCGCCCATACGCGCCAGCCCCACAATCACGTTACCGGCCCAGGCCGGATGCAGTTCCAGGAAGGTATCCTGATCAACCACGCGCTCAATGACCTCGTGCATCCGGTAGGGAACGGCCGAGTCGAGGGGAATAAGGCTGTTTAGCTCACTATCCATGCGCATGGGATCGTCGGTGGGCGGGATGAACGGCGGATTTTCTACGTTGTTGGAAGGCAGGTAGCTGATGACCCGGCGGCACAAGGCCAGGGCTTCGGCTTCGGTGGGGGTGCAGAGCGAGGCCGTGCCGCTGATGGCCATGTGGACGTGAGACCCACCCAGGCTTTCGGCGTCTATCACTTCGCCGGTGACGGCTTTGATCACGTCGGGGCCGGTTAGAAACATGAAGGAAGTTTTCTCCACCATGATGATCAGGTCGGTGAGGGCGGGCGAGTAGGCCGCGCCGCCAGCGCAGGGGCCGAGCAGTAAGCTGATTTGGGGCACGACGCCGGAGTAAAGGGCGTTGCGCCGGAAAATTTCGGCGTAGCCGCCCATGCTCTTGACGCCTTCCTGAATCCGCGCCCCACCGGAATCGAGCAGGCCGATGATGGGCACGCCATTGCGCACGGCCAGGTCGAGTATGCGGCAGATTTTGCGACTTTGCATCTCACCTAATGTGCCGCCATAAATGGTGAAATCCTGGGCATAGACGTAGACGGTACGGCCGTCTATGGCGCCATAGCCCGTGACCACGCCATCGCCGGGGTATTTGATGGTAGCCAGCCCCATCTCATCCCCCTGATGGACGATGAACGGTTCCAATTCATTGAACGTATTCGGGTCTAATAACAGCTCCAGTCGTTCCCGTGCTGTTAATTTTCCTTTAGCATGTTGGGTGGCAATCCGCTCCTGACCCCCACCCTGACGAACCTTCTCGCGCATGGCGCGTAATTCTACAATACGTGGATCATCTATAGGCATAACTATCCTCACCAGTATAACCAATGAATGTTAGGGGTAGTATAGCGGACGCTTTCCCTGTGGGCAGTGTCAAAAGTAACCTTTGCGTCAAACAATTGTCATAGGCGTTGAGGCGCAATTTGGCGTAACCGCAACATTTTGGCTATGCTTCTGGCTATGTTTATTGCTCTCCATAATGTGGCTGAAAAAGCGGATATATCTCCCCTATGAACAAAATCGGCGATTTACTCCAGCCCATCCTCACCCTGCACAATCAGATTCGAGACGCCGTGGTGGCCGCCTGCGAGAGCCGTTCATTGGAGAGCATGGCCGCCATCGCCCAGGAAGGAGCGGGCGACACCATTTACGCCATCGACCGCCTCAGCGAAGAACGGCTCGTCGCTTTCTTCGAGCAGGAAATCGCCGTCCACACCCCGCTCGTCCTCATTGCGGAAGGGTTGGCCGGCGGGCAGCTGGTCTTGCCCGACCATACGCCGGAAGTAGAAGCCGCCTGGCGCATCATCGTAGACCCCATCGACGGCAGCCGCGGCCTGATGTATCAAAAACGCAGCGGCTGGATTCTCACCGGCGTGGCTCCCAACCGGGGAACGCCCACAAATTTGCAAGATATTGAGTTGGCGGTACAAACGGAAATTCCGCTGGTGAAGCAGCATCTTTCGGATCAGGTGTGGGCGCAAAAGGGGAAAGGGGTAACGGCCGTTCGCCACAATCGTCTCACCGGCAGCCAAAGCCCCCTGCAACTACACCCTTCCCGCGCCGACACCATCGCCCACGGCTTTGCCTTCATCGCCCGCTTCTTCCCCGGAGCGCGTGAAGAATTGGCCGCCATCGACGAGGAGATTGTGCGTGAAGCGTTGGGACCGGTGCAGCCGGGCAAAACCCACTGCTTTGAGGATCAATACATCTGCTCTGGCGGGCAGTTGTATGAATTGATGTGCGGCCACGACCGCTTTGTGGCCGACATTCGCCCCTTGATGGAGCCGCTGCTGGCCCGGCGCGGCCTGGCCCTGGGCATCTGCTGCCATCCTTACGATTTGTGCACGGAACTCATCGCCCGGGAACTGGGCGTCATCGTCACCGATGAACGAGGCGGTCCGCTGACCGCCCCGCTGACGGTAGACGCCGAGATAAGTTGGGCCGGGTACGCCAACGCCGCTATTCAGCGCCAGATTGAACCGCTGTTGCAGCGGGCGCTGGCGAGGCGTGTTTAGTGAACAGTGGACAGTGAACAGTGGACAGTGAACAGTTTACAGTTTACAGTCCACTGGCTTTACCAGGGGGAAGTAGCGGATTTTCTCCAGGGCGGAGATGGGTTCATGAGGGGGAACGGCCGTTTCCAGCGCCGCCAGCAAATCTTCAAACTGAGCCAGATCGTCCATCTCCATGAGCGAAAACAAATACGGTTTCACGGCCAGGCCGCGCAAATACCGTTTTAGACGCCGCCGAAAGCCGATCAGCCCTTGCGGATTACCGTAATAAGCCAGCATCTCGTCTAAATGCAGGCGCAGCGTCGCCATAATCTCGGCAAAAGTGAGATCGGCGCGTTCGCGGCGGGCGAATATCCAGGGATTGCCCACCGCCGCCCGCCCCACCATCACCGCGTCGCAGCTGGTGTATGCTCTCAGGCGATCAATGTCAACGGCCGTTTTCACATCCCCATTGCCGATCACCGGAATGCTCACCGCTTGCTTCAGCCGGGCAATGGCGTCCCAATCCGCCTCGCCGGTATAACCCTGTTCTTTAGTGCGCCCATGCACCGCCACCAGCGCCGCCCCGTTTTCTTCCATGATGCGGGCGATCTCCAGGTAATTGCGCGACGCCGCATCCCAACCCAGGCGAATTTTGCCCGTCACCGGCACAGAGAGATGCTTCGTCAGCAGGCGAAACGTCTCCGCCACCAGCTTGGGCTGGCGCATCATGCCCACTCCCGCCCCCTGCTCACTGATCTGCGGCGCAGAGCAGCCCATGTTGACGTCGATGATATCCGGCCCCCACGGCTCGATTTTTTGCGCAGCCGCCAATAGTTCTGGGGCGTCAAAGCCAAAAATCTGGAACACCAACGGCCGTTCTCCGCCCGGGCGTACATCCAGTCGTCGCCACATCGGGTTTTCTTCATGGAGCAGCGCCCCGGCCGGCACAAACTCCGTGTAGTTCATGGCCGAGCCATACGCCCGGCACAAGCTGCGAAAAGGCACGTCCGAATAACGGGCCATCGGCGCTAAAATGGCGTCGCCGTAAACGGGCACATCGCGCACCCAAAAGGTTGGTTCTGTCATGGCTGCGTTACCATCTGGCATAAATGTAATGTTCCAAAATGTGTCGGTTTTGGGAGATCAAGAGGGCTTCGCCGCCACGATGAGGCGGTCAAAGGGGTTTCTTGTCCAGGATGGGTCATGGGCGTTCAATAACTAGACGGCCGTTTGTATACGTAGGTGATGCTAAGTACATGCGCCAATTATAAGCAGGGGTTGACCCTGTCGTCAATTATGCTCCGCGTTAACCTGGAAATACACAAATTTTTGTCAAGCACTGCCTGTTCCCGTTACAATCTTGTCCGCTTCATGCTGACCGCCTGGTTAGGGAAGCCGCCTGAAGAATTAAAAGGGGTGGCCCGGTGAGGACGTCGGTCACAGCGGCCGGCGGAAGATCGCGCTAGAGGAGTGGACAAAGATTCTCCCGCGTCCGTTGGCTTAAAATTTGAAGATGAAGATAAGGAAAAACGTATGAACGCCTTAGAAGCAATAAAAAAGAATCTCGGTTTAGGCACAATTATGCTCCTCCTGGCTCTGTGCATCCCCGCCGGCATCCTTCTGGAACTGAGCCATGCCAATCCTATTATCATCTTCATTGTGGCCGCTGTGGGTGTGGTGCCATTGGCGGGGATGATTGGGCAGTCTACCGAATCCCTGGCCGAAAAGGTGGGGCAGCGCCTGGGCGGACTGCTAAACGCCACCCTGGGCAATGCGGCCGAACTGATCATCTCGCTGGTAGCGCTGCGGGCTGGGTTAGTCAGCCTGGTTTTGGCCTCGATCACCGGTTCGATCTTAGGCAACCTACTGCTCGTTTTGGGACTATCTTTGTTGGTAGGTGGACTCAAAAATGGCAAGCAAACCTTCAACCGATCTAATGCCGGTATTGATGCCACATTGCTCATTCTGTCGGTCATTACCTTGGGCATACCCTCCCTGTTTAACTGGGAGATTGAACCCAATTTTGCCGCCGTTGAAGGCTTAAGTATTGGCGCTTCCATCGCCATGTTGGTGATGTATGGGTTGATAGTTTTATACTCCTTTACGGCTCAGCCCGACCCTGGCGACCCGGTATTGCGTGAAGCGCACAGCACCTCTGGTTGGAGTACCCGCCATGCCTTGATTATTTTAACGATTGCGGTGCTGCTCATTGTTGTTCTGAGCGAAATTCTGGTGGGCGCTGTGGAATATGTGACCGAAGCCCTGCATTTAAGCGAGTTTTTCATCGGCATCATCCTCATCCCCCTCATCGGCAATGCCGCTGAACATTTGGTGGCTGTGCAGGTAGCGCTTAAAGACAAAATGGATTTGAGCCTGAGCATTGCCATTGGCTCCAGCTTGCAAATTGCCCTGTTTGTGGCGCCGTTGCTGGTTTTCCTGAGTTTATTGTTGGGCAATCCCATGAAACTGGAGTTTAACCAGTTTGAATTGGCGGCCATGGCGGCCGCCGCGTTTATTGCCGCTTTTGTGTCGTTAGATGGGGAAAGTATCTGGCTGGAGGGGGCGATGCTGTTGACGGTGTATGTGGTTTTGGCGGTGGCGTTCTTTTTTCTGTAGTTGGAACTGTCCCGCTTCATCGACCAACATCATCATGGCTGCGGGGATGGTTTTCCTTTAAACTATTTTCTCTCTGACGAAATCCTGAAGCACCGGAATCAAGCGATAGCGCTCCTCAGTATATCCCTGGCGCAGCCAGGAGAGGCAAAATAGCTCACGCAAATACTCATCGGCGTCGGCAACGGCCAGTCCGGCCACAGCGGCGGCTTCGGGTATACCAAAATCTACGCCGGGCAAGATGCTTAGCATCAGCAAAAACTGCTGCAAAGTCGGCGACAATAACTGGTAACTGGTTTCCAGCGAGACGGTTAAGCTGCGCTTGCCTTGCGCCAAAAGCGACAGTCTCTCCGTCTCCTTTTGCAAATATTGATGAAAAACGGCCGTTTCCCACCCCGCCTCATATGCCAATCGACACGCCGCCAGATCAAGCGCCAACGGATGATAGCCTACCAGCTTCGCTATTTCTTGCAGCTGCGCCTGCTCCCGCGCCACCCGCGCCCCGCCCAAAACCTTGGCCCATAAAGCCATGGCCTCCGTTTCAGTGAAGGCGCCAATATGAAAACGATGACTGCCTGGCAGCGCCAGTAAATCGCGGCGGCGGCTGGTAACCAGGACAGCACAAGGGCCATTGGCTGGCAGCAAAGGCGTTAGCTGCTCTTCATGTTGCACATTATCCAGCACAATGAGCGCTCGTTTGTCAGCCAACAACTCGCGCACGGCCGTACTGCGACTGGAAACATCTTTGTATTTAGAAACATCACGGCCGTAAGCTTCTCCCCATAACTGTAAAACAGACATGACAGGCGTGGCATCCAGCCGCGCCCATAACATGCCATCGGGGAAAGAAGAACGCAGTTGATAGGCCAAATGCACAGCCAGCGCCGTTTTCCCTTTACCTACTGCCCCCGACACCATAACAGCCCCCGTTTGATACGCTGCCAGGAGCATCTTTTGCAGGTGAGCCAGTAGTTCCTGCCGCCCGACAAACGTGGGCAAATCAGGGATAATTTGAAAAGGAGATGGCCTTGCCCTGTTTGAAGCCCCCACTTCTGCCCAAAAAGCCAGCAAATGCTGCTCCATATCATCTTCAGTATGGTGACGCAGTTTCTCAAGAGAAGGATAGCCAGCCGCACGCAAAAGCGTATCAGCATCAGAAGCAGGTAAATGCAAAACGCGAGCCAGCTTGGCCACATCTTGCCAGGCTCGTGGCCGTTTCACCCGTCCCCCCAGCCAATTGACAATCGTCATTTTCGGCACACCCGTCAGCCGCGCCAACTGCCCTGGTCGATAAGCCGAATGCCCGACATATTCATTGAGAATATCTGTAAATGAGAGTGTCTCCTGGGTCATACTATCTCTCCCCTATTGGTACAAATTGGTACGAATTTGTACCAGATTTTACCCTACCTTTTGTTTATGATACGGATCAATATATGAAGCCTACTTATTTCATAAGGATAATAGATTGTGGATAGTTTGCTTTACACATTCCCTATTTTTATTATGCGGCACAACCCATGACCAACTATAAAAAGCGTGTGTGTCGCTCACCTCTCAGGTATCGCTCTCATGAATGAAAAAATGTTTGAAATTACGCTTCAATTATTTTCTTTAGCAATACGTATTCTTATTTCAGCCACCTTTATTTCAGCCGGATATTTTAAGCTGAAATCAAATGTTTCTTGGTTCTCGAATTTGTTCTATACCTTTGACCTTAAGGAAACGGCCGTTACTAAATCATGTCTTACTTTGTTGCCATGGGTAGAAATTTTAATTGGTAGTCTGCTGTTTATAGGATTTAGCTTGAAATTCATGGCAGTGATTGGCAGCATTTTAATGATTGCATTCACGCTTTTTATTTTACGCGCCGCCACAAGAAGCAAGTATGTAGATTGTGGCTGCTTTGGGAAAGCTCGGTCGGTGCAAAAATCAGGAGCGACTATATTAACACGTAACATCGTGCTGTTGATGTTAATATTCCTTCTTTATATCTCCCCTTTCCATATTTGGCAAAGCGAACCCCTGATTATTTTTAGCTCTGCAATGAATTATTACATAATCGTGATAATGCTTATGTCAATCTTTCTATTTGTGGTCTTTCTGGTTATCGTGACAATTAGCTACTTTGATAACATACATAAAATTAGTTTAATAAAGGAGAAAATTCATGCTAAATAGAAGAGAGTTTCTTGGTATGTTTTCGAGTGGGGTCGGCGTATCTCTGATATCGAAATGGACAAGTATATTCCCAGAACGATACTTAAA
>CAZXVH010000103.1:0-5356 GCA_964643965.1 uncultured Ardenticatenaceae bacterium
AAAAAAGAGCCGGAGCAATTTCTGCTCCGACTCTTTGATGCCCAGGAGAGGACTCGAACCTCCACGTCCAATGGACACAGGCCCTCAACCTGCCGCGTATGCCAATTCCGCCACCTGGGCTTCTAAATCGGATGATATTATAACGTGTGGCCTGTGCGTGTCAAAAAACGAGCGGCAAAGTGGCAAACGCCCTGCCATATCAATAATTCTCATTTTAGATTGGAAACAGCAGTTAAATCTGCGCCTCTCACATCCAAGCCGTGTTATAATCCAACCCATGAATTGGAGAAACCAGCCCTGTTGCATCTGTAGCGGCCCGTGTCGGGAATATTCCGGGCACGGCAATTCACTGTTACCCTTTCGCCCCTATCCACCTCCTTTTCTCTTTATTCCTTTCTCTTTTTCCTACAGCCCATCCCGCAGGCTAAAAATTTATCCCCTGACCGTCAGCAAGCATCCTTAAAGGAGCATTTCCCATGACTCAAACCAATGCCATCTCCTCAACCACTTATTTACGCGAGTATATCGTGGGCCTGGATAGACAGGTTCCCCTGTTAGACGGCTCCCTGGCGCCCTATGTGAACCTGGATAACGCCGCCAGCACCCCTTCTTTCCAACAGGTCTTGGACGCCATCAACCAGTTTATGCCTTATTACTCCAGCGTCCATCGGGGTACGGGCTTCAAATCACGCCTGTCCACCGCTGCTTATGATCGGGCGCACCAGATCATCGGCGAATTTGTGGGCGCTAATTTAGAGAGCAATACCGTCATCTTCGGCAAAAACAGCACCGAGGCGCTTAACAAACTTGCCTTCCGCTTTCCTTTCCAGGCCGACGACATCGTGATCACTACGCAGATGGAGCATCATTCCAACGATCTGCCCTGGCGCAAACATGCCCAGGTCGTCCATGTACACGCAAAAGCAAACGGCCGTTTTGATGAAGATCACTTCGACCACTTGCTGGCAAAATACGCCGGTCGGGTGGCGTTGGTCGCCGTCACCGGCGCGTCTAACGTTAGCGGTTATTTGCAGCCTATTTCCCGCCTGGCCCGCAAAGCCCACGCTGCCGGCGCGCTGATCCTGGTGGATACGGCGCAAATGGCCCCCCATCGCCGCGTGGATATGCGCCCCGACGACGATCCAGAACATCTCGATTTCGTCGTTTTATCCGCACATAAAATGTATGCTCCCTTTGGCACTGGCGCGTTGGTTGGCCCCAAAGCGCTCTTCATGCAAAACCCGCCTGATTACGTGGGCGGCGGCACCGTAGACGTGGTGACGCTGGAGGAGGTGCATTGGGCCGGTATGCCAGACCGTGACGAAGCGGGCAGCCCCAATGTGGTGGGGGCCGTAGCCATGGCGGCGGCGGCGCAGGTGCTGATGGCCGTAGGCATGGCAACCATCGCCGCCCACGAAGAAGACCTGATCCGCTACGCCCTGACCCAGTTGGCGACAGTTCCCGGCATTAAAATTTATGGCGAAACCAATCCGGCGAATGCCCACGAAAAGGTCGGCGTGATTCCGTTCAATCTTGACGGGATTTCTCATTTTAAAGTGGCGGCCATTTTAGGTTATGAAGGGGGCATTGGCGTACGCAGTGGTTGTTTCTGCGCCCATCCGTATGTGGTGCATTTGCTGAACCTGAATGAGGAAACGGCCGTTACATGGCGTGATCAGCTGCTTTCCGGCGACAAATCGGAGATGCCCGGTATGGTTCGGGCCAGCTTTGGCTGTTATAACAACCGGGCCGACATCGATCACCTGGTGGCCATGCTCAAACGCATTGCCGCCGGAGATTATCAGGGCGACTATGTGGTAAACTGCGCCACCGGCGAATACACGCCGGTCGGTCATATCGACCCACTGGCCGATTATTTTTCACTTGGATAAATAACTTTTTAGAGGCTTTGATTTAAGATGAAAAAATGGAGTTTGTTAATCGTATTTGTTTTGCTCTTTACTTTGTTGGCTGCCTGCGGCGGCGATGAACCGCCCCCCACGCCCATCCCTGCTCCGGCCACGGAAACGGCCGTTTCTCCCACCGAAGTCGCTGCCATCCCCGCGCCTACAGAGAAACCCACCCTGCCCCCACCGCCCACCATGGCCCCGGCCGTCACCAATACGCCGCTGCCTGAGGAAACAGAGGTTGAAGAGCTTGGCCCCATCCTGCTGCTGACCGCCGAAGATTTTGGCGACGACCGCAACCGGCTTACCGGTGAACTGGTAGAAGACCCGGAAGATTTGCAGCAACGGCCGTTAGCCATCAAAATTTCCAACTCCCCGCCCGGACAGGTACGGCCGCAGTCTGGCATCAATGACGCCGCCATCATGGTGGAGCATCTGGCCGAAGGCGCTGTTACCCGGCTGACCGGCATTTTCTACGGCAAATGGCCGGAGAAAGTGGGGCCGGTGCGCAGCGCCCGTCTCATCGACCTGGAACTGCCGGCGATGTATGACGCCGGTCTCGCTTATTCCGGGGCCAGCGTCGGCGTCAGCCATCGTCTCTTCTCCTCAGATTTCCGGCCGCGCATCATCCGCGCCAATACCGAAGGCTACTACCGCTCCGGCGAGGAAAACAAGGACATTGAACATACGCTCTATGTCAAGCCTGAAGGCTTACACGCCACCCTGGCCGAAAATGGCTTGAACACGCCGCCAGAATTTAATACCGTGATGGCCTTCTCCAGCGAGCCGCCCAGCGGCGGCCAACCGGCCGTTGACCTCACGATTGACTATATTTGGGAAACGATTGAATGGAAATATGATGCGGAAAACGGCCGTTACTACCGCTGGGCTGATGGCAAACCGATCTACGACGCCAACGATGAAGAACAGGCCAGCACTGCCAATATCGTCATCATCACCCCCTACCACGTACAAGACCCTGACATTTGTGAACAAGCCAGCAAAGAAGGCGAATGTGTGGCCCTCTCCGTGCAGATTCAGTTGTGGGGCTCTGGCCCCGGCATTCTCCTGCGTGATGGGCAGCAGTACCCCATCTATTGGCATCGTGAAGGGCGCAACGACCTGCTCACCTTCTCCGACGGCGCCGGCAATCCCGTCCCCCTACAAATCGGCAATACCTGGATTCAAATCGTCCCCACCTGGCGCGGTTATGAAAACGCCATTGTCATTGAATAAACGTGACTTGATTCAGCCAGCCCTGTCAGGTTTAAGAGAACCTGACAGGGCTGTTCCGTCCCCCACACAGCCCCTTACGGTATCAACAAACCCTGCACCTGGAGCAGTTCCGCGTTTAAGACAGAACCGCTGGCCGCGCCGCGCAGCGTATTGTGGGCAATCGACATGAAGCGGATGGTGTTCACCGGACATTCGCGTACTTTGCCCACCGTCCAGGCCAGGCCATTACCATTGTCCCGATCTTTCCGGGGCTGCGGCCGATCTGGCTCCGTGCGATAAACGAGGACTTGGGCGGGCATGGTCGGCAGAGCTTGCAAGATTTGCGGGATCTGCCAGGTTTGGAACAGGGTGATCACTTCGGCCGGCGAGGCGTCTTGTTTCAACTTCACGGAAATGCTGGCCAGATGGCCGTCGATGACGGGAACGCGGTTGGCCTGAGCGCTGACTTTGAAATCGGCCAGTTCAAATTTGCCGTCCACGTATTTGCCACACAGTTTACGCGGCTCAGTTTCCAGCTTGTCATCCTCACCGCCGATATACGGGATGATGTTATCCATGATGTCCAGAGAGGGCACGCCTGGGTAGCCTGCCCCGGAGATGGCCTGCATGGTGGTGATAACGGCCGTTTCCAGCCCATATCTCTCGTGCAAAATCTTCATGGGCAGCACAATGCTGGTCGTGGAACAGTTGGCGTTGGCCACAATGTAGCCTTGCCAGCCATACTCTTTTTGCTGATGGGGAATCATCGCGGTGTGTTCATGGTTCACTTCCGGGATGAGCAGCGGCACAAAGGGATCCATGCGGAAGGGAGAAGCGTTGGTCAGCACCGCATAGCCCGCCTTGGCGAAAGCGGCTTCCCTCTCACGGGCGTCGGCCGTGGGCAGCGCCGAAAACAGGACTTTGGGTTCCAAATTTGGCGCCGTGGGCTGCACGATCATCTCCGCCACCTGCGCCGGTGGATCGCCATCCAGCAGCCAGTTGACGCCTGCGCCATATGGCTTGCCCGCCGTGCGCTTCGAGCCGGTCAACGCCGCAATCTCAAACCAGGGATGATCCACCAGGTGCATGATAAAGCGTTGGCCGACAGAACCGGTCGCCGCCAAAATACCGACAGGAATCTTGTTACTCATAAAAAAGCCTCCAGAATAAAAGGGGAAATTATAAGAACCCCGACGCAGTTGTCAAGGACGCGCCCCATGGCCAAACGAGGGCTGAGCCTGTCGAAGCCCGGGCTTCGACAGGCTCAGCCCTCATCTTATAGGCTCAATTCTCGTGCTTATCACGGCAAAACGCCGAGCAGCCAATTATTCCACAAAGATCGTGCGGCTGGTGTAAGGTTGGCGCGTTTTTTCTTTTTGTTCAGCCGGATAGCCGAGGGTGATGAGCGCTTGGGGCTGCCAATCCGGCGGCAGAGCCAGCGTCTCAACCACTATATCCGGGCAAAAGAGCGGGGCGCAAAGCCAACAAGCGCCCAATCCCAGGGCGTGGGCTGCCAGCAGCAGGTTTTGACCGGCCATCGCCGTGCTTTGGGCGGCCATCAACCATTCGTGTTGCTGCCGTTGGGCGTCAGCATAAACATCCATATCGGCCATCGACAGGCAAAGCAGGATGAGCAGTGGCGCTTGCGTAAGGCGCTGGTAAGAGCGCTGCACATCTTTTTCGATCACAGGGGCCGGCGCCTTGTCGGCCAATAAATCGGCTCGCAGCCGGCCGCCCATCGCTTCTGCCAGCCGTATTTTTGTGTGCTGCTGCTCAATGATGGCGAAGCGCCAGGGCTGCCGGTTATGGGCTGAAGGCGCCCAGGAAGCGGCCGTCAGCAGGTGTGCGATCTCTTCGGTGGGAATGGGTGTGGATTGGTAGCGCCGAATAGAGCGCCGGGAGGTGAGCCAGTTGATATGTTCGTTCATGGTGTGATGGTAGCGAATTTATGGCGTTATGACCATGAACATCAGCGAAATTGGTTTAATATGCAAGATTGAACCAATCTGAAAAATTAACCTGTTTAAACCACAAAGAGCCTTGTTTGCACAAGGCCCTTTGCGGGAAGAGGAGAAAAAAGGAGGAATAGGTTATTTCATTGAACGTTGGTTCCATTAATGATCTTTTCGTTCAATGAAAATATTCTATGCTTAATGGGCGGCGGGGGCAGGCAAGTCTGTTACAATCAAAGTGTAAACCGGTTTACATTTAAGCAATGAGCTTGTGGCTTGTGG
>CAZXVH010000103.1:5456-16548 GCA_964643965.1 uncultured Ardenticatenaceae bacterium
TTGTGGCTTGTGGCTTGTGGAGCGAGATGAGATGACGCTGCGTTGTAAAAATTGTGACCAGACGATTTTGCCGTCTGACGTGGTATGCTGGCATTGTGGTTATGAATTGGCGCCTATAGAAATGGCGGCGGGAGAACAGCCCAATGAACCACCCCTTTTTGAGGAGCCAGATATACCGGGAGTGTCGTTAACGGCCGTTTCCTTTTATGCGCTTTTAACCCTGGCAACCATCCTGCTGTTGGTCCTGACGACGCGGGCGCTGGCGCAGTATCCCCTCATCCAGATTGATCCGCAGGCGCCGGTTAAGCCGGGCTGGACAATGTTTGTTGACCACCGGGGGATTTTTACGCTCGATTTGCCGCCGCAGTGGACATGGTTGGAAGATGAGCCGGGCGGCGGTTTATCGTTGCTGACCACTGCGCTGGCCGCGTCTCCCCAGTTTGAAACGGCCTTGTCGCCGTTGGGGCAGTACGCCACAGATACGGAAGTACGCCTGTTGGCGCAGGCAGAAGCGGATGCAGACGATGATAGTTTACCGGGTTTTGTGGTGGTGGGGGAAAGTGCACGTTTGAACCGGCTATCTGGGCGGGAAGTGCAGGCGCTGTTATCGCTGGGAGCTGAGAAGGTGACTGTGAATGAAACGGCCGTTTCCCAGGATTTAGACGGCAATGAGATGATAACGGCCGTGACCCAATTCAGCCACGCCGGACAGGAATGGGGGTGTCAACAACAGGTAGTGGGCGCTCACTCTTCTCGTTTTATCGTCGCCGTCTGCCAGCCAGGAAGCTTCATCCTGGATCGGGCAGCAAGTAACATTTTAAGCAGTTTTCAACTGTTCTCCTCACCATAATCGTCCACCGTCCACTGTCCACCGCATACGTTTCACTTCTTCCGACGCGGTAAAATCTCCTCATACTTAGCGATGATGCCCAGCATAATCTCATCCGCGCCGCCGCCAATAGACATGAGCCGGGCGTCGCGGAAGTAGCGGGCCATTGGATATTCCTCGACGTAGCCCATGCCGCCGTGAAATTGCAGGCAGGTATCGGCCACTTCCCGCGCCAGTCTGCCCCCTTTGAGCTTGGCCATCGACACCTCTTTGGTGGCATCTTCACCGGCCACATAAAGGCGCACACAGTGGTAGCAAAGCTGGCGCAGCGCTTCAATTTCCGTGAGCAGTTCGGCGATGCGGAAATGGATGTATTGATTGTCGATGAGCGGCTGCCCAAACGTTTCCCGTTCACGGCAGTAGGCGATGGTCTGGCGCACGATGTTTTCCATGCCGCCCAGCGCCATCAGGCTGCCCGCCAGCCGTTCTCGTTGAAACTGACGCATTTGCAGGATAAAGCCCATGCCTTCAGCGCCAATGCGATTGGCGGCAGGCACACGCACATCATCAAAGGTCAGAATGGCGGTGTCGCTGCTGCGATGGCCGAGCTTATCCAGCTTGCGGCTGACGCTGAAACCGGGTAGATCCGTATCGACGACGAAAAGCGACAACCCGCGGAAGCCTTTTTCGTCGCTGGTGCGGGCCAGTAAACAGAGGAAGTCGGCCTGCGTGCCGTTGGTGATCCACATTTTGGAGCCGTTGATGAGGTAATCATCGCCGTCACGCTTTGCCCACGTTTTGATGGCGGCCACGTCGGAACCGGCTCCCGGTTCGCTGACGGCGATGGCGGCCACCTTGTCGCCGGCTATCGCTGGCGCCAGGTATTCCTGTTTGAGCGCCTCAGAACCGTTTTCGGCCAGGGCGGGGGTAGCCATGTCGGTTTGCACGGCAATGCCCAATGGCGGCCCGGAAGCGGTGGCGCGGCCGATTTCTTCCATGAGGATGGCCTGATACCAGTAGTCAACCCCGCCGCCGCCATATGCTTCAGGGTAGGTGAGGCCGAGCAGTCCCAGGCCGCCCATTTTTTTGAACAGGTCATGAGCGGGGAAGATGCCCGCTTCTTCCCACGCTTCTACATGGGGATTGATTTCGGTTTCCACAAATTTCCGTACTAATTGGCGGAAGGCGTGGTGTTCGTCGTTGAAGTAGAGAGATGACATAGGATTCCTTTAGTTGAGTAATCTTTAGTCGAGTAGTCTGGTAGTCATAGCGACTCGACTATCCGACTATCCGACTATCCGACTATCCGACTACATGACTACAAGACTATCTGACTAAATGATTTGATGGTTGCTTGCCAGCCAGCTTGATTTTCAGTGGGGATGAAGGGGAGGTAGTAGCTGACGCGGTCGAGTAGGGAACCATATTTCTGGTGAATGAGGATGGGCAGTTCGGCCCAGGCGCCGCTGACGGCGATGATGTCGAGCATGTCGTCGGTGATGAGGGAGGGCATGGCGGCCCACTGGTTACTGCGGGCCATGAGGCTGAGTTCGTGGGCGGTGGCTTGCCAGCCGTGCATCTCAGCGACGATACGGTAAGCGGGGGTGCTGAGATAGAAGGAGATTTGCTGCTGGGCGTAGGCTCTGGCCCAGGCGGCGTAGGGGGGGTCATCGGTGGGAATGGCGAAAACGGCCGTTGTCACCCCAAAATCCTCTCTTGTTAAGCCCCGTTTTGCCAGACCGCTCTCGATGTGGGGCAGGGCATACGATTCGATGTAGGGGACGGTGTGCAGGGCGTGGAGCAGTACGCCGTCACATTCTTCACCCGCCAGGCGCAGCATTTGTTCATTGACGGCCGAGATGTAGATGGGAATGTGGGGGTTGTCGATGGGGCCAGGGTTGAAGAAGGGCGTCATCAGTTGCAGCTTGAAGAACTCACCCACGTAATCAAGCGGTGCGCCCGTCTGCCAACAATGCCAGACGGCACGGATAGCCTGGATGGTCTCGCGCATCTTTTTGATAGGCTTTTCCCACTGGACGCCGTAACGCAGCACGTTGTGGGCTTTGACTTGTGAACCGAGACCGAGATGGAAACGGCCGTTTGCCATTTTTGCAATATTCCAGGCCATCATCGCCGTCACGGTGGGGCTGCGCGGGAAGGCGACGGCAATGCCCGTGCCCAGTTCCATTTTCTGCGCATGTTCGGCCGCCAACACCAGTCCCAGGAACGGATCCGCCTGAGTTTCTGCCAGCCAGAGGCCATCAAAACCGAGGGTTTCGATGGCTTGGGTATAGGCGGGAATATCGGCTAAATCGAAGGAGAGTAAAGTGGCGTCAAATTTCATGTTCATCTCCAGAAAGGGGTAAGGATAATTTTACCAATTAGTTTAATTGAGATGTTGATGTTTGTCTAACGAGCGATTTACAGAGAGTAGGCGCAAGTTTTGTTGATAAGCCGAGTTCGCACGCCCACGTGCCCGTTCGCACGTGGGCGTACCCTGCTCTGCGTCAACAAAAACGACGCGCCCCATTAACAAAAGCCGCCCCTTTTGATGGGTGAGCGAACCATGAAACCGTGCGCCGGCCGCCTTGACCATCTCGCCACAAACTCATAAACTGCCTGCGGCAAAACGGCCGTCGTCGTTGGGCAAAAGTTTATGATGGAAACCACAGAAACAACGAACCCCAAAGCCCCCTTAGCCGGCTTCGCCCGAGTGGGTCTTATCCTGATCGTCATGTTAGGCAGTGGGCTGCTGCTCATTTTATTCTGCTGGCAGCAGGGGCGGCTGGCCTCTTTTTCTGAGCCAGAAGAACGCATTCTTTATCTGGGTGGGGAAGCAGGAGGAGCCGTCAGCCACCTGAGTACAATCCGGCCAGATGGCAGTGGACAAACCCAATTGACGAATGAACCGCTGGGGGTGGTTGATTTTGCGCTTTCACCGGATGACCTGAAAATTGTCTACAGCGCTCCGGCACAAGATGGCAGCGTGGATTTGTGGCAAATTGGCGTCAACGGCCGTTCCCGGCGACAGCTTCTCGACTGCCAGGCAGCCATCTGCACCCAGGCGGCGTGGGCCGCTGACGGCCGTCGGCTTATCTATGAACGGCGGCCGCTTTCGGCAGAGGGCCAGGTGATAGACGCCCCGCAGTTATGGTGGCTGGACAGCCAAACTGGGGAGACGCTGACCGTATTTGCCGATGAGGCGCAGGGAGGGGTGGCCGCCAGATTGTCACCAAACGGCCGTTATCTCAGCGCTACCTTGCCCGACGACCAGGAAATTCACGTCACCGATCTGGAAAGCGGCGCCGTTCTCGTCATCCCCAGCCAAACAGGGGAAGCGGCCGTCTGGAGTCCTGACAGCGAGACGCTGCTTGTGAGCGATATGCAGTATCAGGGGGAGCAGTTTTCCATCCACCTCTTCCGCGCCAATGTGGAGAGCGGGGAATTGACGAACTTGAGCGGGGTTGATTTGCAAACCAGTGATGGGCAGCCCGTTTTCTCGCCGGACGGAGAATGGATTGCCTTTACCCGTAAAAAAACCCGAGCGCCTATGGGCAAGCAGCTGTGGCTCATGCGCTCGGATGGCAGTGAACCGCGGGCGCTCACGGAAGACGCAGAGTGGCATTACAGTAACCCGACCTGGTCGCCAGATGGCAGCCGGCTTGTGGTGCAAGTGGTTTCCTTGACGGAGCCAGAGGCATTACCGGCGTTATGGCAGGTGGATATAGAAAAGGGGGAGTGGACAGAGCTTGTTTCGCCGGGAACGCAGCCGGTTTGGCTGAATTAGGGGGCAAAATGGCAGGGTGAGACGTTACTGTGCCACCCTGTCCCTTTGCTGCTTTGCCACTTTGTTAGACTTCCCGTATGTCTACAAGTTTTTCAACAACGGGAGAAACGGCCGTAATCACCTGCTCCTGTTCCAATCCCGATACCTTAAACGTGACCACCCGGTGATCCTCGTCATCGCCGTTAAACTGCCCAAAGGAAATGAAGCTGCCGCCTGCTGCCGCAATGGCGTGGGTGATTTTGCCCAGCTCGCCCAAGACATCGGGCACAAAAGCCGTCACGCGCACGCCCCTTTCCCGAGCGCCCATCAGCTCCAGCAAAATCTTAAACAAGTCTGATTCCGTGATCATGCCCACGATCTTTTTGCCGTCCATAACCGGCAGGCCCCCGACTTTGTTGTCTACCATAATGCGGGCGGCTTCTTCGATAGGCGTATCTTCTCTCACCGCCAGCACCTTCTTTGTCATCACTTTCTTGACCGTGATTTTGGCGACGAGGTAATTGATCTCCCAGACGCTGAGAGAGGTGGCGTCAGAGGGGCCGGCATTGAGCAAATCTTTGTCGGAAATGATGCCCAGCAGGGCGTCTTTGTCATCGACCACCGGCATACGCCGAATCTTGTTTATCTTCATGGTATTCAGGGCGTCCATGATGGGCACATCTGGCCCGACGGTGATGACAGGGGTGGACATTCTATTTTTGACGAGCATGGGAAACTCCTTCTTGTGAGATTAAACTTGTTGATTGCCTTGAATTATAGAGGATTGTGGGCGCTCTTGCGAGAGTTGAGTGGTTTTTCAGCTTGGTTCAATCTTTAGCGTTTGAACCAAGCTGGGGCAGGGGGATGACCACGATGTTGTTGGGCAACGGCCGTTCTGCCTCATCCTGCGCCGTCAACCGTTCACCTGTCACCCAATTGTAAACGCCCAACCACACCTGCCACTCCCCCTCGTCAGGCGGCAGCGGCAGACGCCGTTCATCGATGATCAGATCGCCGGGCTGCCAATTGGCTAAGGGCAGCGCCCCCTGCCAGCTGTCGCTATCCGCCTGGGCTGCCGGCGGCGAGCCGGGCTGACCCAGGTGCGTAAAAATGGTGAGGTGGGGCGGGGGCGGCGCGTTTGTCCACCAACTGCTGCGGATGATCAAGGAATTTTCGGCGGGGATGAGGTCGATGTTTTCCAGACAGATGGTCTGGTCGAAAAGGGCCACACCACATGTTTCCGCCATCTGCGGCTGCACAGCGCCGGCATATTCCAGGGAGAAACTGCCATCCGCCTCATACCGGGCCACAAAGACGCCATCCTGTTCCCGAGCCAGCCCGTACAACGCCTCAGGCTGCAGGATGACGCCGCGCATGGCTATCTGGTATGGCCCCTGATTGCGCTCCGCTTCATCCAACCAGGGCATACTGGCGGACACGGTATGCGCCTGGCTGCCGTGCAGCAGCGCCGGGAACTCTGCCAAATCCACCACTACCGGCGCCAGCAAGACGCCCCAATTGCCCACCGGCAGCGGCTCTTCTTTCAGACGGTAGCGGTCTGGATAGTTGATGATGAGGTAACGGCCGTTTTCCCCCAACGCCTGCACCATGTCTGCCATCAGCGCCGTGCCCGGCTCAAACAAGCGGATAAAACCGATGGTGGTAGCCAAACCAAACCAGGCCACTGCTGCTAAAATGCTGATGCGCAAAACGGCCGTTGCCCGGCGGCGGTTTGTCTCTGGCGGCCAGAAGGCGCACACCCAAAGCCAGGCCGCCCCCGGCAGCGCCGCGTAAAACAAACGGGAGGCGATCTCCACATAACTGTACGGCAGACCCACCAGCCCCGGCATAATGCCCAAAAACGCCCAGATGAGACCGACCGTGGCCAAGGCGCCTCGCTTTTGGGCCAGCGCCAGGCTCCACAGCCCTATGACCACGCCTACCCAGATTACAACCAGCATTATGCTGGCAGAGACCCAGGCAGCAAAGGCCGAACTGGCCCAGAATCCCACAAATCCTTGCAGAAAATAGGCGTATACCCGCCAATCAAACGTCAGGCTGGTGATGCCGCTTTCTTTGGGAACCAGCAGCCAAAAGGCGGTGAACAGGATGGCCGCCGCCGGATATAAAAGCGGCCACAGCAGCTTGTTTTGCCGGGGGTGACGCCACCCTTTGATTAAAAGGACATTCCACGGGGTATGCTTTTGGCGCAGCGCCAGTTCAAACAAAAGGGGCATGGCGGCCAGGGGCACGGCGCCTTCGCTGATGCTGAGCGCCGTTATAAAACTGAGCACGCTGATCAGCAGCAGTTGGCGCGGCCGGGAGTGGGCGGCAGCCGAGCGGGCCATGAGGTATAAAACCCAGGCGCTGTTGAGCAAAACGGCCGTTAATGGTTGTCCCGGCGCCGCCCACGCCACAGATTGGTAGACAAAGGGATGCAGCCCCGCCAGGACGATAACCGTAAAGGCCGCCCAGCGTCTAAAACCGAGGCGTCGGCTGAGGGCAAAGATGAGGGCCAAGTTGAGCAAATGCCAGCAAATTTGTACCCAATGCAGCGTTTCCACGGCCAGCGTCTCATCATGTTTCACAAAAAGGCGGTTGTAAACCATCACGCCCGGCCGGAAAAAATGAAAGTCGGCGGAGGGCTGGAGGAGCTGCCAAAACGATTTGCCTACCACCCGGCCGAACCATTCCGGATCATCCCAAATCAGGCCGAAGTGAATTTCTGAACCGTACAAGGCTGCCAAAAACAGAAGCAGGGTGATGGCTGCTGCCATTAAAGCCCAATGGCTCTGTTTACGGCGTTGGTTTTGCTGCTCGGTCATGGGGTTTGATTATAGCGGTATTATCGGGATGTAAGGAGTGTGCCACGATAAATGAAAATATGGCAGCGAATTAACATCCATTCACGCGAATTATTTGTAAAACGGAGCGCGTAGTTGAAACCTCGCCTCTAACGGATCATGATCGGAAGCGCGAACGGCCGTTTCCCCCTCCAACCACAGCGCTTCAGGATAACCGGCATTAAAATGCAGCACATCCACGCCCACAACCTTATCGAGCAAGGCCGGGCTGACGAGCATGTGGTCGAGTATCTCATTTTCGCCTTCCCAGATGAAGGTGTAGGCAAACATATCTTTTTTGAGGGGGAGTAAGTTGGTTAACGGCCGTTCCCCCGCCCGTCCTTCCAAAATTTTCACCGGAACCATTAAACTCTCCTGGTCGCCGCCGCGCCTGGATGTATTCAAATCCCCTGCCACCAGCACCAACGCCTCTGAGTTTGCTGCCAGCAGCCCATTGACAAACTCTCGCACCACTCGCGCCTGCGCCACTCGTAACGCCAGGTTTCGTTGCAGCAGCTTCTTCGTCTCGGCCGTCTGTGTTTCAGGGATGTAATTGCTCTTGAAATGGTTGTTGATGAGGGTGATTTCCTGGCCGGCGATGCGGAAAACGGCCGCCAACGGCTCCCGCCCCGGATTAGGACTGGCCACGCCAAAGGCCGCCGCCACCTCCGCCCCGGATAGCTGGTAAGATTCAAGCAGATCAACGCGCTGTTGGTCATACAAAAAGCCAATTTGGATGCCGCGCCGGTCGCTGGTGGGCGGCGACACAGCGCGATAAGCGGTTCCCGCCGCTTCGTTCACCTTATCCGCCAACTGCTGCAAGACGGCTTCGCTGCTCACCTCCTGCACGGCGATGATCTCTGGCAAATTGAGTTCAAATTGGATGGCCAGGCTCAGTTTAGCGAGTTGGGTGGGGAGAAACGGCCGTTGCCATTCCCCATTGATCCGCACCTGCACCTCTTTATCTGCGTCAAACAAATTGTACAAATTAAACGTGGTGATGGTAATATCACCCGCTGCACCCCTACGTTTGCTAACCGGTTGATAAAAATGAGCCATATCTACGTCCCCTTCCTTTTCTATCTCGATCATACCAGATATCCCGCTACTATCGTAGGGGCGATGCGATGGGGCATTGCCTTTGCCAAGCGTCTGGACTTTTCTCCCATCGCCTCGCCCGTGCTGGGATGGCGGGCGAGGCAACCGGAGAAAAGTCCGGGCGATAAATTAACATGATTCCCGGTTGCATCGCCCCTACGATATCCCCTCGCCCGTGCTGCGATAAACGGGCAACGCAACCGCTTGTTTACATTTCCCATCCCCCCGCATCTATGCTAAAATAACGAACTAACGTTCTGGCAAAAATTCATCCTTCATCCTTCATAATTCATCATTTTTCTGAGGTTCCCATGCCCAAATTTGAACTCGTATCCGACTTCCAACCGACCGGCGATCAGCCCGACGCCATCAACCAACTCGTTGAGGGCCTGGAGAAGGGCGACCGTTTCCAAACCCTGCTTGGGGCCACCGGCACGGGCAAAACCTTCACCATCGCCAACATCATCCAGCAAACCCAAAAAGCCACCCTCATCCTGGCCCACAACAAAACCCTGGCCGCCCAACTTTATAGCGAATTCCGTGAATTCTTCCCCAACAACGCCGTCAGCTACTTTGTCTCCTACTATGACTATTACCAGCCCGAAGCTTACGTGCCCCGCCACGACCTCTTCATCGAAAAAGAGACGCAAATCAACGACGAGATCGACCGCCTGCGCCTGCTGGCCACCGCCAACCTGCTCAGCCGCGAAGACGTCATCATCGTGGCCTCCGTCTCCTGCATTTACGGCATCGGCAACCCGCAGGCGTGGGGCAAAGTCACCGTCGAAATCGAGCGAGGCAAACAGTACCGGCGGGATACCATCCTGCGCCGCCTGGTCGATATCCAATACGACCGCAACGACCTGGAACTGCGGCGCGGTACCTTTCGCGTGCGCGGCGACACCTTGCAAATCTTCCCCGCCTACGCCGAAACCGCTTACACCATCGAGTTTTGGGGGGATGAAGTGGAGCGCATCACCGAGTTTGCCCACGTCACCGGCGAACTGCTGCGTGATCTGACCAGCATCCAAATCTTCCCCGCCCGCCAATTCATCACCGATGAAGATAAACTGGCCCAGGCCATCAACGACATCGAAAGCGAACTGACCGGGCGCATTGCTTTCTTCAAAGAGCGCAATATGTTCCTGGAAGCGCAGCGCATCGAGCAGCGGGTGATGTATGATCTGGAAATGCTGCGCGAAGTGGGCTTCACCTCTGGCATTGAAAATTACAGCCGCCATATGGACCAGCGCAGTGAAGGCGACCCGCCCTGGACGCTGCTCGACTATTTCCCGGCCGACTATTTGCTGGTGGTGGATGAAAGCCACATGACCCTGCCCCAGGTGCGCGGCATGTATGCCGGCGACCGCAGCCGTAAACAAACATTGGTGGATTACGGCTTCCGCCTGCCCAGCGCCCTGGACAATCGGCCGCTCAACTTTGAAGAATTTGGCGAACGCATCAATCAGGCCATCTTCACCAGCGCCACTCCTGGTCCCTTCGAGTTTGAACATTCAGCGCATGTCATCCACCAGGTCATTCGTCCCACCGGCGTCCTGGATCCCGAGGTGGAAGTGCGCCCCGTCAAAGGGCAGGTAGATGATCTGTTGGCCGAAATCACCAAGCGCACCAATATCGGGCAGCGGGTTCTGGTGACCACCCTCACCAAGCGCATGTCAGAAGACCTGGCCGATTATTTGCTAGAAATGGGCGTCAAAGTCCACTATTTGCACTCTGAAGTGCATACCCTGGAGCGCACCGAAATCTTGCGGGATTTGCGCCTGGGCGTTTACGATGTGGTGGTGGGCATCAACCTGCTGCGTGAAGGGCTGGATTTACCGGAAGTGTCGCTGGTCGCCATTTTGGATGCAGACAAAGAAGGCTTTCTGCGCTCCGAAACCTCGCTGACGCAGACGATTGGCCGGGCGGCGCGGCATATTGAGGGCAAGGTCATCATGTATGCGGACAAGATCACCGATTCCATGAAAGCGGCGCTCAAAACGACCAACGAACGCCGCGCTGTGCAGCAGGCACATAACGAGGCGCATGGCATTGAGCCGAAGAGCATCATGAAAGCCATCCGCGCCCTCACCGATGATTTTGTGCAAGAGCGGGAACTGGCGCTGGCGGAAGGCAAAGGCACGTACACCACCACCCGGGATCTGCCCAAAGCGGAACTGGCGCATATGGTCATTGACCTGGAGAAGCAGATGAAGCAGGCGGCGCAGCAGTTGGAGTTTGAGAAGGCGGCTCTGCTGCGGGATCAGGTGGTGGAGCTGCGCCAGATCATGGCGCTGAAAGAGGCCGGCGCGGACCCCGAGATGCCAGAATGGGAGCGGCTGCGTAAGCTGGATGAAGCGGGCATTGCTTACGAGCCAGGCGACTAATTTCCCTGACGAAGCCTGAGTTTGACGAAGGCTGGTATGTGCCGAGCTTCGACAGGCTCAACCCGCGCCTCTCATTGACTTCATCTTCGCTGACTAACGGCCGTTTACCCCACCCCCACAAATGCATCCATACCTAAAGCAAAGGCGATGGCTTGATCCACTTTTGTCA
>CAZXVH010000103.1:16648-18977 GCA_964643965.1 uncultured Ardenticatenaceae bacterium
TTGTCAACTCAATTCGCCAGTCACCCCCTATCCACATTACAATACAAACCATGACCGACCCCGATCAAATCAGCGGCTCCGTGGAGCGCATCACCTATTACAACGAAGAAAACGGCTACTCCGTCATCCGGCTCAAGCCAGATACGCGAGGGATGCTGCCGTTTAAATACGCCAGCGGTGCGGATGCCCTCATCACCGTGGTGGGCAATTTACCAGAGGTACAGCCCGGGGAATGGCTCAAACTCAGCGGCAAATGGACGAGCCACAGCAAACACGGCCGTCAATTCCAGGCTGAGTTTTGTGAACAATCGCTGCCCGCCACCAGCGAAGGCATCAAGCGCTACCTCGGCTCCGGCATGATTCGCGGCGTGGGCAAGGTGATGGCCGAACGCATCGTGGATCGTTTTGGCGAAGAGACGCTGGACATCATCGACTACCAGCCGCAAGAACTGCTCAAAGTGTTGGGCATCGGCAAGAAACGAGTAGACAGTATCACCAAATCGTGGGAGCAGCAGCGAGCCATCAAAGATGTGATGATTTTCCTGCAATCGCATGGCGTTTCCACCACGCTGGCCACTAAAATTTACAAGCAGTATGGGGATGCCTCGCTGGTGGTGGTGCAAACCACGCCTTATAAATTGGTGACGGATGTGTATGGCATTGGCTTTAAAACGGCCGATAAAATTGCCCAGGCGCTCGGTTTAGCCGCCGACGATCCGGGGCGAATTGAAGCGGGCGTGGCCTACACGCTCAACCGCATGGCGGAAGAGGGCCACGTCTACATGCCGCAGGAAGAACTGGAGCCAGAAGCGGCCGAGATTCTGGGGCTGGAAACGGAGAAAATTACGCAGGTGATTGATTCGTTGGAGACGAGTGATTTTATTAAGCGGGAGACGCTAAAGTATACAGTGGACAGTGAACAGGGGACAGTGGTCAGTGGACAGTCTACAGTGAACAGTGGACAGTATGCAGTGGGCAAATCCGCCATCCCCAATCCGCAATCTGCAATCGTCAGGGAGGAACGTGCGGTTTATTTGACGCCGTTTTACTATTCGGAGATTGGGGTGACGCAGCGAGTGGAGCGCATGATTGGGCATCCGACGAGCCGGTTGAAGGGGATGAAGAGTCAAAATAAAAGGTTAAAGGAGGGTGGACAATCTTCTAATTTGTCTGAACAACAGATGGGGGCGGTGGAAACGGCCGTTTCCTACAAAGTATCCATTCTCACCGGTGGGCCTGGCACGGGAAAGACCACCACTTTACGGGCTTTGCTCGATTTGCTCGACGCCAATGGCCGCACCTACGCCCTGGCCTCCCCCACCGGCCGCGCCGCCAAACGGCTCACCGAAGCCACCGGACGGGAAGCCAAAACTATCCATCGCCTGCTGGAATTCAAGCCGGGCGAAGGCTTTGGCCGCCACGACGACAGCCCGCTGGACGTGGATATGGTGGTCATCGACGAAGCCTCCATGCTCGATCTGATTTTGGCGAATAATTTACTGAAAGCCATCGCCCCCGACACCCATCTGCTGCTCGTGGGCGACATTGACCAACTGCCCAGCGTGGGCGCAGGTGATGTACTCAGCGATTTGATTGACTCGGAGCGCGTGCCTGTCATTCGCTTGCAAACCATTTTCCGGCAGGCGGCCAACTCCTTCATCATCAGCAATGCCCACCGCATCAACCAGGGCCTCCTTCCCGAAACCGGGCCGTCAGACCCCAACGGGCCGCCGTCTGACTTTTACATTTTCATCAAAGAAGACCCCGAGGAAGCGGCCGAACTACTGGTAGATGTGGTCAAAAATCGTGTGCCGCTTAAATTTGGCCTCGACCCGCTGGATGATATTCAGGTGCTGTCGCCGATGTATAACGGCCGTGTGGGCGTGAGCAATCTCAACTTGCTCTTGCAAGCCAGGCTCAATCCGCTGGGGGGCAAAAAGTTTGAACGTCGCCTGGGGGGACGCACCTTCCGCACCGGCGACAAGGTGATGCAAACCGTCAACAATTACGACAAAAATGTGTACAACGGCGACATTGGCCGCATCACGACCATCGATCCACTGCAACAGACCATGACCATCAGCATCGACGGCGCCCCGGTATTGTATGACTTTTTGGAAGCGGATGAACTGGTTCACGCTTACGCCATTTCGGTGCATAAGAGCCAGGGGGCGGAGTACCCGTGCGTGGTCATTCCGGTGTTGACGCAGCATTACATGATGTTACAGCGCAATTTGTTGTACACGGCCGTTACTCGCGCCAAGAAACTCGCTATCCTGGTGGGCACGCGCAAGGCCATCGCCATCGCCGTCAAAAACAACAAGACGAC
>CAZXVH010000104.1:0-18964 GCA_964643965.1 uncultured Ardenticatenaceae bacterium
GCTGACCGAGGGCGTTGACCACCCGGCCTAACAAGTGCGAGCCAACCGGTACACGCAATGGTTCCCCTGTGCCCAAAACCAGATCGCCACCCTGAATATTTTTATCCGCGCCCAATAAAATGACGTCAACGTGCTGCCGTTCCAGGTTCAGCACCAGCCCCTGTACGCCGGTGGGGAAGATGACCACCTCGTCAATCTGCGCCTGGGGCAAACCGGACAATCTGGCGACGCCATTGCCGATGTGCTGCACAGTGCCCACATCCTGGAATCGAACCTGGCCGGGCGACTGAGCCGCATACTGCTGCACGGTCTGTAACAGCGTAGCTATCTCTGGCTGGGGGTGAGCCAGGCCAGGCAGCGCGTTGACGCGGGCGCGGATTGTTTGCACCAACTTGACTTCATCAAATTGGGTCAGATCGGGCGGGGCGGCGCCGTCCCGCAGTTCTTGCAGCAATGTCTCCATATTCGAGGGTAAGGGTTTGTCAACCACGGCCGTTTTCCTCCATCACACTATCACGCCGCCACCGCTTCCTGGGCTGAACTAAACGGGGAGAGCATTTCCGCAGTCTGCTGCCGTAAATCGGCTAACTGCCCGGTAATACTGTTTTCCACGACCAGATCGCCCAGCCGAATGTGCAAACCAGCGGCCAAATCGGCGTCAGTCTTCAGTTCCAGGCTGACGTTGCGATCAACCAGGGCAGTGAAGGTGCGCACCAGTTGTCCCTGCTGTGTGGTTGTCAACGGCCGTGCTGTTGTCACATAAACCGTCGGCTCTCGATCACGCAGGGAGCGCCGGATGGTTTCTACACGCTGCATCTCCTCACGGCCCATCTGCAAAATACGCTCAGATAGCTGCTGCACCAATGTATCGTGCAACGCTGGCGGCGCGGCCTGAGCCATCAGTTTGGCGCTTACCGCAAGAATCGTATTGAGCAGATCGTCATGAAATTCAGCCACGGCCCGTTCGCGCCAATGCGCCATCTCCAACTGCGCCTGTACCAGCACACGCTCCGCTTCATCATACGCTTCCTGGCGCAAGGCTGCTCCTTGCTGCTGCGCCGTCTCCTCAGCCTGGTTAATGATTTCGGCCGCCTCTGTTTGCACCTGGCTCAATTGCATTTCCCGCTCATTTTTTAGCGCGGCTGCCGCCTCCCGCTCCTGGGCAAGTTCCTGCATGAGTCGTTCCTTTTCGTCGGCGCGTTCCTGAACCCGGCGCAGCACCGGCCGCAACAAAAAGTAGTAGAGCAAAACACTCAACAGCAAAAAGTTGACGATTTCAAAGATGATGGTAGCTAAATCTAGATCTAACATTGATAGCGTTCCTAGAAAAAGCGATCCAATAGTGGATTGGCGAAGAGCAAGATAAGCACGATCAGCAGCACGTAGATAGCGGTGGATTCCAATAAGGCCATCGAGATCAGCAGCGTCGTACGCAGATCGCCAGCCGCCTCAGGTTGGCGGGCCATGCCTTCCAGTGCTTTCATAACCGCCAGGCCTTCCATAATGACCGGGGCCAAAGTACCCAGCGTGATGGACATGCCAGAAACGATAATGGTGATGATTGTTATCCATGTATAGGTATCTAATTCAGACATAGTTGTCTCCTTTTTAAGATGCGTTAGATGGTGGTGTGTTAGCCTCTAAACCGGCCACAATGTAAACGGCCGCTAACGCCGTGAAAATATAAGCCTGTAATAATCCAACAAAAATGCTGAACCCAACCAACGGCAGCGGAACGAAAAGCGGCGCCAGGATGAATATAACCGCGATGATCATTTCGGTACTGAGGATATTGCCAAACAGACGCAGCGTCAGCGACAAGGTGCGTGTCAGTTGGGACACAATCTCCAAGGGCAGCAGGTAAATGGGAGAGGCCATATCACGTACATAACGGTATGCGCCTTTGCTGCGGATGCCGAAATAATGGACGGAGAAAAAGACGACCAAAGCCAGGGCCAGTGGCGTGTTCACGTCGCGCGTGGGCGATATCAGAAAGGGAACCACGCCAATGATGTTGGCTACGGCGATGAAGATGGCCAGGGCGCTGAGCAAGGGCAGGAATGGAGCGGCCGACCGTCCCATGATGTCGGTGATGAGATCGTTGATGAAATCCACCAACATCTCCAACGCCATGGGGTATCGCCGCCGCAGCCAAATGGCCGCGCCGATGATAATAACCATCATCACCCAGGTGGAAATGATGGTATCACGAACGGGAATACCGAAAAACGTAAATACCACTCTGGGAAATATATCTTCCATGATTCATTTACTCCAACGGATGAGGAGCGGCCAACGTCCGACCCACCAGCCGGCAAAGGCCAGCAGACCGGCCGTCATGTTGTCGGAGAATGCCATTACCAGCAAAACGGCTATTACCAGCAAACGACCCAATACACCGGCCATCGTCCAGCCTGCCACTGACAACCGGGCATCAGGCTGCAAACGGTGGACCGTCCACCATTGCGTCAGCCCTAAAACGACGCTGACCGCCATACC
Organism: uncultured Ardenticatenaceae bacterium; assembly: GCA_964643965.1. GTDB lineage: Bacteria > Chloroflexota > Anaerolineae > Promineifilales > Promineifilaceae. Next base: position 2,500 of record CAZXVH010000104.1, read on the forward strand.
CAGAATAAACCAGACCCAATTCATCATTCTTCGCTCTTTTCCTCTTGTTTATTTTCCTGATCCAGCCGACGCTGTTGATGTTGACGGTGTTGGCGTTGAATGAAACGGGCCACATTGTAATAGCCAATGGCCACGCCCAGAACCAACAGCCCCAGCGTAAAAATAGGGTTTGTTCCCAGCCAACGATCCAGCCAGTAACCGACCAGTACGCCGCCAAAGATGGGCAGCGCCAGGTCCCAGCCGAGGGACAGCGCCGTCAAAGCCTCGCGCCAAAGGGCTGCCCACGCGCCGTTCTCCTCATCTGGTTGCCGTTTCATCATCTTCGTGTCCGTCTGAGTAAGCGTTCACAAATAAAATCCAACCGTTCGTAAATAAGTTCGTAGTACCAGCTTCAGCCGTTCAGACTGCCAAAGCGGTTACCACAAACCAAATCGCTAAGTTACAAACGCTTACGCTCTAGCGGGTCATATTCAAAACCGCTAACTTAAAAGCAATCAGCGACCAAGGGAGCGGAGTAAACGGCCGTATCCTTGTACCGCTGAATCAACAGCGCCAGATGTCTTTTCCGGGGCGGCCGTCTCAATAAAGCCACTGGTAAAAATCGTCACCTCTCCGGCCGCGATCTGTAAAATACCGGCCGCCAGGTTTATAGCTTGCTCACCCGCATCATCCGCATAGCGCAGCGGAGCCGTCACCGTTTCCGCCAGCAGCGGCGCGTGGCCGGGCCAGATGCCCAGGCCGCCGCCGTCGGCCAGCTGCACCTGAATCCAGCGCACAGACTCCGCTTCCCAGATCATCTCTTCCGGGGTTAGCACCATCAGACGCAGTGGCTCCTTCATCCCATCTCCTGCGCCTGGACTAAAACGTCTGCTATCGTGCCGGTCATATAAAAGGCTTGTTCGGGCAGATCGTCGTAACGGCCGTCTAAAATCTCACGGAACCCATTTAAGGTCTCGGCCAGAGGCACATAATGCCCGGCCTGTCCAGTAAACGACTCCGCCACAAAAAAAGGCTGCGTCAGGAAGCGTTGAATGCGCCGCGCCCGAATCACCACGCGCTGATCATCGGCGCTTAGTTCATCCATGCCTAAAATGGCGATCACATCCTGCAAGGATTGGTAACGGGCCAACAGCCGCTTCACTTCCATAGCAACCGCGTAATGCGTTTCACCAACCACGCCGGGTGTCAGCAAAGCGCTGCTGGATTGCAGCGGATCAATGGCCGGATAGAGACCCAGGCTGGCGTACCGCCGCGAGAGAATCGTGGCCGCATCCAGATGAGCAAACGTAGCCACCACGGCCGGGTCTGTCATGTCATCGGCAGGCACGTACACAGCTTGAATCGACGTAATGCTGCCCCGGCTGGTGGTTGTGATGCGCTCCTGCAATTCGCCTAATTCGCTTTCCAATGTCGGTTGATAGCCGACGGCGCTGGGCAGGCGGCCCAATAAGGCAGAAACTTCTGCGCCAGCCTGAATATAACGATAGATATTATCCAGAAAGAGCAGCACAGAGCGGCGGCCCGTATCCCGAAAATATTCGGCCATCGTCAGCGCCGTGAGCGGAACCCGCAGCCGCGCCCCTGGCGGTTCATTCATCTGCCCAAAAACCAGGACGGTATTATCCAGGACGCCGCTGCGCTGCATTTCCAGCCATAATTCGTTGCCTTCCCGTGACCGTTCGCCCACACCGGCGAAAAAAACAATGCCGCCGTGTTCTTGAATGGTGTGGCGCATCAGTTCCAGGATGAGCATCGTTTTGCCCACACCGGCACCGCCAAACAGCCCCACCTTGCCGCCGCGCAAATAAGGCGTCAACAAATCAATGGCCTTGATGCCAGTTACCATCTGTTCGGTGCCCACTTGTTGATCGTGTAGAGGCGGGGCGTCAGTATGGATCGGCCGTTGCGGAGAATCCTCTAAAGCGGGTTGGAGGTCAATCGGCTGACCCAGGATGTTGAACATGCGGCCCAACGTGGCCTCTCCGACCGGCACAGATATAGGCTCACCGGTATCATGAACCGGCAATCCCCGGCGCAGACCGGACGACGTATCCATGGCCACGGTACGCACCGTGTACGGGTCTATATGTTCTTGTACTTCAATCACCAAGGGGTCATCGTTATCGCGGGGCACGGTCAGCGCATTATAAATACCAGGCAGATCGCCTGACGGAAATTCAACGTCAACGACGACGCCAGCCACGCGGGCAATGATTCCTCTCCTGCTTTGCATCTCCTATTCATGTCCTTGCGAACGGACGAGCAGCAGCGGCCGATCTACTTGTTGCAAAACGCCGGCAGCCACACTGCCATAAAAGACGCGAGATAATCCACCCCGGCCGTGGCTGGCCATGGCAATTAGATCAGCCTCTTCGCGAGCAGCTACTTCAATGATGGTTCTAACGACCGCCCCCTGTTCAACCAATCTTTTGGCGGTAATGCCTTTCTGGCGAAATTCACCGCGCAAGGCAGTCAGATAAGTGCTGGCATCTTTTGTCCGCTGTTCAAGCAGTGGCGCATTCAGCATGACTGCATCATACGATGACGTAGCAACAGCCTGGAACTCAACCACCTGCATGAATATCACTTTGGCTGAAAAGCGGTGAGCCATTTCTTCAACATGAGGCAAGATCGCCTCGGCTCGCTTAGAACCGTCCAACGGAACTAGAATTGTTTTGTACATGATTAATCTCCACGGTCATAATTGACCTCTATCTTTTCGCTACTTTTAGCATACAGTTTAGGGTTTTGTTTGTCGTCGGCAGGCTGTTGATTTTCTCCTCAACAAAAAAGACCCCGTAACGGGGTCTTCTCAACATTTGATGAGGTGGTTCAACCTGTTTTTGCACAGAAAAGGGGATTTTGCATCAAATTAACGCGAGTTTTCGCGAATTTCTTTTGTGATTATGCGGATTTCCTGGCTTTTACCACTCTCCAGACCGGCCACAAAATCTCCTTTGTCGAGATTATTTCAAATAGGCGGAATACATCCAAACCAATTTCTCCTGTTCACGAATGTAATCGCTCATCAGGGCATTGGTTCCTTCATCATCTGCATCTGCGGATAACTCCAGAATTTCTCGTTGAAGGATGATGATAATTTTGAGTGATTCAAGAACGTCTTTCACATCCTTTATTCCGTCAGCCACTTCGGTACTTTCTTTGACTTTTGCGTCTTGCTGATAGATCGAGAATTTATGGTTTGGGGTGTGGCCCAGTGTCCGAATTCGCTCTGCTACTTCATCAATCTTTACGAATAAGTCTTCGTACAATTCTTGGAATTTATCGTGGAGCTCGAAAAACTTTTCGCCTTTTATATTCCAATGATACCCTCTGACGTTCTGGTAAAAGATTGAGTAATTTGCCAAGAGTTCATTGAGTTTTTCTGCAAGTGTTTTGGACTTTGCTACGTCCAAACCGATCAAATTTAAGTTAGTCATTTTTTTGTCTCCTAAAATCTAAAATTATGTTATCGCTTATTATTTAGCGATTGACATCAACTAATATTTTCACTTCCGAAGGGTCTTTGGTCAGTGCCTCAAACCCCTTTTCTACAACCTCATCCAATGAGATTATACTCGTAATGAGTTTTTCCACCGGTAATCTTTCGCTGTGTGCCAGCGAGCTGCTTTCATTGTTGTCATATTTTTTCCTTTTTTTAAATTACATGTTGAGGAACTACTTGTTAGAGACTGGTATTCTCCCTTATCCAAATAGACCCATTCTTTGTACTCAATTTTTCCAATGTGCCACTGTCTGAGAGTCCGTTCAATAAATTTTCACTTTCCTTCCTTGGCGTTCCCGAAAGCACCGAAAATTCTTTAGCTGTGAGCGAATGATATTTTGAGAAAAGTGTTTCCCAATCTTTAGCGTATTCGCTTTTCGTAATATTGGCATTAAGCTTTAGAACCGCCATTTCATAAAAAGCATACGGTCTTGTGCCATAAACGATTTCTTTATTACCCGCATCACCTAAAAAGAACATGGTTGGAAATCCCCGTGCGCCCAGCTCTCTTCCCAATTTCAAATCTTCTTCAAACAGCGCTTTTGCTTTACCTTTAAAGTCGGTTTTGAATTGCTCTATATTTAGCCCTACTTTTTTAGCGGCAGTTTCTAAATGCTCCCACTTTGTGATGTTTTTCTTTTGAAGGAAAACCATTTCTCTGATTTCCCGCAGGAATAGAATTGCTTTTTCATTGTCTTGTATTTGAGCTGCCTTAAAGGCAATGGATGGGGGATAGGATGAATCTAAAGGGTCTTCCAACCAAATATCTCCGTCAATGGGCATATCATAATGAACACTCACTTCATCCCAGTGATGTGCCACATCCGATGGTTTCCCGATGCCGCCGCTGTTGTAACTCCAATCAGGTAACAGCCCACCCATTCTATAATCTATCTCAATGTCGCTACCATATTCTAATTTGAGTTTACGCAATTGCGGCTCTAAGCCCCAACAAGAAGAGCAAATAGGATCAGTATAATAAATGACCTTTATGGCTTTCTTAGTTGCTTGAATATCACTTTTAGATATAACATCTTCAGTTCCGTCAGTTATTTCACACATTCCGGTTTCTATGTCGCATAAAAGTGGATTACTTATTAATGTTTCGTTATTCATGGTTTTTGATTGCCCCTGACAAGCTATGATTCTAAACAAATAAGGCTAGCAATATGATGATTATGATCATGACTACCAAAATGAGGGTTATTTCACTTCTTCCGAAGTTGCAAACTCCTCCATTCTTGTAATTAAATCGTTTTCAACCGTGTATATCTGAACCCACTTTTGCTTCAACTCTCTTCCTGAACGTTTTACTTTTTGATGCTCTTGGCCTATCACAACAACCATATTTCCTTCAACGATAAATTGTTGAGGCTCAAAGCTGATGATTTCAGTTTTGTCGAGAATATTACTGAAAAAAGCCCTGACGCCTTCCTTTTTTTCAAAAACGCCACTGGGAATAATTTGCGTACCGTGATAAACCCAAACGGTGTCGTCGGAAACCGTTGCCACAAACTTTTCTACATCTCCACTACCAAAGGCAGCGAACATCTTTTCTACGACTGTTTTTGCTGAATTATTCATCTTTTCACCCTTGCCATTGCTACGCATTTGTATGAACCCATTTTTCAAAGGCTGCCATAAAGCTCTCCAGGAATTCTTTGGTAGAGTCGTTTGTCAGATTACCCTTATCGTCAAAAAGTTCTGCAGCGCCTCCAATATAAGCTTCTGGTTGCGCCATAGTAGGCACGTTGACAAAAGTTAGCGACTGTCTCAAATGGTGATTGGCCCCAAATCCGCTAATGTTACCAATGGAAACACTTACGACGGCAGCGGGCTTCCCATCCCATGAGTTTTGTGCATAAGGACGTGAGCCTACATCAATGGCGTTAACTAAAACACCAGGTACCGAGCGGTTGTATTCAGGTGTAACGAAAAGAAGTCCATCAACAGCGCTGATTTGCTCCCGGAATGTTACCCATTCTTTTGGCGGGGTTGCTTCCAAGTCTTCATTGAACATGGGAAGATCCGCTATGTCTATTATTTCAAGTGATAACGATTCAGGCGCCAGCCTTATTAATGCTTTGGCCGTTTTCAGGCTAAAGGATTCTTTACGTAGACTGCCTACGATTACTGCAATTTTGTACTTTTTCATAATTTTCATTCCTTGAAAGTAGTATAGCTTATACTCGAAACGGGCATAATCTGACATTTTTACCAGAGGTGGCACGGTCAGAAACCGGCCACAGCGAGTATAGCAAGTGTCGTGGTTCAACGGACATAGAATTCCATGTCCAGAGGTATGATACCTCTAAAAGTCCATTTCGTGTTCGTTTCACACCATCCTCTCTAAAAAGATCGCTCTCGATATCCTGGCTCGGGTTGGGGCGCTTGAACAGATGTTTGCCCCTGCGGATCGAGGCCGGCGCGCCGTCGTTCAGCTCTGGTCGGCGTCTACTGCCTGGACCTCTCTCAGTTGCGCGGCCGTGGGGATAGCCAACGCTGCCATCAGGGCGAAGATCGCCAGCACAGCGCCGAGACCGAACCATCGGGCGATGAACCCAAATATGCCGCCAGCCAGAAGAATGACGCCGACAATCGAATTGCTGAGAGCCGTATAGGTGGCGCGATTGTCGAGGTCTGCCATGTCGATGATGTGGACCGAACGGCCGAGTCGAACCCCCTGGTAGGCGACCGTGAGCACGAAAAGCAGCAGCGGCAGAATTGGCGCAAACGCCAGTTTCTCAGGCATTGCCAACGCCAAAACGGCGGCCGTGGCATTGGTCAACGCTGCCAGCGCGGCCGCATAAATCAGTACGCGGCGGCTTGATCGATCTGCCAGGCGACCCCAGATATAGGAACTCGTGAGGCTGGCGGTTGCCGACGCCATCATGAAAAGGCCCAGCGTGCCGAGGCCGCTGGAGACGTAGTCGCCACTGAGTGCAATGTAGAAGGGCGGGGCCAGTGCCGTTGACAGCAGCAAAGTGCGGGTCGCAATCAGCCACCGCAGTTCTGCATCACTGCGCAGCAAGCCGAACTGTGCAACCACCGCGCGAAGCCCGTCCACGGCGCCTTCTGTTGCGCCGGGGAATTCCTGAATCGAATTGAAGACCAGCGCGGCAAGAAACCAGGCGGCGCCACCAATGATCACGACTCTGGCGACAACCGGCGCGGTGAGCGGGATCCATCCAAACGCATAACCTGCGGCGAGCAGCAGCGTCGTTGCGGCGGCAACGCTGCCCGCGATCCCGCTCACGGATCCACGCCGGCCGATGACCACCGTTTTGGCCAGCACATCCTTATGGCTGATCGAGCAGAGACTACGTCCAAGCGCGAACACCGTGATCAGCGCTATCGCCACCACCCCGGCGCTGGTTCCCGTAAGCGTCAGTCCAACCAGGCCAAAACCGACAATCGCTAAGCCCTGTATGATGCAGCCCACAACATAAACGGGCTTGCGAACAGTGAGCTGTCGAATCCGCGCTGAAATCAAAAGCTGCGGCAACATCGCGAGCGATTCCCGGATGGGCACCAGCAGACCAATGGCCCAGGTTGGCCCGCCAATAGCGTTGAGCAGCCAGGCAAGTACGAGCTTGGTGTCGGCAAGGCCTTCGCCAAGTCTCGTCAGGCTCAACGAGACGACATGCCGTGCGTAGTTGCGTGGTTGCTCCTGGCAGGCAGATTCAGGAAGGTCGCGACAGACTGACAATAACTCGTCGTCACCCATCCCAAATTCCTCACGGCCGGCAAGTTTGCTTATCACGAGCTTGCCGCCAATTGTCGTTGGACCATCTGCAAGATGCCGCCGTGGCGGAAGTATTCGACTTCTGCCGGTGCATCTACCCTGACTATGGCGTCGAACGTCATCTGCGATCCGTCCTCTCGGGTCACTGCAACCGTTGCATTCTGGCGTGGCTCAATGCCGTCACGAATTCCGGTGATGGTGAAGGTCTCGAAGCCGGTCAAGCCCAGCGACTTCGCCGAGTCGCCGTCTTTGAATTGCAGGGGCAATACGCCCATACAGACGAGGTTACTGCGGTGGATACGCTCGTAGCTTTCGGCAATAATCGCCTTGACGCCGAGCAAAGCGGCGCCCTTGGCGGCCCAGTCGCGTGAGCTGCCCGCCCCATAATCGCGCCCCGCAATGACGACCAAGGGCGACTGTTCGTCAACGTACCGCATGGCCGCGTCGTAGATGCTCATCGTCTCGCCGCTGGGCACGTGCAAGGTCCAGGGGCCTACGGCGTCAGGTACCATCAGATTACGCAGCCGCAGATTGCCGAACGTGCCACGCATCATGACTTCGTGGTTGCCGCGTCGGGAACCATAACTGTTGAACTCGGGGACGGGCACTTCATGCGCGAGGAGATATTGTCCGGCGCTGGAGCTGGCGGCTATCGCGCCGGCGGGTGAGATGTGATCAGTTGTCACCGAATCGCCGAGTACCGCCAGGGCGTATGCGCCTTCGATATTTGCTGGCGCCGCGGGAGCTTCCGCAAAATCGATGAAGAAAGGTGGCTCGCGAACGTAGGTCGAATCGTCCACCCAGTCGAACAAGGTTCCCTTCGGCGCCGGCATGCTCCTCCACTTGTCATCGCCCTCGAAGATACGGCCGTACTCCAGGTCGAACTGCTCCGCTTTGACAGACGAGGCCACCACTGCTTCGATCTCTTCAGTGGTCGGCCAGATGTCCTTCAGGTAAACGGGCTGGCCGTTGTTGTCCGTGCCCAGCGGGTCCACGCTCAGGTCGCACAGCACAGTGCCCACAAGTGCATAGGCGATGCACAGCGGGGGTGATGCGAGATAGCTCGCTTTCACCTGGGAATGAATCCGGCCTTCGTAGTTTCGATTTCCCGACAGCACGGCCACAACCGACAAATCTTTCTCATCCACAACTTCGGCGATCTCCTCAGGCAAGGGACCCGAGTTGCCAATGCAGGTCGTGCAGCCGTAGCCCACGAGATTGAAGCCCAACTTGTTGAGATAGGGCGTAAGCCCGGCCTGATCCAGGTACTGGGTCACAACCCGCGAGCCTGGAGCCAGGGAGGTCTTCACCCACGGTTTACACTGCAAGCCAGCCTCGACCGCTTTTTTGGCGAGAAGGCCAGCGGCGAGCATGACCGACGGGTTGGACGTATTCGTGCAGCTTGTAATCGCGGCGATGACCACCGAACCGTGGGTGACGTATTTGGCTGCGCTCGGCTCCTCCAACGGCTCCGGATCGGCCTTGAGAAAATCACCGGCCGCACTGCTGCTTTCGGCGACAAGTCGCGCAATTTCTTCGGCCTTCACCTCGGCCACCGAACCGGAACTGAAAGATTCCCTGACCCCGGACAGTGCGACCCGATCTTGCGGCCGTTTGGGGCCAGCAACACTCGGTTCAACCTTACTTAGATCCAGGTCGAGGGTCTCATCAAAACGTGGCTCGGGGTCGGCGTTGGTGCGGAACAGGCCCTGTGCTTTTGTGTAACGCTCGACCAGATCAACATTGTCCCCACGCCCGGTGAGTTGCAGATAGTTCAACGTGTTCGCATCGACAGGAAACAGGGTGGCGGTGGCGCCAAACTCGGGCGACATGTTGGAGAGCGTCGCCCGGTCGGCGATGCCCAGGCTGCTCAACCCGGAGCCGAAGAATTCGACGAATTTGCCCACCACCCCGTGGGCGCGCAGCATTTGCGCCAGCGTCAGGACAAGATCCGTGGCTGTGGTGCCGGGAGGCAGGACGCCGCTCGCCCTGACACCGACAACGATTGGTTTCGGCAGGAACATGGGCTGGCCGAGCATCGCTGCTTCCGCTTCTATCCCGCCGACGCCCCATCCCAGGACACCGAGACCATTGATCATCGGCGTGTGCGAATCGGTACCGACCAAGGTGTCGGGGAAGGCCCAGCCGTCGCGCTCCTTCACCACGCGCCCCAGGTGTTCCAGGTTGACCTGGTGACAGATTCCCATGCCGGGTGGGACCACCCGGAATTCGTCGAATGCCTGCTGCGCCCAGTTCAGCAACGCATAGCGTTCGCGGTTGCGTCGGTATTCCCACTTCAGGTTAGCGGCGTAGGCATCAGGGCTGCCGAAACGATCAACCTGCACCGAGTGATCGATGATAAGGTCGACAGGAACAAAGGGGTTGACCCGCTTGGGGTCACCGCCAGATCGAGCCAGGGCGCTTCTCATTGCGGCGAGGTCAACCACCGCCGGAACGCCGGTGAAATCCTGCATTAAAACCCGCGCCGGCATAAAAGCGAGCGATGCGTCTTTGCCATGGGGCCAATTTGCCAGCGCTTCGACGTCGGCCTCCGAAACGTCTCTGCCCCCTGCTCGGCGTGCGATATTTTCCAACAGAATTTTGACTGTATGCGGCAGTCGGGCAATGTCCGCGCCGGTTCTGTCAGCCAGTTTTGCCAGGCTGGCATACTTTACAGATCCCGATTCTGTCTTCAGGGTTGATGTGATACTAAGTGGATCGTTGTACATTTGTGATCTCCTTTTAACAACAACTACGAAACGCAGCTGTTATCAGCGACGGCGTCAGGAACACGCCCCTCCAGTTTCAGGGGCTGTGACTCCTGTCGCCAGGTGCGTCCATACCACCGAGGCGCTTCGATGCTTGAAAGGCGGCGAGTTGCTCTGTGCTGCCCATTACGGCCACAAAATCTCCCGCCGAAAAACGGTAATCCCGTTCTGGGTTTGGCGTCAATTCTCTGTCACGAAGTATGCCCACAATAGAAGCGCCCGTCTGGGTACGTATTTTAGCAGATTCGATGGTCTGTCCCACAAGAGGGCTGTCTGCCGGTACTGTGACCCATTTTAGCTCGAGCAAGCGTGTCGCCCTTTGTAGCTGGGCAACCGTCTGGTACTGCTTATTTTCTTGATTTTCTTGGTAAAGAGGCGCATACAACTGTTGCCGAATCGAATCTGTGAACGTTTGGATTTCAGTGGGGGAGATATCAAAGTGGAGCAGCGCCTGGCGGGTCATTTCCAGGCTGGCTTCAAATTCTGGCTGTACCACTTGCGACACCCCGTATTCAGGCAACATTTGCATTGTCTCTATGCCTTCTGCGCGCGCCACAATGTCTACGCCAGGATTCAATTGCTGCACTTGCTCGGCAATGGCATGGGTTGTTTGCATGGCTGGCGTGGTGATAAGTACCAGCCGAGCCTGGGCTATCTGGGCCGCTTCCAGGATGACTTGCTGGCTGGCGTCGCCATAGATGATCGGCAGATGCGCTTCCTTTGCCTGTTCCACCCGTCGCTGATCCAGCTCAATGATCACCAGCCCCAAGTTTAACTGCTGCAATAAATGCGCCACATACAGACCGACACGGCCGCCACCGGCGATGACCACATGCTGACGTAATCCTGTTTCCGGGATGTTTATCGTTTCTATCGGTTCCCGCGGCGCCCAACGGCGACGGAAGGCGTATAACGGCGTCGTGAACCCAGAAATAAGCGGGGTGAGCAGCATGGTGATGACCGTTACAGTCAGGACAAGGGCATAGACGTCCGCGCTAATGGAGTTTGTGCTCAGACCCACTCGCGCCAGCACAAAAGAAAATTCGCCTATCTGGAACAGCCCTAAGCCCACGGCAAAGGGAACAATGTTGCCGTAGCCAAATAAAGCACTCAATGAGCCAAAGATGAAGGCTTTGCCCACACTGACGAGCAGAACTACCAGGAGGACGGTTTGCCAATTTTCAAGCAAGAAGCGGGGGTCTAGCAACATGCCCACGGAAACGAAGAAGAGCAGGCCAAATATATCGCGCAGGGGGATGATGTCGCTGAGCGCCTGATGGCTATAATCAGATTCGCTTAAGACCATGCCCGCCACAAAGGCACCAAAGGCAAAGGAGAGGCCAAATAAATAGGTGACATAGCCAATGCCTAAGCCGATGGCCACGATGGCGATGAGGAATAGTTCGCGGGAATTCCATCTGGCGATGGTGATCACGAGACGGGGAATCAAGCGTGTGCCGACAAAGATCATTAAAAATAAGAACAGGGCGGCTTTGAGAACGGCCGTTGCCAAAATAGACAGCCCCGCCCCCGGTTTATTCAACTCAGGCAGAATGATCATCAGAGGCACGACGGCTAAGTCCTGCACAATCAACATACCGATCATGACCCGGCTGGACAACGTGCCCAGCCGTCCCTGGCTCATGAGCGTCTTCAGCGCCACCATTGTGCTGGAAAGGGCGATCAAGCCGCCAAACCAGAGGGATGAAAACCAATCCCAGCCTAGAAGCTGACCGATGCCATAACCAAAAGCCATCGTCAGCAAAATTTGAATCGGCGTACCGATCAAGGCAATTTTGCGCACGGGTTGCAGCTCTTTTAAGGAAAACTCCAAACCCAGGGCAAACAGTAGGAGAGCCACGCCGATCTCAGCCAGCAATTCAATGTTTTGTATGTCAGAAACGGTTGGCCCAATGGTAAACGGCCCTACCATGATGCCGGCCAAAATGTAGCCCAACAGCAGCGGTTGTTTCAGCCGCTGGGCGATTAAGCCCCCTATCAGGCCAGCGACAATGATAATGGCGATATCGGCAGCAATTCCCATTAGTTTAATAGACCTCTATTCATTTTGTGGCGCAATTTGCTTGATAACCCGGCCGGGACTGGTCAGGGAGATGCCTTGATTGTTGGCGGTATTGAGCATAATCGCCTCCACAATCGGTTCAAAGACGGGCTGCTCAGCCACCCACTCCACGATGAAGTTAGTGCCCAATCCCCCACTTTGTTCTTGCGCCTCGACAAAGAAGTCCGTAGCGGCCAGCGGCGCCAACGGGCGCGGCTCCGTCACATATTCTCTGAGCAGTTGGCCCTGAGTATCGTAATATCTGACCGAGGTTAAGATGATGGGGTGGTCAAAATCGGTGTTGTGGACGGTTAAGGTCACGGCCAGATCGAGGGTGCGGTTGCGGGCGATGCGCATTTCGGAGTAGGCTGGCACATAAATTGTCTGCCCCGTGGTCACATCCAAATCACGAAGCTGGATGGGCGACTGCTCGGGGGGTAGCGCTGGCTCAGACTCGTCTTGAAAGGTACAACTAACCAGTATGAGGGCTGTCAATAAGATCACAAGCCAGTTAAAGAAACGCATGTTTACTCTCCACATCATTACCTCGCGTATTTGTTCACGGCTGCTCTCTTGATTTTAACGCCAGATGCTCATATTTGCTTGTGGTGTGGGAAACGGCCGTTGTCATCCCATAAAAATATTAAACACCAAGAATCCAGTAAAAGCCAGCGCACAAACGGCTATTAGAGCCAATACCAACAGGACTATTATGCTTATTAGCCAGGTGTATTTCTTATTCTGATCTGTGTTTGTCATTGTTCAGCCTCCTTTTTAATATGTATTACTCATCTGTTTTATCGCGTTCTCTTTCTATCGCGACACCAAGTCCTGCACCAAGTCCTGCACCAATCGCGATGCCCACCCCCATGCCCACGAGAAGATTATCCATGGCTACACCAACCCCCGCGCCGAGGACGAGGCCTATAGCAATGCCTATAGCCATATTGCTGCCAGTCCGTTTGAGTTGTTTTTTATTGTCGTTCATCATTTACATTCCTTTCAGAATGCGATGCAGTTCACGGGCATGACCCGCTTCATCAGCAGCCATTTCCTCAAGTTTTAACTTCAACTCAACATAGCCCAACTTGTCGGCCAACTCGGCGTGAACCATATAATTTTTCACACCTTCTTAAGAACTCTTTATCACCGCCAATGGTTTTAATTCCACTTCAATTTCCACCAAATCTTGCTGCAGAGCCATCACTTCCTCAATATCTTTGTAGGAGCCTGGCGCTTCATCCAGATCCCTTTTATGGCGCAGGGCGTGAATGACGCCCAACTCCTCAAGCTGCGCCTTTTCCTCATCAAGGTCTAGCGTTCTGCGCGCTTGGGCACGGCTCATGATTCGGCCGGCGCCGTGAGAACAGGAATTAAACGAAAGCGGATTGCCCTTCCCTGTTACCAGGTACGAACTGGTACCTTGGGAACCTGGGATCATCCCCCACTCTCCCTTCTCGGCTCTTGTGGCCCCTTTTCTATGCACCATCACTTTTTCCCCATAATGCGTTTCCAAAGCGGCGAAGTTATGCGGCTTATTGATGAAATTTGAAAATTCCACGGTTGGAATAACTTCGGTAAATGCTTCTTTTACTCTTTCCATCATCAGTTTTCGGTTTTGCAGAGCGAACTCGATACAGTAGTTCATTTCTTTAAAATAATGATCATATCCCTCTGTACCGCGCAGGAAATAGGAAAGATCTTTTGGCACATCATCTTGACGTTTTTTAGTTTCTTCTATCGCTTTTTTATGATAATGATTGGCTACTGTGAACCCAACATTCCGCGAACCCGAATGCACCATAATCCAGATGTAACCATCAGAACCAAGTTGGATCTCAATGAAATGGTTGCCGCCACCCAACGTTCCTATTTGGCGACGGCCGCTCTCATATTCCTGGGAAACGATTGGCAGCCCATCTTCTAAAGGGGGCATCCACGCTTCATCCTGCTTTTCTGTGTGATGATTAAACCCTACCGGCACAGTTTCACGGATTTTACCCATCACTTCTTTTAGCGCTTCACGTTCAATATGGTGCAAATTTGTTCTTAAAGAACACATGCCACAGCCAATATCTACGCCCACAGCGTTGGGAACGATGGCATCTTTGGCGGCCAAAATCCCCCCGATAGGCATGCCATAGCCTAGATGGGCGTCCGGCATAATTGCGATATGGCTAAACGCAATAGGGAGATTGGCTAAATCTTTGGCCTGTTCTAAGGTGCCTTCTTCAATATCATCAAGCCATAACTTGATTGGTATTCTTTCTGTCGTTATTACTTTTTGCATAGCTTGTCCTCTCAACTTGTTTTCTTTGTAACTCAGATTGTTAATCCGACCTACGATTTAATTCTCAACAGGCAGTGTACCAAGAGTCACCTTGGTTGTCGTCGGCTGGATGATGATTTTCCTCTCAACAAAAAAGACCACCCTGAGGTGGCCTTCTCAACATTTGATGAGGGTGGGCATTTAACTTCCGGCTGATAAAAAGCCACCCTGGCCTGGAATCAGCGTATTGCCCAGCATATTTGGAACCAGTCGATTGATTATTTTAGACAGCATAGCGTAATGCCTGCTGAATATCGTCCGTTTCCAGATAGGGATAAGCATTAATAATTTCTTTAATTGTCATTCCATTTGCTATCAAGTTTAAGAGTAAGGCCACCGTCACCCGCATCCCTCGGATACAAGCACGGCCTCCCATTATTTGAGGATCAAATGTAATTCGATCAAATTGATTCATGGTAATGATTCCCATTTGAGTATGTTTCTCAGTATTGACTTGATTGTACGACTTGAACACCTATTGTCAATTTTTCCCAGTATGCGCCTAATTCTTTGGCGAAACCGCTCTCCCGCCGCTTCGCCTCTGTCTAATGAGTGCATTTGCGTCAGCGAGCCAACGCCGCCTCGGCATCCAACGACAACACAGCGCTGTCATCATCATAGGCCAGCAGTTCAGCGTACCGCCCCCAATTGACGATTGTTTCCAACTGCCGCTCTGCTTCCGGCGGCGGAAATTCCAATTCCAGGGCGGCTTGCACGACATCCCAATCCAGCGCCTGTCTGTTCGTCGCCTGTATCAGCTCCAGCACCCATTTGAAGATGGGTAGACGATGGATGCGGCTGGCGAATATCTCCTTACGCGCCAAGATAGAGGCTTCAGCAAAGGTTTCGCCCAGCGCCGTCAGCGTGATGTCCCCCTTTTCCACGGTGGCAAAACGCAGCAGTTCGGCCGTTTCCACCAAACTAAGTAGATCGTCGGAGATTAGCCCCAATTCCTCTGCCAGCCGGTAGATGTCGGCTCGTTGCTGGGGCGCTTCGGTTAATCGCTCCAGCAGCGCCGCCAGATCACTGATAGCCACATGGGGCAGGCTGCGGGTCGGCCCTGGCTCGCCAGGCGCCGTGCCGATTTCTACCGCTTCCGGCTGCGTTTGGCCAGCCAGGATGCCGTACACCTGATCGACCAAGGCTTGAAATTCGGCCGATTTACGCTGGCGCGGATGGGGCAGGAGAACAGGTAGATCGGCGATGATGCGACCTGGGTTTTTGTCCATGAGGACAATGCGGTCGGCCATGAAGACCGCCTCTTCGATGTTGTGACTGACCATTAAAATCGCTTTGGTGGGGATGAGGCTGCCCGTCCACAGTTCTAGCAGTTCACCGCGCAGCGCTTCAGCGCTGAGAATATCTAAGGCGGAGAATGGTTCGTCCAGGCAGAGTAGCTCCGGTTCATTGACGATGGCGCGGGCAAAGCCCACCTTTTGGCGCATACCACCCGACAGTTCGCGGGGATAGGCGCTCTCAAAACCGTCCAGCCCCACGCGATCAATCGCTTCTTCGGCTCGTAGGTTGCGCTCCGCCGCCGGGACGCCTTTCGCTTTCAAGGCGAGGGCGACGTTTTCTAGCACGGTCAGCCAGGGGAAGAGGGCGAAGGTTTGGAAGACGATGGTGGTATGGGGATTGACGCCGCGCAACGGCCGTCCTCGATACAATACCTCGCCCCCTGTCGCCGTTTGCAAGCCAGCGATAATGCGCAGCAACGTGCTTTTGCCGCAGCCAGACGGCCCCAGCAGCGCCATAAACTCCCCTTCCTGCAACGTTAAATCCACATTTTCAACGGCCATAAAGCGGCGCTCGCCACTGCCGTACTCCATAGATACCTGGTTTAATTGCAAAAGCATTTTTGCCTCACTTTTAAAATTGGACCAATCTCCAATTTTTCCGCAGATTTCGCAGATGACACAGATTTTTTCTTAATCTGCGAAATCTACGTCATCTGCGGACAATTTTCTTGTTTTTTGTACAAGGATTTGGTTGGTAAGTTATTTACTCCATGCGATATTTTTCTTCAGCCAGGCGGTACAGCGGCCGCCACAGCAGC
>CAZXVH010000105.1:0-18934 GCA_964643965.1 uncultured Ardenticatenaceae bacterium
GGATTGCGGATTGCGGATTGCAGGTGGCAGGTGGCGAGTGGCAGGTGGCAAGTGGCAGGTGGCAAAGTGGCGGGTGGCAAAGTGGCGGGTGGCAAGGTGGCAGGTGGCTGGTGGCAAAGTGGCAGGTGGCGGGTGGCTGGCGGCAGGTGGCTGGTGGCGGGTGGCAAAGTGGCAAGTGGCAAGTGGCAAAGTGGCAGGTGGCAAAGTGGCAAGTGGCTGGTGGCTGGCGGCGGGTGGCCAGTGGCTGGCGACAGAGCATCTCGTTACTTTCCAACCTTCCAACCCTGCAACCCACAATCCGCAATCCGCAATCCCCAATCCCCAATCCCCAATCCCCAATCCCCAATCCCCAATCCCCAATCCCCAATCAGGAGTTTCCCATGATTAAAGTTTTTACCGTAGCAGAAATGGTGGCCGCAGAGAAAGCGGCCGACGCTTCTGGCGTCACCAGTTATCCACAAATGATGGAAACGGCCGGCAAAGCCGTTGCTGAGGCTATCAGGGAACGGTATCCGGTGGCTGGCATGAGCATTTTGGCGCTGGTGGGGCCGGGTAACAACGGCGGCGATGGGCTGGTGGCAGGACGCTATCTGGCGGAAGCAGGCGCAGACGTCGCCTTTTACCTCTACAAAATCCGCGATGCGGCCCAAGATGAGAATTACGCCAAAATCATGAAGATGGATTTGTTCGCCATCGAAGCCAGTTTGGATCAAGGCTATCGGACGCTACGTGACCGGCTGGCCGCCGCCGATCTGGTGCTTGACGCCTTGCTGGGAACCGGCGTTACCCGACCCATTGGCGGTGAGCTGGCACACTTGATGCAGCAAGTATGGGCGGGCATAAACGGCCGTTCCGCCCAGCGCCCAAACCGGGTGACGCTCAACCGGTTTAGCGCCGCCGCCCCCCCTGCAGAAGCGCCCCCCATCATCGTGGCCGTCGATTGCCCCAGTGGCCTCAATTGTGACAGCGGCGCTTTAGACGAGTTGGCCCTGCCCGCCAGCCTCACCGTCACCTTTGCCGGAGCCAAGCGAGGCCATTTCCGCTTTCCAGGGGCGGCGGCCTGCGGCGAACTGGTAGTCGCCGACATTGGCATCCCCGCCGACCTGCCCGACGTGGCGCAGGTACAAGTGGCGGTGATGACGGCGGCCGACGCCAGAGAGAGGCAACCGAAACGACCGTTAAGCGGACATAAAGGCACATTTGGGACGGCCGTTATCGCCGCCGGTTCCACCCATTATTGGGGCGCGCCCATCCTGGCCGCCAAAGCCGCCTACCGGGTGGGGGCGGGCCTGGTCGCCCTGGCCGTGCCCACAACCATTCGCGCCGCCTGCGCCACCCAACTGCCGGAAGCCACCTACCCCCTCATTCCCGACAGCCAGATATTGGGGCCAGCCAGCGTATCCGTACTGCAAGCGACAAAGGGCGATGCCCTGCTTATCGGTCCGGGGCTGGATGCGGCAGACGCTTTCATAACGGACTTGCTGGCGGCAAAAGAGACGCTGCCGCCGCTGGTGATAGACGCCGATGGCCTGAACGTGTTGGCGTCAAAAGAAGCCTGGTGGAAACGGCTGCCGCCCCACACCATTCTCACGCCTCATCCCGGCGAGATGGCGCGGTTAATGGGCGTGACTCTGGCCGACTTACAGGAGCGGGATCGGGTGGCGCTGGCCCAAGAAAAAGCGGCGGCGTGGGGCTGTGTACTGCTTTTAAAAGGGGCTTATACCGTCATCGCCGCGCCGGACGGCCGGCTGACAATCAATCCCTTTGCCAACCCGGCGCTGGCAGTGGCCGGCAGCGGCGATGTGTTGAGCGGCGTGATTACCGGCTTATTGGCGCAGGGGGTAGCGCCATTTGATGCAGCCCGGCTGGGCGCATACCTGCATGGCGCAGCGGCAGCTCAATATGCGTATGATTCCGGTCTGCTCATGCGGGAATTGTGTGATTTTTTGCCAGAAGTAATGGCAAGGGAAAAGTGAGGCTTTAGGGGCTCAAAAAAAACTCAATACAAAGGAACAAAGGAACAAAGGACCACAAAGATAACTAGCTACTGTCCACTAGCCACTGTCCACTGTCCACCATTCACCAACTCAACGGTAGTTCAATGGTAAACGTGGTTCCTTCCTCTAAAACGCTTTCCACATGGATACGGCCGTTATGCTCTTCTACAATTTTTTTAGTAATCGTCAGACCTAAACCACTGCCTTCCGCTTTTTCCGCGCTGCCCGGCACACGGTAGAAGCGTTCAAAGAGATGTTCCAGGTCTTCGGGGGCGATGCCCGGCCCGGAATCGGCGACAGCCAGATAGATATGATCGGTTTCGCAGCGACCAATGATGGCTAAACGGCCGTTTTCCCAATTGTACTTAATGCCGTTGCTTACCAGGTTCAGCAGCACTTGCTGCAAGCGGTCGCGGTCGCCCAGCAGGCAGGGCACATCCGTTTCCGTGGGCAGATCAGCCGCTAAATCGACAAGCAGTTCAACGTGATGGGCGTCTGCCTGCGCCAGCGCCAGACCGACCACATCTGTAACCACTTCCGCTATGTCAACCGGCTTTTGCGCCAACTGCATACGGCCGGATTCCAGACGAGCATAATCGACAAATTCCTGCGTCATGCGTGAGAGTCTTTTGGTCTCACGCTGGATCATGGCGACCACATCAGAGCGCTTGTTCTCTGGCAGGTCTGGGCGAATCAGCAGTTCACTAGCGGTGGTAATGGCCATGAGCGGCGTCTTCAACTCATGCATAATTTCTGCCAGCAAATCAGACTGGTTAAACAAATGAGCATTCAAGATGGCGACGGCCGCTTGCGCAGCCAACGCCTCCATCAAAGCCACATCCTGGCTGGTGTAATAGCTGGCGTCATTTTTGTTGATCACTTCCAGGCAGCCAATAACGCCTTTGCCGGTGATGAGCGGCACGGCTAACATGGCTCTGGTATGAAACTGCAAATCTTGATCCACATTGGCATAAAAGCGGTCGTCTGTCTGCACGTCGTCCAGGATGAGAGAACGGCCGTTACGCACCACCCAGCCGGCAATACTGCTATCCATGGGTACCACCACATTACCTGGAATATCAGGGCCGGATGAGGCGGCAAAATGTAACTGCCCTGTCTGCCGGTCTACCAACAAGATAGAAGCGGCTTCCGTATTGGTTAATTCTGTGGCCACAGCCATCAGCAAATCTAACAAATGATCCAATTGCAAAGTGGAACTGAGGAGGGTACTCACCTCCAATAATCTTTCCAGGCTCTCCGGGTTGATTTCTGCCAGAGAAATATGTTCTTTCCATTCAGTTATAGGAGACATGCCAGTTCCTCACACATGCTTTGGTTTGTTTGACGTCGGCGTAAAGGGGGCCGCCAGGCGGGGCAGCACCTCCGTCACATTCGCATGAATAACCACATCGGCCAGATCATCCAGGTGCGTTTCCGCATAATTGACAATAATTAAACGGGCGCCGGCAAACTTTGCCAGCAGGGGCAAATCGCTGGCCGGGGCGACTTCTAACGAAGAGCCGGCCACAATCAACACGTCGCATTCCCGGAGCAAACGCTTGGCTCGATTCAGGATCAGAACCGGCAATATTTCACCAAACAAGATGACATTGGGTTTGAGGACGCCCCCACATTGCGGGCAGCGAGGAATAATCCCGTTTTGCAAATAGGCGTCTAAGACGCTCTCCGTGTGGTAGGTTTGCAGGCAATGCATACAGGTGGCCTCGCGCATATGTCCATGCACTTCGAAGACAGTTTGCGACCCGGCTTTGGTGTGCAGCACATCGATGTTCTGGGTGATGATCGCTTTAAGCGGGCCGTATTTCTCCATATCGGCCAGCGCCAGATGGGCGGCGTTTGGCTGGGCGGCGACAATTTTCTGCACAAGCGGCCGTATCCAGTCGAAAAAAGCTTGGGGATTGCGTTTGAAGGCGGCGATGGTGGCAACTTCCATCGGATCTACATAATCCCATAAACCAGAACTCTCGCTGCGAAAGTCCGGGATGCCGGAGTCGGTGCTAATACCGGCCCCTGTCAAGGCGACGACATTGTTTGCTTTTTTTAGAAGGCCGAGGGCTTCTTGGATGAATAACTCATGCTGTTTCACTGGTTCCTCAACGAGTTTTTTGCAGTTGGCGGGCTAGGTTTATGAATGCTTTAATGGCCGGCGATGGTTCCGGTATAAATACCAGGGGTTTCGCTTTATTGACGGAATGGGTTATTTCTTTGAGTGAAATAGGGATTGTGGTGATGACCGGATAGCCTAAAAAGCCTTCAACGGCCGTTTTGGGAAGTTGTATGCCGCCGCTGCTGAAATCCATGAGAACAATATGTATCTCTGTTTGCGGGAATAATATTTTTTTCAGCGTGGCCAATAGTTGCCGGGCAGCGATTAAGGCGATGCGCTCCGGACGCAGGCAGATAATCACATGGTCGGCAATCTCCAGAGTGCTGCGGCTCACTTCGTTCATGGCAGCGCCGAGGTCTACCACAGTGGCCTGCATACTTTGCGAGAGCGTGGTTAAGACGGTGGCTGCTTGTGCGCCGGAGATGAGGGGATAACGGCCGTCTACATTGAGATGCGCCAACAATAAATTCAAGTTGGGCGTATACGGTACTAATTGATGCGCCACTTCTCCGGCTGCTTCTGCATCTGTCATTGAGGCCAGATTATTGACCCCACCGGCTGTTTTTTGGTTCAAGTATAGACCAATATGCCCATGTGCGAGATCAAAATCAACCAGCGCGGTGCGATCCCCGGACTGCGCCAGACAAGCTGCCAGGTTGATCGCCATCGTGGTTGTGCCCACGCCGCCGCGCACCCCCATGACGGCCGTCAGTTGATAATTTTTCTTCGCGCTGTCTGAGGCGGCCTCCGGTTCTCCAATTTTTGAGGAAGTGACCACAGAGGGGTTCAATATGGTGGCGCCAGATATCAATGGTTCTAGCGTAGCGCCATAACTGGACTCCAGGAGCACTTTTACCCGGTCGATAAGTTCAGAAGGTTCTGTGGGTTTGTTTAAATAATCATCGGCGCCGGCGTCAAAGGCGGTCAGTTTTTGATGGGGATCATCGACGGCCGTGAACATGATGATAGGGGTTTTATCGTAAGCGGGTTTAGCCCGCAGGGTACGAACGACTTCTACGCCATCCATGATCGGCATCATGTAATCGCACAAGATGATGTGAGGCAGCTCTCGTTCGGCCGCTTCCACCCCTTGCCGCCCGTTTTCCGCAGTGATAACGACATAGCCCTGTTGTTTAAGCACATGGCCGATGATGCTGCGTGTTTCCGGGTGATCGTCTATGATAAGGATTTTGAATGCCATTGAATTTTACTGGTGAACGCTAAATAAATGATGTTGAAGCAGGTATTATACCGGAGGCCAGGGATAATGCCTGCCGGAACCAGGATAGGGGTAAATGCCTCTATCTATCAGGCGTTGCAGCCGGTGTAGTAAGGCCGTTACCTCTTGTATCGTTAATAGTTCATTGAGCTGGGTGCGTAAACGGCCGTTATCCACCGCCATATCTTCATAAAATTGTGTTAAAGACGCCAACAAGTCTGGCGCTACCGGTTGCCCGGCAAATTCCCAAATTACAGTGCGGAGTTTGGGATCGGTGTGAAAGCAGACGCCGTGATCGATGGCCCATAAATGGTTTGGCTGGCCAGCGCGTTCTTCTCGTAACACATGCCCCCCTTTGCGGTCCGCATTGTTGATAAGGACATCGAACAACACGATTTTTTGCAACTGAGCGGCATATTCAGGCTGGCCTTCAAAGGTAAAATAATGCTGCTCTGGATCATGCTCGATAAATAGCTGCACGGAACCCAGCCCGTGAGGACCATCACGCAGCACTGTCGGCGGCGTCACCTGCCAATGTAACGCCTCACTCACTATAAAAGCGGCCCGTTCTCGGGCGCATAACGTCCCTTCTGGAAAATCCCATAACGGCCGTTCCCCCCGGCGCGGTTTATATACAGCCGAAACAGCTTCTTCATCCCCGCAAATCTGCACCAGGAAGGTATAGTTAGAACTCCACGGCAGCAACCCTTCCACTTCTAAACGGCCGTTTTCTAACAGGCGCAATAGTTCGGCGTCAGCCATACAATCCTCAGCCTCGCTGCCTAATGGATGTGTCCATTCCGATTGGGGCAGAAGTGGCCTTCTTTGTCTATGGGACGACCACAATTACCGCACAACGGCCGTCCCGACCTGACCACTTCATTTGTATGTTCGATCAGAAGCTTGACCTGTGCCCGGGAAAGCCAAAAACTAACGATATTGGGGTCTTCGTCTTCTTCTACTAATTCGTAAGCCACCAACACAATCTGGTCACTGTCTTCATTGTAGCCCAGGCCCATATGCCCTACTCGAAATAAAGCTTCAAGCGGTTCGCGCAGCCGTAAATCTTTCCACACCGGGTCTTGGGTTCCCTGTGTTTTTAGCGGATGCTTTTTGTTTAGCTCCTCTAACAGAGAGTCGAGGCTGCTGGCTAACATAGCCGCCTGTTCTTTTTCAACGACAAGCGATATCAGCTGCGAACCCTGGCTGCCTTGTAAATAAAATACGCGCTGCCCGGGTTCCCCCTCTGTACCAACTGTAAAATGATAAACTGGATTGAGTTCAATATGCTGGGCCATACTGTTGCCTTTTGCTCAAGGTGCGCTTTATTGAGCGCGGTTACTTCTTCTTTTTTTTAGCTTTATCATCTGCTGGCTTGGGCATTGTCAGCGGCCCGGTATCATTCACGCGCACCACGCGCACCACGCCATGTGCCCTTAACGCCACCACACTCATAGAAGCGGGGTCGATAACAATACGCTGGAACAAGTCGATATGAACGCCCAGGTAATGAGCCAAAATGAGTTTGATCAAGTCCGCATGGGAGATAACAGCGATCAGCTCATCTCCATGGGTGGCGCTCAATTTCTCCAACGCTTGAATGGCGCGGAACTGCACCTCGCGCAGCGCTTCCCCTTTTGGAAACTGAAAGCGGCTGGGATAATATTGAACCGCCTGCCATTCCGGTTTGCTGGCTAATGTATTGATCTTTTTGCCTTCCCACTCACCATAGCGCACTTCTCCCACATCTGCTAACTCGTTAATTTTTAACTTTTGGGATTTAGCGATGTACTCGGCGGTTTCCACACAGCGGGTGACGGGACTGCTGTACAGCGCGTTAAGCGTCAGTTTCGACAGGCGTTTGGCGGCGTCTTTGGCCTGGGAACGGCCGTTTTCATTCAAATGTACGCCTTCAATCCAGCCAGCCAGCCGATGTTTCTTCACCCAATCATTTTCGCCATGTCGTATGAGGATGACAGTTGCCATGTCCCCAATGATAGCACAATTGAGAAGGGCTACGAAACAGGGCAGACAAACGTAAGAAACCTGTTATGATCCGGATATGAGTGATTTACATTGGCTGACCTGGGCCAAACAAATTCAAGCGATTGCCCAAAGTGGGCTGGCTTTTACTCGTGATCCGTTTGATGCGGATCGATACCAGCAGTTGTCAGCTTTGGCAGTCGAGATCATGGCCCATCACAGCGAGGTGGAAACGGCCGTTATCCGCGATCTTTTCCAGCAAGAGACAGGCTATGCCACGCCAAAAGTTGGCGTCCGCGCTGCCGTTTTTCGTGATAAGGGGGATGGTCCTGAAATTTTAATGGTGAAAGAAAATTACGGCGACGCTTTGTGGACCGTGCCTGGCGGCTTTGCCGATGTAGGGGATGCACCTAGCGAGGCGGTGATACGAGAAGTGCGCGAGGAAAGTGGCTTTGAAGTGAGACCGGTAAAACTAACGGCCGTTTACGACATTGACAAACAGGGGCAGAAACAACGGCCGTTTTCTCTGTATCGCCTATTCTTTCTCTGTGAAATCATCGGCGGCCAGTTAAGCGCCAATAACTTTGAAATCGACGACGCTGGCTTTTTCCCCCGACAACATCTGCCACCCCTGGCCTTGAGCAAAATTACCGACGCCCAAATTCAACGTCAGTTTGAGCATTATCAACAGATTGCTTTACCAACGGACTTTGATTAGCGTACATGCGGCGACGCTTTTTTTATTCCGGATACATAAACAACTTATTATCAGGTACCCTTCTTTTATCTTTATTTATAGTAGTAGATAGTAGGGCCTGTTGATAAGTGGATAGATTGATTTACCCTGCATATGTGTGTCATGAACGGGTGTTTTAGCCACATACGCGGCCTTTTGGGTGGGCTGGGTTGGCTGGAACTGTGGAAAGAGAAACGGCCGTTGTGTACAACCCCCAAACCACCCACGGCCCATATCTTTGCGCATAACACGACTGTCCCCTATATATGCCAACGCTCATTTGTTCTACGGAAAATCTGTCCGAGCGTCCCAGGTGGAGTTGCCATAACTAACCAAGCTTTTCCACAGAATAGACCGCTTTTCCACAGTTATCCTTGAGTTATCCACAGAAACGGCCGTGAAAATGCCGTGAAGGAGCTGTGCTTCTGGCTGAAGCGGCCGCGGTAAAACGCGCAAATAAGGGCATAAATGGGCATAAAAAAAAGACCTATTCCAGAGAATGGGTCTTTTTTTAGAGACGGGACGGTTATGATAAACCATCCTTGTATGGATAATGATTAGACCATAACCAGAATATTTTCATAAAGAGCGGCCTTAATCTCCAGCATATCGCGGCGCGTTGCGGCATCTTTTTCTAACAGAGCCGCTATTTTTTCATAACCATATAAAATGGTGGTATGGTCGCGGTTGCCCAGACAGCTGCCTATTTGCGGGAAAGAGGTATCCGTTTCGGTGCGAGCCAAATACATAGCCATTTGCCGGGGGAACGCAATGGCGCGGCTGCGGCTGGTGCTGGAAAGCGCTTCTGGCGTCACATTGTAATATTGGCAAACCGTCTGGATTACCTGGTCCAACGTCACTTTATCTGGCCGGCGGACCAAATCAGCTAACGCCATGTTGACTAACTCAGAATCTACTTTCCCGGTACCAGAAAGCTGCGCATACGCGATCACCTTATTGAGGGCGCCTTCCAGTTCCCGAATATTATTGCGTACATGATGGGCGATCAGGTCGATTACATGATCCGGTACGTTAATGCCATGATCTTCCGCTTTTGCTTGCAAAATGGCTTTGCGTGTTTCTGTGTCTGGCAGTTGAATATCCGCCATCAGGCCCCATTCAAAGCGAGATTGCAGCCGTTCTTCTAATGTGACCATCGCTTTCGGCGGCCGGTCGCTGGATAAAACCACCTGTTTGCCGCGGCTGTGCAGGTCGTTGAACGTATGAAATAGTTCTTCCTGCGTACTTTCTTTGCCGGCAATAAATTGGATATCATCAATGAGCAGCACATCCGGGGTACGATACCGTTCACGGAATTGCGCCATCTGTTTATTACGGATAGATTGCACCAGATCATTGGTAAATGTTTCAGAGGAAATGTAGCAAACCGTGAGGCCATCATAGACGCATTTTTGCCCAATGGCATGAAGTAGATGCGTTTTGCCTAATCCCACCCCCCCATAAATGAAGAGGGGATTATAGGTTTGCCCCGGATTTTCTGAAACAGAGAGCGCGGCTGCATGAGCCAGGCGGTTACTGGTTCCCACGACAAAGGTGGCGAAGGTAAACCGCTGATTAAGGGACAATCCCTGTATGGCGCCGCCGCCATTTGATCCATTTTTTGGGGGTGTTTCGGGGAAAGTGAGCGGCGTGTTTTGCTCTTCTATATGGCGCGTTTCTTCACGAAGGTTCATGACCGATGGCGCCGGCGTGATCAATTCATCTGACCACACCACAAACCGAATTGAAACGGGATTATTGACTATTGCAGAAAGGGTGCGCAAGATCGTGTCGCGTAACCTATTTTCTAGCCAATCTTTGGCGTAATCATTGCGAACTCCGATGACAAACTCGTGTGCTTCACAAGCTAACAAACGGGCGTCCTTCAACCAGGTGTTGAAAGTGGCTTTTGTCATCTGTAATTCGAGTTCGCCCAGAGTCGCTTTCCAAGCAGATTCTGGAGTCATTATTCTTATTTCCTTGGGCACACCGGCAAATATAGGCAGGCATGCAAAACTATGGCCCCTGACCATGACGGAAAACTCAATTAGCTATGTGGGAAAATGTAGCCACTGTGATGGGTTGGAGAATTTTGCTAACTGAGGCCCTCACCTCAGCAACTACCCCTCCTGGCTCATTTGACTGCTGATTTTGCCTCATACAGACCCTATACTTACGGACAAAATCAAAAATGAACGCTATATTGCAATATCACAACGGTCGTTACATTCTAACAAATGGGAGCAGAGGACGCAACGAAAATCCATCATTTTTGCCTTAAAAGGTTGAATGTTTTTAAAGAAGAGAATAATTTTAAATTGTTTTTTTTAAGGTTCATCTCTTGACAGATCGGTAGCGTAGCAATGTGTAGGAGCCAACGATAACGTCCCCCTAAATGTTGGGGTACTATTTGCCATAACGGTATTTACATAGGTAGATATGATGGCTTTTGATGTGATGGAAGCGCTTGGAAATCTCAAATCTTGATGTCTCTTTATGTATTAGGCGCGAACAAAATGAAATAGCCGACGCATTGCAGTAAAATCTATTTGAACGATTCACTTACGACAGGTTTTGACAATTGAAATTATAAATGCTTGACAATAGGCGCTGGTATTGACTAGAATTTTAAAGTCCCAAGGGCACGGAAAATCATTTTTGTGCTATGACTGTCACATCATGAAAGAACTTGGAGGCTTTACATGAATGTAATTAAGGTATCTGCCCGGTCTCGCACGGCCGCTGTCGCGGGCGCCATTGCTGGTGTTATGCGTGAGGCAAACCGTGTTGAAGTTCAGGCAATTGGCGCTGGCGCTGTTAATCAGTCGTTGAAAGCCATTGTAATCGCAAAGGGCTATTTAGCAGAAGAAAATGTATATATTGTTTGTGTGCCATCATTTGTAGAGGTAGAAATTGATGGACAGGAGAGGACGGCTATTCGAATTCTTGTTGAACCCAGATCATAATTGGTGAGTGAAGCGCAATTTATTTAGGAAGAGTGTGGGCGAGATCTCATGCTCTTTTTTGTTTTAATACGGAGGTCTCATGAAAAGGCAACGTTTTTTATATCTTGTCGGCCTTTTGTTTTTTGGTGGGCTGGTGGTGGGTCGCTTGTTTTGGATATTTTCGGGTGGCGGAGAGGGGCTGGCCGGGCAAACGGCCGTTTCTCCCCCCACGCATACGATCTCCCAAACGATTATCGATGAAGGCTGGATAACGGCCGTTTCTGCAAACATCCGCCGCGCTGAATACCACATCACCCCGCTGGAGGGAGAAGCCGATGCTGCCCTCGTTTTTCACTCTCCCAATCGGGCGCAGGAGCTGCGCACCACTTTTTCCGGGAACGGCATCCAGGTGACGCCGCGACAAACTGATGCGGATGGTTGGACGTTTGGCTTGCGTGTGATCGGAGTGGGCAATGGCATACAAACCATTGCGCCGGAAGCGGGCGCGTTCTCTGCGGCTGAAACTCGCCTGACGGTGGATTATGGCCGGTGGCGCACCTGGTATGTTAACGACAGCCGGGGGCTGGAACAAGGTTTTACCCTTGACGCCCCGTTGTTCGCTCAAGAAACGGGCAAGGTGGTGGTCAATCTGGCTTTGACGGGTGATTTGGCGCCGGTTCTGGCGGCAGATGGCAAGGGGGTGGAGTTGGTAACGGCCGTTGGCGAACCCGTCTTAACCTACCAGGGCTTGTTTGCCTTCGATGCTCACGGGGCGGAACTGCCCGCTGTGATGGAAGTGGCGGCTCTGCCTGGTGGACAGCCGGCCATCAACCTGGTAGTAGACAGCGCCAATGCCGAATACCCCCTCGTCATCGATCCCATTCTGGGCAGCGCCATCATCTGGGAAACCTGGCTGGCCGACCAGGCAGATTCAAATTTTGGCTTCTCCGTCAGCACGGCCGGGGATGTGAACGGTGATGGCTTTGACGATGTGTTGGTGGGCGCGCCCTGGTTTGATGGCGGTGAACCGGCCGAAGGGGCGGTGTTTGCTTATTATGGCACTCCATCTGGTTTGCCGCCCACCTACCAATGGCTGGTTGAAGGCAATGTGCCACATATGGAACTGGGCTTTGCCGTCAATCCGGCCGGAGATGTGAACGCCGATAATTTTGACGACATCATTGTCGGTACACACTTCTCGCCCACCGGCCGGGCGCTGGTGTTTGCCGGTTCGCCGGGCGGGCTGCTGCCAGCCCCGCTTTGGGTTAAGGATGGCGAGCAGCCGGGTGATGGCTTTGGCATGGCAGTGAACACGGCCGGTGATGTCAATGGCGATAACGTGGACGACATCATCATTGGCGCGCCTTATTTCGATGGCGGGTCTGAGGATGACGGCCGGGCGTATGTCTTTTATGGGCCTATCTCATCCGCCAGCCTGACCCCGGATTGGGTGGCGGAAGGGGGTGTGCCTGATATTTATGCCGGTGGTTTATTTGGCTATGCGGTCAGCACGGCCGGAGATGTCAACCAGGATGGCTTTGCTGATGTGATCATCGGTGAACCCCTGGCCGACAATGATGGCCCCGTGGGGCTGGCGGCTCTATTCGGCGGTTCGCCTAACGGTTTGGTGCAGCCTGGCACAGGTCCGGCTTCTCGAGATGACGCCGATTGGGTCAGCTTTGGTGACTTTGCTTACGGCTCCTGGTTTGGCGCGGCCGTGGGGCTGGCCGGTGATGTGAATGGCGATGGTTTTGATGATGTGATTGTGGGTGCGCCGCAGTATAGTTATCGTGAGATATACGGAGAAGGGGCGGCTTTTGTCTTTACAGGCACGACGCCTATTAGCAATGTCAACCCCTTGCCTGATAACAGTTGGACATTTTATGGCGGCGTTTCCGATGCCATGCTGGGTCACGCCGTCGGTTCTGCCGGGGACATTGACCAGGATGGTTACGATGAAGTCATTGTGGGCGCGCCGCAGTATGACAATGACGTTTTCCCAAACAAACAACCGCAAGCGATCCATGGCGGCGGCGCCTTTATCTTGCACGGCGCCCCGTCTGGCTGGGATTGGATATGGGAGTTTTCGTCCAATATCCCGGAGGCCAAACTGGGCACGTCGGTGGGCACGGCCGGGGATGTGAACGGAGATGGGTATGCCGATGTGATTTTTGGCACGCCGCAAATGGCGAATCCGGGCGGCACATTGGGCGAGGCGTTTGCCTTGTTTGGCTCCGGGCAGATCGAGGGCTTGACGGCGTTTAACGACAGCCCGACGACTTTGGGCCAGCCGACGCAGTTTGGCGCGACGTTTGATGCAGGCGGCGCCCTGGAATTTGCCTGGGATTTAGGTGATGGCGCCCAGGCGGTGGGGGCGTTTGTGCAGCATGTGTATGCGCATCCCGGTCAGTACACGGCCGTTCTCACCGCCACCAGTTTTACCGATGAGATGACGGCGACAACGGCCGTTACCGTCAGCCAGAGTTCGTTGATAAATCCGGTCAGCGGGGGGCATCTGGAGTTTGTCAATGAAGAAACCGGCTTTGGCACAAAAGTGGATGTGCCGCCGGGCGCCGTTACCGAAACGTTGCAGCTCTCCTACACCCCGCTCACGACGATCACACAGCCCTCGCCGGAAAACTCAGTGGGGTATTACTTTGATTTGAACACAGGGCCGCCAAACTTTGCGCATCAGCTGTATTTGCCCCTGGTGGTGAAAGGAGAGGGAGGGGGAACGGCCGTTTCCCACCCAAACGACATCGCCAGCCCAGCCAGCAGCTACACCTTCGCCAAACCCGTCACCGTCACCATCGTCTACACCGACGCCGGCCTGACGCCGCAAGAAGAGTTAAGCCTCAAACTGCTCTACTGGAATAAAGAGCAGCAAGATTGGCTTGACATCGCGCTTGAGTGTGACCTTGAAGATACCTATGCCTATTTCCCAGAGCAAAACTATTTCACTGTTCAAGTTTGTCACTTAAGCCGATTTAGTGTAGCAGGATAAACGGTTAGACAGACTGATGAAAGAGGGTGTTCACAAACACCCTCTTTTTAGTTAAATGTATTTAAAATTTGCTGATGTAATGGCACATCATTCAGATAACTTTGACGCAAAGATTCATCACTAATTCGACGAGCCTGATCCTGTAATAAACTTTTAGCTACGGTCATTAATTCTTCTGCCTTACCCTTATTGCCAACAGTAGACAAAACTTCAGCGCAATTGACTAACATCCGTAATGGATATTCCATACCCTCAATGCCATGTCGATCTATCCAAGTAAGAGCTTCCTCTACGAAAAGCACTGCGTCCTGTAGTTCCTTTTTCTGTAAAGAAATATGAGCTAATTCAGATATATTATCAATGATATAGGCATCTTGTCCCAAATCTTTACGGATGGTAATCGCTTTTTGATGAGACGAAGTTGCTTTTTGATATGCGCCGAGACCTTCCTGGATTTTTCCTAAAGCCGTTAAACTGTAGCCTTGTCCAAGGCGATCTCCTATTTCACGATCAATGGCTAAAGCAGATTCAGCAAACGAAATAGCTAATAAATCCTCTCCTAAATCGTGTAATACGAGGCTCAAATTACTTGAAGCAGAAGATTCTTCTAAACGATCCTTGAGTACTTGGGCTAAGGAAAAGGCTTGTGTATGCAGATTTTTGGCGGCGTTTAAATCACCAAGCGTATGATAAATTGCGCCAAGGTTATTCAGGATGCGTGCTTCATTGTGACGATTCCCAATAGTTTTTGCAATGCTTAATGCTTCTTGTCCATAGACTTTAGCCTGGGCAAAGTCACCTAGTGCATGAAAAACAGCAATCAGGTTCAATAAACATGAGCTTTGGCGTTGAAGGTCTCTGTTTATACGTGAAATACTTAGAGATTTTTGGTAATAATTTTCAGCCTCTTTGTAATTTCCTTGGAAATAGTAGACAACTCCTAAACGAAGAAGACTTGTAGCTTCATTCGCTTGATCATGGTGACTACGAGCTAATGACTGCGCTTGTTGGAGAATTTGGGTGGCTTCGCTGAATTCTCCTAAACGAACCAATGTGAATGCCCATTCATTTAAGCCTTTCGCTTTTATTTGCATATCTTGGGCGTGGTCGGCGTGGATAACGGCCGTTTTGGCATCGGTAACGGCCGTTGGGAAATCACTGATCGCCTGGTGGTAAGCGGCAAACTTGAGCGCCACTTCCGCCAACTGTCGCTCGCTGCCCGATTGATCCGCCAGGATTTGCAGGCGCGCCAGGTCAGCCGCCTGCGGCTCCCGCTGGCCAGTGAGATGGTAAACCTCGGCGCGGCCCAGGAGCAGTTGGTACTGCTGCCGCTGCTGCTCAGGCGTAAGCGCTGCTTCCTGCGCCTGCGCGGCCAGGATGGCGAGGGCGCGGCTGAAATAACCGACGGCCGCTTCATTGGCAAACTGCGAGGCGGCCTGTTCCCCCGCCTGCCGCAGATAATAAACAGCCCTGTCCGGCACATCTCCTTGTTCAAAATGAAAGCCGATCAGGGGCAGCAGAAAACTGGTCTGTTCATCTAATTCCTGCTCCAACTGTTCGGCCACCTGTTTATGCACGGCGCGGCGGCTGGTTTTGGGCACGGTGGTATAGGCCACCTCCTGGATGAGGATGTGGCGGAACATCCATTCCCAATCCTCGGCGATTTGAGATTGGCTCAAGCGGTCGGCCAACTGGCGCACTGCCAGCAGCGAGAGGGTTGGCTCCACGGAATCGGCGTCGGTGATGTGGCTGAGTAGTTCCTGCCAGAAGGTACGGCCGATGATGGCGGCGTATTGGGTGATGCGTTTATTATCGGGCGGCAGCCGATCCAGGCGGGCGGCGATGATGTCTTGCACGGAGCCGGGCACTTTGACATCGGCGATGGCGCGGGTGACTTGCCAGTCGTTTGTTGTTTTGTCGTGGTATAAAACACCCTCTTCGATGAAGCTGCGGATGATTTCTTCGACGAAAAACGGGTTGCCCTGGGTTTGGTGGGTGATGAGCTGCGTTAAATCCGGTGGCAGTTCCTGGTCGAGTAGTTCCGTGATGAGCCGTTCGGCTTGCCAGTTGTCCAGGGCGACCAGTTCTATCACTTGATGGGTTTCCAGGAGGTCGGCCTGGAGCTTGCCCAGGAGTGAAGCCGGGTCTTCGGCGGGACGGGTGAGAATGAGGATCATAGCGCCCTTGTTCTTGAGCACGCCTCGCGCCACCAGTTGCAGCAGCCGTTCCAGGAAGGAGATGGAGAGCAAGTCGGCCCAATGCAAATCATCGATGATGAGCAACATCGGCGCTTGCCTGGCGGCGGCCAGATAAATACGTTCCAGGGAGAGGAAGGTGCGGTCGCGGCGCTGTTCCGGGTCGAGGCCACTAAGCGGATTATCGGCCAGGGTGAGGCCGAGAACGCTGGCCAGGGAGCCAAGCTGGTAGCGGAATTCGGTTTCATCGAGGGCGGGTTGCAGGTTGTGCAGTTCGTTGCGCAGTTGGTTAACGGCCGTTTCCACCCCCACATTTCGGCTCAAACTAAAAAGCGACCGCATATGTTCGGCGATGAAGGCGTAAGGGGTGGTGCGCGTGTGGGTGTAGCAAGCGCCGGTGACGATGCGGGCTTGTGGATAAGCGCCGGCCACCCAGGCCACAAACTCCCGACGAATACGTGATTTACCGATGCCAGCGTCCCCCATAACGGCCGTTGCCCGCCAATTTTTCTGCTGCACCACTTCTCGAAACGCATCCAGCAGCGTCAGAAATTCATCTTCACGCCCTACCATGGGCGCATACAAACCGGCCAACCCGCGCACGCGCCCCCGTTCCGCTCGCTCCCCGTTCACCAGATAAACGGTGACCGGCTCACTCTTGCCTTTGACGGAAATTTGCTGCGGTGGCTCTAAATCGAAGATGGCCTGCACCAGTTGGGCAGTGGCGGCGCTGATGAGGATGCGTCCCACGGGGGCGGCGTGTTCCAGCCGCGAAGCCAGGTTCACCGTATCCCCCATGACGGTGTAGCTGCGTGTCTTCAGCCCCCCGACCAGTCCGGCCAGCACGGGGCCGGTGTTGAGGCCAATGCGCATGGCCATACGGAAGCCGCGTTCCTTTTCCAGCGCAATGCTAAACTGTGCCAGGACGCGCTGCATGGCTAAGGCGGCGCGTACCGCCATTTCTTCATGATTTTCCAACGCTTGCGGTGCGCCAAACAAGGCCATGACGGCGTCGCCACTGTATTTATCCACCGTGCCGCCGAAGCGGTGAATCTCCACGGTGACCGCTTCAAAGAGGCGGTTCATGATGGTGGCTACATCTTCGGGGTCCAGCTTTTCGCTGAGGGCGGTATAGCCGGAGACATCGGCAAAGAGGACGGTGACGCGCTTGCGTTCGTCGGCCGCCTGGTCGGGCTGCATAAGGATGGCCAGCCGTTCGCGCAGCAGGTCGAGGGCGGTATCGACCACCAGATCGCCCAGGGCGCTGCGCTGCGCTTCCAGGGAGACGATGGTGGTTTCGACGTTGTTGATCGCTTGCTGCTGCGAGACGAGTGGTCCGGTTGAGTCGCTCATAAGGATTAGTTTGTTTGTCAGGGATTGGAGATTCAGTAGTTTAAAATCTTAAAAGAGATGATCCGCAGATTGCACAGATGACGCAGATTAGACCTGAAAAATCTGTGCAATCTGCGTTAATCTGCGGTTAAAAAAATGCATTTTCGATCTACTGAGATTGGGGATTAGAGATTTGTGGCGTCCTCAATCTCAAATATTTAATTTCGTAGCTACTAAACCTCTCGAGGTGCGACGCACTTAAATAGGTATTAATTTTGCCCAATACACAGGAAAAAGTGCATCGCACCTTAGTAGTTACAAAAGTATAGCATGTTCACACGCTGTTTAGATGATAACGGCCGTTTCTGCCAAAAAGGGTTACGAAGGCGTATAATTGGCGGCTGGCATTAGAAACGAAAAGACAAAATGAGGAGCAGCTATGTTAACGCCAGTTGATTTTTTCGATTTGAGTGAGCCGGAAACGGCCGTTTTCTTTGAAGAGTGCCCGTTTGTGTGGGACGCCATTCCCCGGATTGCGGCGCATGTGGCGCGGCTGGTGCGGGATGAGCAGACGATTTTAGGCGAGGTGATGCCGGGCGCCTATCTCAGTGACCGCCCCGTTTATATTGGCGAGGGGGCGCGTATTGAACCGGGTGCGTATGTGCATGGCCCGGCTTACATCGGCCCCGGCGCGGTGGTGCGGCATGGCGCTTTTGTGCGTGAAAATGTCATTTTGCTGGATGGGGCCATTCTGGGCCACGCCAGCGAAGCCAAGAACAGCCTCTTTTTGCCCAAAGCAGCCGCCCCCCATTTCAACTACGTGGGGGATTCCATCTTGGGCCACCACGTCAACCTGGGCGCTGGCACAAAGTTGAGCAACCTGGGCATCATGAGCGAAAAAGATAAACAGACCGGCAGCCGTCCCACCATCAAGCTGACCATTGAGGTGGAAACCTACGACACGGGCCTGGCAAAAATGGGCGCCGTTCTCGGCGATGAGACGCAAACCGGCTGCAACGCTGTTCTCAACCCCGGCTGCATCATTGGTCCGCGCACCCTGGTCTACGCCAATCTCAGCCTGCGCAAGGGCTACCACCCCGCCGACAGCATTATCAAACTGCGGCAGACGGTAAGGCGGATTGAGAGAGCGTAGCGAGTGGCGAGTGGCGAGTGGTGAGTGGCGAGTGGCGAGTGGCGAGTGGTGAGTGGTGAGTGGCGAGTGGTGAGTGGTCAGTGGCGAGTGGCGAGTGGCCTTGCCACCTGCAACCTGCAACCCGCCACCTGCAACCCACCACCCACAACCCACAACCCGTAATCCGCAATCCGCAACCCCCAATCCGCAATCCGCAATCCCCAATCCGCAATCCCCAATCCGCAATCCCCAATCCGCAATCC
>CAZXVH010000106.1:0-16987 GCA_964643965.1 uncultured Ardenticatenaceae bacterium
ATAGTCGGATAGTCGGATAGTCGGATAGTCGGATAGTCGGATAGTCGGATAGTCGGATAGTCACAGCGACTCGACTACAAGACCACAAGACTACAAGACTACAAGACTACTCGACTACAAGACTACAAGACTACTCGACTACAAGACTACAAGACTACTCGACTACCTATCCCACCGATGGAGCAAGTTCCCAAACGGAACGAATCTCACAGGTTTATGACAGGGGGTGCAGCGCAAAAATATTTGCAATGCACCCCCTTTTTGTTTTTTTAGCACAAACAGGCATTGCTGTGGCCGGTCTCCTGACCGTGCCCCCTAAGGCCACAACCCTAATCAGGCAAGGAGAAAATTATGAGCGACATAAAAGATGGATTGTTGTATACAAATGATGATGAATGGGTACTCGTAGAGGGTGACAGCGCCACCATTGGCATCACCGATTATGCCCAGGATTCCCTGTCAGATATTGTTTATTTAGAATTACCGTCAGCGGGCGACGCCTTCGACGCCGGTGATACCTTTGGCGTGGTCGAGTCTGTCAAAGCGGCCGCTGATTTGTTGATGCCGATTGGTGGTGAGATAACGGCCGTTAATGAAGACCTCATCGACGCGCCCGAAATCCTCAACTCAACTCCCTACGATTCCTGGCTCATCAAAATCAAAATCAGCGACTCCGCTGAATTAGACGCCCTTATGGACGCCGCTGCCTACAAAGCATATCTGGCAGAACGTGATTAATGAGTGTACAGTGTACAGTGCTAAACGGAGAAACCTATGTTAGCTATCCCCCCTTCCCCTAGAACCGCCACCTCAGATAACCGCGATCTGCTCAATCCCACTGATCGCTTTGTAGATCGCCATATCGGGCCGCGCCGGGCAGACATCTATACCATGCTGGAACGTCTCGGCCTGACCTCGTTGGACGATCTCATTTATGAAGCCGTGCCAGACCACATCCTCCTGGAACACGATCTGGATCTGCCCGTGCCTTTTAGCGAATCAGAACTCCTGGCCGACTTGCGGGCCATTGGTCGCCAAAATAAACTGTATCGTTCCTTCATCGGCATGGGTTATTACGACAACATCATGCCCCCCGTCATCCTGCGCAACATCTTTGAGAACCCCGGTTGGTATACGCAGTACACTCCCTACCAGGCGGAAATTGCCCAGGGTCGCCTGGAAGCGCTGCTCAACTTCCAAACCATGATCATCGATCTCACTGGCATGGAAATTGCCAACGCCTCCATGCTGGATGAAGGCACCGCCGCCGCCGAAGCCATGACACTCTGCTTGCGGCAGCGCTCCCGCAAATCCAGCGCCAACGCCTTCTTTGTTTCTGAACTGTGCCACCCGCAAACCATTGCCGTGGTGCGGGGACGGGCCGAACCGCTGGATATTGAGGTGATCGTGGGCGACCATGCCACGTTTGATTTCAGCGTCCCCGTGTTTGGCGTCCTGCTGCAATATCCGGCCACCAACGGCGATGTCCTCGACTACAGCCCCTTTGTCCAACAGGCCCATGACGCTGACGCCCTTGTCACCGTGGCGGCCGATTTGCTGGCGCTGACCCTGCTGCGGCCGCCCGGCGAGTTTGACGCCGATGTGGTGGTGGGCAACAGTCAGCGCTTTGGCGTACCCATGGGCTATGGCGGTCCCCACGCCGCTTTTATGGCCACGCGGGAACAGTTCCAACGGCAAATGCCCGGCCGCCTGATCGGCGTGTCGATAGATGCGCACGGCAATCCGGCCATGCGCCTGGCGCTGCAAACCCGTGAACAACATATCCGTCGTGAAAAAGCGACCAGCAATATCTGCACGGCGCAGGTGTTATTGGCGATTTTGGCCTCGATGTATGCCGTCTATCATGGCCCGGCCGGGTTGAAGCAGATTGCCCGGCGCGTGAGATTGTTAACGGCCGTTCTGCGCAATGGTCTGCAACAACTCGGCTACACTACCAACGACGCCCCCGTCTTCGACACCCTCACCGTGCGCGGTGGGCCACACAGCCAGGCGCAGATTCAGCAAGCCGCCCTCAACGCCGAAGTCAACCTGCGTTACTTCGCCGACGGCAGCATCGGTATCTCCCTGGATGAAATCACCCTGGTCGCTGATCTGGAAAAGCTGTTCACCATCTTCGGCGCAGAAGTGGGCGAAATCGACCTGTTTAGCCTGGCTGATGACATCAACCTGAGCTACGGCCCCACTTTTGAACGCAGCAGCAGCTTCCTCACCCATCCCGTTTTCAACAGCTACCATTCCGAAACGGAAATGATGCGCTACATCAACCGCCTGGAAGGGCGCGATCTGTCGCTGACCCATTCCATGATTCCGTTGGGTTCTTGCACCATGAAGCTCAACGCCACCGCCGAAATGCTGCCCATCATGTGGCCGGCTTACGGGGCGCTGCATCCCTTTGTGCCTGTAGAACAGGCGGCTGGTTATGCCAAACTGTTTGCCCGTCTGGAGAAATGGCTGGCAGAAATCACCGGCTTCGACGCCATGTCGTTGCAGCCCAATTCCGGCGCGTCTGGTGAATACACCGGGATGCTGGTCATCCGTGCCTATCACCATTCTCGAGGTGAAAGCCAACGAAACATCTGTCTCATCCCCAGTTCGGCGCATGGCACCAATCCCGCCAGCGCCGTCATGGCCGGCTTTGAAGTGGTGGTGGTGAAGTGTGATGACAACGGCAATGTGGATATGGTGGATTTACGCGCCAAAGCCGAAAAATATGCGGAAAATCTGGGCGCGATCATGATTACTTACCCCTCTACTCACGGCGTGTTTGAAGCGGCGGTGGTGGAGATGTGCCAGATCGTGCATCAATTTGGCGGTCAGGTCTACATGGATGGCGCCAATATGAACGCGCAGGTGGGCATCACCAGCCCCGGCCGTATTGGCGCGGACGTGTGCCATCTCAATCTGCACAAGACCTTCGCCATTCCGCATGGCGGCGGCGGCCCGGGCATGGGACCGATTGGGGTGCGGGCGCATCTGGCCCCCTTCCTGCCGGGCAGCCCCATCATAGCCGGCGTCGGCGGGGAACAGGCTATTGCGGCCGTCTCTTCGGCGCCGTGGGGCAGCGCCAGCATTTTGCCCATCTCTTACGCTTACATCGCCATGATGGGCGCAGAGGGCTTGACCCAGGCCACCCGCCTGGCGATCCTGAACGCCAACTATATTGCGACCCGGTTGGATCCACACTATCCGGTACTTTACAAAGGTGAAAACGGCCGTGTGGCCCACGAATGCA
Source organism: uncultured Ardenticatenaceae bacterium (assembly GCA_964643965.1). Taxonomy (GTDB): domain Bacteria; phylum Chloroflexota; class Anaerolineae; order Promineifilales; family Promineifilaceae. Next base: position 3,254 of record CAZXVH010000106.1, read on the forward strand.
TTATCGACTTGCGTCCGCTCAAGGATTTTGTGACGGTGGACGATGTGGCCAAGCGCTTGATGGATTACGGCTTCCACGCCCCCACCATGTCCTTCCCGGTTCCCGGCACGTTGATGATCGAACCCACAGAAAGCGAATCGTTGGTGGAAATCGACCGTTTCTGCGATGCCATGATTCTCATCCGCGAAGAAATCCGCGAGATCGAGGAAGGCAAAGTCAGCCATGAAGAGAGTGTGCTGGCAAACGCCCCCCACACCGCCGCTGATGTGATACGTGAGGATTGGAAACGGCCGTATTCCCGTGAAAAAGCCGCCTTCCCCACTGCCTGGGTAAAACAGGCCAAGTTCTGGCCGCCGGTCGCCCGCGTCGACAACGTTTACGGCGACCGTAACCTGTTCTGCACCTGCATCCCTATGGAAGCATACGAATAACACGTATTCAGAGGTGGCGAGTGGCAACTCGCTACTCGCCACCCGCTACTCTTCACAAAAAAGATGTTCTCTGGCTGCTTTGCCCTCATTGGGTAAGCACTCCATGAATCTCTTTGACGCCTGAAATATCATTTGATACTATCGAATTAAGCGACGCTTGTCAGGTTTACCTAAACCGAACCTGACAAGGCTTAGAGAATTTTATTTACTCAATTTAGCGATGTGTTCACAATTACTTGTGAATACGCAAAGGAAGGAAAACCCATGTTGAAGAATGTAATGACCAAACTGGCCCATCAACTGCCAGCCGCGGAAGTGAGCGCCCATTGTGACGCGCCTTGCGGCGTCTATGATCCCGCCTCCGCTCGCATTGCCGCCGAAGCCGTGCTTTCCATGACCAAGAAGATTTTGGCCCTGGAACCACCGGCCCAAGGTGACGCCAACGCCTGGGCGCAATATCTCAACACCCTTTCCCGCTACGTTGCCGTCAAAGAAGAACAGGCGCAGCTGGCAAAAACAGAGCTGTTGATATTATGGACCGATTACTTCAGGCCCGTGCATTTGGAAAAATATCCTGATCTGCACACCACTTTCTGGAATGCGGCTAAACTGTGTTCCGCCTGCAAAGTGGGTGTAAGCCTGGATGACGCCAACGGCTTGATGGACACCGTCGAAGCGATTCACAACATCTTCTGGGACACGAAGGGCCGGGATGTGACGTATTACACGGCGTCTTAGTTTCAGTGAACAGGGTCAGTGAACAGTGAACAGTAAAATTTGCTCGTCACTAACCGCTGACCGCTGATCATTGCTTACGAATCATTGCTAAAGGTGGGTTGCCCGGCAGCCCGCCTTTTTTGTTATCTATTTCAGGGTGAGTATGGCAGAGCGTGAAGGGAGGGGCTTACCGGCGCCTTCGTGGCGTGAATGGGGCTTGTGGCTGCTGCGTCGCAGAACCCGGCTGCGCGTGACGGGGGATTCGATGCGGCCCATCTTAAAAGCTGGCGATCTGGTTTTGGTGGACACTCGAGCGTACACGGCCGTTTTCCCCCAAGTCGGTCATATCGTCGTCGCCCGGCATCCCTATCAGCGTGACCTAACCATCATCAAGCGCGTAACGGCCGTCAGCCCCGAGGGGCGCGTCGATCTACGCAGCGATAATGCGGCGGCAGGCCAGGACAGCCGTCAGTTTGGCCCTATTTCTAGCGAGCGTTTAATCGGCCGTGTCACCGCAAAAATCGAACCTGCGGCCTGAGGATTTTTACGCACACCGCCCCATCCTATTGAAGCGCCCCCAAAATCAGGTAATATTTACCCGTAGCCCATCAACCCCTCATTATGTATTGCTGCCATCTTCGGCAATACCCCATAAAAAGGAGATTCCCATGACCCTCATGACCGGCGGCGAACTGCTGCTTAAATGCCTCAAAGAAGAAGGCGTCAGCGTCTTGTTTGGCATCCTGGACGGCAGTTTCAATACCTTCCTGGTAAAATTGGACGAGTACGATATGCGCTTTTTCAATCCGCGCCATGAAGCGGCGGCGGCCCACATGGCCGAAGCTTACGCCCGCATCACCGGCGATCCGGCCGTAGTCATTGGCGGCATTGGTCCAGGGGCCGCCAACATGGTTTCTGGCGTCATTACCGCCTATGCCGAAGGGACGCCGCTCATCGTGCTGAGCGGGCAGCGGCGGCGCAATATCATTTACCCTGACCGGGGCGGCTCGTTCCAAAATGTGCGCCTCATCGACATGTTTGAGCCGATCACCAAGTTTAGCGTGGGCGTGCGTGATTGGCGGCGGCTGCCGGAAATAATCCGCAAGGCGTACAGCATCGCCACCAACGGCCGTCCTGGCCCCGTCTACATCGAAATTCCAGAGGATGTGATGCGCAGCGAAGGCGACCCGGCTGCTGCGCCGGTGTGGCCGGCCGTCCGTTATCGGCCCACTAAACCGCTGCCCGGCGATCCGGAACTGGTGCAGCAGGCGGCGGCGCTATTGGCAAATGCCGAACGGCCGTTTCTCCATGCCGGCGTTGGCGTTTCCTGGTCAGGGGCCGGAGATGCGTTTGTGGGCCTGGCGGATTACCTGTCAGCCGGCATGTCGGCCAGTTTGGCCGCACGCGGCGTCGTGCCAGAAGACCACCCCCGTTACTTCCATCCGCTCAACCGGGACGCCCTGGAACGCGCCCGCAGCGAAGCGGATGTGGTTCTCGTCGTCGGCGGGCGCATTGGCGAACTGGACAATTGGGGCAAAGAACTCACCTGGCGCGACCCCGCCGTGCAGAAAACCATCCAGATCGACATCGATCCGCTCTCCATTGGCCTCAACCGGCCGGTGGATGTGGGCATTGTGGGCGACGCCAGGGTGACGCTGACCGCCCTCGCCGAGGCGGTGCAGCCCCTCACTCCTGCCAGGCCAGAACACGCCGCCTTCAAGCTCTACCATTCCCTGAGCGACGATTATCGCCGACAACTCGACTTGGCCGCCAACGCCAGCGACAAGGGTATCAACTCCGGCAAACTGATCCGCGCCGTGCGTGAATTTTTCCCACGATACGCTATTTTTGCCATGGATGGCGGCAATACCAGCCTGTGGTGCGCCAATTACAACCCCATCTATCAGCCGCGCAGCTATCTTTACACCGCCAAATTCGGCCACCTGGGAACCGGCCTGCCGTATGCCATCGGCGCCAAACTGGCCGACCCTGAGCGGCCTGTCTACCTCATCTCTGGCGATGGCGCCATTGGTTTCAACATTCAAGAATTGGAAACGGCCGTTCGTTATAATTTGCCCATCACCATCATCGTGGCCTGCGATCAAGGCTGGGGCATGGAGCGTTCTTCGCAAACCTTCGCCGGTTTTGATGAGATGATCGAATGTGACCTTTCCCCCGACACCCGCTACGACAAAATCGCCGAAGCGTTTGGCTGTCACGGTGAATACGTCACCGACTTTGACGATCTCCAGCCTGCTTTGCAGCGAGCCACTGGCTCGGGTAAACCGGCGCTCATCCAGGTCATGGTGGATCACCTGGCTAACATGGCCCCTCCCGGCGCATTGGCCTTTGGCTCCATGGTGTATCGCGGGGAAGATTGAAAGAGCAGTGGACAGGGGACAGGGGACAGTGGACAGGGGGCAGTGAACAGTGGACAGTGGACAGTGGACAGTGGACAGTGAACAGTAAAAAAGAGGCGACTATGTATAACTTGCAAGATCGTGTGGCGATTATCACGGGGGCGGGACGCAAGGGGGGCATTGGCGCGGCGGTGGCCCGGAAACTGGCGGAATGCGGCGTCCATGTCGTTTTGGCCGATATTTGTGCCCCCGTGTCTGACCTGCCCAACACGGGCAATGCCGCCTGGGATGAACTGGTGGCGGTGGCGGCGGAGTGTACCACACGAGGGGTACGCGCCTTGCCTTTGCGTGTGGATGTCACGGACGCCGCTTCTATCGAGGCGATGATGGCGCAGGTGCAAACGGAGTTTGGCCGGCTGGATATCCTGGTGAACAATGCCGGCGCGGCCGTCGGCCCGGCGCCGGTGGCCTGGCAGGCAGAGGCAGCCTGGCGGCGCACCCTGGAGATCAATGCCACCGGAACCTTCCTCTGCTGCCAGAAGGCGCTGCCCTTGCTCACTCGGAGTGAAAACGGCCGTATCATCAACATGGCCTCTATTGCGGCCGTGCGCCCCAAACCCAATGTTAGCGCCTATGCCGCCAGCAAAGCGGCCGTGGTGGCCTTCACCCAAGCGCTGGCGCAAGAAGTGGCCGCCGACGGCGTCACCGCCAACGCCATTCTACCGGGTGATGTGGATACGGAAATGAAGCAGTGGGGGATGCAGATGGAGGCGCTGGTTGCCGGAAAAGAGAAAGACCAGGTGGTAAACGCCACCGCCGCCAAAATTCCGCTCGGCCGGCTGGCCTTTCCCACCGACGTGGCGAATCTGGCCGCCTTTCTGGCCTCAGACGAGGCCAGTTTTATCACCGGTCAGGCGCTCAACCTGACCGGTGGCCGGGAAATTTCGTGACAGCGGGACGCCGTTTAAAGATCAGGAGATTCGTCTAATCTCTACTCTCTAGGCGCGCTTGTTTATACTCGCTGTGGCCGCATCTCAGTCCCGAAGGGCTGCTTTCTGACCGTGCCACCTCTGGTTAAAATGTCAGATTATGCCCGTTGCGAGTATAGATGCTGCTCAAAAACAGCCAATCCCTCGGGGAAATTGCGGCGGCCAAAGCCCAGGCGTACATGCTGATCCCCATAACCGAGGCAACTGCTGGGCAGCAGCAGCACCCCGGCTTCTTTGGCCAGGGCGTGACAGTAAGCGGTGGCGGAGGGTACGTGTAAGCCAACCAGGGCTACGGAACCGGCCAGCGGCGGTCGCCAGGTGAACAATTGCGGCCAGCGGCCGAAAAAGGGGTCTGCCAGGTGGAGATTGTGACGGATAATTTGCTGGCTGCGAGCCACCAACTTATGGTGGGCTTGCAGGGCGGCCATGGCCAGGAATTCGCTGGGGGCTGGCGGGCAAATGGTGGTGTAGAATTTCCAGTTGATGATCTGCCGCCGTATTTCCGCGTCTCGGATGACGAGCCAGCCGGTGCGTAAACCAGGCAGACCGTGTACTTTTGACAGCCCGGAGAGTGTGATGGCGCGTTCGTATTGGTCGGCGGCAGAGGGGAGGGAGGAATGCTCTGTCATAAGCCGGCCGAAGGGGTCATTTCCCTCCAATCCCCGATACATTTCATCACAAAAGAGCCACGCCCCCACCTTCCGGGCCATCTCGATAATCGCCTCAAACTCCGCCAGCGTGGGCAAGAAACCGGTGGGGTTGTGCGGGAAGTTGACGATGATGAGCTTCGTCTCGTCTGTGACTAAAGTTTCTAGTTGAGCCAGGTTGATCTGCCAACGGCCGTTGCCCGCTTCAATTTCCCACTTAGCCACATTCTCCACCCCCACAATATGCACTGCCAGGTTGAGCAGCGATTCATACGCAGGCGTCAACACCACCACCTGATCGCCCGGGTTAAGCAAGGTGCGCATGGCGGTGTAAATGCCCTCTTCCGGGGCGGTCAGGACCACTACCTCATCCGCTTTTACGCTGTTGTACTGGGCGGCGATCTGCGCCCGCAGCTCGGGATGTCCCTGCGATTCGGTGTAACCCAAATGCAGGGCGGCCAGCCCGGCCATATCCATCTCGGCCAACGCCAGCAGTTCCGCCACCGTCATACTTTCGCAGTCAGATGAGCAAAGCGAATAGGGCGTGGTGAATTCGTAAACGGCAAAAAATTCCTCAATTGAAAATGGGGCGATCTTCATCATAACCTCCTTCTGGTAAGCGAGAGGCGAGAGCAAGAGCGAGGGGTTCCTTATCCCTCTTGCTCTCGCTCCATCCTCTTGTTATTCTTTTACGTAATCATACCGTCACCTCATAAAGGGAGCATCTTCTATGAAGCACATTTTGGTATCTGGCCTCATCAATATTGAAACAACCCTCAGGGTAGACAGCTTTCCCCTGAGGTATGAGCCGGTGCGGTTTGGGTTTTTAACGGCCGTTGCCCTCGACGCGCTCTATCAATCCATAACCGGTGTATAACGACTGTGCTGGCATTACCGGTACACTTCTGCCGCGCTGCTGCGCAGTTCCACATAAATGGGATGCAGACAGGTGATGATTTCTGCCAACCGCTGCCCCAGCTTCGCCTGATACTCTGTCGTCAATTCTGCCTCTGGCATTACCTCGTAAATTTTTGTCCAGCCCCGATCCCACATCTCTGCTTCGATGGAGCCGCCTAACACATCCTTGATTTCAAACAGATGGCGGCGAAAGCCGTTGAGCAAAACGCGGTTGAGGTGTTTGTCTTTGGCTTCACAGTGGAAGCCCAACTCCCAGCCGCCGACGCGCAGCGCTTTAGACACTTCATAATGTAGACGAGGCTCGCCATAATGAAACTGCACCAGCCAGCCCCACGGCTGCCGCGACTTGATGCCTTGCAGCGACGGCGGCAGCGCCGCCACAACTACGAGCGGTAAGTCACCGAGGAATTTGTTTCGAGAAAGAGAAGCCATAAATGATTGACGATTTGGGATTTTGGGTTGACGATTTCTTGATCATTCATTGAACTCAAGACGCGCCAAAACATAAGCGTCATTATAATGTGTTCTAGCCGGAAGGAAAACGGCCGTTTCCCCATTCGTCATCATACCAAGTCCCAGTTAAGATCGTGCCTGAACCGCTTTCATAAACATGCCATTTGTTGGTGGAGGCGATTCTTCCGGGAATCAGGCCAAATCCCCCAAATGACCTGTGGACAAAGCTGATTTTCTCCCCTATCATCAGGCGCATGACAACAACCATTTTCACCTCTGAGTACGTCACCTGGACAAACATCATCAAACCCACCTGGGATGATATTGGGCAGTTACAGGATCGCTATCCGCAGTTTCATCGCCTCAATCTCAACGACTGCATGACAGATTTAGAATTCCCCAAACTGGATCATCATGACGGCTACATCTTTCTTGTAACGCAATTCCCTCGATGGGATGTAGAGTCGCTCATCTGCCAACCAGCAGAAATTGATATTTTTGTCAGCAAAGGGGTTCTGGTCACATCCCATCAGGCTGATTTAAAACCGTTAAACGACTTGTTCGACAGGGTGCAAAACGATCCGACTGCACATGAACAGTTGATGCTGCACGGCGCCAGCCCGCTGCTTTACGAGGTTCTGAACGTGCTGGTGCAATATTGCTATCCCATCTTGCAAAAGGTGAATCAAAAAATCCGCCACATTGAACAAAACCTCTTTAACGCCGACACCCACCATATTTTGCAGGAAGTGGCGCTGGCCCGGCGGGATATCATCTCTTTACGCCATATCCTTATCCCCCAAATCAAAGTGATTTATGAATTAGAACGTGGCGAGTGGCGCTTCATCCACGACGACCTGGATATCTATTGGGGTGACATCGGCGACCACCTGGAGCAAATCAAGTCGATGCTGGATGAACAGAGAGAAGTCATTGATGGGCTGTCTGAGACTATTGATACCCTGGCATCCCATCGGATTGATGAAGTGGTGCGCTTGTTGACGCTGATAACCTTGATCAGTGTGCCTATCACCGTCATTGCCACTATTTTTGGCATGAACATGGCGCTGCCCTATGGCAATCACCCGCTGGCGTTTTACGCGATCAATGCCATCGCCATTGGCGTCACCCTCACCTTTATCTGGCATTTGCGCCGGAAGCATTGGCTGTAAGCGCTTCCTTGTCGTTTAAGAAAACAGGTAAGGTAGAGACGGTCGGCAATTTGCTCCCAATAAACGTTTGATATGTGCTAAAATTCAGCGGCCGTCTGAACGGGACGCCTCGCCATCGCGGACAATAAATAGGAGCAGCCATGACCACATTTCTCGATACCAACCCATCTCCAGCCGCCGCCTGGGACGGCTATCTGGAACCGCTCGGCGAAACATTGCGGGCGGGCAAACTACCCCGCGTTTCTTTGGGCGAACCGGCGATCTGGGATGCGGCCGCCGCCCTTAAATCTGAAATCGGCCGCGATTGGACACCACCCCAACCCGGCCGGGTCTACACCCTCATCCGTCTCAGCTGCACCCTGCATCCCCCCGACCAAGACGCCCGCTTCACCGAGGCCCGCCTGGAAGCGCCTCTGGGCGTAGACAGCGGCGCGGACCGCGCCCTCGCCCACGATCTCTTTCCCTTGCAGCAAACCGTGACAGACGCCGGCACACTCGCCGTGGGGCTGAACCCCGCGCTGAAATTTGCCAAAGCCATCGACGTTAGCCTGCTGGAAGTGGGCGTCGAAAAAGAGTACGCGGCCGTTTTCCCCGTCATCCAGGCGTATGGGCTGGGCGAAGCCAATCCTTACTGGCAGTTCCAGGCGCACGATCAGTTCCCGCTGCAAGGCAGCCAGAAAGTGTACCTGTTGGCCGCCGCGCCGCCGGCCGCTCGGGTGCGCCTGCACGTGCGCCTCACCGTCAGCGTGGAACACCGCCGCTGGGGCATCTTGCGTTATGGCACGCCCCAAACCGCCAGCGCCCACCTGACCTTTGACATCACATTGTAGGGGCGGGACGGCGCGGCGAGGTCTTGACGAAACGAGACCTTGTTGGCTCGCGCCGTCTCGCCCGACGAGGTGACAGGGTAATTCCCTCAGCGGGCGAGATAGGCGGGCGCAAAGGTGTTTTTCCATGGCAAACAGGTTGCCCGCCTATCCCGCCCCTACTAAAATCATTTTTCGCCAACTATCAATCATAAACCCGGTGCAAAGTCGCCAACGCAAAGGAAGTCGTACCATGATCGAACTCTCCCTCCAATTCACCTCAGACGAAAAAGAAGCTGACAGCCCCCTCTTCGTCTCCCTCTTCCGGCCGGACAGCGGCGTGCGCGAAGGCCCCTTGCCCTACAGCCTGCCCCTGGACGACGACGTGCTGGCCGACATCCACTGGTATCTGGAAACCTTCAGCGTCTGGCCCACCGGCCCCGATTACCTGCGCGCCGAAGAAATCGAGCGCCAACTGGAGGGGTGGGGTCGCGCCCTGCGTGACAGCATTCGCCTAAACGCCGACGCCGCCGACATCTGGCGGCAGTTTATGGATGCGGAGGGCGAAAAGCTGCTGACCATCGACGCCACCGACCCCCGCCTCCTGCGTCTGCCCTGGGAACTGCTGGCCGACGAGAGCGGCCATCTCTTCAGCGCCGGTATCAGTGTGCGCCGCCGCCTGCAAAAAACCACCAGTAAGAAACAGGCGCCGCTGCCTTTGCCGGTGCGCATTTTGGTGGTGGTGGCCCGGCCGGACGACGCCGGTTTTATCGATCCCCGCGCCATCACCCGGCCGCTGCTGGACGCCGTGGCCGGGCTGGGTGAAGCGGTGGTGGTGGAATTCTTGCCCGAGCCGACCCTCAAGGCGCTGTCGGCGCGGCTGCGCGACCGCAGCGCCCCGCCGGTGCATGTGGTGCATTTCGACGGGCATGGCGTCTACGACCAATCACTGGGGCTGGGCTTTTTGCTCTTTGAGAACGAGAAGCAGGAAAGCGACCAGGTAGACGCCAACCGGCTGGGCAACTTGCTCAACCAGTCCGGGACGCCGCTGATGGTGCTCAACGCCTGCCAGAGCGGCATGCAAAAGGAGAGCAATCCCTATGCCAGCGTGGCGGCGCGGCTCATTCGCGCCGGGGTGGGCAGTGTACTGGCGATGAACTATTCCGTGCTGGTGGTGGCGGCGCATAAATTTGTGGCCGCTTTTTACGCCGGGCTGGCCGCGGGGCTGACGGTGGGGCAGGCGGTGGATAAAGGGCGCCTGGCGCTGCTGGCCGATATTGACCGCCACACCATCACCCGGCCCAATGCCGCCGGCGAGATGGTGGAAGAAACGATCCATCTGTACGACTGGTTCCTGCCCGCCCTTTACCAGCAAAGCAGTGACCCTGTGATCTTCCGGCTAACGTCGCCGGACGCGGCGGCCGATGCGCCGTCGACTCCGGTGGTCATACCTGTCCGGCAGACCTATCCGGGGCTGGTGCGCCTGGTGCAAACCCTGTTTAACAAAGAGGATTTGCGCCAGTTGTGTTACACCCTGGGGGTGCAGTATGACGATCTGCCCGGCGACGGCAACGCCGCCAAAGCGCTCTCCCTGGTGGAACTGGCGGAACGGCAGAGCGCCGTAGACGCGCTGGTAGATGCCGCCCGCAGTATGCGCCCCCTGGCCGACTGGCAGTCCGCCCTCACCCCCGCCGCCGCCGCCGAAGCGCTCACCCTTCGCCAAGCGCAGGACACGGCCGCTCAATCTCCCTCCACTGCTGCTTCCCCTGCCGCCTTACCGCCGCCACCGCGCTACCGCTTCCACGGCCGTTCTCGTGAGATGCTCCTCTTAGACCGCGCCTTCCGCCAATCGCCGCTGGTGGTACTGCATGGCTTTGGCGGTCTGGGCAAAACGGCGCTGGCCGCCGAAGCGGGGCGCTGGTTTACGCGTACCGGCCGTTTTCCCGGCGGCGCTGCGTTTATCTCCTTTGAACATGGCGGCTCCCTGGCCCAACTGTGCAGTTGGGTGGGGCAGACGGTGAGCGGCGACCCTGACTGGCTCATCCACGGCGAAGGCGACCCGGTAATGCGGGTGGGGCAGTTATTGGCCCAGAAACCGGCGCTGCTCATCCTGGATAACTTTGAATCGGTGCTGGGACGAAACCCGGAGATGCCGCAGGAAGAACTGCAAGGGGTGTTGGCTGCGGTTTATCAGTGGGCAGTGGACAGTGGACAGACCTCAGTGAACAGTGGTCAGTGGACAGTGAACAGTGGGGCGCGGGTGTTGATTACCACGCGGGATACCCGTTTTAATGATGAGCGCTTTGCTTCATCCGCGCTGTGCCGCCATATCCCCTTGCAAGGGTTGGCGGAGCCGGAGGCGCTGGCGCTGGCGGCGGTGGTGCTGAACGCCAAGTTCATCGACCGGGCGGCCATCCCACGGCAGGATTTGGTAGAGTTGATGCGCCATCTGGGCGGCCACCCCTTGAGCCTCAACCTGGTGCTGCCCCACCTGCGCCGCTACACGCCCCGGCAGTTGATGGACAGCTTTGAGGCGCTGCTGCCCGGGTTCGTGGATGGCAAGGCGGAAGAAAGGAATGAAAGCCTGGCGGTGTCGCTGGATTTTTCCCTGCGTCGCCTGGGAGAGGAGACGCGGGCGGCGCTGCCGGATTTGGCGGTGTTTGCCGGGGGCTGTATGGAATATGACCTGCTGGCAGTGACCGGCATGGATGAAACGTTGTGGCAGGCGGCGCGAGGCGAGTTGGAGCAGGCGGCGCTGGTGACGGCAGAAGCGGTGCCGGGCATGAATGTGTCCTTTTTGCGCTTTCATCCCACCTTGACGCCTTATCTGGCGACGCAGTTGGCGGATGAACGCCGGGCGGCGCTGGAAGACAAATATTGGCGAGAATACTATGCCACAGCAAGAGAACTGTATCAACTGGACACGCAGCACCCACATGAGGCGCGGGCGATTGCGCTGCGGGAGATGCCCAACCTGCGCCGCGCCCTGGAGCTGGCGCTGGCCGCCGCCGCTGACGACCCCGCCCTGCTGGAAACGGCCGTTACTTTTGCCGACCGCATTGCCCTCTTCCTGGATGTTTTCGGCCGCTGGCGGGAGCGGGATGGCATGATGAAACAGGTCAGTGATCAGTTTACAGTGAACAGTGGGCAGTCGGGGCCGGGCGGCAAATCGTCAATCGAAAATCAACAATCGTCAATCACAAAGGCTGAGTATTTGCTGCTCTCCCGGCAGGGGGAGACGCTGCTACAGCAGGGGCAGGCGGCGGGGGCGGAGGCGCTGTTTCGCGGACTGCTGGCGCGGCTGGAGGCGGGGGCGGCTTACGACGCGGCCTACGACATTGCCATGACGCAAATGAGGCTGGGGCGCTGCCTGGCGGCGCAGGGACGGCCGGGGCAGGCCATTGCGTTTCATGAGCAGGCGGCGGCCGGGTTTGCCGCGCTCGGCGAGGATAACAAAAGTGCAAAAAAGATGCTGAGTGCGGTGTCTGTGAATTTAGCGGACAATCTGGCGTTGGTAGGGGAATTTGATAAAGCGCAGCAAGCCTACGAAACCGGTTTAGCAATCGCCAAAGAAGTTGATGATGATCGTACCGTTGGTGTGGCGCTGGGCCAACTGGGGATGCTGGCGCTGCAACGCGGCGACCGGACGGCGGCGCGGGCGCGGTATAGGGAAGCGCTGCAAACGTTCCAGCGGCTGGGAGAGCCGCAGAGCGAGGCGGTGGTCTGGCATCAGTTGGGCCGGGTGGCAGAGGAATCGCGGGAGTGGGCGGAGGCGGAGCGCTGTTATCGGGAGAGCTTGCAGATTGAGGAAGCGCATGGGAATTTGCCCGGTGTGGCGCAGACTTGTAATCAATTGGCGATGGTGGCGGAGGAAAACGGCCGTTTCCCCGACGCCGAGCGCTGGTATTTGCGGGCTCAAGAAATCAAAAACAAAGTTGCGCCAAAGGATGCCAGTACGCTCAACAACCTCGCCAACCTCTACCTGAGCCAAAACCGGCTGGCCGAAGCGGCGCAGTTCGCCCGCCGCGCCCTGGACATCATGGAAACCCTCGATCTCTCCGCCGAACCGTGGAAAACCTACCAAATCCTGGCCAAAATTGCCGCGGCGCAGGGGGATGCGGCGGCCGCCCGTGAGTGGCGGCGCAAAGCAAATGAAAGTCGAGATGCATTCGCTGGCACACAGCACCAGATCGGCCCCATTTTGCAGCAGTTTCAAAGTGTAATTGCTGGCGTCGTTGCCGCCAATAATGGCGATGAGGAAGCAAAAGCACAGATTGAGGGTTTGTTTGACACGTTCCGTAAGGGCAATTGGCAAATTGTGGACGCCATTCAACAAATCTGGACCGGTGAACGCGATGCCGAAACACTAACCGATGACATTGACTACAACAGCCGCGCCATTGTTTTAGCCATCTTGCAACATCTAACCGGCGCAGCGCCGCCCGCTGCCCAGATTGGTTCAGTTTCAATCTCCACTGCCCCACCCGTCCCGGCGGAACTGCGGCAGGCGTGGGGACCGGTGGTGGTCGCCGTGGCAGCGGCGGCGCAGGGCAATACCCAGGCGGCGGCGCAGGTGGAGCCGGTCTTGCAAGAGCTGGCCGGCCGCCCCGATTGGCAAGCGTTAGCCAGCGTCTTGCGCCGCATCCTCGCCGGGGAGCGGGATACCGCCCTGCTCGCCGGTCTGGACGAAACCGATACGCTCATCGCCGGCAATGTGCTGCGCGGGTTGGGGGTGGCGGGGTTGGAGGGGCTGCCCGGTTTAGAGAAAGAGCGAGAGATAGAGCAAGAGGGGGAGCCAGAGCCAGAGCGAGAGGGGGATGAGGGGGAGCGGGCGAATGCGTTTTTGAACAGTTTGCTGGCGGGGGTGGTGATGGTGGCGCGGGGTGAAGGGCCGCCGGAGCTGGGGGTGCAGATTCACGCCGTCACCCGTGGCCTGGCTACCGATACCAACGCCGGGCCGGAGCTGCAAGCGCTGGGCCGGGCGCTCAACGCCATCCTCTCCGGGGATCGCGACCCTGATTTGAGCGATTTGCCGCCGCCGTTGGCCGCCGCCGTGCAGCAAGTGTTGGCGCAGGTGGCCGCTGGCGGCTGAGGGCGAAGCAACACCCTGTGGTAGGGGCGGGACGGCGCGGAGAGGTCTGAACCAGGGGAAACCCTGTTGGCCCGCGCCGTCTCGCCCTTTGAGTCGCGGAGAGGTCTGAACCAGGGGAAACCCTGTTGGCCCGCGCCGTCTCGCCCTTT
>CAZXVH010000106.1:17087-18587 GCA_964643965.1 uncultured Ardenticatenaceae bacterium
GAGCGCGGAGAGGTCTGAACCAGGGGAAACCCGGCTGACCCGCGCCGTCTCACCCTTTGTGGTGATCGGGTTATTACCTCAGAGGGCGAGATAGGCGGGAGCAAAGGCTTTTAATGGAAAGGCAAATTGTAATACATGTACCTTATGCTATGCCAAACAAATAATCTTGCCTGACTCAATTGAAAAGCATCCAGCTGCCATGCCAGAATCCTATCCTGAATCCTGTACGTTTACTTTTTTATACAGACAACCACGCCCACTTCCCCTATCAAAAACCCACCTCAAGGAGCATACTAAATGATCCAGCGATTAATAGTGCGTCTTACGAGAGATTTTTACCGAGTTGTCTGGAAGATAATAAGCTTCCGTGCGCCAAAACCGATCATTGAAACATTATATGATGACGAGAATGGCAGCATGGTATTCGCCTGTCATGGGCCGGTGTACATAGACCCCGCATGGGGGTATATCATCACAGAAAAAGGGCATATTCTCGAAGAGTCCATGCAGTACAATTTTGCACATGGAAAGAGACCTTTTGCCATTTCCATCCCTTCACCATTTCACTTCTTCAAGGCAATCAAAAAGAAAGAAAACATTATAGAGAAAGAGACTGTTGTTTCTTTGAGACATTATTGGGAATGGAATTATTACCATTTTTATTTTGATGTACTCGGTAAACTCGAACTGCTTCAAAAAGCGGGCATTGCTGATACTATGCCCCTTGTCATTGCAAAATATGCTGATGAAATCAGCTTTGTACGTCCTTTAATCGAACGGGGCAAGTTTTGCGAAAGAAACTGGTTAATCCCCACAACAGAATTTATCAAGGCAGAAAAAGTTATATTCTGTCAAACGCATACTGCCTACAAAGAACGAATTCTCTACATACTTGATGCCCTCGAAATTGAGGCCGCACAAAAAGAGGATGAGCGGCGAATTTATTTAAGCCGTTCTGGTACACGGCGCTTAACAAATCTGGATGAAGCGAGGCCAATTTTTGAAAAGTATTCATTTGAGATTGCCGATTCCGGGAATATGAGTATTGATGACCAGATCGCGCTATTTAGTAATGTACGGTATATCGTTGCCAATCATGGTGCGGGTACCACAAATATCTTGTTCCGTGGCGATAATCCACTTAGCCTTCTTGAAATCCACCATGAACAATACGTGAACTTCGATCATAAACAGATTTGTGATGAGATGGGATATGCCTGGGATGAGCTTGAGGGCAAAAAAGGAGCGGGAACGGCCGTTCATGCAAATTTTACCGTTGATTTGGAACAACTAGAGCAAAAAATCATCGCATTATTAAATACATAAGTGCCAGGCAAAAGACGGCAGGCACTTTTTCTGACCGTTATTTCTTCGCCATTCCCCAATCTTCCATCTCCAGAGCGTCGCTGACTGCTTCCAGGGTGGGAATCAACACATCATAATTGGCGCGGAGCAGCTCGATGAGTTCCGTGATCACGCGCATGGCCCAGGCGCTATCAT
>CAZXVH010000107.1:0-18177 GCA_964643965.1 uncultured Ardenticatenaceae bacterium
TCACCTACTTTACACTCTTATTTTGTAATCCAATTAGGGAAAACTAAAGCTGTATATATTCTTTAATTCTTCACCATGTTTTAGCAAAAAAGCCAACGGCCGTTTCCCAACCGTTGGCTTTCCCTTCAAGCATCAATGCAAAATCTCAAAGCGTCAATCGACTACTCCATATTCGCCACAATCGCCTTGGCGAAATCAGAGCAGCTTAATTTGGTCGCGCCTTCAATCTGGCGATGCAGATCATACGTAACGGTTTTATTCAAGATGGTTTTGGTCATCGCTTCTTCGATGAGGTCGGCGGCTTCACCCCAGCCCATGTAACGCAGCATCATCACGCCGCTGAGAATGAGGCTGCCGGGATTCACCTGGTCTTTACCGGCATACTTGGGGGCTGTGCCGTGCGTGGCTTCAAACAAAGCCACGCCGTCGCCGATGTTAGCGCCGGGGGCCATGCCCAAGCCGCCAACCTGCGCGGCGGCCGCATCACTCAGATAATCGCCGTTGAGGTTGAGCGTGGCAAGCACATCATAATCTTTGGTGCGGGTGAGCAGCTGTTGCAGCATATTATCGGCAATCACATCTTTGATGACGATCTCTGCGCCGCTGTGGGGATTTTTCATGAGATGCCAGGGGCCGCCTTGCCACGGTTCCGCGCCAAATTCGTCGTGGGCTAACTGATAACCCCAGTCGCGGAAAGCGCCTTCGGTGAACTTCATGATGTTGCCTTTGTGTACCAGCGTCACACTGCTGCGGTTGTTATCAATGGCAAACTGGATGGCCTGGCGCACCAGCCGTTTGGTGCCAAATTCGCTCACCGGTTTAATGCCGATGGCGGAGCCTTCACGCACGTTTTTGCCCAGTTCTTCGTTCATGAATTTGATGATGGCGTCTGCTCCTTCAGAACCGGCCGGCCATTCCACACCAGAGTACACATCTTCTGTGTTTTCCCGGTATAACACGATGTCCATGTTTTCTGGATTGGTGACAGGGCTGGGTGTGCCGGGAATCCAGCGCACGGGGCGGACACAGGCGTACAGGTCAAGCACCTGGCGCAGGGTCACATTCAGGCTGCGGAAGCCACCGCCAATAGGTGTGGTGAGCGGCCCTTTGATGCCTACCAGGTATTCGCGCATGGCGTCGAAGGTTTCTTCCGGCATGAAGTTGCCATCGTAAAGGGAAGCTGCTTTTTCGCCGGCGTAGATTTCCATCCAGGCAATTTTACGAGCGCCGCCATAGGCTTTGGCGACGGCCGCATCCCACACTAATAAAGAAGCGGGGGTGATGTCGATGCCGATGCCATCACCCTCAATGAAGGCCACAATGGGGTTATCGGGAACTTGAAGTTTACCGTTGGTGTAGGTGATCTTTTCGCCAGCGGGAATGTTGATATGTGCAAATGCCATGAGTCTCTCTCCTATTTCTCGGGGGTTTTTTTATTGTCAATTGATTGGTTGGGGTTGCGTGTGCATACCGCTGGGGATTATACCGTGATCATTTCATGTGTGAAAATGAATGATGCCGGTGGCAGTGGGAGCAGACCGGTGCGTCTGCTCCCACTGCTGCTTTTTACGCCATACGCTTACTGCGCTTGTGTTTGTGTTTGTGGCACAAACATATGGTTCAATGTATTTTCTGTCTTTTGCTGTTGGTCCCATGCCTGAAGGACCGAAGGCTGTATACGCACCGATTTAGCGTCGGCCGTGATGATGTGCCCCCAAAGGTCTGAAATGAGCGTATAGCGCATGGCTCGTATGTATTTTTCTGTTTCTTCACCAGTGGTGGGTGGGGTGAGATGGCCGCGCAGAGTGATGCCGCCATTGGCGTTGCGCGAAGCGACATGCCATTCGATGCGGTCGAAGTGACCATTTATTTCCAGGGAATGACGCGCTTCCCATAAAACCACCCGAGTAAGCTGGTTGAGGCTGTAACAGAGCGGCTGCGGCAAATGCCGGTTAATTTTGGTAACGTATAGATAGGTGGAAACAACGGCCGTTATCACCGCTATCAGGCTGGAAAGACCGACATATTTTATCCAGGTTATCAGCAGGGCGTTATTATCCGTGTCCACGTTGACGCTGCCGTTGGCCTGCTTGATGATATCTTCAATGGTATCCAGATCGCTGCCAAGGAGGGCTTTGACGGTTGGATCCGTCGTCTCTTGAGCCAGCATACGGGCTTCTTTCAAAGTCAACTTCATTTCATCTGCTAACGTGCCCAGAAACAGAGGTTCACCAGAGGCGCTCAGAGTCTCCAGATTGAGCATAATGTTTTTTATGGCGGTATTCGAGCATTCTGGGTCTGCCTCTGTGAGCGTGGCGCTGCATTTTTGCTTATTTTCATGGTAAAGGGCGCTGAGAGAGGCCACCGTTTTATAGGCGCTTTGGTGGTCACAGGCGGCGCTTTTTTGTTGCAGGTCTCTCAGGTTGTTCCGGACACTTTTTATCTGAACGGCCGTTTCTGAGCTTAGTTTGTCTAAATTGATGTTAGATAAACTCTCAAGCAGAGGATCGTTGATCTTCATGTCGCAGACAAACAGGTTTGGATAAAGCAATCTTTGTATGCCTATTAGCGCATTTTTGCTGGGTTCTAGTTTCGGGCTGTTCGCTGTTTCCAATTCATTGATGGCCCCTGCATCTAGCTCTACAAGCGCCTGATCGTATCTCGCTACCAACGTATTTTCATCCTGGAAAAGAGCGACGCCCGTGGGCGCCAGAATGTAGAGGAAGACGGGAACCGCCAATACAAAGAGAGACAAATAAAAGGCGCCTTGTTTGAAAGCTGGCGAAATGTAGCTAAAAGGAGGCAGGGTTTTGTCATATTTGCTGATGATTTTATGCAGGCGAATCTGACGCCATTGGTTGGGAATACTGAAAATGGGAATCAGCGTCCCGAGAATCATGATGACGATCATCAAGACATAGGCAATGAGGTTATTTTTGCTCCAGATATTGCACAATAAATAGAGCAGTAGCAGGCCGGTGAATATTACGCTGGCCCAGAGCAGATAAAATTTAGACAAATGTTCGTATACCCAGGTTCTCCGGTTATCGGCCGGCCGGGCATAAGCGAGGCGCAGCCAGTTGCGATTATCCGTACCACAGCGAGGGCAGTTAACGGCCGTTTCTCGATGTGCTGGCCATCTATCCCAACTCGTCTCCCCAAATTCTGGGGTTGCTCTCATCAGGGGGCGCACGAGTTGGCGAGTTTGCTGCGGCCGTGGGTGCATCGGCGAATGCCCCCTGCCGGCCGTGGGCATTCGCCAATCCCGCTTATCATTACGGGCAGCGTTGGCGGCATCTTCTGCCAGGGTGAACACCTCCTGACAGCTCACACATTCAATTTGCAACGTTACAAGTGTATCTGGCACATCTGGAAACCTGAACATATTAACCCTCCCGACAATAACCGTAAGCAGTCACCTGGAAAACCAAAAAGATTTATCCGGACAGGATAAGCGCGATTAGATTTTGTTGATGGTACTGCTATTTAGGTCAGCACTACATTTACTGGCTGCGGAACAAATTCTGGCAAAAGCATTGTACAGATTCGCTGACTCTTCAATGAAAGCAACAATGATACGACCGATTTGCAACCACGACTTTTGCCAAACGCTTGGCTATAGGATACATGAAACGGCCGTTAAAAATCAAGTCTTTGTGATGAATTTCACCTGCCCTATTTGTCCTATTCCCTACGATTCCTGTGCTTTATATGAGTTTTACGCCAATGCCCTTGTTCAAGCCGGAAGAATCGCAGTATGCTTGGCCTCACTTAGTAAAAAACATGCCAGGAATGGATGAAGTTGAATCGAAAAATAGTTTTTGTACTTATTTGCATACTGCTTTTAGCAGCCTGTAATCAGGCTAAGGGGGAGGGGGCCTTGGGCAGAGAAACGGCCGTTTCCCCACCCACCAGTCAGATCGCCGCCCCTCCCTCCCCTACCGAGCTAACCGCCACCGCCACCCACCCCGCACCCACCGCCATCACTCTGCCTACCGCCACCCCTACCGTCTCGCCCACGCCCATCACCACCGATTTAGCCCTGGCCCCGGAAGATATTTATCTCTACCCCGTTCCCAACATCTATGCCGGCGACCGCGTTACCTTTCAGATCATCCCGCAAGTGCCGGAAAATGTCTTGGTAGAAAACGTCTCCGTCCATGTTATCGTAGACGGGCAGGATGTGGCCGCCATACAATTAGGCTGGGGTAGCCTGGCTTCCCGGCCGCAAGCAATCATGGAATGGGGCTGGCAAACAGGAGAAGTGGCGGGCGACCACATCATTCAGATCGTACTGGATCGAGATGATGTAATTCAACAGGGGGATGAAAATCCAGATAACAATAGCATCACGCTGATAATTCCCGTTTTAAGCGGGGCGAACCGCCCCGCCTCCGAACGCAATGCCACCTGGGTCACCACAGAAACCAACTGCTGCCACATTCACGTCGTCAGTGGCACGGCCGCTTACCGGGATTTGCCCGATCTAACCGTTTTGGTAGAAGCCGCGGTAGAAGAAGCCGCCAAACAAATAGGCGTAGAACCAGAAAAAAAGGTGGGGATTTTCCTGGCTAACAAGGTGATTGGGCAGGGCGGCTATGCTGGCGACGCCATGGTGCTTTCCTATTTAGATCGCATGTATACCGGCGAAGGCTTTTACGAAACATTAGTACACGAATCAGTCCACGTCATAGACCGCCAGTTTGCCCCCCAGCGCATCACCATGTTGGCCGAAGGAACGGCCGTTTGGGCCACCGGCGGACATTACAAACCAGAAGACCTCCATCGACGTACCGCCGCTTTGATCAAACTGGGTGAATACGTCCCCCTGGCTGCCCTGGCCGATAATTTCTACCCTGTCCAACACGAAATTGGGTATCTGGAAGCAGGTGGTTTTGTGAAATACCTGGTAGATACCTACGGCTGGGCCAGCTACCGTGACTTCTACAGTCATGTCACCGAAGAAGGCGGCAGCTCTCCCTCAGAAGCCATGTCTCGCGGCTTGCAAGCGTACTACAGCAAGCCCTTGCCCGTCATGGAAACAGAATGGCTCAATTTCTTGGCCCAAATCGAGTTGGATGACGCCGTCATTCAAGATTTAGCCACATCTATCCGTTTCTTTAACGTCGTGCGCCAATACCAGACGCAATACGATCCCACCGCCCACTTCCTCACCGCCTGGCTGCCAGACCCGGACGAAGTGGTCGCCAGAGGCAATCCCGCCGATCTGACACGACACCCCCGAGATGAGGTCAACATCACCCTGGAAACCATGCTTTACGCCGCCGATGCGGCCGTGCGTACCGGCAATTTCAACCGCGCTGATGTTATCTTAAACAGCGTAACCAGAGTGTTAGAAAATGATGGCGTTTTCATTGATCCCCTGGCTACAAACTACCTCAACATTGTGCGGACAGTCATCGAATTGGGTTACGAACCCCAGCAAATCGATCTGAACGGCAGCCGGGCAGAAATCCTGGCGCTTAAAAGCAATTCTACCAATCTGGACGCCATTAAAATGGCGCTGCAAGGACAAGATTGGGTGCTGATAAATTAAACGCCTAATTGATGAAGCATTTTTGCTTTTGTGTTACAATGCGCTTGACTAAATAACCCACCAAACTGGTTAAAAAATATTTTGTCTCATGCTGTTAGGAAAAGTAAAAACGCAAACTGAGGCAAAAGGGGTTTCATATGATTGAAGTTATTATCGAGAGCATTCGTATCAGTCTCGTCTCCCAACATCGCATTGTACTGCTTAAAGAACTAGACAGTGACCGGCAGTTGCCCATATGGATCGGTCCCTGTGAAGCAGACGCCATCACCATCGAACTGCAAGATGTCAAAGTCGCCCGCCCGGTCACACATGACCTGTTGAAAAACATCATTTCAGAAATGGGGGGGCGCGTCTCCCATGTCCTCATCCGGGCCTTAGATGATGGCGTCTTTTTTGCCAGCTTGTTTATTGATATCAAGGGGACCCTCACGGAAATAGATTGCCGCTCCTCAGACGCCATTGCTCTGGCCGTGCGCGTTAAGTCGCCCATTTTTGTCAACGATGATGTCATGGATCAGGCGGGGGTGCTGCCAGAAGCGGATATTCAGGAGCCAACCGCCTCAGAGATGGATGCAGCCCAAGACCCCGAAACATTGGATGTTTTTTCCGACTTTTTAGATACACTCGACTTCGATGATTTTGAAGAATAATCGCAGGGAACAGAAGTTCAACTTCTCAAAGAAGTTGAACTTCTAAAACTTCAAACGTGAAACATAAGCCAGCTTGTGTTTCACGTTTTCTATTTTACAAACCATGTCTGAAACCATTGAACGCCTGCCCCCACATAGTTTGGAAGCCGAAGAAGCCATTTTAGGCTCTTTGCTCATTGACCCTGACGCAATTTTTGAAATCAACAACTTCTTGCGCCCCAATGCCTTCTATCGGCTGCAAAATCGCTGGATTTATGAAGCGATTCTCGGCCTGAATGAGCGCCGTGAACCGGTTGATCTGATTACCCTCACTGAAGAGCTGCGCCGCCGGGAACAGTTGGAACAAGTAGGCGGCGAAGCGTATGTGATCGGGCTGATCAACACCGTGCCTACCGCTATCAACGCCCGCCATTACGGCCGGGTGGTGGAAGCCGCATCCATCCGACGTAAGCTGGTTTCGGCCGCCAGTGATATTGCCAACCTGGCCTACAATGAGAAAGAAGACATCAACGTGGTCATCGACCGCTCCGAGCAGACGCTTTTTGGCATCAGCGAGGAGCGCACCACGCGAGACCTGGTTCCCATCCGCCAGCTTGCCAGCGAATACCTGGACCGCATCAACGAACTGCGGGAACGGGGCGATGATTTTGTGGGCATCCCCACCGGCTTCACGGATTTAGACCGGCTGCTGGGTGGCTTGAACAAATCAGACCTGATCATTGTGGCGGCACGGCCGGGTATGGGTAAGACCTCCTTGCAAAATGCCATGGCGTTAACGGCCGCTAACCAATATGGTAAACGGGTAGCCATATTTAACCTGGAAATGTCGGGCGAGCAGTTGGTGCAGCGCATGATCGCCGCCGAGACGCGCATTGATTCGCAGCGGCTGCGGCGCGGACAGCTTGCCGAGTATGAAATGCCTATTTTCCTGGAAGCGGTGGGTCGCCTGTCGGAGACGCGGATTTTTATTGACGACACGCCCTCGATTACGCCGAATCAACTGCGTACCAAGTGCCGCCGTCTTTATGCCGAACATGGCCTGGATTTGATCCTGATCGATTACCTTCAATTGATGTCGGCGGAGCGCTCCACAAACAACCGGGTGCAGGAAATCAGCGAGATTTCTCGACAGTTGAAAGGGTTGGCGCGGGAGTTGAATGTGCCCGTCCTGGCCGCGGCGCAGTTGAGTCGGGCGGTGGAGCAAAGGCAGGATAAACGGCCGTTACTCTCCGACCTCCGTGATTCTGGCTCCATTGAACAAGACGCCGATATTGTCATGTTCATTTATCGGGACGAATATTATCACGCCGACACCACCGAACGGCCCAACATCGCCGAAATCAACATCGCCAAACACCGAAACGGTCCCACCGGCACGGTAGACCTCTACTGGCATGGCAAACTCGCCACCTTCCGCAATTTACAGCGGCAGGAGATAAATTTGTAGTTTACAGTGAACAGTTTACAGTGAACAGTGAACAGTTCCGCGCCGTTGACAATTCACTATTCACCATTCACAATTAATTATTATGAAGGGCTTCTCCGGTTTTCCCGATGGCAAAATGCGCCTGACGCAGGTGCCAAATCCGTTTTTCAGCGAACTGCTGCCCATCATCGACAACATGGCCGAGTTGAAAGTGACGCTCTATGCTTTCTGGGCGCTGTCGCAGCGAGAAGGCAAGGTGCGCTTCTTGCGCCTGGCCGATTTTCTCAATGACACCGAGTTCGTGCGCGGCCTGGCCCCCACCATGAACCTGGCGGCTGAAGCGCTGCTGGACGGCGTGGAACGGGCTGTGGCTCGTGGCACATTTCTGCACATCAACATTGAAAGCGCCGATGGCAAGCTGGACCTCTATTTTTTGAACACGGAAAAGGGGCGGGCGGCCGTTGAAGGCATCACCCGCGGCGAATGGCGGCCCAATCCTGACGACGACGAACCGATCAGCCTGCTCATTGAACGCCCCAACATCTTCGTGTTATACGAACAAAACATTGGGCCGCTCACGCCGCTCATCGCCGATGATCTGCGTGACGCCGAGCAAACCTACCCCATGCGCTGGATCGAAGAAGCCATCGAACTGGCGGTGCAAAACAATGTACGCAAATGGCGCTATATTCTGACAATTTTAGAACGTTGGCGACAAGAAGGAAAAAGCGATGGAACTGGCCGCAGAGATTCTCAAAAAGATTTACGTGGATCAATCCCCGATGAATACAAAGACATCATCAAGCGCTGAACCAGACTCCGACCACGATAAACCGGGCTTGGGCAAAGCAGATTGCCCGCATTGTGGCGGTTTGGGCTACGTGATACCGGATGTACCGCCCATCCATCCCAGTTTCGGCCGGGCGCAAACCTGCGTCTGCCGCAGCACAGAAGAGGAGATGACACGCCTCAACAATTTGCAGCGCTTGAGCCAGCTTGGTTTGCTTAAGCAATGCACCTTCGACGCCTTTTTGCCAGAAGGACATGGCCTGACGCCGGATAAACAGCTTAATCTGAAAATCGCCTTCGACACCACGCTCGCTTACGCCAAAAAACCATCCGGCTGGCTGCTGCTGAAAGGGGGCTATGGCTGCGGCAAAACCCATTTAGCGGCCGCTATTGCCAACTACCGCCTCAGTTTGGGGCATCCCGTTTTATTTGTGAGTACGCCGGATTTGCTGGATCATTTACGCGCATCTTTTAGCCCTACGGCCGACGCCAGTTATGACCAACGCTTTGAGCAGGTGCGCAATACCCCGCTGCTAATCCTGGATGATTTAGGCAGCCACAGCAATACGGAATGGGCGCAAGAAAAGCTGTATCAAATCTTCAACCATCGCTATAACGCCCAACTGCCTACCATTATTACCACCAATGAAGAGTTGGAATCCATTGAAATGCGCATTCGCTCGCGCATGATGGATCTAAACCTGGTGCGCATAGTAGGCATTACCGCCCCTGATTTTCGGCATACTGGCGTGGATCAGGAGCAGTCTGACCTTTCCACCTTGAGCTTGCATAATGATCAAACCTTTGAGCGTTTTAATTTGCGCGAACGGGAACTGCCGCGCGGCCAGGCGGATAATTTGCGACGCGCCTTTGACACCGCCAAAGAGTTTGCAGAGTCGCCGGCCGATTGGCTGGTATTTAACAGTGTGGCGTATGGCAATGGCAAGACCCATTTGGCGGCGGCCATTGCCAACTATGTGGCGGATCACGGGGAACCGGTTCTCTTTGTGGTGGTGCCGGATTTGCTGGATCATTTGCGGGCTTCGTTTAATCCGGCCAGCGGTATTCGCCTGGATAAGCGGTTTGACGAGGTGAAGAAGGCGCCGCTGCTGGTGCTGGATGATTTGGGCACGGAGAGCGCCACCGCCTGGGCGCGGGAGAAGTTGTACCAGCTGTTCAACTACCGCTATGCCGCCCGCCTGCCCACCGTGATCACCACGGCCACGCCAGTGGATGAGATTGATCCCCGCCTGGCCACGCGCATGTTGGATGGCAGCCGCTGCACGTTTTTCTTAATCGAAGCGCCCAGTTTCCGGGGCGGCGTACAGACTAAAACGCGCAAACGGCGGTGAGTAGAGATAGAGATAGAGATAGGGAAGTGGCGGCCGCCTTGAAGGGACCGCCACTTTTTTTATTGGGGGACGGGGATGATGAGGATTTGGCCGACTGAGATGTAATCGCCATTGGGCAGGTTGTTGGCGGTGATGATTTCCTGCACGGTGACGCCATATTGTTGGGCGATTTTGGTGAGGTTGTCGCCAATTTGCACGGTGTGGCTGATTGGGGTGGGAGCGGCTGTGACTTCTGGCGAGGGTGGGGTAACGGCCGTTTCTCCCTCTTCTCCTATTTCTACATCTTCGGCCGCTTGCTTTAATTCCTCTGGCCCGCCGCCGCCGCTGGCTGCCGGAATAAAGACATCGCTTGTCTTTGCTTCTGTGGGGGCGACGGCTGGGGCTGGCGGCTGCGGGTCGCCCATGACTGCGGGCACGATATGACCGAAGATTAACGGCCGTGTCAGCGCCACAACAGCAATAATACCCAACAAAATGACCGCTAAAATACCAAACTTGATCCATTGTGAACGTTCTTCGTGGTTTTTAGGCGGAGGCGGGCTGGCCTGGGCAGCAGGCTGCTCATTTTCCTGCGAGTTAGTTTGTTCATCACCAGTCATCATACTTCTCCTGATTATCTTGTACCTGCAATTGGACTAGACATAATTATAACGGAAAAGAGGAGAGCGCAAAAGGCGGAAATCGGAAGGGGGTGCGCGTAAGTTCTGTTGATGTGCAGAGCAGGGCGCGCCCATCGGAAGGGAAGGATGAATGATGAATGATAAGCGATGAACGATGAACGATGAATAGAGAGTGATATCCACTGCCCACTGCCCACTGTCCACTGTTCACTGTCCACTGCCCACTGTCCACTGTCCACTGCCCACTGCCCACTGTTCACCGCTCGCCCAGGATGAAGATGGCGCCAAAGCGGCCGGTTTTGCCGCCTTCGGCGCGGTGGGAGAAGAAGAGGTCGGTGCGGCAGGCGGTGCAAAGGCCGGAAAGCTCAATGTGGCCGACGCCCGCCTTTGCCAGGTTGCGCCGGTTGGCTTCCGGCATGTCAAAGTGAGGACCATTGCCCTGAGAAAACGGCCGTTTCCCCCGCGGCGGCGGCAAAAACAAATCAGCAGCAGCCGGGAAGGTGTGGTGAACGGCCGTTATCACCTGTTCCCCCACCTCATAACAACAAGGCCCAATACACGGCCCGATGCCGGCGATGAGTTGGGCGGGGTCACTGCCAAATGATGCCACCATTGCCCCCACCATCGCCCCCGGCAAATCTTGCACCGTGCCTTGCCAACCGGCGTGTCCCAGACCGATGGCCTGATGCTCAGGATCATACAAAAAGATGGGGGTGCAGTCGGCGTAATTCATGGCCAGGGCGCAGCCTGGCTCATTGGTGATGATGCCGTCTACCTCTGGAAACCAGGTCCCGTTGTGCGCCTGCGTCACCCGTCCCACCGCCCGCCCATGCACCAGGTGGGCGTGGACAACGGCGCCGGTATCCCGGCCGTAAATGCCGTAAGCTCGCCGCCGGTTGGCATAGACGCGCTCCTTCTCATCCGGCACAGATACGCTCAGATTGAGCGAGTCAAACGGGGCCGGACTGGTACCCCCTTGCCGGGTGAAGATGGCGTGGTGTAAACGGCCGTTTTCTGGCAGCTGTTCAAAGCGAAAAAATGGAATGTTGTTTTGGTGGTGTGAAAGCATCGTTACCTCAGGTTGCGAGTTGCGAGTTGCGGGTTGCGGATACATTAGCCTTGATTGTACTTGCCACCTTGCCACCTTGCCACCTTGCACCGGTCACTGAGCGTGTCGAAGCGCCACCGGTCACTGAGCTTGTCGAAGCGCCACCTTGCCACCTTGCCATTGAGCGTGCCGAAGCGTCATCTTGCCACCTGCCACTCGCCACCTTGTATGTTATAATGCCCAGGAACATTTGAGCTAGAATCGATATGGCGAAGAAGAAAACAACCTCTACTACCGGCTCCACACAAAAAACGAGCAGCCGTAAAAAAGTGAACGCCCGCAGCAAGACGACGCGAGGCGGCACGACCGCCGGCCGCAGCAGCGCCAAAAAAAGCGCTCCCGCCAAACGCAAGCCGGTTAGCAGGCAGAAAAAGGCAGCTTTCAGCCTCAACTTACCCCAGAAGGCGATCATCTCCGGCATCGTGATTATTTTTATAACGGCCGTTCTCGTTCTCAGCCTGCTCTCCCCCAATCAAGGTCAGTTGACATCTGCCCTGGCCGGCTTGATGTGGCAGGCATTTGGCTGGGGCGGCTTCCTCGTTCCCATCATCACTGGCATTGGTGGTATTTATTTGGTGCTGTGGGGCATGGAACAGCCGCCCTCTGTGCCCGTTTATCGCGTCCTCGGCTTTAGCCTGTTTTTCATCACCTTTGCCACCTTTGCTTCCCTGGCGCAGCTGCTCCGGGACAATGGCCTCAACGACTTTTGGTCTGTGGCCAAAGCGGAAACGGGCGGCGGCTACCTGGGCGGCGTGGTTGGTTATGGCCTGACAGAAGCGGTGGGCACACCTGGAGCCATCCTGCTGCTGATGGTCATGGCGGCCATTGGCGTCATCCTCTTTTTTGGCGTCACCCGGGCAGACATGGGTCATTTTTGGCAAACTCTGGTGGGATTGACCAGGCGCAATGAGGGCCTGGAGCCGTTCCCTGAAACGCCGCGTGATATCCCCATCAACACCGGTCGTACCCGAGGTGGTACCCTGCGCCGCGTTAAGCCAGACCCGGCCCAAATACCACTGCCTGACCCGGAAACGGCCGTTGCTACCGCCAAACCTGAGCCACCTGCCACGACCACCCCGCCCACACGGACAAGACGTGGCCGCGCCAAATCAGAAGCCGCGCCACCGGCTCCGCCGCCCACCGCCCCGTCGCCCTCCTTCACCGGCGGCATGAACAGCTACACGCGCAGTTGGACCCTGCCCCAGTTGGCCGATATTTTAGAGCCGGGCAGCGATCAAGACACCAGCAACGCCACCATTCGGGAACAAGTTGAAGTAATCGAGCATACCCTGGAGAGCTTTGGCGCGCCGGCCACCGTCGTAGAAATCAACCAAGGGCCGACCATCACTCAGTTCGGCGTAGAGCCAAACTACCTGGAAATACGCAGCGGCAAACGCACCAAAGTCAAAGTAGGCAAAATCGCCAGCCTGGCCGACGACCTGGCGCTGGCGCTCCAGGCCCGCTCCATTCGCATTCAAGCGCCAGTTCCCGGCAAAGGTTATGTGGGCATAGAGGTGCCCAATACCGCCAAAGCGCTCGTCTCCCTGCGTGACGTGATGGAAGCTGAGACATACCAGAAAATCGCCCGAAAATCACCGTTAGCTATTGGCCTGGGGCAAGATGTCGCCGGCATTCCCATCGCCGCCGATTTGGCCGCCATGCCTCACGTTCTCATCGCCGGTACCACCGGCTCCGGTAAATCGGTATGCGTCAACAGCATCATCGCCTGCCTGCTGCTGCAAAATACGCCCGATGATTTGAAAATCGTGATGGTGGACCCCAAGCGCGTGGAGTTAACCGGTTACAACGGCATCCCGCACCTGGCGGCGCCAGTGGTGGTGGAGATGGATCGGGTCATTGGCACATTGCAATGGGCCATGCGCGAGATGGACAATCGATATAAGCTGTTTGCCGATATGGGGGCGCGTAATATTGTTGATTACAACAAAAAGATTTACAAGAAAAAAGATGTGAGCAAAATGCCCTATATCGTCATCATCATCGACGAGTTGGCCGATTTGATGATGCTCTCGCCGGAAGATACGGAACGGGGCGTTACCCGGTTGGCGCAAATGGCCCGGGCCACCGGCATCCACATGGTGATTGCCACCCAGCGCCCTTCGGTAGATGTGGTAACGGGTTTGATCAAGGCCAATTTCCCGGCGCGCATCGCCTTTGCTGTGGCCTCCAGCACCGACAGCCGCGTCATTTTAGACAGCACCGGCGCGGAGCGGCTGTTGGGTCAGGGCGACATGCTCTTCCAAAGCCCAGACGCGGCCGCCCCCGCCCGTTTGCAGGGCTGTTTTGTCAGTGATGGCGAATTGAATAAGCTGATCGCCTACTGGCAGCAAGCCCGCCGCTTTAGCGTTATCCAGGCGGAAGAAGTGGCTATCCCCAAAGTGGCCCCGGTCACGCTGCCGCCACCCAGTCGTCCCCAGGCGATGGCGCCGTCAAAGAGAGAGACTTCCACCGGAAATACGGGCAACCCTGCGCCCAAGAAGCCGTTGGCCACCGCGCCGAAGCCTGTAGTGGATGGTAAGCCCGAAAAGCAGGGGACGGTTCAGGAACCCGTTGAACACGTTGAACCGCTTGACCGGGATGCCACTGTGCCGATATTCCCGGCAGCAGAAACGCCCTTCCATGCGCCGCCACCCCCGCCTGTGGTCACGGCCGCGCCGTCGACCACGCAGCGCCCCCTGTTGGAAGAACTGAAAGTCATCGAAGAAGAAAACAAGCGCAAGCAGCAGTTTGAGGATGAGTTGATGCCGGAGGCCATTGAGATGGTGCGCCAACTCAATAAAGCCTCCACCTCGCTGCTGCAACGTCGTTTCCGCATCGGTTACACCCGCGCCGCCCGTATGATCGACGCCATGGAAGAGATGGACATCATCGGGCCGCCCACGGGAACCAGTAAAGCCCGGAAAGTGCTGCCCTGGCAAGTTAATGAAGGCGAATTAGAAGCAGAAATTGTGGAAGAAGGAGAGTAGACAGTGAACAGTCAACAGTAGACAGTAAACAGTGAACAGTAAACGGTGTTCAGTAAACAGGGGACGCTGGCAAACTGTACACTGAAAACTGTACCCTGAAAACTGTACACTGCTCACTGAAAATGGCTCATTTAGAAGGACAAGAACGTGCGGATTACGTGCAAGATATGTTTGCCCGTATTGCGGCGCGATATGATACGATGAACCGGCTGATGACGGCCGGACAGGACATCAAATGGCGCAGGTATGTGATAGAGCAGGCGCAGTTACCGGCAAACGGCCGTTTGCTGGACATCGCTACCGGCACAGGCGACATAGCCCTGGAAGGGTTGAAACAGCAGCCCACGATTCAGGCCATCGGCGGCGATTTCACCATCGAGATGATGCAGGCGGGAAAACGTATACCCGCCCGGCAAGCCATCCACTGGACAACGGCCGACACGTTGGCGCTGCCTTTTCCTGACGATGCCTTTGACGCCGTGACCTCTGGTTTTTTGATGCGCAACGTTATTGATGTGGCGGGAGCTTTCCGGGAGCAGCTGCGGGTGACGAAGCCGGGCGGCCATGTGGTGGTGCTGGAATCCAGCCCGCCCAAAGATAATTTGCTGAAGCCGTTTATCCACATCCATCTCAACTATGTGATCCCCAACCTGGGCAAACTGGTCTCCGGCAACGCTGACGCCTACCGTTATTTGCCGGATAGCACCCAAGCGTTCAAAGGGCCGGATGAATTGGCTCAAATCATGCAAGCAGCGGGTTTTGCTCAGGTGCATTACAAGATGTTTATGTTTGGCACCGTGGCTATTCATGTTGGCATGAAAAAATAATTATTACAAAGAAACAAAGGGGCGAAGAAACAAAAAAATCCTTTGTTTCTTTGTTTCTCTGTGCCTTGGTATTAAAAATCCCCTGATAATTAAGTTGGCTGCAAAATTGGTATGATTACTGACATGCTGTCGGTTTAACTTTCTCAATCCCCAGCGTTGCGCATCGTTGTCGTCGGGGCAACCGGTATCGAACTTCGTTTGCCAAAATCCCGCTGTCCAAATCCCCACCGGATGTTTGCTTTGCTGCCAAAATTGATTGGCACGATCCTTTCGCTATGGCGAACCAATCACCTGCCCAAAACGGCCGTCATTTTCTCATGACAATAATGACTCAACTGCCGCCCCGTATACTGCCGCATCGCGTTGATGGTTTGCCGTAGGCGTTCATTGTCGAACGCGCCATCGAAGACAATCAAATGGACGTGGGTAGGCATGATAACAAACGCATTGATACGTAGCGATTTCTGGTGATGGCAGAAATTGAGGCTCTCAGTGACAATGAGACAAGGCTCCTCAGACACAAAAACAGGCAGCCAGTAAACGACGGTAAAGGTGAGATAATAAAGGGCTGCCCCCTCCTGTATTTTGGCAGTTTCCATAGACGGAATGATAACAAAAGTGCAAAACAGGCGCTACCAGTGAAGAGTTTCCCTCTTAAATGTTATCCAGCCGGGCCAGAAACGGCCGCAGCCCTCGGCAGAGCAAAAGAACCTATTCACAACAGCGCCGCCGCTTACCAGATTGACCTGCGGCTCGGTGATGACACCGACCACAGCGACAAGTGGAAGAGCTATCCTCAGCAAAGGGGCAGTATCATGTTGACCAGCAATCGGTCGCCTGGTGAGTGGCCTGGCTTGTTTGGCAATCCGTTGCTGGCCGCGGCCGGGTTAGACCGGCTGGCTCATCATGCTGAAATTGTTGTGATTCAGGGTGACAGCTTCCGCGCTCACGGCCGTCAGAAGCTGGAAGAGGAGGTGAAGATTGAGATAGCCAACTAACTCAGAATGCTCATGAGTACATTGTAACAAAAGAGATTTAAAAATCTCTTGAATGCTAAAAAAAACGTTTGTCGTCAAAAGCTAAATTCTCGTTATACAGTTGTTAATCTGACCTTTCGATGATAAACGGACATAAAAGTGAAATTTAGGCTAATTTGGTTCTCATTCGCCCTAACTGAAGCAGAATTTATATTTATGTCAACATTTTTTGGCTTCTGCTTTTACTAGCATCGTCAAAAGCCATTTTCGACTAATCCATATATGGGTCTATTGAATACTGTACCGCTATATTTGGCGGTTTTCCAAATC
The DNA here is from genome assembly GCA_964643965.1 of uncultured Ardenticatenaceae bacterium. Classification (GTDB taxonomy): domain Bacteria; phylum Chloroflexota; class Anaerolineae; order Promineifilales; family Promineifilaceae. The sequence continues at coordinate 16,624 of CAZXVH010000107.1, forward strand.
TTTGAAAGTGATCAATTTATTATCGAAAGACCAGGTTAATGATGCGAATTCCAAGTTTGCTCATTCAGCAACTTTGGAAGTCAAGAAAGTTTAGGTTATTTATGTTACAGTGTAATGAGAAGGAGATTGTTTTATTGGTTAATTGGCGGATGCAGCGCTACTGGAAATGGAACAGAAGTTGAAAACAGGTGGTACATCTTGGGCGTAAACGGGTGGATCACTATGGCCGTTAATGACCGGTACATTTATGGGCGTTATTTGACAGTGGGGGAGGAAAAGCGGGAAGAAAAAACGGCCGTTCACATGAACGGCCGTTTTCTTCTTTTCTGTAAAGCATTAATTCAGGGCAATGTTACACCTGAGTCAACTATCATGGGGGGGATAGATTCATCTTGCCGACGCTTCTCGATGTGTTCCATAGCTGAGACTGCATCAAATTGATTTTCAAAAATACGAGTTTGTACATCTGGTGGGAAAAGCAACTCAATATCAGGGCCGTAGTTGATGCCGTCTCTAGGCAATGTGACTTGCTCGATGTCGCCATTTTGAGCTAAAGATAGCACAGCAGGAACACTGGCTGCGGCACCTGTTGCAGATTCTGATGTTTGGCAAATAGCCCAAACATAAACCTCTTGCTCTTTCTGTCCCCATACTTCCCATTCACAAAGACCTGGATCGGATGGGCTTGGTAAGATGGTTGTTGCTAATGCGGTTTCATATTCAATCCAGCGGCTACCAGACTGTGTTGTTGATTCTAGTGTCCTGTCAAGGCTAAATTGATGGATAATCACCTCTGGTAAATAGCCATCAAAACACGGTTGACAGGACACTAGCTGGCATGCTGTAAGTGATAAAAATAAGATAAATAAAAACGAGATTTTTTTCATAGTCATCTCTTTCATCAACATACTATCTGATGAAAAAGACTTATGCATCAGATAGTATGTTTTTAAATATCACGAAGTGATAAAGTTAGTTTGGTAGTGGAGTATTTTATCAGGTACGGTAACCTGAAATTGTAATGGCATACCAGACATAGCCGCTGTAATTAGAGAGTGGATAGCGGTATCGGTCTACTGTATGAGAGTTTATCTTAATATTTGATGGTACATGGCAACTTCCATCAATCGATGAAACTACGACTGTATGTGCCCAATCTCCATTTTTTTTCATTGTCACAACATGACCTTTCCCCAAGTTACATAAATATGCTCCTGAGGAGTATCCATATGGGCCTTTACCATTGTTGCTTGTGAGGAATGTGTAGAAAGATGATACGCGAACCCAAGGTAATGACCCGGTATGTGAATAGAAGTCATAGTACCATTTGTTGTTATAATCATTTGGATCAGAGGTTGTCCCATTAGTGCCTGCATAAACTGCCTGAGACGCGAAATTTGTACAATCGTTGGGTTCATCATGGTAGGTTGGATTTCTTGCTAACGCCCATTGGTTAGAATAATTAGCTGCTGCTGTACCATTATAAGAATATGTGCCTAATAGTTGAGGTGGCTCGACTTCTGCCTGTTGTGAATATTGGATGTCGTGGTTAGT
>CAZXVH010000108.1:0-17749 GCA_964643965.1 uncultured Ardenticatenaceae bacterium
GACTACTCGACTACTCGACTACAGGACTACTATGATCAACTTACTCGATGTGCAGGCTATCCACACCTTTATTGGACAGTTCCATATTTTGGAAGGCGTGTCGGTGGAAGTGCCGGAAAATAGCATTACCGTTTTGTTGGGCCGGAATGGGGCGGGTAAAACCACCACCCTCAAGTCGGTTATCGGCCTGACGCCGCCCAGTGAAGGCAAAATTGTCTTTGAGGGTAAAGACGTGCAAGGATACGCCAGCTTTGATATCGCCTCGATGGGCATTGGCTTTGTGCCAGAACATCGGGCGATTTTCCGCGATTTAACTGTGTTGGAAAATTTGAAGTTGGCGGAACGCAAGAAAGGGGATTTGGCGCGAAAAGAAGAACTAATTTTTACGCTTTTCCCCGATTTGAAACGGTTGATCAAACTGTCCGGCGCCAATTTGTCGGGGGGGCAGCAGCAGATGTTGGCGGTGGCGCGGGCGATGGTGCCTGATAATAAGCTGCTGCTGATTGATGAGCCGAGCGAGGGTCTGGCCCCCGTCATTATTGAGCAGATGATCGCCGCCATCCAAAAACTGGCAGCAAACACCACCGTTTTGCTGGTGGAACAAAATTTTGTGGTGGCGAGCAAACTGGCGGAACGGTATGTCATTATTGAGGAAGGTCAGTCGGTAAAACAAGGTTTGATGGCTGATCTGGTGGATGATAGAGAGACGATCCATCGTTATTTAGGCGCGGCGTAGGTGGAAACATGGTAGAAACATTGCGGAAGAATCGAACGCGGTTGATTGTGCTGGCAGTTTTGGCATTCTTGTTTTTGTCGGCTTCTTTGAGCATGGATGCTAAGGATTGGCTGATCACGGTGCTGCGTGGTTTGTCGGTGGGCGCCATTATCTTTTTGGTGGCGGCTGGCTTTTCGCTCATTTTTGGCTTGATGGATGTGCTGAATTTGGCGCATGGCGAGTTGTTTATGATGGGCGCCTATATCGGCTGGACGATTTATGTGCGACCGGATACGTTTGTGGATGGCATTACGCCGTTGGCGCTGTTGGCGGCCGGATTGGTGCTGCTGCCGGTTTTGTATGTGCTGACGGGAAGATGGTGGCGGAGAGGAACGGCCGTTTCCCTGCTGCCCTGGGTGTTCCTCATCCTCTCGCTTGTCCTCCTCTATATCTCCTTCACACAGTGGCCGCTGGCGATGTGGGATCCCGACGTATTCCAGGAAAGCCCCGGCACCTATGCCTTGGCGTTGAGCCAGGATAAACTGCAAATGCCAGAGGCGGCTGTGGCTGAAGGATTGCCCCCGATTGTGTTGATGGGGGGCATACTGCTGGGCGGCGTCCTGCTGGCGTTGGCCGTGGTGGGCTTGAGGTCTTTGCGGAAAACGGCCGTTACCGCCAACCACATCAGTAAAACCCCCCTCATCCTCTCCCTTGTTCTCATCATCATTGGCATCGCCGCCTTCCTGGGCAACAATGCCTTGTCTGCCTGGTTATTCAGCCTGAATACCACCGCCTTATTCTTTTTAGCCATGTTGGTCGCCACCCTGGTAGGCGGCGTCATTGGCGGACTGGTGGAATCTACCTTAATACGGCCGTTATACGACCGTCCCATTTACCAGATCATGCTCACCCTGGGCATCAGCTTCATCGGCATCGAACTGGTGCGCGCCATCTGGGGACGCCCTGAATTTACCATGCCCAAACCCGCCCTCTTTGCAGGGGCAGGCGACGGCTGTCCCGCCACTAATCTGACCGACTTGATTGCCAACCAATGCTCCACCATCTTGCTCTTTGATGCACGGGTGCGCACCTACAACGAGATTTTCGTCATACTCGTAGGTCTCTTTGTCTTGATCACCGTCTGGCTCATTCTCAAGCGCACACGCCTGGGCATGATCATCCGCGCCGGTGTGCAAGACAGTGAAATGGTCGAGGCCATGGGCATCAATGTCCGCCGTGTCTTCACCCTGGTTTTTGCGATGGGTGTGGGTCTGGCCGCCTTAGGCGGCGTTTTAGCTGCCCCTTCTATCGGTCTTTCCAATTCAATGGGCGCTCGCTATCTGCTGATGGCGCTCATCGCTTTAGCCATTGGCGGCCTCACCAGTTATCCAGGGGCGGCCGCTGGCGCTGTTTTAGTAGGCTTGTTGCAGCAATTTATGATCAAATACGGCCAAATCGGCATCAATATCCCGTTTATGGCCGAACCCTTCAAGCCATCTCCGCCCTTAGTACCGGCTTCAACAGTCATCCTCATGGTGGTCATTTTGCTCATTTTGCCCTATGGCCTGTTTGGGAGCGAGGAGTAGCCCATGCCATCTACCATTTCCACCGACAACCGTACCCAATCTGGCCCCCTTCATTGGCTCAAAAACAATCGGGGTCTGCTCATCGTCTTGGTGCTGATGCTCCTTTTCCCCTTTATTATAGGCGCCATAGATGGACAATCACCAACGGCCGTTCTCAGTGGTGAAACAGGCAATTCTAAATTCATGCAGGGCTTGATGATCGAAATCTTCATCCTGGCCGTCTACGCCATCAGTTATGACCTGGTATTAGGCATTACCGGCCTGCTCTCTTTCGGCCATGCCATGTTTTTTGCGGCTGGCGCTTACATGACGGGCATCGCCTTGAAAAATTTTGGCTGGGGATTGGGCGAAACGCTGCTGGCGGTGGTCATCGTGGGCATATTGAACGCCTTCCTTTTTGGACTGGTACTGCCCCGAGTGAAAGGCGTCACGTTTGCCCTGGTCACCCTGGGACTGGCTTCCGTGTTTGAGATCATCGTCAAATCAAATGAACTGGTGGCCTATACCGGCGCAGATGTTGGGCTGCAAGGCATGATTGTGCCAGACTGGATCAATACTTCCACGGAACGGTTCCGCTTTTACATCATCATGCTCTTCTTCACCTTTTTCGTCTACCTGATTTACCGGCGCTTTGTCGATTCGCCCACCGGCCGCGTCTGCGTCGCCATCCGCGAGAACGAAGACCGCGCCTTGATGCTGGGCTACAACACCTTTTACTTCAAATTGTCGGCCTTGATTGTGGCTTCGATCACGGCCGCCTTGGCCGGATTTTTCCATGCCCTGCACCAACCCATTGTCAGCCCTTCCATAGCGGGATTGGGCTGGACAGTGGCGGCGCTGCTGATTGTCTTGATTGGCGGCATCGGCACCTTGAGCGGCGCGTTAATTGGCGCGGCCGTTTTCCGGTTGTTGCAGTTTTATCTGGATAGATGGTTTGGGGAGAATGCCAGCTTTTTGCTGGGGGTGGTCTACGTGCTGCTGGTGATGTTTGTGCCGTTTGGCATTGTGGGTACGTGGCGGCTGCGTAAGTTCCAGATTCAGGCGGGGCGAGACCGGCTGCTGCGGTTGTTTGGGTTACAAAAAGGGGTAGGGAAGGAATAACTCTCAACCGTCACCCCGCAGCAGGGGATAGATGACAGAAAATGCTCCGTGTAAAACGGCCGTTCCCTGCTCCCAACTTGAATATATCCTCCCAATAAAACCAATTTCGGGCGCCATCTTTGCCTTCGTTTTATACTACACGAATTTTCATATAGTTTTGTTGTACTACCGCAACAAACTAGCACAGTTGATCCACAAAATCCCTTGACAATTCAGCTGAATCGATCTAGTATATTTGCACATATCATAGTTTCAACTATACAAAGCGCCATTTCTGGTTGAATCGTTGACATGGTACAACATTACTTGTCAGGGGACAGGAAAGTGTGATAGCATAGTTGAGAATAGCCTAGTTTGAACTATACTAACGGAGCAAGCGGTGTTTCGGACAGCTTTTGTAGGGCGCAGTAGAGAATTGGAAACGTTGGAGCGCTTGTGGACATCTTCACGGGCGACGTTTCTCATTCTGTATGGGCGGCGACGGGTGGGCAAGACCCGGCTGCTGGCGCAATGGTTGGAAGCGCACGCCGACGATGGTTTTTACTGGGTGGCGGAACCAGCGTCGCCGCTATCACAGCTTCGTTCATTTTCCCAAGCGTTGATGTCCTTTATGGACCCGGAAATTGAGATTCCGCCCGATTTCACCTTTGCCTCGTGGGAGCTGGCGCTGCGTCAACTGGCCACATTTGCCCAAAATCGGCGGGTGGCTTTGTTTATCGACGAGGTGACATACCTGATTGATTCAGACCCCAAGTTTGTGGGGCTGCTGCAAAAGGTGTGGGATCGCTGGCTGAGTGACGCCAATGTCATGTTGGCCATGGCCGGTTCGCAGATGGGCATGATGCGCAAGCATTTGCTGAATTATGATGCGCCGCTGTATGGTCGGGCCACCGCTACTATGGAGCTACCGGCGCTGCCGTATGGCACGATGGGCGAGTATTTCCCGGAGTATTCGGCGGAAGAACGAGTGTCGGTGTTTGCCATGTGGGGCGGTGTGCCGGCCTATTGGGAACGGCTGGAGCCAACGCAGTCGGTGATGGAGAATTTACGCCAGATTATTTTGCCCGCCAATGCCTGGATGGTGGATGAATCACGTATTCTTTTGCAAGATTTCATCACAGATTTACACCATTATGTGGGCGTGATGCGGGCCATAGCCGATGGGCAGCAGGCGATGAGCTATATTTCCAAACGTACCGGCTTATCGAGCAGCAAAGTGAGTTTTTACTTGAGTGTGCTGCGTGATACCGGCTTTGTGGCTCGTGAGATTCCGGTGACGCAGCTGGGCACTGATTCGCGCCGGGGTCGTTATCGGGTGACAGACCCCTATTTGCGTTTCTTTTACCGCTATATTTCTGCGTATCAATCTAAGCTGGCTTTGGGGCAGTATGCGCCGGCGTTGGCTTTGATTGAAGAAAGTTTACCCGCCTTTATTGAGGCCAATACCTGGCAGGAATTGTGTCGGGAATGGCTGCTGCGGGCCAGCGCCAACGGCCTGATTCCGGTGGCCGTTGAGGAGGTGGGTGGCGAGTGGACGCGCAATTTTGAGATTGATGTGGCCGGCATTTGCATGGCGGAGCGGAGCCTGGTTTTAGGCGATTGTTATTGGCGGGAGACGCCGATGGATGTGGATGCAATCGCCGACCTGGTGCAAAATGTGACCACGATTTTGCCCAAGGATGATGAGATGTGGTCGGTGTATGTCACTATGTTCTCGTCATCGGGTTGGACGGATGAAGCGCGGGAGCGGGCGCGTGATGTGGCGCTGGCGGCGGCCTCTGGTCGTGGTCGGCGACGTTGGCGTTCGTCCGGGGTGCGTCTGTTGGATTTGGAGACGGTGGATGCGGATTTAGCGCAGTGGTCTACGTGAACAACGTCCAATTTTCAGTGGGCGCTATTTCGTTGAACTGCGGGACGAATTAATTTTGTTTTAAAATGCAAAGAAGGCCAGTGTTTGCAGCACGTAGCCTTCTTTGGTTGCTGGTAAAGTTACAGTTCGCTGGCAGTTTCGGTCTGCTGGTTTCCGGCCCCTTTGTTGGGGTGGGGGGCTTTTTGTCCCTGCAACTTTGCCTCTTTATGTTCATAAGGAGAATAGCACAGGCAGATACCGGTGTCAATCGATCATGCGTCTGCGGCGCACGGCCGACCTTTACTGTCTGTGTCCACGATGTGCCCTCAACCTGTGCCTTCGGCTGCTTTGTTGGCTGCCAACACGCGGCTTTATCAACTGAGAGAGCAAGATCAACTGCCAGAACAGGCGGCGCTTCCCTGGGGAACGGCCGTTTCTGCCCAGAGCGGTTCTTTGTTGAGCAGGCCAGGGTTGGCAGCGCTGCCGGGCCATCTGGGCTGGGAAAGTGAGCCGCTCACCCGTGTGCTGCGCCGTCGCCAGCCAGTAGAAGAACGTTGGGAAAATACGGGATGGTTGAGGGAAACGGCCGTTGTTCAGCCGGCGCCGCCGCTTTCCTCGCAACTTCCAACGCCACATACCAACTGGGTTAAACTGTATCCCGACATTGGCCTGGCCTTGCTGCGCCAGGGTAAAACGGCTCCCGGCCGTTTATGGCTGGCGCTGCGTTACCTGGACGCGGCCGGAGAAGGATCGCTTCGCATAGCCAATATTACCAAGCAACTGGCACATAAATCATCAGGGCTGCGTTTGTGCGGTAAACGGCAGCTACGTAATTTGCTGCGGGATGGCGAAGGTATCTTTTGGGTGCGTGACAAGGAGCGCCTCTGGCTGCGCTCGGCGGCGAAGGTGGCGTATGACCTGGGGGTGGCGCGATTGACGGGACGGCCGGTGGCGCTGCCGCTGCTGGCGCTGCTGCGGGGAATCGGCGCTTTCCGGGCGCATCTGTATGCCGCTTTCCACAGCGGCCGCATTCAAGAGACGGCGCATGGCGTTCAGGTCAAGCCTATTGCCCGGGAGACGTTGGCGGCGTTGAGCGGGGTAGGGCGGTCGAGCCAACGCAGTTATGAAGCAGCTGCCGGCCTGTCTGTGCGGCCTAATTATGCGGTGGGCGAACTGGAACAGAAGGAGCGATTGGAGAATCGGGCCTGGGAGAAAGGGCAGGCGTTATTTGAGTTAAGAGACCACTGCGGTCAGCAAGGCAAACCGGGCCGGACGTATCTGGCCTGGCAGTTGCCAAACAGCTATTTCGGACAGCATCAGCACCGGCCCAAAGGTCGGCAGCGTCGCATCAATCGTGAACTCAATGACCTGGTTATGAAAGGGATGCCGGGGAACGTTGCGGAAGCGGGTGAGACGCCAAAGTTGGCGAAACGGTATTATGCGAATGGCAAGCTGGCGGCAAAAGCAACGGGTCGAGAATCTCAGCGGGAGTTGTATTGGCGAAGAGGCGGGGTGGGAAACGGCCGTTTTGCTCTGTGGCACAGTATGGAGGCCTGATTTTTTTATGCCGTATGTGGAAAAAAGTTGGCTCCATTTTAGGGATTATTTACAAATGTCCTGGGTGTGTCCTGTATGTGGGGCCTGTTGTTCCTGGTCATTATGCGCAAAAATCGTTGCAGGGTGTCCAGCAGTTTTTGCCACGCATTTGCCTGGCTACCCTGCAACGGTGTCACTTATGCTATGGTCTTAACGACGCTTTTCCCGTCCAACTGGGGCGCAAGTAGATAAACCAGTAGCCCAGCCCCACCATCAACGCGCCGCCAATGATATTGCCGATGGTGACGGGCAGCAGGTTGACCAGGAAAAAGTTGCTCCAGGTTAGTGGGGCGTAATCGGCAGGGGTTTTACCGATGCTGGCCCAAAAATCGGCGTTGGCGCCGGCCTTGATAAAGAGGCCGATGGGGATGAAATACATGTTTGCCACGCTATGCTCAAAACCGGCGGCGACAAAAGCGGTGATGGGGAAAATGATCGCCAGGATTTTATCGGCGGCAGTGCGGGCGCCGATACACAACCAGACGGCCAGGCAAACGAGTGCGTTGCAGAACAGCCCCAGCACGACCGCCTGCACGAAGCCGTACTGCACTTTGCCATTGGCAATGTTGAGGGCATTGAGACCGACCGCGCCGTCGGAGAAGGTGTATTGTTGGGTAAGATACATGCCAACGGCCGTTAAAAGTGAGCCTATAAAATTACCGATATACACCACCACCCAACTACGCAATACCAGCCGCGTGGTCACTTTGCGATCTATCCAGGCCATGATGATGAGGTTATTACCTGTGAACAGTTCGGCGCCAGCTAGAATCACCAAAATCAATCCCAGGCAGAAAGCGAAGCCGCCCAGGAATTTGGCGACGCCGTAAGGCATCTCGCCGGCCGTGCCGGTGGTGACGGTGGTGGCAAAAAGGGCGCCAAAGGCAATAAATGATCCGGCAATGACGGCCAGGGCCATCATGCGGTAAATACCTAAATTTACTTTGGCTACGCCGACATCTTCTGCTTTTTCAGCGATTTCGGCGGGGAGCAGTGCGTCTACAGAAAAAGATTGTTTCATGAAATCTCCTCATTAATTTGGGACGCGGACAGCTGGTGCGCACCAGCTGTCCGCGTCCCATTTTCACTCATTAATTCGGCCAGGCCACTCTCTAACTCACCATCAGTAACTTGCCCGAATTTCCAATGCCACTCCCAGATGATCGGCCGTTCACTGCGCCTTTTTATCATGAAGATAGCAAGAGGGTGAATGCTGGTTCTGTTGTCTGTCATAAGATTGGGTGAAGCATGGGGGGATGAGAACAAGCTTTCTGGGCATCTAGCAGTTGAACTTCGCAAAGAAGTTCAACTGCTTCGATAATCGGGTACTGATGCTGGCAAACAGTGACAAAAGAAAATAGCAGCATCCGTCAGTATCAGTACCCCGAAACCTACATCAACCCCACAACCTGTCCCGTCTCCAAATCCAAATCAATATCGAAGAAGGCGGGTCGCGTGGGCAACCCGGGCATAGTGCTCATCGTGCCCAGCAGCGGATACAAGAAACCGGCGCCCACACTGGCGCGTACTTCCCGCACCGGCACTGTGAAGCCGCTCGGGGCGCCAATTAATGTTGGATCGTGGCTAATGCTCAAGTGCGTTTTTGCCATACATATCGGCAGCTTGTCAAAGCCATTGCGGGTATAGGATGCAATTTGCGCTTCCGCTTTTTCGGAATAAGTTACGCCATCTGCATTGTAGATTTCCCTGGCAATCGTCTCGATTTTCTCTTTGATGCTCAAATCCAAGGGATAAAGGAACTTGAATTCTGATGGCTTTTCGCAAGCGGCAATCACCGCTTTGCCCAACTCTACGGACCCCAGCCCACCATCAGCCCAATGGTTCGACATGACGGCATCTTCAGCGCCGGCCGCCAAGGCGCGTTGGCGCACCATGTCTACCTCCGCATCGGTATCGGTGTGGAAGCGGTTGACGGCTACCACCACCGGAATGCCAAAGCGACGCGCATTGCGGATGTGGGCTTCCATGTTGACACAGCCGGCTGCTAATAGTTCCAAGTTCTCATTGATATAAGCAGAATGCAGCGGTTGACCGGCCGTTACTTTAGGGCCGCCACCGTGCATTTTCAGCGCCCGAATCGTCGCTACTAAAATCACGGTATTGGGAACCAATCCACTGTAGCGGCATTTAATATTGAAGAACTTCTCCATGCCGATGTCGGCGCCAAAACCGGCTTCGGTAAACACATAGCCATCCGGCCCGACCAATTTGAGGGCGATCTGATCGGCTACAATCGAAGAATTACCATGGGCGATATTGGCAAACGGCCCGGCATGGACAAAGGCGGGCGTCCCTTCCAAGGTTTGCATCAAGGTAGGGGTGAGGGTGTCTTTCATCAACACCGTCAACGCGCCTGCGCAACCAATATCCTCGGCCGTGATGGGGAGGCCGGCGTGGCTCATGCCAATGACTATCGCCCCAATACGCTCACGCATATCGGCCAGGGATGTGGAGAGCGCCAAAATCGCCATGATTTCGCTGGCAACGGTGATATCGTAACCAGTTTCGCGGGTATGCCCTTTTTCGGCTGGCCCCTGGCCGATGGTGATGCCGCGCAACATACGGTCGTTGGTGTCAGTCACACGCCGCCAGGTGATGGTGTCAGGGTCGATGTCTAAACGAGCGAAGCGGGTGGCTTCTTCTTCTGTCAGGCTGTTGGGGTCGGTTTTGTTGATGCCCAATTTTTTGAGACGGCGCATCTGGATAGGGGAAAATTCCCGTTTGCCATCCTTTTCCGGAACGAGGCGGTTGTACAAGGCGGCATCTTTTTGTGTTGATTCATGGAATAGACGGGTATCAATTGCCGCCGCCAGTAAATTGTTGGCGGCGGTAATGGCATGGATATCGCCCGTCAGATGTAAATTGAAATCTTCCATGGGGATGACCTGGCTGTAGCCCCCACCGGCCGCGCCGCCTTTGATGCCGAAGGTTGGTCCCTGGCTGGGTTGGCGAATGCAGGTGAAGATATTTTTGCCCAAAAACGCCCCCATCGCCTGGCTCAAACCGACGGTGGTCGTCGTTTTGCCTTCGCCCAGGGGGGTGGGGGTGATGGCGGTGACGACGATGTATTTGCCGTTGGGCTGGTCGGCCAGCCGTTTGCGTACATCGAGGGAGACTTTGGCTTTGTAACGGCCGTGTAGCTCCAGTTCTTCCGGTAAAATACCGGCCGCTTCTGCAATTTGTTCAATTGGCAGCGGCTCGATGGCCTGGGCGATGTCGATGTCGCTGGGAACGGGTCGTTTTAAATCAGTGAGTTTTCGGGTGGGTTTCATCTATTACTCCTTTTATTTTCCGATGTTTCGGATGTTGTGGGATTGATGGTGGATATATTCTTGTTAAGGCATGAGAATCCCCAGTCACGCATTATTTTATTATTATCTCATAAATTCTATTTATTGACTTTAATTTAAGACAAGTAATGCCAGCAGGCGTAAGTTTTGTTGATGGGCGGAATTTATACGCCTATGTGCAAACGGGTATGTGGGCGTGGCGTACAAAAAGCCATGCCCTGACTCAACGTCAACAGAAATGATGCGTACCCAAGTAACACGGGCAGCTTGCCTATTGTGGCCGGGAAGTTGATAATACGCTCCTTTAATAAACCGAAAAGGGAGTCGACCAAATAATCCTGGTTGAGTGAAAATATGAACTTACAAAAAGAACACTTTGGCAAGACGCCTGCGGGCGAAACGATTCATCTGTACACATTGGGCAATGATGTGGGTATGGTTGTTAAAGTCACTAATTTTGGCGGCATCATCACATCCATTTTGGTTCCAGACCGCAGCGGAAAAGTCGTAGATGTGGTTCTGGGTTTTGATGATTTCCAAGGTTATCTGGGTAAAACCCCTTATTTTGGCAGTCTGGTGGGACGTTTTGCTAACCGCATTGCTGGCGGCAAATTTGAGCTGGCTGGCGTTACGTATACCCTGGCTCAAAACAACGGCGTAAATCATTTGCATGGCGGATTACGAGGTTTCGACAAGATGCTCTGGGAAGGGGACCCTTTTTCGACAGACGACAAGGTTGGGCTGAAGCTTTCTTACACAAGCCGGGATGGTGAAGAGGGGTATCCGGGTGATTTATATGTGGATGTCATTTACACCTTAACCAATGACAATGCCTTGCAGATTGATTACCATGCCGTCAGCAGCAAGCCCACCATCGTCAACCTGACCAATCACACCTATTTTAACCTGGCCGGGGAGGGGGACATTTTAGATCATAGGCTGGCGATCAATGCCAACGAGTTCACGCCGATTGATGAGAGGCTTATTCCCACGGGTGAATTGCGAGCGGTGCAGGGCACACCCTTCGATTTCACCAATTTCAAACCGATTGGCGCCATGATAGACCAGCCTGATGAGCAGCTAATCTTTGCTGGGGGGTATGATCACAATTGGGTGTTTGACCACGAAGATGACAAGCCAGCTTTGGTGGCGATTGTTATTGAGCCAACAAGTGGGCGCTGCCTGGAGACGTATACCACGCAGCCCGGTATGCAGTTTTATTCCGGCAATTTTTTGGATGGCACAATTGTGGGGAAAAAGGGCGTTCGTTATGGGCGGCGGTCTGGTTTTTGCCTGGAAACCCAACATTTTCCCGATTCACCGAACCAGCCTCATTTCCCTTCCACAACGTTAACGCCAGGGCAGGAATTGAAGCAAACGACCATTTACAAGTTTGTTCTCGTTGAAAATTAATCTTGAACAGAAGCAATCGTTCTAAGGCAGTGAAGTTCGTACATACGTCCATTGTATGTACGGCTATATTTATACTTGAAGATCCCGGTTTCTCATGACGTTTTTATCGTAAATTGATGTAACTTTCCAGGTAGGATATGGTTGGCCGGGAAATGCCGGCGTTGTTGCTTTGATGCGGAAAACAGTATACCCGGATTGGCCGAATTATGCGGCCTCATCATACTCCGCGCCGCCAACCGGCTGTCAAATCGGATGACATTCGTCCCCCTCCATTTATGACAATAGACACTATGAAAACCGGCCGTCCGCCATTACCCTTGTACCATGATCCTCCCATTTAAAAAGGTAAGAATCCTATGACCTCAGAAACCTTAACCCATGATGTGATTGTGGTTGGCGCGGGCCTGGCCGGTACCTGGGCAGCGCTAACGGCCGCTCAGCATGGCGTCAAAGATATTGGCGTCCTCTCTAAAATCCATCCGCTGCGCTCACACAGCGGGGCGGCGCAAGGTGGCATCGCCGCTGCCCTCAACAATGTGCGCCCGGTGGCCGATACCGGTCCACGCGGCCCGCTAGAACAAATCCCCCCAGAAGCGGAGCCGGCAGATAGTTGGGAGCTCCACATGTTCGACACCATCAAAGGCTCCGACTGGCTTGGCGATCAAGACGCCATCGAGATTATGGTCAAAGAAGCGCCAGACATCCTCTATGCCTATGAGCATCTGGGCTGCGTCTTCAGCCGCACCCCAGATGGGCGTATTGCCCAGCGCCGGTTTGGCGGCCACAGTGCGCCCCGCGCCAACTATGCCGCCGATTGGACGGGCCATGTATTGCTGCACACCATCCACGAACAAGCGCTGCGCCACGGCGTGCAGTTCTACAGTGAATGGTATGTCATGGAACTGCTCATTGAGGAGAACATTTGTCGCGGGGTGGTGGCCATGAACGTGTTGGATGGCTCCATTCACACCATGCGCGCCCGCGCCGTGGTTTTTGGCACAGGCGGCTATGGCCGCGCCTTCAAAATCACCTCCAACGCCTTTGCCAATACGGGCGATGGCGTCGCCATTGCTTACGCCGCCGGTGTGCCGTTGATGGATATGGAGTTTGTGCAGTTCCACCCCACCGGCATCTACCGGCATGGCATTTTGATGAGTGAGGCGTGTCGCGGTGAAGGCGGCTATCTGCTCAACAGCAACGGCGAACGCTTTATGGAAAAGTACGCCGCAGACAAGATGGAATTAGCCCCGCGTGATCTGGTCAGCCGTTCCGAACAAACGGAAATCAATGAAGGACGCGGCATCGGCCCGGACAAACAAGGCATCCATCTGGATTTGCGCCATTTGGGACGGGACAAGATATTGAGTGTTTTGCCCCAGGTGCGGGAAATCGCTATTGACTTCACAGGCAAAGATCCCATCGACGACCTGATCCCGATTCAGCCCACCGCTCATTACAGCATGGGTGGCATCCCCACCACTGCCGATGGGCAGGTGATCGCTGACGCGGCGGGAACGCCTGTGACTGGTTTCTTTGCCGCCGGGGAGTGCGCCTGTGTCAGTGTACATGGCGCCAACCGGCTTGGCTCCAATAGTTTGCTAGAGGCTTCTGTATTTGGGCGGCGGGCGGGACAAGCGGTGGCCGCTTTTATGCAGGATGGCGCCAAGCTGCATCCGATCAGCGGCGATCCGGCGGGGCGAAACCAGAAGCGGGTGCGCGACCTATTGGCAAATGAGGGGCCGGAACTGGTGGAGACAATTGGGGAGACGTTGAAGCAGACGATGACGGAGAACTGCGGCGTTTTCCGGGATGGAACCAGGTTGCAGCAGGCCTATGATGATATTCTGACCCTTAAACCTCGTCTTAAAACGGCGCGGGTGATGGATAAAAGCGGCCGTTTCAACACCGATCTCCTGGCAGCCCTGGAAACACAACATCTGGTCGCGTTTAGCGAAGTGATCGTGGCCGGGGCGCTGGCCCGCAGCGAAAGCCGGGGCGCCCATTCACGCACCGATTTCAAAGAACGGGATGATGAAAACTGGCTCAAACATACTCTGGCCCACAAAAATGGCGAGGACGCACCTCGTTTAAGTTATAAAGATGTCAATATCGATTGGGAAAAGTTTCCACCGCAGAAACGGCAGTATTAAAGTGGCAAGTGGCAAGGTGGCGAGTTTTCCGGGCTAATGACGAGTTGCCACCCTGCTTACCTTGTCACCCTCTTCCGCAAATGATTAGGAGATGTTGTTATGGCAAATAATGAAAACAGCGCGTCGGTGCGGGTGCAGCGTTTTAATCCCGACCTGGACGAAAAACCGTATTTCGACACTTTTCAGGTCTCTTTGGCAGACGAGCCAACGCTGTTGGATGCGCTGCAATGGATCAAAACCACGTTAGATGGCAGCGTCACCTTTCGCAAATCGTGCCGTCATGCCATTTGTGGCAGCTGCGCCATGAATGTAAACGGCCGAAACCTGCTCGTGTGCCATCAACCGCTGCGCAAGCATTTAAATAGGAAGGGAGAGGTGACGATACGGCCGTTACCCTATCTGCCCATCATCAAAGACCTGGTGGTGGATCGTACCGCTTTTTGGGAGCAGTATTTGCGGGTGAAACCGTGGCTGGTACCGCCACCAGACCTACCGGAAAAAGAGTTTCGCATGACCCCTGAAGAAGTGGAAGCGCTGCGTCACGCCGAAACTTGCATTATGTGTGGCGCCTGTTACTCCGCCTGCAATGTCATCGGCATGACCAAAGAGTACATCGGCCCTCACGCTTTGCTGAAAAGCTTCATGCGCGTCCTGGATCCGCGGGACACCATCCCCGAAGAGCGGCTGGCGGATGTAGCTGGCGGCGATGGCGTGGCCCGCTGCCACACTATTTTTAACTGCATTGACGCCTGTCCCAAAGGGTTGGATCCCACTTACGCCATTGAAACGCTGCGTGGCCTGACCCGCAAACGGCAGGCATGGGCCGCCCAACGAGTTGAACGGCAGAAAAGCTTGATTGTCGAGGAAGATGGGAGTTAATTATGTACAAAACCACCGGATTCGTTAGCTTTGTGCTGCGCCGTGTTTCTGGCGTGGCGTTGGTGATTTATTTATTTATGCACATGTGGGTGATTGGTTCCGTCAACCAGGGACCAGAAGCCTTTAATGCCCGTTTAAATATGGTGCAAACGCCGCTGTTTAAGGTGCTGGAAGTGGCTTTGCTGGCGGCCGTTGTCTACCACGGGTTGGATGGTATTCGCCTGCTCATCATCCACCAGTTCAAGGTGACGGATTATCGCAAGAGCCTGTTTTATGCGGTTTTTGCAGTATCGGCGCTGCTGGTCATTGCTGGGGGTCTGCCCATCATCTTGTTTATGCTGGAAGGGAATTAGGAGGCTGATTGATGCGTACTTTTTGGATGCAACGCATAAGCGCGGTGGCGCTGATTTTCTTTTTAACTGTTCACATGATTGTGGTGCATTATCCACCGTTCCACATTGATTTCAGTCGCATTGCCGTGCGCATGGGTCAACCACTCTGGCAGGCGATGGACATTGCCTTTTTATTTTTTGTGCTGCTGCACGCTCTGGCCGGCGCCTATGTGGTGCTGACGGATATAGAACGGTTTAATCGGGGCAAACGGATTTTGGCGGGAACGGCCGTTGTCATTGGCATTGGCGCGTTTATCTACGGCGTACAAACCATCCTGGCATTTGGGGCGTGGATGGCGGCCAGTTCGTAATCCCCCACCCGTTTCCCCACCCATATTGCCAGCTTACGAACTTTCGCGCACAAGTAGCTCCGGCTGCAAGCGGACAAGTTCCATACTCGCGTCCGGATCATCTATCATGTTGATCAACTGGCGCACCCCTTCGCGCCCCAGTTCTATCAAGTCTTGGCGAATGGCGCTTAAGGCAGGGTCAAAGTAAGGGGCTTCCGGGATGTCATCGAAGCCGACGATGGCCAGATCTTCGGGAATACGCCGCCCCATTTGGCGGGCAATCTTCATCGCCCCCAACGCCATCTGAAGGAATAATTCTCATGAAATTTGACGCTAATGAATATCCGCATCGGCGCTTAAACCCGCTGACTGGTGAATATGTGCTGGTTTCCCCCCATCGCGCCAAACGGCCGTGGCTGGGGCAAGTGGAAAAGCTGCCAGGGGAAGAACGGCCGTCTTACGAACCCACCTGCTATCTCTGCCCCGGCAATACCCGTACCAGCGGCGAAGTCAACCCGGATTACGCCCATACCTACGTCTTTCCCAACGATTTTGCTGCCTTGCTGCCGGAAACCCCGAAGGGCGACGGCGATTCCTCCTTGTTTCAACTGGAAGCGGTGCGCGGCACGGCCCGGGTCATTTGTTTTTCGCCCCGGCACGATCTAACCTTGCCGGAAATGGCGCTGCCAGACATCCGCAAAGTGGTCGATACCTGGGCAGAGCAGGTAACCGAACTGGGGCAGACGTATCACTGGGTGCAGATTTTTGAGAACAAAGGGGCGGTGATGGGCTGCTCGATGCCCCATCCGCACGGCCAGGTGTGGGCGCTAGACACATTGCCCAACGAGCCGTTTAAGGAGGATGGGCAGCAGAGACGGTATTGGCAGGAAAACGGCCGTTGTCTACTGGTCGATTACGCCAAACAAGAAGCCGATAAAAAGGAACGTATCGTCGTGGAAAATGAGCATTGGTTGGCCGTGGTCCCCTTCTGGGCGGTGTGGCCGTTTGAGATATTGCTGCTGCCTCGCCGTCATGTCTGGCGCCTGCCGGATTTAGAGAACCCTGAACGGGATGCGCTGGCCGATATTCTCAAACGGCTGCTCATCAAATACGACAACTTGTTTGAAACCACCTTCCCTTATTCCATGGGCTGGCACGGCGCTCCTTGTGACGATGGCGAAAACGATCATTGGCAGCTCCACGCCCATTTCTACCCGCCACTGCTGCGTTCCGCCACCGTCAAAAAGTTCATGGTGGGCTTTGAAATGCTGGGAGAGGCACAGCGGGATCTAACGGCCGAACAAGCGGCGCAGCGTCTGCGCGATTTAGCGGATATTCATTACAAAGCAGTCTAACTAATCGAGGAAATCACATGAAAGTCTTAAGCATCAGCCAATCCACCGGCTGGCGCAGTTGGGCAAGTTCTGCCGCTTCAACAGGCGCTCAATCTGCCTGTTCCAGAAGTTTGCCCAGGCCGCTGCTCACATGTACATCGTATTTCGCTTTGTGTTCAGCTACGACTTGCTCCCAACTAAAAACGGCATCATCCTCTTGCCGCGCTTGCTGAATATCGGCAATGTCTTCTTTATCTTCAATAAACTGGCGTAATGCTTCCCAAACAGACATATCAAACTGAACGGCCGTTTGTCTTCCTTCGCTATCTACAACATATTGTACTGATTGCAACAGGTCCGTAATGGTCATTATTCACCTTATCTTTGTTGTAGTATGGCATAAATCGTCACTGGGGATTATTACTTGGCAAAACGGCCGTTACCTTCAAAATATTGACCAATGCTTACTATCTCATTAGAATGCGGTCATGAAATACATGGTCGTTATAGAAAAAGGTGAAGATAGTTATGGGGCATACGTCCCCGATTTACCAGGCTGTGTTGCCGTTGGCGATTCCAGGGAAGAAGTCCTGACTCTGATTCAAGAAGCAATTGGTTTGCACTTGGAAATGTTACAAGAAGATGGTTTTTAAATTCCTACACCACATTCTATGAGCGAATATGTGGCTGTGCCAGCCTGATGAGTCGGGAGCCGTTTCCACCGAAATCTCAGCCCTCATCACCACCATCCAGCAATCCAACGCCAACCAGCAACTTGCCCAAGCCGCTGATTGCGTATATTTTGTGAAATCATTACATACCTAAACATGCGATTTCCGGTTCACCATTCTGTTTGAAGACGTACATTATTCTTCGCACTTGATTTACTGCTTCTTTCTTGGTCATTGTAACTCCTCTTGCTGTCTATTGAACTGGAAAGTGTTCCTTAAGTTTATACTCTATTTTGTCCTACTCTTGCTGACGTCACACAGAAGGTGTACGGGTGAATAAGCCAGATATTTATAGAAAGATAAGAGAATGCATACGATTTTAATACGCTACTTGCCAAGCTATTCATGCATGGGTAATTATTGTTAGTATGGGTTGAATGTATTTTACTTTTATATCTTGTA
>CAZXVH010000109.1:0-7262 GCA_964643965.1 uncultured Ardenticatenaceae bacterium
AATGACGATTCGCGTTTTGCTTGTTGACGATCATACAGTTGTGCGACAGGGATTGCGCATGTTTTTGAGCCTGGACTCAGAATTGACCATCGTTGGTGAGGCGGTTAACGGCGCAGATGCCCTGCAAAAAGCCCACGACCTCCAGCCTGATGTCATCCTGATGGATTTGATGATGCCCGTGATGGACGGCATCACCGCCATTGGTATTCTGCGCCGCGACTTGCCCGACATCGAAATCATCGCCCTGACCAGTGTGCTGGAAGACACTTCGGTTTTCAACGCCATGCGTGCCGGAGCCACCGGCTACCTGCTCAAAGATACCGAAGCGGAAGAACTGTGTCGCGCCATCAAAGCGGCGGCTGCCGGGCAGGTACAGCTTTCACCGCAGGCTGCGGCTCGCCTCCTGCGGGAAGTGCCAGCTCCTGACAGCCCGGAACAGCTTACCGAGCGGGAAACGGATGTGCTGCGGCTGTTAGCGCAGGGCATGGCCAACAAAGAAATAGCCGTCGCCCTGACCATTGGCGAAAAAACGGTTAAGACGCATGTCAGCAATATTTTAGGTAAGTTGGGTGTGGTCAGCCGTACCCAGGCTGCGCTGTATGCGGTGCGAATTGGTTTGGTGTAAACACAAGCGTCAAGATGCGTACCCCGTCCCGTTTGAAACATTTGTCTATCAAGTTGATGCTGGCAACGGCCGCGTATATGCTGTTGCTGTGGATAACGGTGGTAACGGCCGTTAACCTCGGCCTCAACAATCTGCAAAACGATACCGCCCACCTGAGCACCAGCGCCCTGAGCCAACAAGGCCGGGTCGATTTGCAAGAACGAGTACTCCTGGAAGCTGCCATCAGCAATGATCAGCTTGCCCACGCCGCCGCCCTGACCCGCATCGCGGCCGATTATCTGACAGTTGCCATGGACCACGCCAGTCAAACCGCCTGGGACGACAGCCATTTCCAGACTTATCCACAAGGCAACTTGCTCTATGATGCCAATCCCCAGCGCGTCACCGACCTGATCATCCCCTCTTACGTTACGCTGGATGATGCCCAGTGGCAGCGGCTAAAACAGTCGGCGACGCTGGATAATATTTTTCCCTCTTTGCTGTCACAAGCGCCGGCAGCCATCGCCATTTATTACCAGGAAACCAGTATGGTGTTTCGTTATTACCCGGTCATTAATGTGGTGCAATTCGCAGCTGGCTCACCGGGGTTGGATCCGAAAAACGCCAACTATTTATGGGAAGAGTCGCCCGCTGCGCCCATCAACAACCCACAGCGCCAGACCGTCTGGGATCCACCCTACGCCGATAACCTGGAACAAGGGTTGCTGATCACGGCCAACACGCCCGTTTATGTGGGTGACGATTACCAGGGTGTAGTTTCTATTGACATCTCGCTGGCGCAACTCGTGGATCAATTGCAGGCGATCCAGCCAACGCCGGGCAGCTATGCGTTTATTGTGGATGGTAACGGCCGTCTGGTGGCCTCAGCGACTAACGGTATTTCGCAGCTGCTCAATCAACCGGATGAGCGCAGCACTCAACTGGCTGATCTACTTGGCGTTTCCCTGGCTGAGACGGCCGATACAAATTTAGCCGCTCTCATCCACATCATGCAGCAGGGGCAATCTGGTCTCGCCGAATCAACCATCGGCGGCGAAGCGGTATTGCTGGCGTATGCGCCCCTATCCAATTTAGGGTGGAGCCTGGGTATAGTCACCCCCCTGGCTGAATTAACTGCGCCGGCTGAGGCGTTGGCGGCACAAACGGCCGTTCATGCCATAGGCATTTTGCGGCTCACCGTAGGGTTGGTTGCTTTCTTCTTTCTGGCGGCGTTGGTCGGCGTCTTCCTGACCAACCGTCGCCTCACCCGCCCGATTGCCGATCTGGTAAGGGGGACGGAATCAGTGGCCGCCGGGGATTTGGATGTCACCATTCCCGTTACCACCCAAGATGAGCTGGGGCGGTTGGCGCAGTCGTTTAACCGCATGACGGCCGTTTTGCGCCAAACCAGTCAATCGCTGCACCAGCAAAACAACCTATTGGCCGCAGAAATCGAGGAACGCCAGCAAGCTGAAGCTGCCCTGCGCCAAACGGAAGAGCAGTACCGCTACGAGTTAGAACAGCGCGTCGCTGAACGCACCCGCGAACTGCTGACACTGCTGGACGTGTCGCACAATCTGACGCTGATCATGGCTTTGCCAGACCTGCTCCGCCTGATATTGGAAAAACTAAACGAGGTTGTCGAATTTACAGCAGCATCCATTGCTATTTTGGATGGCGATTTGCTGCAACAAGTGGCTTATCGTGGCCCTGAGCCGGGGGAACTCGCGTTGACGGTTCGCCCATCTCGCAATGAACTGGGCGCCATTTGGACACAATTGGCACAGGGTGAACCGGTCATCATTCAGGATTTGGACGAAGAGACAGCGGTTGCGGCGGCGTATCGGGGTTTGGTGACGACGGCCGTTTCCGAAGAAATCTACCAGGCTAACAGCTATTTGCGTACCTGGCTGGCGCTGCCATTGCGCCTGCGCGGCCAGACAGTGGGGCTGCTGGCTTTGCAGCACCGGCAACCCGGCCATTTTTCACACCAGCGTGTAGACCTGGCGCTGGCTTTTGCTACCCAGGCAGCCATCGCCATCGAAAACGCCAACCTTTACGAACAGGCGCAATCGCTGGCCGCATTAGAAGAGCGACAAAAACTGGCCCGCGAACTGCATGACTCCGTTTCTCAGGCGCTTTATGGCATTGCGTTAGGCACACGCACGGCGCGCACCCTGGTCTCGCGGGCGGAGGAGCAGCCGCTGCAACAAGCGCTGAATGAACCGTTGGACTATATTCTCTCGCTGGCGGAAGCGGGGCTGGCGGAGATGCGTACCCTCATTTTTGAGCTGCGCCCGGAATCTTTAGCCACAGAAGGATTGGTCGTGGCGCTGGAAAAGCAGACGACCGCTTTGCAAGCCCGCCATCATGTGCGTGTCACCACCCAATTTATACCGGAGCCAGATGTGCCGTTGCCGGTAAAAGAGGCGTTGTACCGGGTAGCGCAGGAAGGGCTGCACAACATCGTTAAACATGCGGCGGCCACGGAGGTTAGAGTGGCGCTGGAGATGGAAAACGGCCGTTTGACCCTTACCATTCACGACAACGGGCAGGGCTTTGATGCTTCCAACCAGTTCCCCGGCCATCTTGGCTTGAAATCGATGCGAGAACGAGTAGAACGCATCGGTGGCGTGTTTCAAGTTGAAAGTCTTGGGGGCCAGGGTACAACATTAACCATTACTCTCCCCATATAATTTCCTCAACCAGTCTCCACCTTTGTCATCATGGAACATCAGACACGAAAGATTGTGCATACAGCTCATCTATTCTGAACTGTTATTTGGGGCGGGTGGCAACGATTGCCAGACATTGCCACCACTTGGTATCTTGTTAAAGAACACAAACTTATGGGTAATAGACACTCCTTTACAAAGGTGGCAAAGTAGCTCGTCACCCTGCACCCTGCAACTTGCAACCTGCAACCTGTAACTTGCAACTTGCAACCTGCAACCCTCCCCTAATGCGAAAACGAGAAGCGCACCAGCAGCGGATCATGGTCAGAGACGCGGCGGGGCGAGGCGGCGTCGGGCAGGGGCAGGGGAAAATCGGCGTTGATGTGCAGGGCATCGACGCTGCCCAGGCGGGCAAACAGGTTCGGCGTCATCAAGATATGGTCGAGGCTTTGCGTTTTGCCCTCAAAGATATAAGTGTAGGGCAGCGCCTCGTCAGGACCAATGCTGTCAAAGGCGTGGGCCAGGCCCCCGTTTTGTAAGGTATCGAGCGGCAGCGTTTGGTAGAAAGAGTTGAGATCGCCCAAGACTACAATTTGCGCCTCCGGGTTGGCGGCCAGAATTTGCGTCACCAGGGTGACGTTCCAGGCAGCCTGGGCGGTGCGGCGCGGTTCGGTGGCCGCTTCCCCGGCCGCCAGCGAGGTGAAGTGATTGTTGAGAACAACCAACGTCTCCGGGCCGGATTCCAGGTTGATGGTGGCGGTGAGAACCAACGGCGGCCGACTGGTTAAACCTTCCGGGGCCGGATAGGCGGCCACGCCATCGACGACTGCCAAATCGCCGCGTACCAGATAGGCCACATCAATGCCTCGTTCATCTGTGCCCTCGATGAGATACGGTTGGTACTGGAAATCGGCTAACTGCTCAAGCGCCGCCAAATCTTCCAGGACGCCCAGGTTTTCCACCTCTTGCAGGCCGAGGATGGTAGGAGCGCCCAAAGCCACGATGACATCAGCAAGGCGGTTGAGTTTGGTCTGGTAAACGGCGCGGCTCGGTTTGGGCGGATCGGCGGGATTAGGCTCTTTATTGTCGAAGAGATTTTCCACATTAAAGGTGGCGATGGTGATTTCGTCGGGGGCGGGGGCGGGCAAAGTGGGCAACGGCCGTTCACTCTCCACTATCTCCGGCACAGCCAGCGGCTCAATCTTGTAGTTGTCAAAGGTAAAGGCCAGGGGGCCGGTGAGCGCCGTCACCACATCCCCTTTGGCGATGGTGTAAGGCAAGGTGGAGGCGTCTGCATGAGCCACCGCAGAGCCATCATCCACCATGATGGTATAACCGGCCGCGGCCGTACGCGGCAGTTCGGTGACGCCCCACGCCTGGTATACCAACACCGATTCGCCGTATTTGGTGGTGGGAGCAATGGCCACGGCCGGACCAGACAATGTGACCAACATACCTTCCAGGGCTTCATTGTAAAGCAGCGCTTCGGCGGGGTCGGCGGGCGGGTTGTAGGGCACGGCGGCGGGTAGGGCATTGCCGGTGCTGCGAGAGACAACGGCCGTTGCTTCTGCCGGTTGAATGAGCGTCTGCCCAGACACTTCACGCACCCGGCCCGTCACCTGTACGCTGTCGCCGGCCGCCAGGCCAGCCGGCAGCGGCTCCAGCAGCACAAAGACGCCAGCAGAGGTGGCTGGATCATCGTCGGTTTCCATTTCTTGCAGCCAGAAGCCGCCCAGTTCCGGGAAAACGGCCGTTACCACCCCATTTGTGGTCACCGTTGAGCGCACATAGGGGGACGCTTCGCCCGGCCCTTGAATGGCCCAAATGGGCACGCCGCTCCCCACAAAGGTGAGGAACGGTTGGGTGACAGCCGGTTCCGGCCATTGGTCAGCCGTGGCGCTGGCGGCGGGGAAGGCGACGGCCGCCTCTGCCTCAACCTGGGCGATGAATTGCACGGCCGTTTCTGCGCCATCGCCCGCCAATTCCGGGATCGTCCAGATGATCTGATCATCTGCCAGTTCGCCATCGTTGAGAATCTCGGTGACAGTGGCGTGGGTGGGGGGAACGGCCGTTATCTGCACAGTAGTCAGCGGGGCAGTGGTATGATTAACGGCCGTCAGGGTGTAGGTAATCAGATCGCCGGGCGTCACGCTGTTGACCGCCTCCAGTTCCAAAAGCAAAACCGGCGGGAAAATCTCGGCGATGTCGGTTTGCAGGCGCGGTTTAAGCTGGCGATAGCCGCTGTAAAACTCGCTGATGCCGATGATGCGATACATCTTGCCCAGGTCAAGCGGCTCAGGGGTGACGCCGGTATCCTTTTCAATATAAACCAGGGTGCTTTGGCCCTGTCCATCGGTCAAATCCACCTCATACGAGTAGGAAAACTCTTCAATGCGGCTGACTGTGCCTTCGATGACATTCAGACGGCCCAGCACGGCGTCGTTGTTTTCGTTGTCCAGGATGGTGATGGGAGAAGGCTGCGGTTCGGCGACGGCGCGGGCCATAATTTCCACGTCGGCCGGAGAAGCGGGAACCAGTTCCAACGAATCTCGGTAGGTTTCGATCTCACCCACGACGCGCACCTGATCGCCGATAGCTACGTTGTCAGCCCCCAGGCCGCCCGGCACGTACACCTGGATGCCGCCCGTTTCATCTTCTACATAAAACTTGGTACTGCTGCCCGCAAAAAAGCCGCCAGTATACATGGTGGCGATGCCTTCTACCGTGACCACATTCCCTACCAGGTCGCGGGTCACGTTGATGGGCAAGGTTCCACCCTGCACCGGCAGCAAGAAGGGCATGCCAAAGGCCGCCAGGCCGCCTTCCGCCTCGGCGTAATAGCCGGAGACGTGAGTATCGCTGTAGGAGAGCGGCGCTTGCAAGGTGTAGCGGCTTTCGTGGACGGCCCCGGCCGGCAACTGGGGGATGGTGAATTGGAAACGGCCGTTTTCCACCACCGCCCCCTCCGGCAAAGCCACCACCGTATAATCAGGTGAAACGGGAATGGATACATGCACCTCAGCAGCCTCTTCTCCCGTTAAATTCTCCACAATGATAAGCGTCTCAAATTCTTCCAGAGGGGCCACCGCCTTTGGTCCCGCCAGGCGAATGGCCAGGCGCTGTTCGGGCAAGGGCGTGGGATCGCTGCCGCTGTTTTGTGGATTGGGGGCCGCGGTGAGCATGAAATCAGTATCGTTGCTGCCGGTGGTCAAACCGTTACCCGCGTCGCCGCCCGGCAGCCGTTCCAGGCTGCCGCCGCTGATTTCCGGCATGATGGGCGACCCGGCCACGTAACCGGCCGGCGCTTCTGCGCCCCAGCCTACCTGATCAACGGCCGATCCCCCCGCATCACGCAGCGCCAGCCCCCCATTGCCTTCATACAAAGCCGTCGAAAACAAGGCGTCGGGCATCAGTCCAAAATCATGCCCCTCGCGCACCAGCAGGTAATGGCCCTGGCCCGGAATGAGGGCGGAGTCTTCCCAGGTGTAAAGCGGCTGCTCATCCTGGTTGTCGCGCAGCCGGTACCAGAGGGAGTACCCTTGCAGCTCTACCGGCTCCGCGCCGGCATTGTACAATTCGATGAATTCTTCTTGATTACCGCCCGGTACGCCCAACAAAATTTCGCTGATAAACAGGCCAGATTTTGCCAGAGGAACGGCCGTGGGCAGTGGTTCGGCCGTCTCTACAGTGGATCGGGCAACGGCCGTTGACGTGACCACGGCCGGCGCATCCTGGCAACCTGCCAGGCTAAAGGCAAATGCAGCTACGATAAGAAGAAGGTTCCATTTATTTTTCATGTTTACGTCACATCCTCAACTATCTGTCAGCCGATGAATCCATCGGCTGATAAAAGATACGTGTTAAAACGGGTTCTCCAGGCCACAGGGCAAAAAGCAATATGCTTCAGCCGGCCTCCCTTGTAGCCGCGGTATCCTTACCGCGCAAGCAAGAGCGAGGAAAGAATCCTCGGCTACGATGGCCTC
>CAZXVH010000109.1:7362-17267 GCA_964643965.1 uncultured Ardenticatenaceae bacterium
GTATCCTTACCGCGCAAGCAAGAGCGAGGAAAGAATCCTCGGCTACGATGGCCTCTCTTGTTGCCGCGGTATCCTTACCGCGCAAGCAAGAGCGAGGAAAGAATCCTCGGCTACGATGGCCTCCCTTGTAGCCGCGGTATCCCTACCGCGCAAGAGCGAGGAAAGAATCCTCGGCTACGATTGTTTTCTGTCCAACCACCGCTTTTAATGGAAACGGCCGCCAGGAGTTCAAAATTAGAATTACTGCTATCCATATTTTCCCCGTCATTTTAGCAGTTACCAGAAGCTTTACCATTTGTTATACTGGCAACGGGCATAATCTGACATTTTAGCCAGAGGTGGCACGGTCAAAAACCGGCCATGGCCAGTATAACAATCGCTTAACCCGAACTGAGATATTCTTTCGGGTTCGTATTGCCCACAAAAACAGCCATGTTATAATGACTGGTATTCCGACATTCCAAGAGAATGTCAAAGAGGAAGCAAGGAAGCCGATGTCTACACAAACTACCCCTACACAGGAAACGGCCGTTGTTCAGCCCAAGCCAGGTTTCCTTACCGGTAAGCGTCGCCGCAAAATGCGGGAAGCCTTATTAGCGTATGCGTTGATACTGCCTGCTTTTATCATTATCTTAACATTTGGTTTATTCCCGCTGGCTTTTTCTGCGTATCAAAGCACCCTCAAAGGCTTAAACAAAATCGTGGGCACATATGATGGCTTGGGGAATTACGTCAAAGCAATAGACAACCTGACTTATGTGCTGGGCTTTTGGTTAGCCATCACTTTCCTCTATCTGAGCATAAAAATGATTCTCGGCAGTCGCAAAACGGCCGAAGAACATAGTGACAACTATTGGATTTGGGCGATGCCAGGGCTGGTAACGGCCGTTGCCATTTCCCTGTTTGCCCGCTTCTTTTTCATCATACTGCCAGAAATGCTGCGCATCCCAGAAAAAACGCCTCGAGGCCAATCTCTCACCCGGGAGATGGCCATGCAATTTATCGGCGAAGCGTGGCGGCTAGACGTCATCCAAAGCTCATTTTGGCTGGCAATGCTGGCTATCGGCGTGGCCATTGTGGTCATATACCTGGTTTTTCGTTACACGCCGCCCACGCCGCATAAAAGCAACTACTTCAGCAATTTCTTGCAAGCGTTTTTGCTTATGATTGGCGCCGCTGGCTTATCCTGGCTCACCTGGACAGAAATTCAGAGAGCCTATGCCACAGCCTTAGAAAAAGGAGACGGTCTTGAGATATGGGCGCAAGTCATCACCATTAGCGCCGGCTTTGGCCTGCTCATTCTTTCCTACCTGCTGTGGCGTAACGCCAGTGACCGCGACTCCACCTTCAAAATCCTGCTCCGGTTTGGGGCAGCCATCGCTTTAGCCGTTGCTGGCTGGGTGCTTATTGCCGAACTGCCCCGTATCATTGCGGCCGGTAATAAAAATTGGTGGCAAGGCTTACAAGTAACCGTTTACTTTGCCATGTTCACCATCCCCATGCAATTTGGCATCTCCCTTGCCCTGGCCACCATTCTCTTCCAAAATTTGCGCGGCACAACGTGGTTTCGCATGTTCTTCTTTTTGCCCTACATTGCCCCGCTCATCGGCACGGCCGCCGCCTTCCGCATCATTTTTTCAGGTCGCGCCAACGCCCTCATCAACAGCCTGATCACCTCGCTCGGTTTTGCCCCGTTAGGCTGGCTAAACGAACCTCGCGGCGTTTTCCAAATGATGGCAGGCTCAAATGTTGACCTGCCTACCTGGTTAACCGGCCCGAGCCTGGCGCTGGTGACCATCATCCTTTACAATGTGTGGACGTATGTGGGCTTTGATATCGTCATCTTTTTGGCCGGTTTAGGCAGCATTTCCAAAGAATTGTATGAAGCGGCGGCCATCGATGGTTCCGGCCGTTGGAGTCAATTTCGCCACATCACCCTGCCCTTGTTATCGCCCACCATCTACTTCCTCATGCTGTTGGCCGTCATTGGTACGTTTAAGGCCTTTAATCGCATTTACGTCTTGCGCACCGGGGCGGCGCTAGGCACCACAGATACAGTCAGTGTTGTCATTTTTCAAGCATTTAATAGAGATACCCGTTATGGGTATGCCTCAGCCCTGGCGATGATGCTGCTTATCATCATCATCATTTTAACGGTCATCAATAATCGTGTCGCAGAAAAAAGAGTGTTCTATGGCTAATACAACGACCCTTCCCCCCACTGAACCACAACCCATAAAAGCGCATCCCAAATCACGCTACATAGATTGGGGGAAAATAGCGGCTTACGTCCTCTTGATTATCTGGTCGTTTATTTGCCTGATTCCCTTTTTCTACACCGTCTCGGTTTCTCTGATGAACTTAACGGAAGCCACGGGCGGCGCTTTTTTGCCCAGCACCCCCCAATGGGGCAACTATGTTAGAGCCTGGGATGACGCGAATTTCTCCCTTTTCTTTTGGAATACGGTCAAAATCACGCTCATGATCATCACTGGACAAGTTATTTTCTGTACCATGGCTTCTTATGCTTTTGCCCAACTTGAATTTCCCGGTAAAAACTTTTTGTTCGCCCTGATATTAGCCACCCTGCTCTTGCCAGAAGCGATCACCTGGGTGCCAAATTTCATCACTGTTTCCTGGCTCGGGCGCATGGGCCCTATTCCCTGGATTAACAATTGGCCTGCCCTCACTGTTCCGTTTATGGCTACTGCCTTCGCCATCTTCCTATTACGTCAATTTTTCATGCAGATACCCAACGAGTTGTGGGACTCGGCTCAGATTGATGGCGCCGGACATATTCGCTACCTGATCCAGGTTGTTGTCCCCTTATCCAAGGCGCCCATCGTCACTGTTATTCTTTTCGGGTTCATTGGCTCCTGGAACGCCTTAGCCTGGCCTATCCTGGTGACCACAACCGAAAAATGGCGGGTTATTTCTTATGGTTTATTGGCTTTCATTGATGAGGCCGGCGCTCAATTCCATTTACAGATGGCGGGAGCTGTCATTTCTATGCTGCCTATTGTTTTACTTTATTTTGTGGCTCAGAAACAATTTACAGAAGGCATTGCTCGCTCTGGTCTAAAAGGTTAGGCTCGAGCGCCACTTCTCGAGAGATTTAATCCTTGAGGCAATTTTCGAGAAGCTTACGAACTAAATACCAATCAGAAATCTGCACATTTTAGGAGGTGATGCTCAACAATAAAAATACCTTTCGTTCGTGCAGTACATAAAAACGTTTTCAATAACTTCAAATAACATATCTAGGAGAAGATTAAAAATGTCAAAAAGCAAGTTTTCACTCTTATTAATTCTGGCTTTGTTCATGGCCCTGGCCTTAGTTGCCTGTGGCGGAGCAGCAGAGCCAACCGCTCAACCACCGGCAGTCGAAGAGCCGACAGTCGAAGCGCCGGCCGAAGAAGTGGCCGTGGAAGAACCGACAGAAGAACCGGCCCCCACAGAAGAAGCGGCCGTAGAAGAACCCACAGAAGAAGCGGCCATGGAAGAAGCAGCTCCCTGCGCTCCCGCTACCGATGGCCCTCTGGCTGGTGTAGACCCCAGCGGTCAAACCATCCAATGGTGGCACAATCACAGCGGCTCCCGTGAAGAAGGGCTGGCGCCGATGATCGAAGACTTCAATGCCACTAATGAATGTGGTATCACGGTAGAAGCATTGAACCAGGGCAGCTACAACGACATCCGTGACAAGGTGAATGCCAGCATCGGCGCCGGTGAAGCTCCGGCCGCCCTCGTCGTCGGTTATCAGAACGACCAGGCTTTCTACCAATTGAACAATGGTTTGGCTGATCTGAACATCTTCGTCGATGATCCGCATTGGGGTCTGACGGCCGAAGAACAAGCCGACTTCTTCCCTGGTTTCTTTAACCAGAGCGTACACCCGGCTTTTGACAACCAACGTCTTGGTTTCCCGCCCAACCGCTCTATGGAAGTGTTGTACTACAACCAATCCTGGTTAGAAGAGCTGGGCTTCGATGGTCCGCCAACCACTCCAGACGAATTCAAAGAGATGGCTTGCGCTGCGGCGGAAGCCAATGGCGATGGCACGGGTGGTTACATTCTGCGTGATGACGCCTCTGCTATAGCTGCCTGGACGCTCGCTTTCGGCGGCAACATTTTGACCGAAGACGGCACCCAATACGCCTACAATAACCCAGCTACTGTGGAAGCCATGACCTTCTTGAAGGGCATGTTGGATGATGGCTGCGCCTACTTCTTCACCGAAGGCTACCCG
Organism: uncultured Ardenticatenaceae bacterium; assembly: GCA_964643965.1. Taxonomy (GTDB): domain Bacteria; phylum Chloroflexota; class Anaerolineae; order Promineifilales; family Promineifilaceae. The sequence goes on from CAZXVH010000109.1 coordinate 11,612, forward strand.
AATCCAGAATTTGCCGGGCGTCGCGCCCTCTTCACCACCGGTTCCAGCTCTGGCGTTCCCTTCTATGGCGCGGACGTAGACACCGTCGCTGAAGAAGCGGGAGTCGAGCCGGATGCCTGGGGTGTGGGCGCCATTCCGCATACCACCCCTGATCCAGTCATGAACGTGTATGGCGGCGACATTATGATCACGGCCAATACGCCAGAACAAGAATTAGCGGCCTGGGAATTCATCAAATGGTTCACTCAACCAGAACAGCAGGCGCAATGGGATGCGATCAGTGGTTACTTCCCCACCCGCGCCAGTACCGTCGATTTCCTGGCTGATTTCATCGCCGAATCCCCCACAGGCGCTCAGTTTGAACAAGGGCTGGCTTTGCTGCCCTATGGCGCTTATGAACCGCAATTGATCTCTTATCAGGCAGTACGTGATGAGGCTCAAAAAGCGTTTAATAGCATCATGCAAGGCGCTGATATTCAAGAAACGTTAGACGCTTTGACAGAACTAGCCAATGAACGACAAGCTGAACTGATGGAAGAGATGAATTAAGCAAGCAAACCATCTGGTTAAGCTGAATTACTGAATTGGAGAAAACAGCCTCAGGCAGCTTGTCTGGGGCTGTTTTTATTGAACGTTGAAATTTTTACTTTTCCCTTACCCCAGGATTTCTTATGATAAATCTTTCTGAACTACTCCACGCCGCTGAAGAAACGGCCGTTGCCGCCGGGCAGTATGCACGAGAAAAATGGTCGCATTCCAACCAGATAACCAGCAAAGGCTTTCGGGATGTTGTCACCGAAGCGGATTTCGCCGCTCAGGCAATGATCACCGACGCCATCCAGGCCCGTTTTCCCACTCACGGCTTCCTCACCGAAGAGGAGGACAGCGCCCTGCCTACCAGCGGCGACGTGATCTGGGTCGTTGATCCCATCGATGGCACCATCAACTACAGCCGTATGCTGCCCAATTTTTGCGTCTCGGTGGCGGCTATTCGCGGCGGGCAGTCGCTGACCACGCTGCTGACCCAGCCCGAGATATTGGCCGGCGTCATCTATGATCCGCTGCGCCACGAACTGTTTAGCGCCGCCGCCGGGCAAGGGGGGCATCTGTTGAACGCGCATGGGGAGAAACGGCCGTTACAAGTCAGCGCTATCTCCCATATCAACGAAGCCCTGCTTTGCCACGATTGGAGCCACGAAGCGACCGCCCGGCAATCTACTCTGGAAACAATCAGCCAACTGGCCCACCATGTCTTTAGCATCCGCTCCTTTGGCGCCGCCGCCCTGGCCCTGGCCTGGCTGGCCGCCGGCCGGGCCGACCTTTACGTTCACTACACGCTGAAGCCATGGGATCTGGCGGCGGCGGCCCTGCTCATTCATGAAGCCGGCGGCCAGGTCACGGCCGTTGATGGCGCTCCCTTGCGTTGGCATAAGGACGGGATGAGCTGTCTGGCGAGTAACGGACGCCTGCACCGGCCGTATGCCGAGCTGGTAACAGGAGTATGAGGGGGGCAAAGCGCCCCCGGTCACTACGCTCGTCGAAGCGCCACCTTGCCATAAATTCCCCCTACGCAAGAACAGCAGCCTTTGATACACTTACCGCTGGTAGCAACATCCACCCCACTTGAGTAGAGAGGACCGAACGGTTAAACAAATTTATGCGCTGGCCCCCTTATGAACACGTCTTTTTTGATTGTGATTCCACCCTCACCACCATCGAAGGCATAGACGTACTGGCAGACTACGCTGGCAAAAAATGGCGCGTCGAAGTCCTCACGCGAGCAGCCATGGAAGGGCAGCGCGACCTGGAAGAGGTGTACGGCAAACGCCTGCAAGCGGTGCGCCCCACTCGTGAACAAATCCGCTCCATCCGCAGCGCCTACAAACGCAACATCGTCGAAGACGCCGCCGCCGTCATCCAAACCCTGCAAACACTGGGCCACAAAGTGTATATCATCAGCGGCGGCCTGGAAGAACCGGTGGTGGAATTTGGCATCTTCCTGGGCGTACCTAAAGAGAACATCCGCGCCGTCGGCGTTAATTACAATGAACTCAGCGGCGCCTGGTGGGAAAACAACACGCCTGATACGGCCGGCGACATCCCTTACCTCACCTTTGAAGAAGGCGCTCTGACCATCAGCGACGGCAAAGCGCAAATCATCAAAGCGTTACGCAGTGAGCAAAGAGGACGCGCCTTGCTCATCGGCGATGGCAGCAGTGACCTGCTGGCTGCCGAAGCTGTGGACTTGTTTGTGGGTTATGGCGGCATCGTGCAGCGGGAACAGGTCTTCGCCGAAGCGCCGGTTTATCTGTCCAGCGAAAGCCTCTCCCCTCTGTTGGCCATCGCCGCCGGCCCCGCCGCCCGGCGGCAGCTGCAAGCCACACCCTACGAATCCGTGTTTCAGAAAGGTTTAGACCTTATCCAAAGAGGAGCAATAATATTTAACGATGAACGACTCAAATCAAAATTCACTCAGGCAGTCAAGGCCACACATCAAACTTTTTATTCCGGGGCCGACTGAGGTTCGCCCAGAAATTCTGGATGCGCAAGGCGCATGGGCCGTCGGCCACCGTATGCCGGAATGCACCAACCTCATCGCCAGCATTCGCCCTAAACTGCGCCAGGTTTTTTTCACCGAAAAACGGGTGCTGATCAGCGCCTCCACCGGCAGCGGCCTCATGGAAGCGGCCATTCGCAACTGTGTTAATCAGAAAGTGCTCAGCTGCGTCAATGGCGCTTTTAGCGAACGCTGGGCCGAAATTGTGGACGCAAACGGCAAGGAGATGGAACGCCTGGAAGTGGCCTGGGGGCAGCCCGTTTTGCCCGAGATGGTCTCTGAACGGCTGGCCGCTGGCGGCTTCGACGCCATCTGCCTGACCCATAACGAAACCTCCACCGGCGTCACCAACAATATACCCGCCCTGGTGGAAGCGGTGCGCAGCGCTCCCAACGGCGGGGACATCATGATTTTGGTAGACGCCGTGAGCAGCCTTTCCGGGGCATACATCCCCTTTGACGAGTGGGATTTAGATGTACTGCTGACCTCCACCCAAAAAGCGTTCGCGCTGCCACCGGGACTGGCCTTTGCGGCCGTTTCTGACCGGGCTATGGCCAAAGCCAAAACCGTGCCGGATCGCGGTTGGTATTTCGACTTCCATGTCCTGGAAAAATATCTGCTCAAAGACCAGACGCCCTCTACCTCCGTCACCTCGCTGCTCTATGCCTTAGATATGCAGTTAGACCATATCCTGGCCGAAGGGCTGGAAGCCCGCTTTGCCCGCCACCTGGCCATGCGCGACCGCACCATTGCCTGGGGCAAAGGGCAGGGGTTTGCACTCTTCGCGGCCGAAGGCTACGAATCACCCACCGTCACCTGTTTCAGAAACAATTTGGAAATCGACATCTCCGCCCTGAACAACTTCTTGCGAGAACGGGGCATGATCCTTTCCAACGGCTATGGCGCTCAGCTCAAAAACGTCACCTTCCGCATTGCCCACATGGGCGACCTGCAAATGAGTGACATGGAAGAACTGTTTGCCGCCGTCGATCAATTTTTAGCTGAGACTCGATAAGGGAGGCAGCATGTATAAAATTTTAGTTTCAGACAAACTGGGCGCGGCCGGTCTGGAAATGTTAGACCAGGCAGAAGACGTCCAATACGACATGAAAACCGGCTTGAGTAAGGATGAACTCATCGCTATTTTACCGGCATATGACGCCTTGATTGTACGCAGCGATACCAAAGCAGACGCCGAAGTGTTGGCGGCGGGAAGCAAACTGCGGGTGATAGGCCGGGCCGGGGTGGGCATTGACAATATCGATGTGGTCGCGGCTTCCCAACGGGGCATCATCGTCATGAATACGCCCACCTCGAACAACATCGCTGCCGCCGAACAAGACATGGCTTTGATGTTGACGGCCAGCCGGTTCACAGTGCCGGCACATAATTCATTGGCAAACGGCCGTTGGGATCGTGCGCAATATGTGGGATATGAACTGTACGGCAAAACGTTGGGCGTGATTGGTTTCGGCCGTATTGGCCGCCTGGTGACAGAACGCGCCCAGGCTTTTGGCATGGAAGTGATCGCCTATGATCCCTATGTGTCCGAAGAAGTGGGCCAGGGGTTGGGTGTGACGTTAGTAGACCTGGAAGATTTGTTTTCGGCAGCCGATTACATCACCCTGCACACCGCCTACACGCCTGAAACGGACAAAATTATCAATGCCGCCGCCATTGCTCAGATGAAAGACAGCGTGATCATCGTCAATGGCGCTCGCGGTAAGCTAATTGACGAGCAGGCATTGGCTGAGGCGCTGAAAAACGGCAAGGTGCGGGCGGTGGGCGTGGACGTATACAGCAGTGAACCACCGCAAAACAATCCCCTTATTGGACTGCCCAACGTGGTGCATACGCCGCATTTAGGGGCCAGCACCAAAGAGGCGCAGCGAGAAGTAGCCCGCAACATGGTGGCGCAGGTGTTGGACGCTTTGCACGGCAAGGATTTCCGCCATGCCGTCAACATGCCTTTCCAGATGGAGCCGGGCGAATACCCCCAAGTGCGTCCTTATATGAACCTGGCGGAGAAACTGGGGCGACTTCAGGCCGGCCTGGCGGAGGGCGTGATCAGGCGGGTAGAGGTAGAAGCCAGCGGTGACGCCGTGCAGTCGCGGGTAAAGGCGATTGCCGCCGCTCTGCTCAAAGGCATCTTGAGCGCTGACGCCGATATTAGCCCCTTGAATTCCATCAATGCCCCGGTCATTGCGGAACAAAAAGGGATTGCCATTACACAAACGCGAGGCATGTATAATATTGATTACCCCAATTTGATCACTTGCCGGGTGTATTGGGAAGGGGGCGAACGGCAGCTGCGCGGGGTGCTGTTTGGCGGCCAGGAACCGCGCATCGTGCAGGTGGATCAATACAAATTGGAAGCCCGGCCGGATGGCGTCATTCTCATCTTGCAAAACCAGGATGTGCCGGGGGTCATCGGTCAAATCGGCACGATTTTAGCGGCGTATGAAGTGAATATCGGCGAGTGGCGCATGGGTCGGAACGAGCCAGGTGGCGAGGCGCTCTCGTTTATCAACCTGGATTCGGAACCGGCGGCAGCGGCATTAGATGCATTGTCGAAGATAACGGCCGTTACGCAGCTTAAACTCGTGACGATATAAAACCCCTGAGGTGCGTCGCGCTTCAGTAGTGCGACGCACCTCCGTATCACTCGGCGGCTCTTTTTAGCGACGTGACTATGCTACAATACAGTCAGTTATTATTACAATTTTGCCAACGACACATTTTGGATTGTGATAAATAAGAAGGATACGCCATGGAAGAACAAGACTTATTAACACGCATTACTTTCAATCCCGACATCTTTGGCGGTAAACCCATCATTCGCGGACAGCGTTTAGCTGTCGAACATATTCTCGGCATGTTGGCTGCCGGAGACGCCTCTGAAGATTTGCTCCACGCCTATCCCTGGCTGGAAAAAGCCGACATTCAAGCCTGCCTGCTTTACGCCCGTAAATTGGTGGCTCAAGAACGGTTTGAACCCCTGCAAATTAGCCCGGCCGCATGAAAGTCTTGCTCGATTCTTGCATATCGGCCGTTTTGCGTCCCACCGCTTCAAGCCGCCGGGCATGATATTGTGTGGGT
>CAZXVH010000110.1:0-8936 GCA_964643965.1 uncultured Ardenticatenaceae bacterium
CTAAATAAACATGCCCAAAGGAGAATCTCATGGATCAGAAAGATTTCGGACGTTTTTTACCACGCGGGGGCAGAAAAGTTGAAGTTGAAAAAGTGGATGACGCTTTTACAGTGGTTCGGGATAGGCAGGTGTCTCCTGAAGGCATCGCCGCAATGGGAGCAGTTGTCGAAGTTAAACCGCTAGCCGAGGGAGTTACGCAGGTTCAGGTGGCTGCGCCTGCTGAGGGGGATGTGTCGACCGTTCGTGATGAATTGATGGAACAACTGCGGACCGGCCGACATATGGTCGTTCATCATGAATATGTGGCTGCCGGTGAGTCAACTGAGCGTTATCAAATTACAGATCAGATCATTGTAAAGTTTAAGAGCGACGTAGATGAAAAGGAGTTAGCCGGCATCCTGGACGCTTGTGGCGTCGTCGTTAGAGAGCAGTATCAGGGGCTTGAAAACAGTTACCTGGTTCAGGTCACAGACGCCGCAGGTGAGAACCCGGTGAAGGTCGCCAACCGGCTCGGGGAGTATGAAGCAGTTATATATGCAGAACCTTCGATGATAAATCGTCTAGAGCAGTTCAACTTCCCCCAAGACGAACTCTTCGTGCAGCAGTGGCATCTTTACAGCAAAGAACAAGCAGCGCCGGATATTGACCGGTATGCTGACGCTTCCGTTTACGAGGCGTGGCAGATTACCAAGGGCAGTCGAGATGTGGTGGTTGCTGTTTTAGATGATGGCTTTGAGTTAAGCCACCCTGATTTTATTGGACCGGGCAAGATCGTCTATCCGGTTGACTTTGCTAATAAAGATTATAAGCCGCTGCCGGGCAAATCCGACTATCACGGAACACCATGTGCAGGGGTGGCAATTGCCGAGGAGAATGGGCAAGGTTGCCTGGGCGCGGCACCCGGCTGCGCCTTTATGCCGGTACGCTTTTCACTCAATGCGACTGACCGCGAGTTGATCACGATCTTCCAGCACATTTCTGCTCGTGCTAATATCGTGTCTTGCAGTTGGGGTCCTATACCCGGCGATTACCCGCTGCATTCCGCCGTGTATGAAACATTCAGCAAAGTTAGTCGAGAAGGTGGAAAAGATGGAAAGGGATTGTTGATTGTCTTCGCCGCCGGTAACTATGACGCGCTCTTGAATGACATAGTCGATTTCTTCGTCCGTTGGCGATCTCAAGACGCCAGCGGCCTGCCCGTCGTCAGGGAGAAGAAAGGGCGTATGGAGAATGGCTTTGCCACTCATCCAGAAGTGGTGACGGTCAGTGCTTGCACATCCATGAATAAGAAAGCTCTCTACAGCAACTACGGCCGTGATGTGACTGTGGCGGCTCCCAGCAATAATTTCGATCCAATTACATATTCGGCGTTGCCTGGCAGGGGCATTACAACAACTGATAATGAAGAAACCGGCTCTGACTTCACGCCAGGAAAGCGCCATACGAATGAATTTGGTGGAACCAGCAGCGCGACACCGCTGGTAGCCGGGATCGCTGCGCTCGTAAAGTCGCTTAATCCTCAACTGACGGCAGGGGCGATAAAGCAGCTGTTGGTAGAAACAGCAGATAAGATAGAAGATTTTTCCGTGGATCCGCTCTATGGGTTGGCTAAGGGTACCTATCATAACGAGCATTCGGAATGGTTTGGCTTTGGCCGTGTTAATGCTTATCGGGCTGTTCAAGCGGCCGTTTCGAATGTATCTGGAACACCTCTGACGATGGAAAATACCACTGTCCTCCCCATACCAGATTACCCACATGAGGGCGTCAGCAGCCAACTGATGATAACTCAAGCAGGCTCCGTAGCCGCCGTGGAGGTCGAGGTGGATGTTACTCATCCATGGATCGGTGACTTGGTAATTTGGCTAGTCTCGCCAAATGGATCGCGCAGCCTGTTGTTTGATCGAGACGGATTTCGACAGCAGAACCTTCAAAGGGTTTTCACCGTTGCCAATACACCGTCGCTTCAAGGCCACATGGGTGAAGAGGGTCAGGGGTGGTGGTCACTCAAGCTTGAAGACCGCGGCTGGTTAGACAATGGCGTACTAAACAGTTGGCGACTCACCCTGGTTTTGGCATCGGCCGTGCCAAGCGTGAGTATAGGGGCGAGAGCGACTTTTGTTCAAGACGACCTGACAAAGATCCGCGGTATCGGGAAAGTGTACGTGGAGCGGCTGCGCAAAGCGGGCGTCAGCCAGTTCCGGCAATTAGCAGAACTTTCAGAAAAGGAGCTCGAGGCCATCATCCAACCGCGTGGATTTCAGCAGCTCGATTATGCAGTTTGGAAGGACCAGGCAGCAAGGATGGCGTAACCCCTTAAAGAGGTAATGCCTATGGGGCAACTTAATTCACCCAGGCAGTATTTTTTTACGTATGGAAAGCGACAATTCCGTGCGTGATTATGGTAAACTTATGGCACGGAAAACAGCCGATTTTTACCCTCACAAAATGACGATCCGTATGATATTTTACACATGCTGCAAACTGCCAATCTGGCCGAATCAACTCGTCAGAAGTATACCCGTGTCGTTGAAAGCTATGTCGCCACCGGAGGCGGCCTGACGGACTCGGCGGCCTTAACAACATACGCAGCAACACTTTCCTCATCGCGCTGGGACATTTGAAGTCGGCGGTGCGCAAGTGGACAGAGATGATAACAACGGCCGTTAGAGGCCATGCCACCCCGACAACATCAACAGCATCCAGGCGACCTTACTCCGTTTTGAATCATACAGGAAGCGATTACGGTCTCAGCGCCCAAGGGCACGAAAACCCATAGGTGGCTTTGGCAAAAGGAAGTTCAGCGGCTGCGGCGCCAGCATCTGCACCATCAAATGCACCACAGTACGGTTGGTGTAAAACTCCTGCGCCGTATGCTCGCTGTCATCGGCAAACTTCTTGATCAGGAATTCATAGCCATTGCCCAGTTCATCCTCCGGCACATTGGCCAGGGAAAGCGTCTGGCTGGCAAAATATTCCAGCAGGTTTTTGAGGGTGGCATCGGGCAGGCGTTCTTTGTTCCTCCAGGGCGCATCGCCAAACACGCCATCCAGCCGGTTAGGGTTGGCCGCTTCAATGGATCGCATGGCTGTTTGAATGGCCCGGCCCACTTCACGCGGCGTCTCGCGCACCTCGTTCCAATGCGCCCCATCAGGAATAATGAAGCGTTCGTTGGCCATCTCGCGGGCGTAGGCGTCGTCTTCGCTGTAATCGTAGGCAGTGGCGTACTCTTCATCCCATACATCAGACAGCCGCTTGAAAAAGAGCAAGGGGAAGATGTACTGCTTGTAGTCGTCCGCATCGACCAGGCCACGCAAAATAACGGCCGCGCCCCACAGGTATGATTCGAGTTCTTGTTGACTAAATCTTTCGGTTGTCATTAATTCTCGTTTGACGCCATCGAATCGCCGTTCGTAAGCTGGATATTTAATATATCTGCCAATTGCTGCCGCAGGATACCCATACGGGCTTCAACAAACTCAGGAAAATTCTCGAAACTCAAATCAACATCCGGTATCAGATGGAGTTGACGATATTCATTAAGGGAAATTGGACTGGGGTTTTCTCCCATCAACCATGATTCAAATTCCTGGTCAGATTTGGACATATTGACTGCACCTTGTAATAACTGCAAGTTTGGCAGGCTATTGACCTGTTCGAGCCAAAGATGCCAACGCTCTTCGGGTATACCCCGGCGGCGTAGCTCTCTTTTATTAAACATGGCCCGGGGGAAGATGTGATCGATATGGAACTGCTGATCGTATTTAAGCCAGGGATAGAGCATGGTCAGGATGGTAAAGGTGTAAGGCTGCCCAAAACGATAACTAAGCAATCCTTCCAATTCGGCCTGGTCAAAATTCATGGAGCGGGATGTGGGGGCTAATTCTTGACGGATGGCTTCGGCAGGGAATCTATTGACGATGTCAGTCGTCTGCATAGCACGACGAATTTGGCGCAAAACATTGTCTGGCGTCCCGCTAAAGGTACGCTTCAACAAAGCAATGCGCAGCCACTGCTTGGTGATTTTTCTATCTTCATCATATTGTGAAGAGGTTAGAAAACCGTGTGGATTTCCTTTGCGATACAAATAATAGGCGAGAGGGATGGTGGCATAATTTGAAGGAAGCGTTTGCCAATTATAGCCCCAACTAGAAAGCGCACGAACCGTCAACTGCAAAGATTCAGCAATGTCGGGCCAGGCAGATTCTATCTTGGCCATATTTGCCTTATTAAAATTATTGACCCGAAACTCAATACCTGTCACATCTGTTAGTACCAGGCAAGATTTCAATACAAAATCTTTGTTAAAAGAGAATCCAGCACCCACACTATTCAGTTGATCAACCAATCCATAAATCTCTTGTCGGGCGTCACGCTCTTGCCATTGGGCTGTGGCAATGGACAACAACATGTCGGAATAGCTTAATGGTGTGCCCCCAGAATTCACCCGAATAAAAATGTTCAGCACCTTATCCAGGTCTTGTGCTTCTTCAAGGAAGTAGTTTACCAGCGGTTTCTGGGTTATAACATCCCAAAGTTGCATCAAGGTGTCGGAGGGATAGGTGTCCTGACTGCTTGTTAGTCCATTTTTCACACAATAATTGAATACGCTTTGAATATTGGGAAAACGTAGTATATCTCCTACTTTGAACCAGAATTTGTCCTCGGCAGCTTGTTCAAGATCGGTTTCTCGTAAAAATCGAATTTCAAAGCCACTTGATTCATCCTGGGTTTGTTCATCTGGTCGTCTGAGATTGATGTATAGTTCTCTTTTGGGAAAAGCTTTGTCATTGTTCCACCAAAAGTAGGGCAGCTTGTAGGCGTACCAACCAATCAGGCCAATGTAAAGTGCCGTTAACCGTTGTTGCCCATCTAAAACGGCCGTTACATCTCCATTCCCAGGTGGGGTAATGGGATCATTATGACGGTAATCTCGTTCGTGATACCGATTCATAAATTCATAAAATTGAAAATCACCTATCTTGTCTGGTTGAACTTTCCAAAACAAAAAGGAGCCAATTGGGTAGCCACGCAACAGGGAATCAAATAATTTTTCGATTTGTTCAGCGCTCCATACAAACTCACGTTGGATGGCAGGCAAAACGTATTTGTTTGATTGAATTTCGTTAATCGCTTTCTGAATTGAGATTGGTGTTTCAAAGCCCATTTTATTTTCCTTTTTACTATAAGCTGTTAGTCCATTGCATCATCTAGCCAACCACCTTCATCCATGATTTGACGTAAGATATCTTCCGCCTTCCGCACACGTTCCAGAGCATCCTTGAAATCAGCAATCGCTTCTGGCAAGGGTGGAATATCTTCACCAATGGGTGGCAGCACATAGCGGGAGATATTCAGCGTCCAATCCTACTCGGCAATCTCCTCCACCGACACCACATAGATATATCAGTAAGTTAAAAAGCCACCCGAAAAGGTTGGCGCTGCCGCAGCGCACGAAGTGTGTGGGTTCTGGTAACGGCCGTTTCGGGTGGCTGGTAAAACTGAATGAATTGTAATTTATACAAGTGCTAAAGGGTATTAATTTGGGAAACCTGACCGCCTTTGTCCCGCAAAACCCACACGAGGATAAGGATAGCATAACGAAAACGGTTAGACCATGTGACGGATGTCACATGGTTGTCATGAGAAAGGGGACGAGAGGGGGAGGAAACGGCCGTTTTGGGCAGCTAAACAGGGCTACGTCAGCAGGCGCTGAAGAGCGTGAAAAGATGTAAGTGGATCGATTTAAGATTGACACATCCCACGCCCCTGAAAACATCTTATAATTTAGCTATACTAGATTCAATCACAGGCAAGGAGAACGTGACATGATTTTGTAGCCCGAACATCCCTGTTCGGGCAGCGGACAAAGATGTTCTCTGTATGGAGGATAGACTATGATCGATTTACGCTCAGATACCGTTACCCGCCCCACGCCGGCCATGATGGCCGCCATGTCCCAGGCTGAACTAGGCGATGATGTGTGGGAAGACGACCCCACCGTGAACCACTTGCAGGCGGAAACGGCCGTTACCCTGGGTATGGAGGCCAGCCTATTTGTACCTTCGGGCACGATGGGTAATCTCATCGCCAATTTGATTCACTGCCAGCGCGGCGAGGAGTTGATTGTGGGCGATAAGGCGCATGTGTACTGTTGGGAAGGGGGCAATATTGCGGCCGTGGGTGGCATTCACCCGGCGGTGGTGCGTAACCAACCGGACGGAACATTGGCCCTGGCAGACATTCAGGCGGCCATCAAGGTGGAAGATGTGCATTTGCCGCGTACGGCGGCCATCGCCCTGGAAAATACGCATAACGGCTGCGGCGGCGTGGCCATTCCCCCCACTTATTTTGCCGCCGTGCGCCAGATTGCCGACGAACATGGACTGATGGTTCATTTGGACGGGGCGCGCTTGTTTAATGCGGCGGTGGCCTTGAATATACCGGTAACGGCCGTTACCCAACAGGTAGACAGCGTGATGGTGTGTTTGAGCAAAGGGCTGTGTGCGCCCATCGGCAGCATGTTGGCCGGCAGCGAAGCATTCATCCACCAGGCGCGAAAAGTGCGTAAGATGTTAGGCGGCGGCATGCGTCAGGTGGGGGTAGTGGCGGCGGCCGGATTGGTGGCCCTGGAACAGATGGTGGAACGACTGGAAGATGATCACGCCCACGCGGCTGCTCTGGCGGCTGGATTGGCTGAACTGCCTGGCATTACGGTACGAACGGCCGCCCCCGGCATAGTGACGACCAACATGGTTTACTTCACCTTAGCGGACGAGGCGGCCGTGTCTCCGGGGACGCTGGCGAAACGGCTGAAGGATGAACATCACATCCTGGTGGATGGCGGCGGTGGGCGCGAGTTCCGCCTGGTGACGCATTATTGGGTGACGGCCGAGGATGTGGCGGCAGTGCTGGCAGCCTTTCGCACGGTGTTAGCCCGATAAGCTTGGTTCAATCTTGGAGATTGAACCAAGCTCAAACCTGGATTTCAATCATTCACTTGATAATCACCGGCAGCCACACCTCAAACGCTGGCGGCAGCGGATGCAAAAAGCCGGCCGAGACGGCATAGTTTGCACTGCTGCCCACATCGGTGGCCGGCTGCCCAAAAACAGAGACGACCTGGTAATGGGCGGAACTGGCCGAGTCGCCGCCCACCAGCACAAAACGGTGGTTCACAAAATTCATCGAAGATTGTGCCCCCACCAGGCCCACAGAGAGCAGCAGGAGAATGAGAGCGAGCAGTAAAAGTTTACGCTGTGTCATCGTCATCCTCCTAATCTATGTTGATAAACAGGGGAATCGTGCCCGTGGCGGCGTCTATGGGGCCGGCCATTTTGCCGACCACAATCCCCGCTGCTTCCCGACTAAAAAGAGCCATCTCGCCATTCGCTGACAGACTAATTTTGTCGCCGATGATGCCATCTGCCACCAGCGTCAAACTGCTCACATTAACGGCCGGGGCCAATCCGGCCGTGATGATCACAAGATAGCCGTTGGGCGCCACTGCGCCAGCCACCGGAGCAAAGTCAACATAGGCGGCGCCCTCTTCAAAGGTCACCGGTTTGACTGATATGGCCTCTTTTGCTACGCCGATGACAGCCTGGTGATTGCTGGCATCCACCTTGGCCACCGCCAGCATGGGCTGCCCATTTTCCGGTGACGGGATAACGCCAACCATGGCAACCAAATCACCCGGCTCAATAGCTGTGACGCCCAAGTTGACAACAAGCGACTGAACAGCCGCCGAACGATCTACAACGCCATTCGTGCTGATTCCACTCAAACCGCCAAAATAGGCGTCATACCAACCAGATGTTCCCTGCGCATACATGCCTCGATATTGATCGCTAAAAATGCGCGCCCCGTAACCTAGTTCGCCTGATGGGTCGGTACCGCGAGCATAAAGCCCCTTGCCACCTTCAAAGTAGCCGCCCTCGTTGTAAAAGCTATAGCTGTTGGAGGTGTCGCCCCGGCCGTAAACGCCCACACCCCGGTTGCTTTGCCCATAGACGCCAGGCGCATAAATATTGGGATGGGTACGGTTTGCGCCACTGTAACCATAGACGCCAATGCCGTTCGTGCTGTAAAAGTAACCGGCGTAGCCATGATTGGCATTACTGCCGCCATCAAAGCCATAGATAGCATACCCATCTTGCGTTTGACCATAAATGGCACGGCCGTTTTCCGCCAGACCATAAATCGCATTTCCCGTGGTTGTTTGGCCGGTAATAGCGCCCCGGTTAAACGCAAAGGTATTGTTGTTCATTTGCACGTCGAGTAAATAATTGTTGGGTACCGCATTGGCCGTGCCTTTTACAATCGCGCCCGGCCGTAAAGTGTGGGCCATTGGCGCTGGCAAAATCTCCTGGCGCGGCGTGAGCGTTTCGCCATTAATAACTTGAGACACCCACAATTCTTCGCCGTTAAAGATGTCGGTCGTGATGCCAAAGCGAGTTTCAAACAAGCCTTTCGTGACGGTGATATTGACATTGCCGCTGTCCCAAAGCAGGACGCCCCCTGCTGCTGCATTGTATATGCGGAAACGCATGGAAAAGGAGCCATTGAGGGGCGCCCCATTTTCGTCGGTGAGGTAGCCTTGATAGGTGATGGCATCGCCAATGGTGGCTTCCGGAGCCAGCGGATTCTGGGTGGAATTCGCGCCGACGAATGCCGGCCAATAGGCGCTCAGACCACCAAGCAGCAGCAAGGCAGCAACCGGCAGGACGATTTTTGAAAGCAAACTTTTCGATTTCATGTTTTCTCCTATAGGAAAAGTGGCTGTTTTGTCAGGTTCTTTGGGGACAGGGTATGGTGTGTGGTGTGTGATGAGTGAATGGGAGCAGACGGCAGATGAGTGTCAGGGACAGTATTCACCTTAAACTCGTTATTCACAGAAGATCGTAACAGGTTTAGTGAGGCGTGTAAAGTACAGG
>CAZXVH010000110.1:9036-16649 GCA_964643965.1 uncultured Ardenticatenaceae bacterium
AACTCGTTATTCACAGAAGATCGTAACAGGTTTAGTGAGGCGTGTAAAGTACAGGCAAGTGCGCGTATAACAACGTTTTAACACGTTTGTTCTTTCCGCCGATGAATAAATTCATCAGCGGAAGGACATAATTGGATTTGCTGGTAATTTAAAGCGTCATTTTTAGGGCAACTGCGCCTGTAATGCCACTGCCGGAGCGTAGCTGGGGTCACGCACCAGGCTGGCCTCAACTGCTTGACGCGCTGCCTCAAAATCTTCTTGCTGAAAATGGACGGTGGCCAGTCCCAGGTAGAAGTCAGCAGAATCAGGCTGCCAGCGCACGGCTTGGGCGAATGCGTTCTGTGCCGCCGTGAGGTTACCTGTCTGCAGCTGCGCCCAGCCTAAAATACCAAAGGCGACGCCATCGGTGGCGTCAAGGTCTACAGCGCGTTGGGCTTGCCTGCGGGCGGTTTCTATATCTCCGGTGCGCAGGGCCAGATCAGCGTATTGCTGGTTGATCAGGCCGAGGGTGGGGGCCAGGGTGATGGCCTGCTCGTAGGCATCATAGGCCAACCTGATATTTTCAGGCGATCCACTGAGGTTGGCCTGATGCGCATAAATGGCGGCGAGCTGGGTCAATAAAACAGGATCGGTGGGGCGCAGGGCAATTGCCGCCAGCAGGGCCTTTTCCGCTTGTTCAAACTTGTTTAGTTGAGCGGCCGTCAGTCCCACTGCCACCTGGTAGGGAGCGCGATGGGGTTGCAAGGTAACGGCCGTTTCATATTCAAGCAGCGCCCTCTCCGCATTGCCCTGGTTTAAGGCTTTTGTGCCCTGCCAACTGTGAAAATCGGCTAGCAGGGGGCCGACGCTACCCAGCCAGATCAGCCCGCCGACGAGGAAGACGCCGCCCACGATGACCGCTTTTCCTGCCGGATGCGGGTGGGTCTCGGCAAGCATTTTTTCATGTGTAGCAGCGGTGATGATGGCTAATAACAACCAAAAGAGAACGGCCGTTGCTGCCACCTCAAACAAAAATAGATTACCGACCAGTTGGGCGCAAACCGCCGCCATACCCGCCGCCACCCAACCTGTCTCCAGCGATTGCTGCCCGGCGTTTGCCGGTATGGCGATGTAGCGCCAGCCCGCCATCAAAATGAGTATGACAAGCGCCCCAAAAATGAGGGTGGCCACTACGCCATAATTAAGCGAACCATCAAGCAGCCAATTATGCGCCCGGTCTACCACCACGCCGCGCCCCTGGTAGTAAACAAGCGGCGGCGGATAGACTGAGGGGAAGTACAATTCGAGGGTGTCAGCGCCGTAGCCAAGCCACAAACGGGGCCAAAGCAGGCGGAGCGACGCCTGCCAAATCGTCCAGCGAGCGGCGATGGAACCCCCGCTGGCGATACCGCGCTGCAAAACGAGCAGCAAAGCGCCAGCCAACATTGTGATGCCAGCCAAGCCACTCACCCAACGATTACGCCGTGACCAACCGGGCGCCACTTGCAGCCACCACAGCAGCGCCATGCCCACTACGGCCGCAATCCAGGCAGCACGGGCTTCAGTGAGGATAATGACGAGAATTTCCAGGCCAAACAAGGCGAGATAAGCCAGCCGCCGCCAGTTGTTGGCGGCCAACTGCGCCGCCATGAGGGTGAGGGGCAGCAGCAGCGCCAGATATGCGCCGGTGAAGTTGGCGCGGCCCAGGGTGGTGGTGAGGGGGCTGCGGGCGTCGCTGAGAACGGGCAAGGGCTGCCAGCCAAGAGATTGGGCTAAACCGAGGAGAGAAATGGGAACGGCCGTTAACACCATCACTCCCAACAACTGCCGGCTGCGCGGGGCATCAATGTGGGCGGCCACACAGCCAAAGAGCAGCAAATAAACGATCTGCGTCAGAAACCCGTGCGCCCGGTCTAAGGAGCCAAAGAAGGCGAGGGGGCGCTGGCCGCTCAACGCGGTTGACAGCGCCATCACCAGAACCAGGGCGATAACGAGATGACGCACAGCTGGGAGTAATGGTTTGCGTGGCAGCCCGAGCAGTCTGCCCGCCAGCCACAACAATGCCAACAGCCAGACGAGAGTGCGCAGCAGCCACACTTTAGAGGCTTCAAACTGCTGCTCCACCCAAAAGTTAACGAATAAGGGGGTGAGCAAGGCGATGAGCAGCCACAGTGCTTCTTGGGCAGTGTGCAGGGGATGATCGGGAGCGTCGGGTGACGACATCAATCAGGGGGCAACGGCCGTTCTCAACACGCGCAGCCAATTGCCGCCCATGATGAGCGCCACATCGGCTGGTTCATAACCCCGTTCGGCCAGCTTTGCCCCGATTTTGTGCAGGTCGGCGCTGGTGTCTAGCTCGGCGGGGATATGTTCGCGGCCAAAGCCGCCATCCATGTCGGAACCAATACCGCTGTGGCGGGCGCTGCCCAACAGTTGGCATACATGGTCGATATGGGCCACCACCTGATCCAGCGTAACCGCTTCTTTGCGATCCCCTTTGCGCCACCCTTTGAGCAAAAAGGAATTAAACAGCGCCGTGCCAATGACGCCATCCCGTTCACCTATCATGTGGATTTGGGTATCGCTCAACTGGCGGCCGCCGGGAACCAGTTCACGGCAGTTGCTGTGTGTAGCCACCACCACCCCTTCATAGCGTTCTAACGCTTGAATGGTGGACTTTTCACTCATGTGGGTCAGGTCGAGGATAAAGCCGATGTCAGCCATCACTTCCAGCAGGCGATAGCCGGCTGCCGTCATGCCTTCGTCGGGGTAAGACCAGCCGCCAGTGGCGTAGCGGGTGTCATCCCAGGCCAGGCCAATGGCGCGTAAACCACATTCGTACCAATACGCCGCCTCTTCCGGCTCGCGGATGGGGTCGGCCCCTTCCATGAGAGGAACCAGGCCGAGCAGGGGCGCGGCGCTGCCCTCTTCATGGCTGGCAACCACCGCTTCCAGGCTTTCCCGGTCTGTGACCAGGCGCAGATAATCCACCTCATCGGCCAGGCGGCGATAGTAATCTAGCTGTTGCATGGCAAAAGCGTGAGCCTGATCCGCGTTGTGGTACAGGTTCTTCTCGCCCATGACGGGGATTTTGGCGTGGCTGGGGGTGACAAAGAGCGTACCCCACACCAACCCTACGCCCCCCTTTAGCATATCGGGGAAGGTGGCAGTGATCTGACCGCGTTCTTTATCCAAGGTTTCAACAGCACGGGTTTCGGCGGCCGATTTCAGGGGAGAACGGCCGTGGTTGAGGGCGTTGTAAGCGAGGTCTACGTGAGCGTCTACAATGAACATGGGAATATTATCTCGGAATAGCGGTTTGGCGTCCAGTTGTTGGTCGAGGTAGACCTGTCAGGTTCAGCTCAGATACACAGCTATTTCTGGAGTAAACCGCACAGGTCTAAATAGGTTCCTCAGTTTGCTCATTTGATTGGCCTCCTGGTTAAGCTGCCAGTTCTCATATTGGCTTCTCTTACTCGAATAAATTTCAGTATGTGGCAATGTTTGCTGACAGGTCACTGGTTTAAAAACTCAACAGGAAACTGCCCGCTGGAGGCGTCGTTCTACAGCTTTAGCTGATTCGGTAACGGCCAGGCCGCCCAGACCGGTGCAGCGCAGTTCATGGGCCATGCTGTGACCCACGTCTAACATTGTTTTCACCACCTCGTCAAACGTCACCACTGGATCATAGTTGGCAATGGCCATGTTGGCGCAGGAGAGGGCGTTGGACGCCGCCATGACATTGCGGCCTAAACAAGGCGCTTCCACGCGCACCCCAATCGGGTCACAAATCAAGCCCAGGGAATTTTGCAGCGCCAGGGAGGCGGCCGTCACACATTGCGCCACCGTGCCGTTTGCCAACGTGACCAGTCCGGCGGCCGCCATTGAGCCGCCCGCGCCACATTCCGCCTGGCAGCCGCCCACTTCGGCCGAAAAGGTGGCATGTTCAGAGATGAAGACGCCCATGATACCGGCCGCCAGCATCGCTTTCACCATCTCATCTTCGCTCTTTTCCATGACCGCGCCCGCGCCGATGATGGCGCCGGGCAACGCGCCACAAGAACCGGCCGTAGGCGCGGCCACGATGACGCCCATGGAGCTTTTGATTTCCATCATGGCGGTGGTGTACATGATGATGGTGTTGAGCAGTTGCCCATGAATGAGCAGGCCGGCATCCATTTTTTCTCTGAAGCCGACCGATTGACAGGGCAAAATGCGGTCGGCGTATTCAGTGCCTTGCAAGCCTTTGTGGATGGAATCGCTCATGAGGTGCACGATTTGGCGCATTTGTTCAAAGACCTGGTGTTCGCTGATGCGGCCGCGCATACTTTCGTAACGCAGGGCCAACTGCCACAGGTCAAGCTGTTCGCGTGCGCCATAGGCCAGCATCTCCGTGCAGGTGAGGAAGGGCACGGCTAAATCTTTCCGCGCCAGGATGGGCAAGACTGGCTGCAAGGTGCGGATGAAATCGACTTCGGGTAAGGCTGAAATGGCATCCAGGAGATGTTCGGAGAAGGGCAAGGCGCTTTTCAATTCGATGAAATTTCTATCGCCACTGTGATGTTCCAGGAAATCATACGTAAGGCTGGGCGGCAGGCTGATGGCCAGCGCTTGCAGGTCTGGCGCGTAAATCAGCAGTTCGTGAAAACCGCCGTCTATGGAGACGTCTGCGCCGTCGATTTTTTGTACTTCGATCATGCCGCCGCCGGTGGAGATGGCGGTCATGGTGTGGGAAGTTTCGGCGTTGGCGATGGTCATACGGTAGGTATTGGGATGTTCTGCGCCGTAGCTGAGGTAGTTGACCTGGATGTGGATACCCGCTTCACGGATGCCTTGCTGGTAATTTTCCAGGCGTTCGTCATGGGCCTGCCAGCCGAGCAGTCCGCCGTAGAGACCCATGTCAGTGCCCTGGCTTTCGTGAGTGGTGACGAGGGAGCCGTTGGGATCGTAATCGACGGTGAAGGTTTCGATGTCGCCGTCCATTAAATCGCGTAGCAGCAAACCGATGCGGCAGGCGGCGGCGCTGTGGGAACTGGAGGGGCCGCGCATGACGGGGCCAATGACGTCGTTGAAGATGCTGGATACGGTCATGAGTTTGTCCTTTAGCTCCCCGCTATGATTGAAATTGTTCAAGTGATTGAAGCATCCGCAAGAAGCTTCTGGATATTGGATTTCAAATCTGGCAAATCGTCCCGAACGGCTCGCCAGGCAATGGCTGTATCAATGCCAAAATAATTGTGAACTAAAATATGACGCATTCCGATGATATTTCGCCAGGGAATTTCTGGATATTGGGCAATTAGTGTTTCAGACAAACCTCGCGCGGCTTCCCCTATGATTTGTAAATGGTGGATGACCCATGTTTGTACAAGCTCATCATCATCAAAGGTTCCCCGCCCCGATTCCGTATATTTCTCGATGCGTTCGATGGCCTCGATCATATCTTAAAGGCGTTCTCGATCACTTCTCATAAGACAATGGCTTCTCGTAAAACACGATCTCGAATGCGCATTTTCAAGCCGTCTTCCGTAACCACATCAACAGGACGACCTAACAACTCCTGAAGCGACATCATGAAACCGCCCAGGTCGAATAAACTGCGGGTGGGTTCCATCTCAACCAGGAAATCAATGTCGCTATGTTCATCATCTTCACCACGAGCCACCGAGCCAAAGATACGTATATTTTTAGCGCCACATTGTTGCGTCAGTGCCAGGATTTCTTGTCGATTTTCAGATATGAGTTGTGTGCTTGTCATTGCGTTTTCCTGTTAGCTTTTCAAGCATTATAGCAGAAATAGGCTTGGTTTCGCGCAACGGCCGTTTCCCCCATCATCCCCGACCACATCCACCACCACCCAGAAGGATAGCTCCACTTAAATCTAAAACGCGGCGCCTGTTAAACAATAGCTGATTGACAAGGTATTTGTTTTTGGTGTATTATACCTTAGGTATAATACACAGCATTAAATAGAAAGGCTTTTGGATAATCTGATGTCGAAACAGACACCAAATGTTGATGAACTTCTCGATAATTGGGAAGAAATATATAAGCGGGGACTTCTCTCTTTTTGGCTGCTGCTTCTCTTGCAGGAGTGCGACTCCTATCCGTATGAAATGAATGCCAAAATCTTTGAAATAACACAAGGCAGTATAAAGGCGAGCGAGCAAAGTATCTATCGAGCCTTAAAGCGATTTGAGTCGTTGGGGGTAGTGCGTAGTTTTATGCAAACTTCAGACAGTGGGCCAGACAGACGCTACTACACCTTAACTAGCAGCGGGAACACCTTGTTAAAGCGATTTATCCAGCGAAATATTTTTATCTTTCAGCACCCGGCCGTGCAAGCGATTATTCAAACATTATTTGATGAGACCCAAGGAGTGGATGACGATGAGTAAGCACGATGACGAAGACGTAAACTTTAATCGGTGGCAGTACCTTCTGGCTGGCTGTATTGGCGGATGTTCTGTTTTGTTGATAACGGCCGTTCAGCCGTTCCCGCCTACGCCTGACGGCATGTATTTTGAAACTGTGGCAGAGTGGTTTGTCAATCCAGTTTATGGGGGCTGGCTATGGGCTTGCGCCGCCATTGGTCTTTTGTCGGGATTAGCAGGACTGCTGCTTATTGTGCGACCTCGATATCACCAACTTGAAGGCCGTTTAAACATGGCGGTCGCTTTTTTTATGGTGGCCTGGCTCAGTTTTTTGGCCTTTCTGCTTCGGGAAGAACTCTTTTTATCTAATTCGCTGGCGCTGCTGCTTCTGTTGATTTTGGGGGTCATATTTGGGGGCTACTGGTGGCTGCGCCACCGTCTTGATCAGCGAGAACAGACTTTCCCATAACGGCCGTTTTCCCCATCACCTAACTTATTGTTCCAACTTCGTGCTGGCAAGGCGATTTAAGCTGATGCCTGATTCGGCTGCTTCTAATGCCAAGCGCCGATGCAAATTAGGGGGGACACGCACCATAAATTTTCCACTGTATTTCTTGGTAGCAAGCGCTTCTGGTACTGGCTCATTGTTCGCTTCCATGTCGGCCACAACATTCGCCACAACTTGGCGGATGCCGTGCAGCGCTTCTTCAGGCGATTCTGCTAGCCAGCTTAAACTGGGGAACTCTACACACAGCCCCACATATTCTTCATCTTCTTCTGACCACATAACGCGATAGGTATAACGATCTTTTTCAATTACCATCATTTGTCTCCAAGCGGTCGATTGCCTTCATCACTTGCCGAACCTGATAAGGTTTTGCTTTCCCTTTCTGATTCTGGATATTGACCCGTGGATCGCCAATCCACGGTGTTTTGTAAACACGATGACTGCTGCCACTTTGGCGCGGTTCGCCAAAATAATGGTCGCAAACTTTGCAGAGATCATTGAAGCGAATCCCTTTTGGATTTTGTCTCATCTCAGCCAAAATATCTTTAACAGAAGCCATATTTAGTATAGTATCAATATTGGTATCCATGTCAAGAGTTTTTGTTGCTGATAAGGTGGATGGCAACGGCCGTTTCCCCCATCATTCACCACCACCGTCAATACGGTTTTCAAAAGATCATGAGTCGTCAGAATACTATCCGCTTCTGTGTTATACTTTCCTCAACTACATTAAGATAAAAGGTAAAAATGAT
>CAZXVH010000111.1:0-16416 GCA_964643965.1 uncultured Ardenticatenaceae bacterium
CAACCGCCCCACAATAATCTCCCAATCATATTGCAGCGCATAATACCGTGCTTGCCGACCTAGCCGTTCACGGCATGCTTCGTCCGTGAGCAGGCAGTAAATGCGGTCGGCCAGCGCTTCTGGGTCACGGGAGGGTACATGGAAGCCGTTCTCGTCGTCACGCACCAGAAACGCCAGACCACCTACCTCTGAGGCGATGACCGGTGTGCCCATGGCCATCGCTTCCAGCGCCACTAAACCAAAGCTCTCGTAATGGGAAGGCATGATGACCATTTCCGCCGCCGCGTAATAATTGGGCAAAATTTCCTGGTCTTTTGCCCCCAAAAAAGCGACCGTGTCGATGATGTCTAATTCTGCTCGCAGCTCTTGCAGCCGCGCCATTTCTTCATCTGGCGTCGCGGCCCATGGGTCGCCGCCGATGATGGCCACGCAGGTTTTTTCAATCACTTCTGGGTGTCGTTTTTGGATGAGCGCCATCGCGCGGAGCAGGGTGTCTACCCCTTTGAGCGGTTCAATACGGCCGGCAAAGATGATGTTTTTATGCTCCGGACAAATGCCCACCATTTCTTTGGCCTGGGCGGTGGGGATGGGGGAAAACCGTTGCAAATCGACGCCGGGGGAGACCACGCGCACCTTGCTCATGTCGGCGCCGTAGAGCCAGTTGAGCTGCGCTTCTTCGGCGGGAGTGGCGGCGATGATCCGGTCGGCGGCCTGGATGACTTGCTGTTCGCCATCGAGGCGTTCTTGGGAGGCCCGTTCGCTCTCGCTGAGGGCGATGCGGTTTTTCATGTGGCCCAGGGTGTGGAACATGTGGACGAAGGGGACGCCCCATGCCTCACGCAATTTTTCGGCGACGAGGCCAGAGAGCCAGTAATGGCTGTGGATCACGTCATACTGGATGTTTTCGGCGGCGGCGAAGGCCAGGACGCCGTTCACAAATTCATCCAGATGGCAGGTAATATCGGCCAGAGGGATGGGCTTCTCTGGCCCGGCCGGGATGTGGATGACGCGCCCGCCATAACCCAGATCATGTTTGACCATCGGTTGGCAATCGTCTTGAGAGCGGGTGAACACATCCACCTGGATGCCCTGGCGGCCCAGTTCGCGGCTGTAATCACGCACGTAGACGTTCATGCCGCCCGTTTTTTTGCCACCCAATAGCGCCAGGGGGCAAGTGTGGACGGAGAGAATAGCGATTCGTTTGATAGAACTAGAAGGGTTCAAAAGGAAGGCTCTTTTGAATGATGAATTGTGAATAATTAATAGTAATCGTTAATTTTTCGTAATTCACAATTCACAATTCATTATTTTGTCAGGGTTATTTTGTAGATTTCAGTGTCTACGGCGCCAAAGCGGTATTTGTATTCTTCGTCGCCGCGCAGGAAGTCGAAATGGGAACGGCCGTTTGCCACTGCCCATTCAATCGCTTTTGCCGTCAGCACCACACCCAGGCTGAGGGGGCCAAACGCCGCCGGGTCCAACCCGGAATTGTAGACCCAGATACGGCCGTTATAATCAAAGTTGAACAGGGTGGCCGCTTTTTGACCCTCTATTGCCATAAATAACAGTTGCAAGGTTCCGGCGGCGGCGGCGGCTTGAGCCGTTTCGTGGAAGACGGCGCGGCGGCCGGGCGTGAGCCAGTCTCGCTTTTCAAAGGTGCTTTTTTGCAGCAGCGCTAAAAAGTCATCTACTGCTTGCTCCAGATCATCCTGTGGATCGGCGATGATGAATTGGGCTTCAGCGCCCTGAGCGCGGCGCAGTTTGCGCTTGATTTCGCGGCGCTGCTTGCTGTCCAACGCTTCCAGGTAGTCGTCGAAGGTAGCGGGCAGGGTGATGACGGGGCACACTTCGATCTGTACTTCCTCGAAGCGTAGGCCATGTTTGGCTGCCAACCTGGGCAGGATGGCCCGGCTGGGGGAAGCGGCCGGGATGTTACAAAACTTCGCGGTTTGCCAGGCGGGAAAATCGGGCTGGGTGAGGGCGTCGAGAACGGCCGTCCAGCCCACTTCTGCTTTGTCTGCGGAGACGATGAGGTCCAGATAGTCGGTTTCTTCCACGCAGCCGTTAAAATGCAGGCTGTTCTGGTGCAGATAGAGACTGGCAATGGCGCTGAGGCGCTGCTCTTCCTGGCGCACGGTGAGGGTGTGCAGCGTGCTGCCGGCTGGATGCAAGTTACGCCACCAGGTCTCCTGGTAGGCGCGAGTTTGAAAAGGGGTGTTGGTCATGCCTTGTGCGGCGAGGGCGTCCCATTCATCTTTAAGTTGGTCAAAGGCGGCCGCGCCGCTAATCTGTTCGGTGATTGTCATGAATTAAAATCCTTTTTGGGGCTATTATAGCGAAACTCTACTTATCGCCGATAACCGATACCATAGATGCAGTGGGGCGTGGCTTTCTTACAGCTTGCGCGTGGGGAAGCGCCAGAAGAGCCGCCACCAATCAATGAAGTTGGGCATATCCCGTTCATAGCGCACCAACAAGACGCTGATAAGGATGACAACGGCCCCTAACCACTGCACGGCCGTTAACCATTCTCCTAAAAAAGCAATAGCCAGGACGATACTGACGATCACTTCCAAAATGCCCACCAGGGCGGTTTGCAGGCTGCCCAGGCTTTTCACGCCCAAAAAGAGCGTCAACCGGGCCAGCGCTGTGAACAGGCCCATGAGGAGAATAGCTTGCCAGGATGCGGCGGAAACGGCCGTTAAATCTGAAGGAAATAGCAGCCAGGCGGCCGTTACCACAATAGCCATCGCCGTCATGGCGTACAGAGCCATGCTGGGCGCCGGGATCTCATACATGATACGCTGGCTCAAAACCAGTTGAACGGCATACGTCAATGCGCCAAACAACATCATGCCCACGCCAATCCAGTCCGGCTTACCCAGACCGCCTACCGTTAGCAAATACATGGCAAAAAGGGCCAGCGCCGTGCGGAACAGCGTCAGCCAGGAAATTGTCTGGCCGATGATGCGCAGCAAGATCGTTACAAAAATAAGGTAGCTGATATTGATCAGCTGGCCTAAAGAGGCGTCAATACGGCTCAAACTGGCATAGAAAAAGAGCGAGCCAATGCCGTTTATAGCCCCCGCCAGCATACTGCTCAATACGGCCGGCGTCGAGGAGCGGATCATGTGCCGGGCAAAGAGCAGCACCGCCGCCCACAACAAAACGGCCGCAAAAATGGTGCGGAACGCCACCACTGTCAGCACATCCACGCCGGTGGCATAGGCGATTTTGGCAAAAATGGGGGTTATGCCCAGAAATAGCGGGGAGAGCAGCGCCCATAATAAACCCTGGCGCCATCGTTTCAAGTTTTGTCTCTCTTGTTCACTGTGGCGGGAAACAAGCGGAAGGTCGACTGCTTTATCTGAGGGTGACGCCGAAGCTGCTCTCTTCGGGTCAGGTGTAGGAGGTGGCATTACATGCAGGCGTCACTAGATAGTAGGCGGCGCATCGTTGGGTTGCAAAGGTAGCAGCAGGTGGAAGGTGCTGCCCGGCAGCATTTCAGCACTACGGTTTTCACTTTCCACCCAGATACGGCCGTTATGCGCCTCCACAATTCCTTTAGAAATCGCCAGACCCAGGCCCAGGCCCCCCCCTTGAAACGCAGATTTACTGGTGGAATGGTGTTCAATCTCGCCTAAGGTATAAAACTGCTCAAAGATGTGCCGCTGTTCGTCTAAGGGGATGCCAATGCCGGTATCCTGAATAATGATGTCAACCGCCTTGTCCTTAACGTTCCGGCCGACAATGCGAATCGTGCCGCCATCCGGTGTATATTTCACCGCATTACCCACCACATGCTCAATAGCTGCCAACAGGCGACGGCCGTCCCCTTGAATCAGCGGCATCTCTGAAAAGTCGCCAATAACCAGGTCTAAATTGCGTTTCTGGCACACATCGCGGAAAGTTTCTTCAATGTCTGCAATAATTTTGGTGAGGCGTACCGGGCCTAAAGAGAGATCTAAGGTGCCAGATGAGATGCGTACCACGCTGATGATCTCGTTGATCACCTCTTGCATGCGGGTGACGCCAGATTGTAGCCCTTCAGCAATACCGGCGATGGATTGGGCTGGCACCAGATCGTTTTTATTTTTAACTTGTTCGGCCAGCAGATGAGAATAGCCGCTGACCAGGGTGAGAGGGGTGCGCAGTTCATGGGAGACCAACACGATAAAATCGCTTTTCAGGCTGTCCAGTTCCATCAGCCGTTTGTTGGCGCTGCGTAGTTCACGCACTTTGTTTTCCAGGCGCTCGACGAGATTTTGAGCATGGAGTTCCAAATGTTGGCTGCGTTCATCGGCGCTGAGTTTGTCGGAAGCGCCCTGCAGGAAGCGCTGCACATCGCTGGGAAAGGTAGCCACATCAATGGGCTTGGTCATAAAGCCCGTGCAGCCGGCCGCCAAAGCCAGTTCACGGCTGCCGGGGCTGATATTGGCTGTCAGAGCCACAATGGGCACATTGGAGAAATTGGGCAGGCTGCGCAAGCGAGTGGTAATTTCCCGGCCGTCCATGTTAGGCAGGTTGATGTCCATCAAAATCAGTTCCGGCTTTTTTTCGCGGGCCAGATTGATACCTTCCAGCCCTTCACTGGCGACGTAGACTTCGTAGCCCCGGCTGGTTAAAACACGCTCGACAAGGCGTCGGCTGGCGTGGTCATCTTCGATGTAGAGAATGCTTGCGCCTGTATTGTTCATTGTCTACCAAAACCCGACAGGGTTACAGCCCCATTTTAGTAACATCTCAATATTTGGGGACAAAGATTACAAAAGTTTCAGAATTAGCTTTGCATGAACACTCTGATGCCAAAACTTTTGTAATCTCCCAGTTTATTGAGAAGATACCCATTTTATGTTTAAACAGGTTTGCATGGCTTATTTCCTTGCTTGCCTAACTCGTTTATAAACCTGTCAGGTTTCTACCACGAATTAGGAACCGGGTAAAGCCTGTTTAATGTCACTCAGTAAATCAGAGTCTAAAAAAGAACCTTTTTGTAATAATGCCTTTATTTTACCGTCAAGCTGCGCTCTTTCAATAGCCGATAACTCCTTAGCGGTGATGACAATGATGGGAATATCTTGCAAATGGGGATCTTTTTTCATCTCCTTGACTACGCCAAAGCCATCTAAGCCGGGCATCATCAAGTCTAACAGCACCAAATTGGGCCGGGTTTGTTGAATCAATTTTAAACCATCCAGGCCATTGACAGCTTCGTCGATGAGGAATTCACCTTGCGCTTGTAGAATACGGCGAATGAGGCGGCTGGCGTCGGCGTTGTCTTCCAGGATGGCGATGCGCTGCACCCGGTCGTCGATTTCTGCCAGGGCGGTGAGCAGCCCTTCTTGCCGGCCGGTATGGTCTGGGCTGTCGCTGTTGAGGATGATGTCACGGGCATACTGCTCGCCCACGATATGTTTTTCCACCGGGAAGGTGTGGCCGGAACAGTTGAGGACTACTGTTTCATGGGGCTTTATGGTTTCTTTTTGTATCAGTTTAATGAGGCCGGCAAAGGCAACGGCCGTTGCTGGTTCCACCGAAATACCATCCAGGCGGGCTGCAATTTGTAAGGCTTTAAAGGCGTCAGCGTCAGAGATGGCGTCAATCGTGCCGCCATATTGCAAAAGCAGCTGGCGCAGGACGGTGTACGCTTCACCGGGGACGCCGGTGGCCAGGGTGGTGATGTCGGTGATGGGATCATCCACATTTTCGGCGATGGCCAGCCCTTTGTGAAAAGAGGTGGCCATGGGCGCACAGCCCGCCGATTGAAAACAGCCCATTTGGGGCAGCTTATCCACCAACCCCATGTCGTATAGTTCCTGAAACCCTTTCATCACGCCCACTGGCCCCAGGCCACCGCTGACGGCTTGCAGATACCAGTCTGGGGTTTGCCAGGGGTAGCGGCTGCCGTTGGGCGCAGAGGGGTCGGCTCCAGTGGCGATGCTGCCCAACTGCTCGGCGATTTCGTAAGCCAGGGTTTTCATCGCTTCTTTGGCAGCAATGCCTTTGATGCCCTGGTCGAGGAAGATGCCTTTGTTGGCGGCAAAATCGGCGGCTACCTGTTTGCATTGGTCATAAGTTCCCGCCACTTTGATCACGCCTGCGCCGTAGAGGGCCACTTCACGCATTTTGTCGGCCGGCACGGAACTGGTGACGAAAGCCCAAATTTTGATGCCAGCCCGGGCGCCATAGGCGGAGTAGGCGATGGCCACATTGCCGGTGGAGGCGACGACGGTTTCAGTGATACCGGCTTCTTTGAGGGCGCTGATGGCCACACTGGCCTGGCGGTCTTTAAAGGAACCGGTGGGGCCTTGTCGTTCATCTTTGATGTAGAGGTGGGGATGGCCGAGCATCAGCCCCAGGTTATGGGCGCGGAGCAGGGGCGTCCAGCCTTCACCGAGGCTGACGATGTGCTGGTCATCACGCAAGGGGAGCAGTTCACGGTAACGCCAGATGGTGGTTCCGCGAGCAGATAAGGTGTGCAGCCAGTTTGAAGAGGCATGGGGATGGGAAACGGCCGTTTCTCCTCCATAAGGGTAATCATACACCGCATCTAGCCATCCCGCGCCGCAGCGCGGACAGGCGCTCAGTGGTGTTTCAAACGGTTGTTTCATCCGGCAGTTTTTACAAAAAATATAGAAGCGTCTCATTGGCGATTAAAGAGTAGAGAGTAGAGATTAGAAATCAGAGAGTAGAGAGTAGAAATTAGAAATTAGAAATTAGAAATTAGAGTTTTGCGATTCTTCCCTGTCCACTGTCCACTGCCCACTGTTCACTGTCCACTGTTTACTGTTCACTCAAACAATAAACGGCACATCCACCGTTTGTTCCGGTTGTGTCAGGGGCAGGCGCACGTAAAAGGTGGCGCCTTTGCCATATTCCGTATCCACCCACATGCTGCCCTGGTGCATCCGCACCAGCCATAAGGTGATGGGCAGCCCCAGACCCGTGCCACCGGCCGTGCGCGTGGTGGAATTATCTGCTTGTTCAAAGGCTTTAAACAGTTTGTCCACGTCTTCTTGAGAAATGCCCAGGCCGGTATCGGCCACCGAAATGAGTAGATGTTCGGGGCCATCCTGGGAAATCTTGAGGCTAATCACGCCTTCATCCGTGAATTTAGAGGCATTGGAGAGCAAATTGATGAGAATCTGGCGAATGCGAATGGGGTCCGCTTCCAGCCGGGGCAAATGTTCAGGGATGTCGCTGATCAGTTCCACGTTTGGTTTGACCAGGCTGCGGATATTATGAAGCGTGGCGTTGGCGGCTTCCCCTATATCCACCTGCTCAAAAGTGAGGGTCATTTTGCCCGCTTCAATTTTAGCCATGTCCAGAATTTCGTTAATAAGGTTGAGCAAATGCTGGCCGTTGCTGTAGATAGAGGTGAGGTCTTCTTCTTGGGCGGGCGTGAGCGGGCCATCGATCCCTTTGAGAATGACGCGGGAAAAGCCGATGATTGAATTGAGCGGGGTGCGCAGTTCGTGGGACATATTGGCCAGGAATTGGTTTTTCATATTGTCCAATTCACGCAGTTCTTCGATGCTGGCTTGAATGCGCTCAAACAGACGGGCATTTTCCAGGGCTAAACCGGCATGGGTGGCTACACTGCGCAGCAGCTGGACGTCTGTTTCCCGGTATTGCCTGGGCTGCGGCGACAGGGCGGCGATTAAGCCGGCCGGCGCCTCTTCACGCAGGAAGGGAACCCATAAGCCGGATTGCGCCCCGGCAAAGGCTGGCTCCATTTGCATGAGTGTGGCAGAGCCATTGAGGATGGCCGGATGTTTGGCTTCCAGAAATTGGCGAAGAGCATGATCGGAGGTGAAGGTTTGGCCTTGAACGGGCATCGCCTTGCCCTCTTTCATAAGCAGGAGGGGGGTGTATTTATGGGTTTCGGCGTCGTATAAGGCCATGAGGAAGAAGGTGGCGTCAAGCAGCTGCCCCACCTGTTTGTAAATGACGTGGGCCAACTGGCTGGCGTCCAGGATGCTGGAGATGTTGGTTTGAATCTGGTTTAAGGCGATGAGTTCCTGGGCGCGGGCCAGGGTTTCATCCAACAGTTTTAGATTTTCGATTTGAGTGGTGAGGTGATCGACGACGGTTTGGGCGAAGATGATATTGTGGGTGGGAAACGGCCGTTTTCCCCGTCCGTCCAGCGCCAAAAAGCCGATTAAATCTTGCTGGCTGGCCAGGGGGATGAGCAGGGAAATGGTGGTATGGAAGGGATGCAAGTAACGGGCCAGCGCTTCCGCTGGAATTTCTGCTTCCGCACTGCTGATGAGCAGCGGTTGGCGCTGCTCATTGAGATAATCAAACACAAAATCGCCCACCATGGGGAATTGCAACTGGTCATCCTGAGCCGCCGGTTCGGTGGTGGCCGCTATTTTGCCAAACGGCTCTTGTTCCTCATATAAAATGATGCGGCATCGGGCCGCCCCCGTGTAGTTGGCGATCTCTTGCACGGCAAGCGTCAGGGCGTCCTCGCGGGTGAGCGCCTCGCTCAGGGAACGGCCGATCTGGTAGAGCAGTTCCGCCTGGCGCAGCAGTTGTTGGTTTGCCAGGGTGGTAGCCGCTTGCCCGGCCAGGGTGTGGAACGGCTGCAACGTTTGCGCTGAGAGGGCGTTTTCAGCGCTGGCTTGCAGCAGAATAGCGCCCAGCCAACGATTTTCGGTGGCGATAGGCACGATGCTGAAACTGTTTATCTCGGCGTTGGCCAGGAAATTGGCGAGGCCGGGATTTTGGGCCAATGCCTCTGGTAAGTCTGCCAGCCGCACTATTTTGTTTTGGCTTAACTCGGCCTCAAACGGCAAATCCTGGCGCAGAAATTCATGGAGGGGCCAGCCAGCTGATTCAGTCTGGCTCCAATGTCCACCGGAAATGAGCAAGTCGGGGTAAGCTGGCTCCAGGCCCACAATTTGGGCAAACTCAACCACGCCTGATTGGGCGGCAAAGCGCAGCAGCACGTTGTACACATCTTCACGAGTGCGGGCTTCACTGAGCGCACGGCCGTTTTCATACAAGCGGCTCGTTTCGGCCAGATTACTTTGTACCTGTGTCAGCAGGTCGGCGTTGACGATAGCGGTGGCTAATTGGTCGGCCAGATTTTGCAAGATGGTGATGGTTTCGGCCGTGAATGCGGCCGTCTCCACACTTTGCACCGTCAGCGCTCCAATCACATCGCCATGAGAGCGCAGCGGCAGGGCCAGTTCAGAGCGGGTATCGGGCAGCAGGACATTGGCGGTGAAGGCTTCGGCCTGGCGCACATCTTGCTCCACCCGCGCCTCATTGTTGGCGATGGCCGTGCCGATCATGGATTGGCCGCCCACGGCCAGTTGATGATGGCGGGCAAGTTGCTCCCGGCCGGCGTCGCCGGTTCCCGCCGCCAAAACGGCCTGGCTGCGGGCCTCGTCTACCAGGAAGAGGCCGACGTAATAAAAATTGAAACGGCTCTGAATGAGGTCTACCGTTTCTTGAATGAGGATATCAGGGTTGAGGATGGTGGTGGCCGCCCGCGAAACCTCGGAAGCAACTTGTAACTGGTTGGAATAGGCGCGGGTGGTTTGCAGCAGGTAGGCGTTGTTCAGGGCCGATCCCATTTCCTTGATGAGTTCAGCTACAAACGCCTGCTCTTCCGCGGAGAGGGCCACGTCGCCCGGTAAATCAACCCGGCCAAAGGCGAGATCGCCCAGGCGCAGGGGGACAGCGATGTGGTTATCGGGCAAGGGGCTGAGATTGGCCTCCTGTTTGCGTTCAATTTCCAGGCCACTGCGGCTGAAGCTGGCTTCCAGGGCGGCTTCTGAAGAACCCCAGACGGTGTCCACATAACGGCCGTGGAGAATCTCTAATTCCCGGGTACGCTGTTGGGTTTCCAGGAGTAAATCCAGGTTGCGCCACAAGGTGGTCAAACCCTGGCTGAAGGTGCGCAGCAAGATGGGCAGCTCGCGCTCATCTTCTTGATCCGGGCTGGTGGTGAAGGCGATGAGAGCGCCCAGCACTGTTTTGCTGATGGGCAAGGGGGTGACGATAGACAGCCCCTTGATCTTTTGCGAGATGCGGTGTGGTTTTACAAATTCTCTTTGCTGCGCTTCGGCTTCAGCCAGCAGGGCGGCGACCCTTTTTTCTTGTGGGGCGGCCTGAGTGGGCATGGGGGCGGTGGTGGTACGCAGCAGCCAGTCGTTGCTGGCGGCCGGTTTTTCGTAGATAGAAACGTGATCCAGAGTCAGCGCCTGGCAAATGCCGCTAACGGCCTCGTCTAGCAGCTCTTCCACGCTGGCGGCGCGGGTGAGGCTGGTGTTTAGCTGCAAGATTTGGTTGAGGCTGCGGCTGTGCATTTCCACCGATTGGCGCAGAAAACGCTGCTGTTCAATTTGCTGGTAGAGCGCCTGCTGCAAAGCGATTTGGGCTTCTTCCTGGGAGCGAAGCTGCAAAATTTCGCGGGCTTCTGCCAGTTTTTCCAGGAAGATGATTTGGAATTCATGTAGTTTGCTCAGGAACTGCGGCGGCAGGTGGGACAGTTCTTCAGGAGGGATTTGGCGGCTGGCGGCTTGCAGCATGTGGGAAGCGACGGAGAGCGCCAGTCCCTCTTTAGCCAGGGTTTGCGCCTGGGCGGCCACGGTTTGGGGGCTGGCCTGATCTTCGCAGTATTCCTGGGTCAGGGTGTAGAGGTGGCTGGCGATGGCTGGTCCCTGTTCGCTCTCTTTCAGTTTGTCACGGTTGTCGGCGGCATGGGCGATGAAGGCGGCGGCCATGCCTGCCTGGATTTCGCTTTGGCGGCGCTGCCAGAGGGCGGTGAGGGGGGAGTCGTCACGCTCTGGATGGGTGATCATGGCAGCTCGATTTGGCCTGGTTGGGCTGCTTGGGTGGCGGGTTTGCCCAGAGCGAGATGGACGGAACGGCCGTTTACCTGTTCAGACAATGCTTGCAGCCCAATGCGCACGATTTCGTCTATATCAGAGGTGTTGTGCAGTTGAGCACTGATCTGGTTGAGGATGCGCTGACGCTGCACCCGCTCTTCTGCGCTGGCCAGCAGGCGGCTGTTTTCAATGGCGATGGCGAGTTGATCGCATATTGTTTGTAAGATGCTGATTAGTTCGGCGGAAAAGGCGTGGGCTTCGGCGCTTTGCACGGTGAGGGCGCCGATGATGTGGCCGCGCACTTGTAGGGGCAGAGCCAGTTCGGCGCGGGTGAGCGGCAGGTGTGGATTGGGCTGCCATTCCGCATCCTGGGTGACATCTTGGGTGATGCGAGAACGGCCGTCGCCGGTGGTCCCGCCGATCAAGGAACGGCCGCCAATGGTGAGCCGGTGGCCGTTTTCTAACTGGATGCGGCCGGCCTCACCGGTGGCCGCTTTTAGAACTGCCTGGTGGCTTAACTCATGGCTGAGGAAGATACCGGCATAGTAGAGCGAAAAGCGCTCTTTGATGACGGTGACGGCTTGTTTGAGCAGATCGTCCAGGTTTAAGATGCTGTTGGTGGTGGTGGAAATCTCAGCGGCCGTTTCTAACTGTACGCGCTGTTCAGATTGGGCTTTTAGAGCGGCCTGCACTTCCTCAAATTGCAGCAGGTTGTTGATGGCGATGGCGGTGGCTCCGGCCATCGTTTCTAGCAGGCCAATATCTCGTTCGCTGAAGGCGTTGGGGTTGCTGTCGTTTTCTACGACCATGACGCCGATGGTGTTGTTGGCCACGATCATGGGCAGCCCCAACCAGGCGCTTGATAAAGCGCCGACGATGACGGATTGATATTTTTGGGCCATTTCGGCAAAATCTTTGTTGATGAGCAGATAGCGTTTGCTCCGGACCACTTGTCCACTAAATCCTTGGGAAACAGGCAGCGGTTTGACGGTGGATAAATCTAAGGGCTGGCCGTATTCATGACCATAAACCCAGTGGATATGCTGTTTGTCTGGCGTCAGCAGCATGATGGAGAAGGTGGTGATCTCGAAGAGGGAGAATATTTCACGCCGGGCGCCTTCGTAGATGTCGGGCAAGGTGGGGGCCATGGCCAGGCGGTAGCTGAGGCGGTTTAAGGCGCTGAGTTGGGCTACTCGACCGGCAGCTTCGGCGGCGAGTTGGGCATTGTTGAGGGCGGTGGCGGTCTGGTTGGCCATGATTTGGGCCAACTGCATGTCGTTGTGGCTAAAGTCTGGGTGGTTGGCCTGGCGGAAGATGAGGACTGCGCCCAAAGGGTGAGCGCCCAGAGAGAGGGGCAGCATGAGGCAGGCATGTTGGCTCAGCTCGGCCAGAAAGTCTTCTTCTGGCGCTGACAGGCTGTCTTTGTCAAGTTGATGGCTGCTGGTGGCCTGGCTTTTTAAGGCTTCGCCGATATTGGGGAAGTGGGCCAGGGGGAAGGTGTAGGGGGTCATGCTAAATTCGTTGACGGAACGGCCGTTTATCCCTGCTGTGAACAAGGTTTGCGAGATGGCAGTATCACTTTCCTGGTCCCAACTGGCGATGAGGCAGCGGCTGGCTCCCAACAGGTGGGCAAAGGCGCGGGCAGCGCGGCGGTAAATCTCACCCACATCTTGGGTCTCGGTGAGGGCGGTGTTGAGATTGAGGACGGCTTGTGTTTCGGTGAGGTGGGATTCTGTCTGTGAGAGAAGGCGGGCGTTGTCGATGTTGATCGCCAATTGATTTGCCGTGATTTGCAGCGCCGCCACCTCTTCTTCCACAAATGCGCCTGTTTCACGGCTTTGCGCGTCCAGAACGCCGACCACTTCCCCACGAGCGATGAGGGGCAGGGCAACCTCGGCGCGGGTTTCTCTGAGCAAGGAGTTGTGGTAGTAGAGGGGATCGGTTTCTACGTCTGGGGCGATGTGGTATTTCTGGCTTTTGGCGACGACGCCCACGATGGACTCTGTGTCCAGGCTGAGGCGAAAGCGGCGGGCTTTCATCTCTGCGCCGGCGGCTCCCGTGCCTTCTTGGAATACCAACGTTTCTTTGTTCTGATCTAGCAGGTAAATCGCCACAAAGTAAAAGCCATACTGGTCGCGGATGGTATAAACGATGCTCTTGAGCAGATCATCCAAATCTAAGATATTGGCGGTGGTCTGGCTGATGAGGGCGCTGCGCTGTAACTGCTGGGTTTGGCGTTCCAGGCGGCTGGTTTGTACGGCCATCTGGTCGGCTAAACGGGTGGATTGGCGCAGCCATTTTTGCATTCTATCGGCCGTCACCCAGGCAATGACGCTGACGGAAAGCGTCACCAGGGCGTAGTTGAGCATGGCGGCGATGTAATATGGAGTAGGTTGGCGCAGCAGGTAATAGGCGGAGATGGAGCCAATGACCAGAATGGTATACAGGATGCTGGCTTTTACGGAGGCCATGGCGGCAATGCCGACGATGGAGATGAGCATGAGGTAGGGAATGGAGTGGGGTTCTGCGGCTGACAGCAGCGTGAGGAAGATGGCAGTATTGAAAAAGATGAAGATGATGTGGGCAGCCAGGGCGGGCCGGCCGCGGCGCACGATAAATAAAGCGCCCAAACTAAACAGAGGCACGAGCAGCATTTCGCTCAGGAAGGCGATCCTGCCGGCTTGAGACCAGCCGCTTTCTGCCAGTTGGAGGAAGTTGTTGAGCAGGCGTATGAGGGCAACGGCCGTTAACAATAAAATGAGGGTTTGTACAAGCTGCCCTTTTTGCCGGACCTCTTCATCGGTGGTGCGTATGGTGAACAGGTTGGCAAGGGCCTGGGGTCTGGTCATGGCTGATTAAATGCCCAAATCCCAAATTGGTTTACCATTCAGGATTTGCCGAATTTGCTCCGGGAATTGGTCGGCGTCTAGCGGTTTTACCAGGAAGCCATCGAAACCGGCTTCGCGGGCTTTTTTCATTTCCTCGCTGCTGCCATGGGCGGTGACAACCACCACCAGCGTATCAGCCAGACCTTCATCGGCGCGAATCTGGCGCAGGGCTTCATAACCATCTTCGTGCGGCAGGCGCAAATCCATGAGAATGAGGTCGATGCGAGGCATGGTCTTGGCAAAATCCACGACGCCCCAACCGGTGGTTTTCCACTCACATTTTTGTACGCCCATAAAAGCCAGCAGGCGGGCGATGAGGACGAAGTTGGATACATTATCTTCTACCACAAGGATATGGGCTTTGCTGGGATCAATCGGTTTTCTGGCAGTCGTTGGCGATTCATTCATGCGTTTCACTCGTTGCTTATAGGCATAGTGGTTTGCCTAAGTTTACCTAAAAATGAGGGAAAGCTCCACTTTCTGAGCCATCATACTAGAAATATAGAGTTTCACCGTTAAAGAGGCGAGAAATTATTAAACAAAGCGGACTAAAGTACTGGTAGTATGGGCAATGCCAGGCAGCGCCACATTTGTTTGCTTTCTTCAAGCGGCGTTGGCCCACCGGGCGCCGGTGATGCGCACCAGGTCAGTG
This sequence comes from uncultured Ardenticatenaceae bacterium, assembly GCA_964643965.1. Taxonomy (GTDB): domain Bacteria; phylum Chloroflexota; class Anaerolineae; order Promineifilales; family Promineifilaceae. The sequence continues at coordinate 14,385 of CAZXVH010000111.1, forward strand.
ACGGCCAGGCGCACATCTAGCCCGCGCTGCCCGCCGCTGACGTAAATTTCTGCGTGGTTTTGGGCCGATTGATCCAGGTAGACCTGAAAGCCGCTATTTTTTAGGGCCAGCGCCGAGATGCCGCCCACTTGCAGGCCGGTTCGCTGCTCTGCCTGTTCGTGGGAGGCCATGACCAGCTTCTTTTCGTTGACGGCTTTAGCGAACTGTTTCAAGTTTAGCTGTTGGTCAGCGGGTATCATCACCAAATATGGTTTGCCGCGATTATCCGGTTTGATGACCACCAATGTTTTGAAGACCTGCCCGGCCGGCAGTTGCAGCCTTTCGGCGATCTCTGCGGCGTCGCGCATGTCGTCAGGGAAGGCGATGAGTTCATAGGTTGTGCCTTTGAGGGCGTATTGCACCAGTTTGGGCAAGGGGGAGTCTGACGGTTTTGCCATGGCGGGGGTGGCTCAGGGAGTCTGGGCCTGTATCAACTGCTGGATGGTCTGGATGACATCGGGAAAGTCGAAGGGCTTCGGTAAAAACTTGGCGTTGATGGCGCTCAACTCTTTTTCGGTGGGAGATGGCCAGGCGCTTACTAAGACAAACGGCCGTTTCTCCCCCCGGTTACGCAGTTCTTGGGCTAATTCCAGCCCGGTCATGCGTGGCAGGCGAATGTCGAAGAAAAAGAGATCTGCGGCCTGGAACGCCTGATTTTCCATATTGTCCAGCAGTTCCTCGGCGCTCATAAAGACGGGATGTACCACAATGCCAAAGAGACCGAGGCCGCTGACCAGCAGTTGGGCGATATTGGGTTCGTCTTCCACGTAAACGAGGATGGTTTTCGGTTGTGTTTTGTTAGCCATGTAAGGTCCTTTACATCCAGAAGTTCAACTTCTCAGAGAAGTTAAACCTCTAATTTTTCCTGATGATACCTGAGTTTATTGGTTCCGGGCAATAATCGGAAAGTAAGGGTGGCGCGGATGCAGCCAATGAATGGGGCCTGTTTTGCAGCTGATTTGCAGGTCATTTGCAGTTGTTTTGCAGGTGATTTAAAGATCACAACCGGCTGACTTGTGTATACTTGGTTTGCTCATATTTTATTGTTTGTTATTTTGACAAGGGGAAAGTCATGAAATCACTTCAGAATAAGATACATACATCCATACATAACGGCCGTTTCCGAGTCCATTTTTCCTGGCTGTTAGCCATTGCCTTGCTCAGCCAAAGTTTAGCGCCGCTCCTGGCGCAAGACCCCGGTTACTTGCCCCCAGCAGACCCAACGGACGCCATTGTAGAAAGCTGGCAGCCCACGCCCGGCGTGGAACCGGATTTTATGGTGGGGGAACCACCGCTTCCTTATTGGGAACCCGTTTTAGAAGCCAGCAGCCTGGCTGAATTAGCGCCGGCCCATTTTTCATCTTCCTCGGCAGTTCTTAATGGCATGGTCGAGACCACTACCTTATCTCCAGGGGGACATCAAACGACTTTTGATAACGGTACGGTGATGCTGCTGGCGGAAACGTCAGCGGCGTCAACCCCTATAGCAGTGGCAGTTAGCCCCTTGCAGTCGTTGGCAGACGAGCCGCCTTTTCCAGATGGCAGCAAATTCCAACTGACGCTGGCTTTAACCGATACCCAAACTGGAGAGATGGTGGCAGATATAGAACGGCCGTTTTACCTGGCCTTTGATTTACGCACCCTTGTTCCCTCTCCTGATGCAGGCGCGGCGTGGTTTATTGCCCTGCGTCTGCCCGATGACAGCGGCTGGCAGTATCCAGAGATTACTGTACATGATCCGGCCGGTCTGCTCAGCATCCCCTTAGATCGGGGCGATTACAAACAAGTGGTGGTGGGTATACAGGCGGCGGCTTCTGACGATACGCCAAAACCGTGGCGCTATCAGTGGCAGGTACCGGCTGTTTCCACGTTCAGCGGCGCCGCTACCTACCAATATCCCGTCGAAGTGCCGCCTGGCCGCGCCGGCCTGACGCCCAATATCGACATTTCCTATTCCAGCGGCGGCTTAAACGGCTTAAGTTATACCACCGGC
>CAZXVH010000112.1:0-16237 GCA_964643965.1 uncultured Ardenticatenaceae bacterium
GGAACAGGTCCATTCAGCTCTGTCGCCAGTTGCTCAATGACTTCTTGCCGACTAAGTAGGTCTATCTTACTCATTGTCCTGCCTCCTTTTTTATCTAATTTTCGTTAGGGTCACGGATTATTCGCCACTCTTTATACCCAGCCAATGAATTCACGGCAAAATTATATCACTGTCAAGAAAAAACAGAATCCATACTTCTCTCCATCTTTCGCCCCCAAACTGGTTGATACGTATAATTGCCAGCAAACAAAACCATAAAACAGAAGGATGTTTACCCTTGCTTACCCCACAAACCCGCTCCCAATTCCGCACCCTGCTTGATGCCCTCACCCTCACCGCTGCCGATGACCGCCAGGACGCCATCATTTATATGCAAACCGACCAGCCGGATATTCATGTGACGAGAAGCATGTTTAGAACGGCCGTTTTCCAAACCGCCCACGCCCTCACCCAACTCGGCATCCAACCCGGCGACCTCGTCATCATCGCCCACACCCAAAACCTGGAAAGCATCTACCTCTTCTGGGGCGCCCTGGCCGCCGGCGCCATCCCTGCCATGTTCCCCACCCTCACTGAAAAACTCGACCCCACTGTCTACATGGCCAACATGGCCGAACTGGTGCGCTTCTCCGACGTCCGCGCCATCCTCACCACCGACGAATTTGCCCCGCAGCTTGCACCGCAAGTCACTTGCCCCGTTTACGGCAGTAAACAATTGACAGGAAACAGTGAACAGTTTGCCATAAATCAAACTTCACCACCCATAATTCCCGACAAAGTCGCCTTGCTCCAGCACTCCTCCGGCACCACCGGCCTGCAAAAAGGGGTCGCCCTTTCACACACGGCCGTTCTCAACCAAATCGCCGCCTACAGTGATGCACTTCAACTCACGTCCGGCGACATCATCGTTAGCTGGCTGCCGTTGTATCACGACATGGGCTTGATTGCTGGTTTCTTGCTGCCTCTTATTCAGGGCATTCCCCTGGTGCTGATGTCGCCGTTTGACTGGGTGAGCCGCCCGGCGCTGCTGCTCAAAGCCATCGACAAATACCAGGGAACGCTTTGCTGGCTGCCCAACTTCGCCTACAACCATTGCGCCCGCCGCATCCGCCGTCGCGACAAAGCCGGACTCTCCCTGGCTTCCATGCGCGCCTTCATCAACTGCTCGGAACCGGTGCGCCACGACAGCCACCAACTCTTCCTGGAGAAATTCGCCGCCAACGGCGTCACGCCGGAGATGCTGGCCGTGAGCTACGCCATGGCTGAAAATACCTTCGCCGTCACGCAAACGGCCGTTGGCAAACCGGCCCCGGTAGATGTGATAGACCGGCTGGCTTTAGAACTCACTGGCTATGCGAATGTTGTGGATAGAGAGGCGGAAAACGGGGTCATGAAGGTTTCTTGTGGGATGGCGATAGCGGGAACGGCCGTTGTCGTCCTGGATGAGGCTGGCCAGCAACTACCCGAAAGGCAGGTCGGGGAACTGGCCATACAAAGCAACTGTATGCTCAGCGAATACCACCATCGCCCCGACTTAAACCCGTTCAGCAACGGCTGGTTCCGCACCGGCGACCGGGGTTACATGGCCGACGGCGAAGTGTACGTCATCGGGCGCAGCAAAGACCTGATCATCAACGCTGGTAAAAACATCTATCCGCAGGACATTGAGGCCATTGTCAATGAGGTGGCAGGCGTCCATGCCGGCCGCGCCGTCGTCTTTGGTGTGCCGGATGAGCGGGAAGGCACGGAACTCATCGCCGTCGTCGCCGAAACGCGAGAGGAAGACGCGGAAGGGCGGCAGGCCATCGGCAAAGCGATCCGCCAGGAGGTGGCGCGGCGCAGCGCCGTCACCGTCAGTTTTGTGCAATTGGTGGATGCCAAATGGCTGCTCAAGACGTCCAGTGGCAAAATCGCCCGAGCCGCTAATCGAGAGAAATGGTTAAAAAAACGTGGGAAAATAAATTAGCGGGGATCGATTCCCGATAGACGTACAATCTGTCGCCGCAACAGCGCAACTTCTTTTTCTAGCTCCCGAATTCGATCTTGCGCCGTGATTCGACCACTAACTGTTCCTGCTGATTCAGAAGATTCGCCAGTTCCCCATTCTCAAACTGACCTTGTTCCAGTTGGGCTTCCAATTCAACTTGCTCTTGCTGTAATCTACGACAACGCTTAGATTGAGAACTGCTGCGCCACAAACCCTCTTTCTTGCCTGTAAACTTTTATGCTACAATCGTATTCATGGACATACCAATTCCTGAAGACAACGATTTATTAGCAATGGCAGAAACCCGCTTACGCAGGTTGTCAACCAATCGACTGCGTGTGGCTAATGATTTTCTCGCTTACCTTGAAGAAAGAGAAAGCAGTGAAGCCACCGAAGAACTTCTAAGCATTCCCGGTTTTGAAGAGGCGCTTCAAGAGGCTGTTATGCAATCTAAAAATAATGAAATTGTTTCTTTTTCAGCCATAAAACGTGATGTATGACATTCAGTTGACACAAGCCGCACAGAAATTCTACGCCAAAGCTGATACGCCTCTTACAAAGCAACTAAATCGATGCTTTGCACAACTAAGCCAAAATCCCCACATTCATCCCAATATCAAACGACTATCAGGCAAATTCTCTGGCTTTTACCGCTACCGAGTAGGTGATTATCGTGTTGTATACGAAATCAAAGAAGACAATGCAATCGTCATTATTCTCATCATTGCCCATCGCCGTGAAGTGTACCGATAATCTTAACTTTCTTGATACACCATCCCTGTTTTGTGCAGAAAAAAACGCCTATGCTATAGTTTTCTCATCCAGTTCACACGAGTATTGAGGAACACAAACCTATGTCCGTGCAGCTCATCCAACCATACCACGCCCAGGTAGACAAAATCATTCGCTACGGCGGCAGCCGCAAAGAAACCAGCGTGCGTAAACCGTTCCAGGATATGCTGGAAGCGTATGCCCGGCAGAAAAACCTGGCGCTGATTGCCGCCCTCCTCCGTGATATTCCCGCTCTGGGCGAAGAACCGCGCGGCCTCATTCGTGACCAGTACCACAGCAACACCGCCTTCCATTATGAAACTTAAACACGCTTTATACCCCTTTTTAGTCGTCATTTTTAGCTTTGTCCTATGGCGCTGGTTCATTTTTCAACCGCTGCTGCTCTATTCACAGGAGACGGGGGAAATGGGAACGCGGTCTGCCACACCGCAAGAAGCGGACAAGCTGTCCGCGCTCCCAATAAAGGACAAGCTGGGAACGTGGTCTGCCACACCGCAAGAAGCGGACAAGCTGTCCGCGCTCCAGGCTGAAATAACGGCCGCCGAACCGGGCGAGATGCTGCGAGCCATCATTTACCTGGCGGAAACAGGTGACAGTCAGCAGTTTGGGCAAAACATCACCGACCCTGCGCTGCGTCATACCGCGTTGGTGGCGCAGCTGCAAACGACCGCCCAGCAAAGCCAGCAAAGCCTGCTCATCGATCTGGTCGCCCGACAGCAAGCGGGCAGTGTGCAATCGTACCGGCCGTTATGGGTTATCAATGCGGTGGCGGTGGCGGCCACCGGAGACAGCCTCACGCAGCTGGCCGAACGCCCCGACGTAATGCGCCTTGTCCTGGATGAAGCCCGGCCGCTTATTCAGACGCCAGAACCGGCTGAAACGATGGAGATGATGTGGCAAACGGCCGTTCTCGCTGCCGCCGCCGAGGAACCCTGGGGGATAGAACGGGTCGAAGCGCCCCATGCCTGGTACGGGCTGGGCATAGACGGGGCCGGCGTCACCGTGGGCATCATGGACAGCGGCGTCGATTGGCAGCATCCCGATCTGCTGCCCAATTATCGCGGCAACCAGGGCGGCGTTATCACCCACAGCGGCAGTTGGTATGACGCCGTTGATCCGACCGTCACCGTGCCCCATGATGTTTTGGGACACGGCACACACGTAGCGGGAACGGCCGTTGGTCAAAATGGCATCGGCGTGGCCCCCGGTGCGTCGTGGATCGCGGTCAACATCGCCGCGCCCGGCGGCTTCATCTACGACAGCGACGTCCATGTGGGCTTTCAATGGCTGCTGGCCCCCGCTGGCAACCCGGCGCTGGCCCCGGATGTCATCAACGGCTCCTGGGCTGGCCCCGGCTTTCTCACCACCTTCTTGCCCGACATTCAAGCCTTAGACGCCGCCGGTATCATCACCGTCTTTGCCGCTGGCAACAGCGGCCCAGACGCCGAAACCATTGGCGCGCCCGCCGCTTACAGCCAAACCCTGGCCATCGGCGCCCACGACGATAGCAACGCGCTCACCTGGTTTTCTTCGCGCGGCCCCTCGCTGCTGCATGACGCCATCCATCCCCAGATCGTCGCCCCTGGCGCTCGGGTTTACTCAGCGCTGCCGGACGGCGCTTATGGTTATTACAACGGCACGTCGATGGCCGCGCCGCACACCACCGGGGCGGTGGCCCTCATCCTCTCGGGCAGCCCGGCCCTTTCCCGCCTGGAAGTGACGCGCATTCTCACGGAAACGGCCGTTCCCCTCACCGCCGCCACTCACCCCAATATGCAAAGCGGCTGGGGTCGCTTAAACGCCTACCGCGCCGCCGTTCAGGCAGCGCCGCACGGCGTGATCACCGGCCTGGTGCGTGAAAACGGCCAGCCCTTGCCCGGCGTCACCGTCACCCTCACCACCGAGTTGGGCGTGGCTCTTGCTTATGTGACGGATGAGAACGGCCGTTACACCGCCCCTTTGCAAGCTGGAACCTACCAGCTCAGCAGCGCCCCCTTCGGCTTCGAGCCGGTCGCCGTCACTGATATTGTGCTGCCCAACAACGCCACCGTCACCCGTCATCTGAGCCTCATCCGCCAGCCCTCCGGCGTACTGAACATGCAGGTGGTAGATAAACGGAATAATCAACCGGTTCAGGCCCGCATCGACATTTTAAACACGCCGCTCAGCCTGGAAACAAACAGCAGCGGCCATCTGACTACGCGCTTGCCCGAAGGCAACTACACCGTGCGCGTGTGGGAAGCCGGCTACAAAATCAGCACAATACCCATCAGCATCAGCCAGGAGCAAACCGCAGCCTACACCGTCCGCCTCACGCCCACCAAAAAAGTGCTGCTCGTCGATACCGGCGGCTGGTATTACCAAAGTGTTCGCTCCTTCTTTGGCGACAGCCTGGCCCGGTTGGGATACGCTTACGATACCCACCTGGTCACCAATCCCATCTACTCTGATTTTCCGGCACAGACCCTCATCAACAGCTACGACGCCCTGATCTGGACCTCACCCTATGATTCGCCCGGCTATATTGGCGCCAATGATGTCATCACCGGCTTTTTAGGCCAGGGGGGAAACCTGTTGATCTCCGGCCAAAATGTGGGAGCTTATGATGGCGATGGGTTCTTTACCCAGATGTGGTGGTATCGGGACTTACAAGGCAATTTTTTGGGAGAATTAAACCAGACCGGCCCCATCACCGGTGTACAGCACACCGTTTTTAGCGACCTCACCTTTCATTTAAATGGCGGCGACAGCGCCAACAACCAAAGCTGGATTGACGTCGCCAATCCGCGCCCCCTGGCCTTTTCTGAACCCATCTTCCACACAGACGATGAGTGGTCGGTGGGGCTGCAAGCCGGGCTGTGCCAACCATTTCGTCTCACCTACCTGGGGTTTGGCCTGGAAGGGGTAGATGGCGCGGCCAACCGGGATGCACTGCTGGCCCATTCCTTTACCTATTTCGACACACCGCGTCAGGAAACGGGGCTGCGCTGGCAGCCAGACCACATCGACGAGTTAGCGCCGCTCGGCGTGACGCAAATCTATCCGCTGCACATGCAGCATCTGGGCGAAATCATCACCCAAACGTATTCGCTCCAGATAGAAGGCGCTCAATGGCCGGTGTCGCTGTCCAGCCCGTCGGTCACATTGGGGCCATGTGCCAGCGAAACGGTGACAGCCACCCTGCACACGCCGGCCGACCTGGCGCACAATGTCAACCATACGTTTACGGTAACGGCCGTTTCCCAAGCCAATCCGGCCGTCAAAATCTCGCTCCCCTTCCACCACAAAACGCCCGGCTACGTGCTGCTGGTGGACGACGACCGCTGGTATGACCAGGAAGCCGTCTACCGCGCCGCCCTGAACGAGGCCGGCGTCCCCTTTGACGAATGGAACACCGAATGGCGCAATGGAGACAGGCACAGCCCACCGCTGACGCTGCTCACCGCTTACGATTTTGTCATCTGGTACACCGGTTATGACTGGTTTGACCCCATCAAACCAGAAGAAAATGAAAGCCTCTCCGCTTACCTGGATCAAGGTGGCCGCTTGTTCCTCTCCAGCCAGGATTTTCTTTACTACCATCATAACACTCGCCTGGCCCGCAGCCAGTTGGGCATCATTGAATACCAGGAATCGGTGACGCCCACCCAGATTTACGGCGGCCATCCCCTGTTCCCGCCCAATTTGGCCGAACCGCTGCCGCTGACTTACGGCAACTTCAAAAACAACGGCGATGGCCTCATCCCCGCCCCGGACGCGGCCCTCTTTGTCTGGCATGATCAGGGCATGGCGGCGGGAGTAGCCCATACGCCGCTTACGACCCACAGCGCTCTGGCCCGCTCCCTCTTCTTCGCCTTCCCCTTTGAGAAACTGCCGCCCGCCGACCACGCCCCGCTGCTGGACGGTATCGTGGGCTGGTTGACCGATGTGGGCGATTCCACGTTTGTGGTGGATCAACGCAGCGGCGCGCCTGGCGCAGAACGGGCGTATACCCTCACTTTACGCAACCATCCGGCCGCCCCACCCCACCACCTGACGTTGACCAATACCCTGCCCCTCTCGCTGACGCTGCTGCCCTCTTCCCTCAGCGGCGGCGCGGTTTATGATCCCGCCACCCGCCAACTCACCTGGCAAGGCGACCTGGCCAGCGGCGCAGTCCACACCATCACCTACCGCGCAGAAACGGCCGAAAGCCTGTCGCCGGGGACGCGCCTGGACAACAGCCTGGCGCTGACGTATGAAGACCTGCCATTTACCTTTACGCGCACTGCTTCGTTTTGGCTGAACAGCCCGGATTTGTCGCCTTCTCGCCTGGAAGCACACACAACTACCAGCGGCCTGACGCAGCAACTGACTTACACACTAGTTTTGCAAAATCAGGGAGCGCCAGCAACGGCCGTTTCCACCACCCTCCATTTGCCCACAGAGATGAACGTCCTCACCGGCTCCGTTTCGGCCAGCATGGGCACGGCCGTTTTAACGGATCATGTGGTGCTGTGGCGAGATGCTATGCTGCCCGACCAGGTGGTGACGATAACGGCCGTTTTGACGCGCACCCGGCAGGTAGATGTAGCAGAATGGGTAACGGGTATGGCCGTCATCGATGATCAGCAAAGCGGCCCCCTCATCCGAGCCAGCCTGGTGCATTTACCACCGCGCAAACTTTACTTTCCGATTATTGCCCGGAACGAATAAAAAACGGGAGCATCGGTAGAGATTAGAAGTTCAACTTCTCAGAGAAGTTGAACTTCTTGAGACACAATACTGGCTGTGTTTACCCTGTGTATTAAAAAATTCACCCAGGCGCCACCAAGCCCATCATCTCTTTCATCTTGTCAACTTTCGGCTGCGACACCGCCCGCGCCTGCGCCGCCCCAAACGCCAACAACCGATCCAGTTCGGCCGTATCGGCCATCAAGGCATGATACCGTTCCTGAATCGGCGCTAACAAGGCAATGACCACCTCCGCCACGCCCATCTTCAAGTCGCCATAACCCCGGGCATCGGCAAAATCGGCCACCACCTCGGCCTCGCTCTTGCCTGTGACCACCTTGTAAATGCCCAGCAAATTGTTGACGCCCGCCTTCTCTGGATCATCCGAGAATCCGATCTCATTATCTGAATCGGTAACTGCCCGTTTGAACGAGCGCATAATTTCCTTCGGATCATCCAACAAGCGAATGGCGTGACCCCGTTTATCGGCCGAACTCTTTGACATCTTATTCGTGGGATCATCCAATCCCATCACCCGCGCCCCATACTCAGGAATCACCGGCTGCGGTATCACGAAGAAATCTTCTTCATAGAGACTGTTGAAGCGTTGGGCGATGTCCCGCGCCAGTTCTACATGCTGCTTCTGGTCTTCGCCCACCGGCACCTCATCCGCATCATAAAAGATAATGTCGCCAGCCATCAGCACCGGATAGTCGAGCAAGCCCGTCAAAACGCTCTCTTGCTTGGCCGCTTTGTCTTTGTACTGCGTCATGCGCTGCAACCAACCGAGCGGCGTGATGCAGTTTAGCAGCCAGCACCCTTCCGCATGAGCCGGCACATGGCTTTGGATAAACACGGTGGACTTTTCCGGATCAAGGCCACAGGCAAACAGCATCGCCGCCATGGAGCGCGTCTGAAAACGCAAATTCTCCGGCTCTTGTGGCACGGTTAAACTGTGCAAATCGACAATGCAAAAATAATTAATCTTCTCTTCTTGATGTGCCACCCAATTCTTAACAGCGCCCAGATAATTGCCCAAATGAATGTTTCCGGTGGGCTGGATACCGCTAAATACACGTTTTTTTGTCATATCGTCTACTCCATTCTCAGCCATAGGTAAACTTGCATGGCTCTATTTTATGTTACAATGTAATTCATTATCTCAAAGGAAAATGAATTATGACTACGAAAGAACGCATTCTAACCGAGCTTGATACCCTCAATGAGGCTCAATTAGAGGCACTCTATGCCGTCATTCAACAATTTTTACAGGCAGAATCCGCTCAAGAACCAGACTCATTACTCACTCGATTAAGCCGCATCCAGATCGATGGCCCAGAAGATTTTGCGACGAATCTTGACCTCTACCTCTCAGGAGAAAAACAAATTGAGCCGCCTGTTCATTGATACGTCTTATGTCATCGCCTTAGTCAATAAACGAGACAAATATCATGCCCAAGCGTTAAGATTGGTCGCACAGTATACCGATCAACCCTTTTTGACAACCAATGCAGTTCTCATGGAAGTAGGCAACGCCTTGGCACGTCATTTTAAGCCAGCCGCAGTAACTATTATTGAACAATTCATGTCCTCACCAGATGTTACTCTGGTACACATCACGCCTGAACATTTTAATTCTGCCTTTCAACTTTATCGACAATACCAGGATAAACAATGGGGTATGGTTGACTGTCTTTCGTTTGTCGTGATGAGAACCTATCAAGCAGACACTGCCTTAACGCCAGATCAATATTTTGTACAGGCAGGATTTTCCATCCTGATGACATAACTCGCCACTCGCCACCCATTACAACAACCCCTTCTCTGCTCGATCTACCGCCACAACCAACGCCTTCGCCTTGTTGACGCTTTCATTATATTCATACGTCGGGTCGCTGTCGGCGACGATGCCTGCGCCAGCCTGCACATGAACAGTATCTCCTTCCACCAGCATGGTGCGGATAGCGATGCAGGTGTCCATGCTGCCGTCGTAGCTGACATAGCCCACAGCGCCCGCGTACAAACCGCGCCGTTCGCCTTCCAGTTCCTCGATAATTTCCATGGCGCGAACCTTCGGGGCGCCGCTCACCGTGCCAGCGGGGAACGTGGCTCGCATCAGGTCGAAAGCATCCATACCCTCTTTAATGTCGCCTTCTACCTGGCTGACAATGTGCATCACATGACTGTAACGCTCCACGACCATTAAATCTTTGACCTCAACCGTGCCATATTTGCTGACACGGCCGATGTCGTTGCGCCCTAAATCGACGAGCATGACGTGTTCAGCGCGTTCTTTGGGGTCGTTGAGCAGGTCGGCGGCCAGGGCGTCGTCTTCGGCAGAAGAGGCGCCGCGCCAACGAGTGCCAGCAATGGGGCGCACCGTGGCCACGCCATCTTCCAAACGCACGTGCATTTCGGGCGACGCGCCTACCACTTGCATGTCGTACTCGGGAATATTGAAGTAGAACATGTAGGGCGACGGGTTCAACATGCGCAGCGACCGGTAAATGGCGAAGGAATCGGCGGTGGTTTGGCGGCTAAACCGTTGGCTCAGCACCACCTGAAAAATGTCGCCAGCGGCGATATATTCTTTGGCTTCACGCACGATTGCTTCGTACCGTTCCTGGCTCATGTTGGCGGATAATTGGGGAGAACGGCCGTTTTTAACCCCGTATCTCCTCTGTGGCACTGCCGGTAAGGGGCGGAGCAGCTTTTCACTGACGCGGGCGATGCGTTCCACCGCGTTCACGTAAGCCTTCTCCACATCCCCATCCACGTGGGCGTTGGACAAGATGATCAACCGGTGCCGCGCATGGTCGAACACGATGAGCGTATCGGCCAGGAGGAAGATGGCGTCGGGGATGTTGAGGGGGGAAACGGCCGTTTCTGGCAATTTCTCAAAATAACGCACCACATCATAGCCCAGATAGCCGACCGCCCCCCCGTTAAAACGGGGCAAGCCGGGCAGGTCGGCGGGCGTGAACTGGTTCATCTCCGCCTTGACCACAGCCAACACATCCTCACCCTCCGCCAACACCCGGCTTTGCGACTGGTCGCCGTGTGTCTCGATAATCTGATTATCCTTCAGCGCAATCATGCCGCGCGGATTGACGCCGAGGAACGAATACCGTCCCACATTCTCGCCGCCCTCTACTGATTCCAGCAAAAATGACGGCCCCATCTCGTCCATCAACTTGATGTAGACCGAAACCGGCGTCTCCAAATCGGCCGCAAACTCGCGATAAACCGGAATCAGATTCGCGTCCCCAGCCGTCAGTTCCCGAAAATCAGCCAGCGAGGGCAGGTATGTATTTTCAACTGCTATCATTTTTCACTCCAATTTTTTCAGTGATCAGTGAACAGTGGTCAGTGGTCAGTAACCGTTCACCGATCACCGATTACCGTTCACCGATTACCGTTCACCGATTACCGTTCACCGATTACCGTTCACCGTTCACCGATCACCGTTCACCGATCACCGATCACCGATCACCGATCACCGTTTACCGATCACCGATCTACATCGCCACATCCGGCAACTCAGCCATCGCTGACGCGATTGCCTCTCGTGGGTAATCATAATCTTGTAATTCGCCCGCAAAGTAGGCGGCATAAGATGCCATGTCAAAATGACCGTGACCAGAGAGGTTGAAGACGATCACTTTTTCATCGCCGCTTTCTTTGCAAGCCAACGCTTCGTCCATGGCGGCGCGAATGGCATGAGCCGATTCGGGAGCCGGCACAATGCCTTCGGCGCGGGCAAACTGCACGGCCGCCTCAAATGTCGCCAATTGATCCACCGAACGCGCTTCCACATCACCATTGTTGACCAACGCACTCACCAACGGCGCCATGCCGTGGTAGCGCAAACCCCCCGCATGAATCGTGGGCGGGATGAAGGAGTGACCGAGGGTGTGCATCTTGACCACGGGCGCGGTGGCGGCGGCATCCCCATAGTCGAAGGTATATTCGCCGCGTGTCAAAGTCGGGCAGGAACTGGGTTCCACCGTGACAACTTTGGTCTTCTTGCCGTTGGTGAAGTTCTGATGCAAGAAGGGAAAGGCAAAACCGGCGAAGTTAGAGCCGCCACCGGCACAGCCGATGACCACATCAGGATATTCACCCGCCATTTCCATCTGTTCCAACGCTTCCTGGCCGATCACCGTTTGGTGCATCAGCACATGGTTCAGCACCGAACCGAGGCTGTATTTCTTCGTACCACCGGAGGTCGCCGCCACTTCCACTGCCTCAGAAATAGCCATGCCCAGCGACCCAGGATTCTCGGGATCTTGAGCGAGGACAGAACGGCCGTAATGGGTGCGGTCGGTCGGGCTGGCAAATACCTGTGCGCCGTAAGTCTGCATGACGTGGCGGCGATACGGTTTCAAGTCGTAAGAAACCTTCACCATGTACACTTCCAAATCCAAATCAAAGAAATTACAGGCCATCGCCAGCGCCGCCCCCCACTGACCAGCGCCCGTTTCCGTAGTCAACGCTTTGGTACCCGCTTCTTTGTTGTAGAAGGCTTGGGCAACGGCCGTGTTTGGCTTATGAGAACCAACCGGACTGACCCCTTCGTATTTGTAGTAGATATGGGCGGGCGTATCCAAGGCCAATTCCAACCGACGCGCCCGCATCATGGGGGTGGGTCGCCACAGCTTGTAAATCTCGCGCACCGGTTCTGGAATCTCAATCCACCGTTCGGGACTCATTTCCTGCCCAATCAGGCTCATGGGGAACAGCACGCTCAAAAATTCCGGCGTGATCGGTTCCAACGTCTGCGGGTTCAACACGGGGGCTGGGGCTACCGGCATATCGGCGTTGATGTTGTACCACGCTTTTGGCAATCTGCTTTCGTCTAAATTGAATTTGTATTGTTCGTTCATCTTTTTGCTCCTGTTAATTTGGAAGATTGAAGATTAATGATCAAAGATTGGCTATATTGAGTACAACGAATTGGAGTAAAGAACGAATTATTCGGCATGGTTCAAGTTAGCTTTTCACTTTCTACAATGATTACAACGAATTTGGAAAAGTAACGAATTCGCTCCTTTCTGAAATTCGTTGTAATCACAAAAAAGACATCATTTTGCAAAAAAGTGTGAAGCTAATTTTATTGACATTTGAACCATGCCAATTTTTCTTTTGTTGAACACCATTCGTTTATTTCTAAAATTCGTTGTAATCATCCTGAAAAATCTTTAATCATCAATCTTTGCTCTTCAGATAATAAAAAACGCCCACGTCGCCTAACATGCTGTTAGGGACGAGAGCGTAAAAATTCTCCCGCGGTGCCACCCTGCTTAAGCTGACCTTCACTTTAAAACGAAAATGCGCCTGTGATAGCGCATAAAAATTAGAAGCCAGCTTCACTTGGTGTAGTCTTTTAGTCGCTTAGTCTTTTAGTCGCTTAGTCTGGTAGTCGAATGACTACTGGACTACAAGACTATTAGACTACCTGACTATCTAACTACCCTGCCCTGATAACGGTGGCATTTCCGGTTTAGGCTACTATGCCTGGTTTCGCCTAAACAACTCCTCGGCCCATTCATCTACGGCGCTGACGTTGGTTTTTCAGCTCTGGAACCAACTCTCTTGGACTCGCTTTGTAGATTACTACTCCGAATCAACGTTTGTTTTTATTCAGTTGGGCGAAATAGTAGCATGGGGTTTGAGTGCTGTCAAGAAAAATGCTGAAGTCGTTTCAAGCAAAAAACATATCCATGTTATAATCCAACTATGGAATCTTCAGATATGAGAGCTTATATTGAGCGGTGGCAAGCCGTCGAAGCTATTGAGCAGCAAGAATTACAATCAGCTTCGCTTACAGATAATTGGCGACGACTTAATACCATTAAACAGCGTGCAATTCGGCTAGACATTAAGCGGGAAAATGATGACGGAGAAATGGCGATATTTTTATTATGGGCCGGATTAAAGGCAAACTATGTCCCAAACTGATAAACAGGGAACTTTCCACGACCCCCTTGAAGCTTTAGATAATCTCCTCGTTCAATTTGACAATCGTGGTGTCGTCATTGGCGGTATTGCTGTCAGTCTTTTAGGCCAGGCTCGTTTTACAGAAGACCTGGATGCCATGTTTTTGCTTTCTGTTGACGAAATCCCCCGTTTCTTAAAAATTGCTGGGCAAGAAGGGATTGAACCACGAATTTCTCAAGCCGAAGATTTTGCGCGGCAGAATCGTGTCCTGCTCTTGCGCCATACTTCGTCGCAAACAAATATTGATATTTCACTCGGTATTTTGCCTTTTGAACAAGAGATGGTTGAAAGAAGCGTCGTTTATGCCATTGATGATGCGCTCAACATTCGATTGCCTACCCCAGAAGATTTAATCATCATGAAAGCGATTGCGCATCGCCCAAAAGATCTGTTGGATATTCAGGGACTTGTTCAGAAGCATCCAAAGCTAGACCGGAAACGCATCCAGGATTGGGTTTTACAATTTGCAGACGTGTTAGAAAGGCCAGAACTTTGGGATGATATTGCAAGTTGGTTTCAAGATACCCCATAAGACGCAAAATCCACCTCAAATAAGAGTCCACATATGACAAACTCAAAATTATACATCTCGCTCGCTTTGATATTTTTGCTTTTATTCACCGCGTGTCAGCAGCAACCTCCAAATGTTGTACCCACAACCAAACCAACAAAATCAAAAATAGGAGAAGTTAAAGAGCCAGTTAAGGAAGAAACGGCCGTTTACATTCAATTAACCCGATCTCCAATCAATAATGATAACGTCCTTGCAAGAAGTCAATCCGCTCATCGGTGACGTGATAAACAATGCGGTGTTCCTGGGTTAGTCGACGTGACCATGTGTTCGCATCGAGATATTTGAGTGGCTCTGGTTTGCCTAATCCTTCAAATGGATCACGCATGATCGCTTCAATGAGTTTGAAAGCACGCAAAGCTGTCTTCCGATTCGTTTTTACCCAGTATTGCAGGTCTTCTCGAAACTCGGGATGAAAGACCGCATCACGTTGGCTCATCAGCTAATCCCAATTCACTTTTGAGTGTTTCAATTGACTGAGCCGTTTCCGATTTTGAACGCGCCCGCTCCAATGCTGTTAGCAAACGTTCAGCATTTTTAGGTGAGCGCAATAAATGGGTTGTTTCGAGCAAGCTGTTGAGTTCATCGGCTGAAATCATGATCACATCCTCATGCCCCCGCCGTTGAATGACAACTGTCTCTCGGTTATCCGTCACTTTATCTAAAAATTGAGCTAAATTTGTCCGCACATTCGTGTAAGTTGTAGCAATCATAAAACACCTCGTTTCCGTACAGCTATACTGTACGCAATTTAACCAAACATGTCAACGAACGAACGACGTGCCGTACGATATGCCGCGCACTTGCGCCACGATGAAGAAGCAACGGCGTCGTTTTGGCAGATTATGCCAAGGGGAGACGTGCGCTCGAATTTGCCATCGGCACGGGACGCATCGCCTTACTTTATAATGGGAAAAAGAATCTCAGTTGATGGCATCGAACTATCTGCACAATCTACACAAATGATTGAATAACTCCATGACCTTCCCCGAAAAGGTGACCACAAGGGTACAGATTACAGCAGACTACAAAGTGCAGCATCTTATGCTAGAATAGGCTTCAAAGAGAGGTGAACTATGCAACATAATTCTGTAATAAAGGAAGCTGTGTGAACCTGAAATTTCAACGAGGCAGTTTGGAGATTTTGGGAATTTTAATCCTTTTACTATTAGTTACTGGATGTCAACAATTCGCTGCTGAAGTTAAGTTGACACCCGAACCCACGAAAACTGAAACGCTGCTACTTGAAACAGCAACGGCCGTTCCCTCCCCCTCCTCCTCTCCTCAGCCAAACAATCTCGACCTCTATCGCCCTGGCCTGACCACCGCCGCCCAAGCCAGCCTCGACGCCCTGCCCCACGCCACCACCTATGAGATAAACCTTCAAGTAGATTTCGATGCGGGAACCGTCACCAGCAATCAAGTTATTGACTATACGAATGATGAAAACGAGGTGCTGGACGCTGTTTACTTCCATCTTTTCCCAAACTTATTAGGCGGCTCCATTGAGGTCAGCAACGTCACCGTTGACGGCAAATCGGTTGAGCCGGTGCTGGAAGAGGCGTTTGATTCGGTGATGCGGGTGCCGTTAGCCACCCCGTTAGCCCCTGGGGATTCTGTGACAATCGCGATGGATTTTGTAACGGCCGTTCCCCACCAACTAGCACGCAACTACGGCGTCTTCGCCCAGGTAGATGACATCATGGCGCTGTCCCATTTTTATCCGATGGTGGCTGTGTATGACGACGAAGGCTGGAACATTACCCCCGCTTCCGAGCAAGGCGACGCCACCTACAGCGACGCCGCCTTCTATCATGTCACCGTTACGGCCGACGACGAACAAGTGGTGGTGGGCAGTGGCGTGGCCTTGAGCGAAACCAGCGCAGACGGCCAGCAAACCATCGAACTCGCCATTGGCCCGGCACGAGATTTCTATTTAGCCATCAGCCCCCGCTACGAAGTTGTGAGCCGCACGGTGGGTGAAACGACGATAAACAGCTACGCGCCCGCCGAGTTTATGGCTGGCGCCGAAGACGCCGCCGCCTTTGCCACCGACGCCTTGCGACTCTTCAACGAACGCTTCGAGCCGTATCCCTACACGGAACTCGACATCGTGGCGACCTCCACCCTGGCGCTGGGCATTGAATACCCGGGTATCATCGCCATCACCTTGC
>CAZXVH010000113.1:0-16200 GCA_964643965.1 uncultured Ardenticatenaceae bacterium
GGCAATAAGCCCGTTTTAAAGGGTAAAAGCCTCGCCTTAGTTTTTATGAAACCATCGCTGCGTACCCGCATATCTTTTGAAATGGGCATGGTGCATCTGGGCGGTTATGCGTTTTACTTATCTCCCAACGAAATTAAGATAGGAGGCCGGGAAAGTGTGCCTGATGTAGCCCGGGTATTATCTGGGTATGCGGATGGGGTGGTGGCCCGTGTTTTTGAACACCAACATATCCTGGATTTGGCGGCGTATGCCACCATCCCCGTTATCAATGGACTCTCTGATTATAATCACCCTGCTCAAGGGCTGTCAGATATGTTTACTATTTTAGAAGCAAAGGGAAAAATGAAAGGTCTGCGCCTGGCGTATGTGGGTGACAGCAATAATGTGGCGCGCTCTTTGATGTTTTGCGCCATGAAGTTGGGCATGCACATGGCAGTGGCTTCGCCGCCCGGATACACGCTCACGGATGAGGATGTAGTTTTGGCAAACAAGATGGCTGTGTCTGGGGCTTCATTGGAGCTATTTGAGGATCCATTAACGGCCGTTCACGATGCCGATATTATTTACACTGATACCTGGACAAGCATGGGACAAGAAGAAGAAACCGCCCAACGATTAAAGGTATTCCCCCCCTTCCAGGTTAACCAGGCTCTCGTCGTTAAAGCCAAACCTGATTGCCTTGTGATGCACTGTCTGCCGGCGCATCGTGGCGAAGAAATCACAGACGAAGTGGCAGATGGCCCAAACTCCCTTCTTTTTACACAAGCGGAAAACCGAATGCATGCCCAAAAAGCCATTTTGGTAAAATTAATGGCAGATGCTTAGGTAATTAACAAACGCCTTACCTTCTTGGAGAGTCGTGCATGGCAAACAATCGAACGCGCTACGAAGAAGCGTTAAACCGGGGACATTCTTTCAGTTGGGATCAGCGCTGGCAAGAGGCCATACAAGCCTTTGACCTGGCTGTGGCCGAAGATGCCAATGAACCTGCGCCCTACGCCGGTTTGGGCATGGCTTATCTGGAATTAGACAACCTGGAAAAAGCCCTGGACAACTATAAATTGGCAGCACGCTTCTCCCATGGTGAGGTGATCTACCTGCGCCAGGTAGCGGACGTACAAGAACGACTCGCCCTGATGGATGACGCCGCCAAAACCTACATGGCTATCGGAGAAATTGAATTAAGCCGAAATCATCTGGATGAAGCCATGAACAGTTGGCATCTGGCGGCGCGTTTAGACCCCAACTTGTTACGCGCCCACCAGCGTTTAGCCTC
This sequence comes from uncultured Ardenticatenaceae bacterium, assembly GCA_964643965.1. Classification (GTDB taxonomy): domain Bacteria; phylum Chloroflexota; class Anaerolineae; order Promineifilales; family Promineifilaceae. The sequence goes on from CAZXVH010000113.1 coordinate 1,277, forward strand.
TATTTACCAGCGGCAAGGGTCTGTCAGAAACGCCATTCAAGAATACCTGGCAATTGCCCGCATCTTGCAAAGCCAGGGCGCCAAAGATAAAGCGTTGCAAGCGTGCCAACTGGCCTTACGGCTCGATCCGCGCAACCCGGATATTTTGACGGCAATTGAACTCGTCAAGCAAGATGAACCGATCTTTACAGATTCCAAGAGCCAGGTTGCAGCAAAGAGTAAAAAAAATAAAAACCAGGGCGGCAGGGGCCTGTTACAGCACGTTACCTCTCAATTGGCGCAAGAGGCGCAAAGTTGGCAGCCTGACGGCAAGATAATCGAAACAGCCGCGCCCGTGGCGCAAGCCAAAAAAATCGCGATGGCGCAACTGGCAGTAGGCTTGTTCGGAGACGATGACAATGAAGAATCATTGACGCCGGCCGTTTTGGAAAGAGGCCATCTGATCAGCCAGGCGCTAGACTACCAACGACGTGGACTGGTCAACGAAGCGATAGACGCCTATGAAAAAGCGATTTCATCCGGGCTGACTGGGGCGGCAGCCCATTTTAATTTGGGGCTTCTCTACCAGGATAAACTGCGCTTTGAAGACGCCATTCAGGAATTTGACATCTCGGTACAAGATCAGGAGTATCGCCTTGCCAGTTATTTTGCGCTGGGCGAATCGTATCGTGCTCGCGGTATGCTGGAAAAGTCCATTGAAAATTTCATCAATGTGTTAAAAATCGTAGACCTGGCTACCGTGCGCCATGATCAGGCGGATAGATTGATCGAATTATACGAAAATCTCTCCGACAGCCTGGTCACGCAAGGAGAGCCGGAAAGAGCCACTGCCTTTGCCAACTCGCTGGTTGATTTTCTTAGCCACAAAGGCTGGGAAGACAAGGTTAAAGACGCCCGTGAACGCCTGGACACCATTTCCGACGCCGGCATGATGATTTTGGGGGATGTGCTCACGGCCGGTTCTGAACAAGTGCTGGAATCGCTGTTTTTAAGCCAGGAGTATACCCGGCGGCAAATGTACAATACCGCCATTGAAGAAACGTACCGCGCCATTCAACTCTCCCCGGATTATTTACCGGCGCATATCCAATTGGGAGAAGTGCTGGCGAAACAAGGGCGGCATGAAGCGGCCGCTTCCAAGTTCTTTATGCTCGGCGAAACGTATAAGGCGCGCAACGATATCAACGGCGCGGTGAATTCTTACGAACGGGTATTAGAGCTGACGCCTCTGGACCTCTCCGTGCGCGCCCGTTTGATTGATTTGCTGAAGCGGCACGGGCAGATTGACCGCGCCCTGGAGCATTACATGGCCATGGGCGATACCTATTACCAGATTGCCCAGGTGGATAAAGCGCGAGAAACGTATCAAGACGCGCTGCGTCTGGCGCCGCGTGGTGAACCAAACCATCAATGGAAGGTGAAGGTTTTACGGGCGATTGCCGATATTGATATGCAGCGTTTTCAATGGCAGCGGGCCTTACCGGCCGTGCGTGAACTGCGGGAACTAGACCCGGAGAATGAGTGGACAGCGATCACGCTCATTGATTTATATTTTAAAGCGGGGCAACCCAATGCAGCGGTGAAGGAGTTAGATCAATATCTCATGCAGTTGGTACGCCAGGGGCGGGCGGTTAAAGTAATTGGCATTTTGGAAGATATGATCGAACAACGGCCGTTTGACCCTAATCTGGCTGATCGACTGGTAAGGCTCTACATCCAGCAGAAACGAGAGCAAGAAGCCGTCACCATCTTAGACAAGCTGGGTGAATCACAACTCGAGGCCGGCGACACGGCCGGCGCTGTACTTACCATTGAAAAAATCTTAAAATTGAATCCGCCCAATCTCGCCAGCTACCAACAATTGTTAGTGCAGCTTAAAAAGCAGCAATAACCACTCACCCTCACTCGTTCTTGGTAAACATGCCGGGTTCGGTAACGGCCGTTACCGAACTCTTTTCTTATTGCCATCCTTAAAACAGCGACGTAAGCGCCCGATTCGTGTAAAATCCTGGATGTAGTAAGAGAAATGGCAGCGAACGAACCCGCATGGACAACACTTTTTTCGACAACATCTTAAATTACACCACCAGCATCACCCCCTTGGATGTATTGGATATCTTGCTTGTCACCTTTATCATCTTCGGGCTGCTGCTGCTCATTCGCGGCACCCGCGCCGTGCAAGTGCTGCGCGGCTTCATCCTGTTGGCTCTCATTTTTCTGGTATTAGCCAGCATCATCGAACTGCCGGCCTTTAGTTGGCTGGTGCAAACCACCCTGCCCCTTCTGCTCGTATCCATCCCCGTCATCTTTCAACCGGAAATTCGGCGGGCGCTGGAGCAGTTAGGGCGCACCGGCAGCTTTTTCCGCCTGTTTCAACGCCATGAAACCCGGCCCATTATCCTGGCCGTCAAAGACGCCTGTTTGCGCCTTTCCCAGCGGCGACATGGCGCTCTCATCGTTTTTGAACGAGACACCGGCTTGCAAGAATACATCGACACCGGCATCTTGATGAACGCCGAAGCCTCACCCGAACTGCTGTTGACTATCTTCAACAAACATACGGAACTGCATGATGGCGCCGTCATTATTCGCGGCGATTACCTGGCGGCGTCCGCCTGCGTGATGCCCCTTTCCACCAGCAGCCTGTCAGACCGGCAGATGGGGCTGCGCCACCGCGCCGCCCTGGGCATCAGTGAGGTCAGCGACGCCGTGGCCGTGGTGGTTTCTGAGGAAACAGGACAGGTCTCCATTGCCCATAACGGCCGTATCATCCGCCGCCAAGACCCTTCCCGTTTAGATGAAATCCTGGACGCCTTTTTGCAAACGGGCAACCTTAAAGGAAAAGGAGGAGAGAAATGAAAATTTTCCGCAGCCTCCTCTCTAATCTGGCTACCTTCCTCTTATCCTTGCTCTTAGCCGCCCTCATCTGGATTGGCGCGTCTCAGCAGAACGATCCCATCTTGCTGCAATCATTTCAACTGCCCATCGCGGTGGTGGGACAGCCGGAAGACAGCACCTTGACTCTTTCCACCGACACCTTGATTGTGGTCGCCGAAGCGCCTTCTTCCGTCTTGAGCCGTTTAACCCCTGCTGATTTTTCGGCCACGCTGGATTTAAGCCAGGCGTCGTTAGGAGAAGAGATAGCGTTGTCGATCAACCCCGTGACCAAAACGCCCGGCGTTACCATCAACACCACCTCCCCAGAAACAGTCAGGGTGCGCTTAGACCAGCTGATCACCCGAGAAATCCCGGTGGTTTTGGATGTGCGCGGCAGTGTGGCGCGGGGGCATACGCAGGGCGAACCGCTGCTCGAACCGACTGAGATTACCGTGGTCGGCACGGCCGGACAGGTGGAACCGCTTGATTTTGCCCGGGTGACGGTGTTCCTCAACAATGTGCGGGAAACGGTGGTAGCTTCCCCCTTCCCCATTTTTTATGATCGCCAGGGACGAGTGGCCGCCATCAGTGGGCTGGACAGCGTGAGCCATGAATCCGTGCAAGTGACTATACCCATTGCCGAATCGGCCGATTTTGCCGAGAAGATCATTGGCGTCGATTGGAGCGGCTCCCCGGCCGAAGGCTACCGGCTGCTGGGCATTAGCGTGAATCCGCCCAGCATTTTGCTGCAAGGGCTGCCCACTCGCTTAACCTCTCTGGCCCAGGTGACGACGGAGCCGATTGACATTACCGGCTTGAAGGAAACCTTTTCGCAGCAAGTGACGCTGGATTTACCGGCTGGCATTACCATGGATGAAGGACAGGTTATTTCGGTGACGGTGGAGATTGAACCGATTTTATCAACGGCCGTTTACAATCGTCCCATCGAGTTTCAGGGTGTGGGAACGGGCTTGAGCGCCAGCGCCAAGCCGGAAGAAGCCCGCGTCGTCCTCTTTGGGCCACTGCCCATCCTCGATTCCCTCACCGAAGACGAGGTGCGCGTCACCGTCGATACCTTTGGCTTGATCACGGGAACCTACAGCCTGGAGCCGGTCGTCACCATCCCGGATCGGGGATTGGAAATGCGCTCCGTGCAGCCGCCGCTGATTACGGTAGACATCACCTCTACCCTGCCCAATAGTCTGACGATCACCCTGCCTATTACCAAAAGTTCACGGCTCAACACAGGGGGGATAACGGCCGTGACCATCCCTCCCACTTCTTCAACTAACGCACCATCCCTTTCATCTTTCATCCTTCCTCCTTCATCCTTTATAAATTTAAAGCAGAACAAATTATGAGCTATAAACCCCTTGTCGCCCTGGTGGGTCGCCCCAACGTGGGCAAATCCACCTTGTTCAACCGCATCGTCGGCCGTCGTCTGGCCGTCGTTTCCGATGTGCCCGGCACCACCCGTGACCGGCTCTACGCCGACGCCGACTGGGCCGGCAGCGTCTTCACCGTCGTCGATACCGGCGGCATCGAAGTCACCGAAGGCATTCACACCGAACCGCTCTCCGAAGACTCCGCCCGCTTCCTGCCCCTCATCCGCAGCCAGGCGGCCATCGCCATCCAGGACGCCGATGTCATCGTGCAGGTGGTAGATGGCGTCGCCGGCATCACCGCCGCCGACCGGGAAGTGGCCGACATCCTGCGCCGCTCAAAAAAACCGATCATCATTGCCGCCAACAAATTAGAATCCAGCAAAAATTGGGACGCCGCCTATGAATTTTACGAACTGGCGCTGGGCGAAGTGTTTGGCGTCTCTGCGCTGCACGGCTATGGCAGCGGCGATTTGCTCGACGCCATCGTGGAAGCCATCCCCTTCGTGCCCGAAGATGACGAAGAAGACGACTCCATTCGCATCGCCATCCTGGGCAAACCCAACGCCGGTAAATCCACCCTGCTCAACAAACTCATCGGGGAAGAACGAGCCATCGTCAGCCCCATTGCCGGCACCACTCGCGACGCTACCGATACCAAACTCACCTGGAACGACCAGGAATTCACGCTCATCGACACGGCCGGTATCCGCCGCCGGGGCAAAATCGATCCCGGCGTAGAAAAATACAGCGTACTGCGGGCCATCAAAGCCTTAAATCGAGCCGATGTGGCCCTGCTGCTCATCGACGCCGAAGCGGGCATCACCTCCCAAGACACCCACATCGCCGGTATGCTCACCCAGGAAAACGCCGGGGTCATCATTTTGGTCAACAAGTGGGACGCCATCGAAAAAGATTCGTTTACCATCTATGAATTCGACAAAGTGATACGCGAGGCGTTGAAATTCATCCCTTACGCCCCCATCCTCTACATCTCCGCGCAAACGGGACAGCGCGTCAACAAGATTTTGCCCAAAGTGCTGGAAGTGCAAGAGACGCGCCACAAACGCATCCCCACCGCCGAGTTAAACAAATGGATGCGCGACGTGACCACGCAGCATCCGCCGCCCAGCAAAAGCGGCCTGCGCGTTAAATTTTTCTACACCACCCAGGTTTCCATTGCCCCCCCCACCATGGTCATGTTTGTCAATAAGCCGGAATGGGTGCATTTTAGTTACCAACGTTACCTGGAAAACCGCCTGCGCGAAGAATATCCGTTTGAAGGCTCTCCGCTGCGCCTCGTCTTCCGCGCCAGAAGCGAAGACCGGTTTGGCGAAGTAAAGAAATAAGCGAGTGATCTTATGACAGAACATACCACCGACTATTACGTACAAACCATGCCGGGCTTAGAAGAAATCGCCTGGCTGGAAATCCGGGATATGCTGCCCGGCGCTAAATTTGGCGAGTATCTCTTTGCCAAAGAGCAAAATGGCATCGTCACCTTTTCTTACGCCGGGGAAACGGCCGATCTCAACCAACTGCTCACCAGCGAGGATGAGTTCTTACTGGCCTTGTCCCTGCCCAAACTCTCGCGCAGCCGGCGGGATTTGAGCGCCATCCACGAAGCGGTGGCCCGGGGCGAAGCGTTCGGCCGGGCCACCAACCAGTTCATGCGCTTTCGGCAGTTCAGCCGCCCCCCATCTTACCGCGTCTTTTGCCGTAAATTTGGCGCCCATGATTACCGCCAATCTCATGTGGAACAGGCGGTGTTGGAAGGTATGATGGCCCGCTATCCACGCTGGCAGCCCACCACAGAGGGGCCGCAGGTGGAGTTGTGGGTCAGTGTACTGGGTTCACAGCTTTTATGCGGCTTCCGCATCACCGATAAGCAGTTGAAGAAGCAGCATAAGTTAAGCAAAACGCTGCCCGGCTCTCTGCGTCCGTCGGTGGCGGCGGCCCTGGTGGGGCTGACGCAGCCGCAAGACGACGATGTGTTTCTGGATCCATTTTGCGGCGATGGGTTGCTGCTGCATGAGCGTAAGCTGTTCGGCCCGTTCCGCCATTTGTGGGGCGCCAATGAACAGTCGGCGCAGGTGGTGGCGGCCGAAGCCAATTTGAAGCCGAAACGGAGCCATTCACTGCCGCCGAATATCACCCTGGCCACCTGGGTAGACTTGAAGCTGCCCCTGGAAGACGCTTCGGTGGACAAGATTGCCACCAGTTTGCTGGATATTGAGATTAAGCTTGTCTCTGTTTTTAAGGAGATGGCGCGGGTGTTACGGCCGGGAGGAACGGCCGTTGTCCTCAGCAGTGAGTATGACAAAATCAAAGACACCCTGCGCTCCCGCCCCGAACTGGAAATCATGACCGGCTACTCCGTTAAACCGGGCAGCCGGTGGGGTCGGATTTATATCATCAAACGGAAATGAATAATAACCGCAGAGAACGCGAAGGACGCAGAGAGTTAAAACAGGAGATAAACTCTCCGCGCTCCTTGCGTTCTCTGCGGTAACTCTATTTTTATGAAAGTTTACCTGCACAGCATCGGCTGCCGCCTCAACCAAAGTGAAATAGAAACCATGGCCCGCCAGTTAATTGCCGCCGGTCATGAGATTGTCACGGAAACGGCCGTTGCCGATAAAGTGATCATCAATACCTGCGCCGTGACGGCCGAAGCGGCCAAAGACGCCCGCAGCATGACCCGTCGCATCCACCGCCAAAACGACGCCGCCGAAATCCTGCTCACCGGCTGTTACGCCACCATCGCCCCTGAAGAACTGGGCAAAGTGAAGGGCGCGGGGCGCATCGTCGTCAACAAAGAGAAAGCCAACCTCGTGCCAATGCTCGACCCCCAGGCCCGCATCGACCTGCCCCTGTTTGACCAGGAACCGGTCATGCGTGAATTTTTGGCAGGCACGGCCGGCAATACCCGCGCCTTCATCAAAGTGCAGGATGGCTGCAACAACAAATGCACCTTCTGCGTCACCACCATTGCCCGCGGCGAAGGCCAAAGCCGCCACCTGGGCGAGATCATCGCTGAAATTCAGGCGCTGACCGCCGCTGGCTACCAGGAAGCGGTGCTGTCCGGCGTCCATATGGGCAGTTACGGCTACGATTTGGGCAACCGCGCCGGATTGATGGCACTGGTGCAAGCCATCCTCGACCACACCGACATCCCCCGCCTGCGCCTGTCGTCGTTGGAACCGTGGGACATTGCGCCCGACTTTTTTACGTTGTGGCAAAATCCGCGCCTGCTGCCCCATCTACACATGCCCCTGCAATCAGGTTGCGACCGCACCTTGCGCCGCATGGCGCGGCGCACCAATCAAGCCAGCTTCCGCGAATTAGCCGACGCCGCCCGCGCCCACATCCCCGACCTCAACCTGAGCAGCGACATCATCGTCGGCTTCCCGGGCGAGACGGACGACGAGTTCCAAACCAGCCTCGATTACGTGCGTGAGATCGGCTTTTCACGGCTGCACGTCTTCACCTACAGCCAGCGCCCCGGCACGGCCGCCGCTAAAATGCCCGGCCAGATTCCCGGCCCCGTCAAGAAAGAGCGGGTGGGGCGCATGATCGCCCTGGGCAATGAGATGAGCCTGGCCTTCCACCAGCAGTACGAAGGCCAAACGATGAATGTGCTGTGGGAAAGCAGCGTGGGCGCAGATAATCAAGGTTTGCGTTGGGTGGGTTACACGGACAATTACATCCGCGTCCACGGACACGGCCCGGCTGATTTGTTTAATCGGGTGACAAGAGTGAGGTTGGAAAACGGCCGTTTTGATGGCATAGATGGGGTGATTTCAGGTAGGGGCAAGGCAATCGGGTAAAACGATTGCCCCGCAGAATCCTATCATCTCCGATTGCTTTGCCCGTATAGTAATCGGGCGACGCGATGGGAGAAATGGCGTCACGCTTAAGCGTCACGAGTTTCCCATCGCCACCTCTCAGAATTCCAAATGCTTTCATCGCTTTCGCCAAGGATAGGATTGATGAATCCTTGTACCGCTTCCACCGCCTCATTAAAATCGATAAATGGTAAATCAAGGTTTCTCGTAAACTGATTGTATTTCGGCTTCCAACTGGCTGGAATTTTCTCTAATTGCTCCGGAATAACATCTTCATAGACATTCAATACAGATTCGATAGCAGCGTACAACCGTTTTGCTTGCAAATCACTATCCATGCCAGCAAACAACAAAATGTCAACCAAATCTTTGCCACGGCTGCTCTCAACAGGGCGTGGTCGAACCAAAGCGTGGAATTTCTCAGCAATGTGCTGGCTCACAGGGTAACAAGGAATGGGTGTCGGTTCTATCCCCGCGAAATCAAGATAGGTTGTGGCGTCAGATACTCAACTGGTTCCACGATGGGGTCATCATGACCAATATCAATGTGAAAACGCTCAAAAACTCGTCCAGCAAGTCTCGCCGTCACTTGGAAACGAACGGCCGTTCCCCAATTAAGAGTCAGGTCTGCCCGGTCAATAGCAAACTCGAAGTAATCGCCCATTTCCTGCTGAACGCTTTCCAATAACGTTTCTACCATTTGAGCTTGCGAGATTTCCTTTACCAGTAGATCAATATCTTGCGTAGTTCTGGCGCTGTCGGTACGCAATTGCAAAGCGTAGCCACCTTTCAAAACCCACTGATCATCAAGCCGAGCCATGAACCTTTCAAAGGCAATCATTTTGCGTACACGCGGAATTGTATAACCCGGGTAGTGGGAACGCAGTCGATCTTCTAATGCTTGCCGGAATGAACGAGCAGATGAATAATTCACATCACCACCACTTCTCCAACAAGTTTTTTTATGAGTTTCTGTACCCGTTTAGGACGGTTTTCCGTTTGCTCAATGAGTTTTTGTTTGGTGGTCAGGCCGCGATGAAGCGATTGTGAGACAGCCAGTCTGATTTGATCCTCATCGACATGAGCAAAGGCACAATCAACAAGGGTTCTGGCTATTGTTGTAATGGGAAGCCCTTCGAAATGGGTGCTATCTGTTGGCAAAAGTTTTGTGGTATGTACGCGGATACCAGGGCGTCGTCTGGAACTGGTGGGAGGCAGTATTAAATGGATTTCATCTGGAATATTATCTGAGAGATCGTATACATACAGAGCTGTTTCAAAACCAACAACAGCATCTGCACCTGCCTTTAGCACAGCTCTATGAATCTCTTCAAATCTATTGGCGGGAAACTGGACGAAACGATAGACACCCGCACCGGCTTTGATGAATTTATTGCGTGTCAGCTCTCGGTAAATTTGATTGCGCTGAAGCCCCAGTGCTTGAGCCTGCGACAGAGAAAAATACCCCGCCTGATCTTCTGCTATTTGATAAAGTCGAAATTCTGTGTCTTGTTTCATTTGTTTGTATTATGTGTAAAAAGGATACTAAAGTGTAATCTATTTGCACATAGTATAAACAAAACGAGGATAATTGTACAGATTTCCCCAAATTACCAACTGTCATTTTTTGATAAGAATGAATGTTGACTATGGAGAAAAACGGCCGTTTCTGCCCAACTCGTCTAAAAATGAGAGCAGAACGGCCGTTCCCCCCCTTCTTGCCACTACCCATTACGCTTGATACGCTCTGAATCCATCAACCAATGATTGGAATGACTTCGGCTTATACCTGTTAAAACTTTCTTCATCCACAAAGACAAAGTCATAAACTGTATCGCTTTGCGCCTGATTGACGTCAAGGCGCCATTGGCGCAGCCGCCCCATTTTCAGCGGCACGTCCAGCTCTTCCTGTCCTTTTGTTTCCACAATAAAAACCTTTTGCGCAGACATCTTGACAAAAAAGTCCGGGTAATAGTTGGAAATATTGCCATCGGCGTTCACGTAATCTAATTTGAAATGAACAGCCAGGAAATTCTTGGCATAGGAGACCACATCCGGGCACTCTTCCAGAAACGCCGCAAACAGCAGCTCAAAATGACCGTCGCCAATGATGCGGTTAAAGACGCTCTTTTTAGGGACGATATAACCTTGATCTTTAGCCACAAACGGCCGTGTCTCTCGCAGCTTAATATAATCCCGAATCTCCGCGTCTCCTTTCTCCTGAATCGTCAAGGCGTTGATCGCCTTTTTGAAGGTTTCGACGAGGGTCTTGGTGGCGGCCAGTTCGGACAGATTGCGCAAGGTATTGGGGTCTTCTAATTCAACCGGATGGGTGAACAGGTCGTCCTGCACAAAGGTTTTTACTTTGCCATACAACACATCATAACCGCTGACCAGGCGCAAATCCTTCATAATCGTCTGCGCGAAATAGCCGATGACGCTGCGATAGTCGGCAATACCGGCCGTATCTAAAATAGTCGTGTGAGTCACTTCACCGGTGGTAATGTCCTTGAAGACAATTTCCCGCTGCTGGGCTTCGCTGAAGGGATGGTATTCTACTTTTTGGTAAGCTATCTTGCCCATGTCCAGGCCAGACAGGTTCTTGTATTCCCGGTAAATGCGCGGCGTCAAGACCGGAATTTCAATGTCCAGGGCATCCAAATCTTTCTTTTCATTCTCCTGGTCAACCTCTATCACGATTGGCGTATTGGCTTTGCTGTCTTCACCCATCGGTTTGCGTTCCAGAACCACTCCTTCCGCCTGAATCGATTCCACAAAATCCATGAAGGCGTCTGTGCCCACCACGCTGACGTATTCTTCGACATCGCCAGGATACATCTTGCGCAAACCGCGCCCCAGGGTTTGTTCGGGCAGGATATTGCTCTTGGAGGAGTAGGCGCGTAGGCCGACGATGGTGGTGACGTTGCGCACGTCCCACCCTTCCTTCAGCACCAACACCGAAATAATCGCTTTATAGGGGCTATCCAGGCCGTCAATCTCGTTGGCCTGTTTACGCAGCAGTTCCAGTTCTGCTTTGGCTTTGCCTGACTGCGCTTCAGAAATTTCACCGTTGTTTTTGGTGTGAATGGTCAGCACAGCCCCTTTTAAGTCAGGGTAATGGCCTTCCAGATAATCGGCCACATCATCACAGTTTTTGGTGTCATCGGTCATGATGAACAGGATCGCTTTCTTGCCCATCTTTTCATGTTCGGCATACGCCTTGCGCCACTCAATCACGCCCAGATGAATGTAGTCGGTATATTTTTCGGTGTATTTGGCGCTTTGGCGTTCTTGCAGTTTGGCGCGGCTGGCGGCATCTGGCAGGACGGGGTGTTTCACCACGTTTTGCGAAATAGCCTCTACCAACGGATAGTCGGCGATGGTTTGTACAAAGATCGCGCCGTTGTTGTGTTTGGGCGTGGCGGTCACGTCTACTTGCAAAGAAAGGAACGCCCCTTTTTGCTTCAGACGGTTGTGAATGTCTTCGATAGATTTGAACCAGGCCAGTTTATTGTCGTGGATGTGGTGGGCTTCGTCGTTAAGGATCATCAATTCGTCTATGTCGCGCACGATCATGCCCAGATCAACTTTTGAAGCGGTGGTGGCCCCAGTCGGCCGTTTCCCCAGAAAGTAGTCCATCGTATTCTCATCATCAGGCGATGGCGGAATGTCATCTCCGGCATAGACGCGGTGAATATTGCTCAGGAAGATGTTGCCGGTGGGGCGGGTGATGCGAATGTCGTCTTGCAGGTGTAGGGTTAATTGAAAGTCGTCGCGCCAGTTACGGCCGTCTACGCCATTGTCCGGTATCACAGGATCCGCAAAGAAGATACGCAAGCCCTGGAAATCTTTGTAGATGCGGTCCAAGACAATGATGTTGGGGGCAATCACCAGAAAATTACGCGCTAGTTCGGACTCTGCTTCATACAATTTGTGGTAAAAGCTCCAGGCCAGCACCAGCGACAACACTTTGGTCTTGCCGGAACCAGTCGCCATTTTGATGACAAAGCGCCGCCACGTTTCGTCAAACATGCCGGTAGAGACAGCGCCAGAGCTATCAAAACGCATCAGGTCATATTTGTCGTTAACGCGTACCACGTCATAGAGGTAGATAATGGTTTCCAACGCTTCCCGCTGGGCAAAATAATATTGAAACTCGGCCGTTGTGCCGTCTCGTTGGGGCAGCAGATGGGGCGTGTTGAACCAAAAGTGCAATAAACTGCGGCTGGTATCGGTGGCGTCGGCATAGCCGTCGTCACGCCATGCTTTGACTTTTTTGCGCAGGGTGGGAACCAGCGGCGGCAACAGCTTTTCAAAGCTGGATGAGCGCAGGGTTTCATCGGCCGGGAACCAGCGAATAGATGGGTCGAGGATGGCGTGGGGAGAACTGGGGAAGTTGGGATGTAAGGCCATATTAAAAAGTCCAATTTTCTTGGTGCATGAACCCTTCCAGGTTTAGACAAGAGACGCCAAAATGCTGACAAATATTGGGTATTCTGGATGAGTTTGGTTTAAATATTTCTTCGGTAACAACACAGCCTTGCAATACACTGGCCTTAGCGATAACAAAAGGATCAGCTACTGGTTTACCTTGTAGCTGCTCTTGTTTTCGCACCACAGATTGAAAATGGGGAATCGCAAATATTTGAGCAACAAAACGCAGTTCCGCTGAGTCTGGTGGTGCGAAAAAGTCTGGATGCTGTTTAGTCCAATCAGACAAAACATCATCGTATTGGCTGATTTCGTTCTTCACTTCTCGTACCGAAATGATGTTTTGGGAGGCAACCGCCTGGGTGAATTTTTCCCACAAGGATGGAAAGCGACTGGGGTAATAATATTTGAACAAGGTGATTAAAGTATTGCTATCGAAAACGTAAATCATCCGGCAGCTCCACTTGGCAGAATCAATGCTTCCATGCCAGGCACGTTCTTTACCTTGACCCCTAGATAGTCAGCGAGTTGATCAACGGATATTTTGTTTTGGTAAAGACGACTGAAAACCAGTTCCAGGTATTGCTCGCCTAAATACGCTCCCTGAGTACGATAATAATCACCGCCACTGCCTTTTTTGCCTGATTCGCTGTTGCGCCATTTTTCAACCATTTGCTCATAAAACTGACGAGTTACCATTTGCTTATCAAGCAAACGGCGCAAAATGACTTCTCGGCTGACATTGTATTGGTTGGCCAGGGAATTGATAGTCGTCTCATTAAGAGGCAAACCATGGATACGCTGGTCGAAATCGACTTCGGGAACCAAGAACGCGGCGGCAAAGCGATTGCAAAGAATCTCGATCTGTTTGTCTTGGCCGCTAAGTCTATGGATATAGTGATCATCGGGCATGTCAATGCCGCCTGTGCCGGATAAGAGATGAGCTAATTCATGAAACAAGGTAAATATCTGGCGGGTAGCGGCAGTGCTGTTGTTGACATAGATGAGGGGGAAGCGGGTGTCGTGCAAGCAGAATCCAGAGACGTTTTCTTCTTTGAAAGCGTCTTTAAACACAAAAACACCGTGCTTTTCCAGGGCATTGCGCCACGCCTTGAAGGCTTCGTCGCTATTTTTCCATTGAAACTGCTCGACCAGTTCGATACCTAAGAACTGGCGCACCGTATGAGCCAGTTCTTGTACGGGGGCGTCTAAAGAGAAAGGCAGGTCGCGCACAAGCTGGCGTTCGGCCGGATTTACGCCATCGTATAGCTCGTGCAAGTTTAGCTGCATGGCTTGGGCGCGGCGCATCAGGAAGCGCAGGCGCGGCGACAGGCGTTGGATTTCAGAATTGGGCAGAGTGCGGAAGGCTTGCTGCGGCGTTTCTTCACTGGGCGGCTCGGGAAAGAAGAAGATGGCAAGCGGCCGTTTATATACTTCATAAGCCAGCCGTTCCAACTGAATATAGTCCGGGGTTTGTGCGCCACTTTCCCAGGCCATAATGGTTTCAGGCGTGATTTTTTTGCGCTTTAATTTTTGCACCACGTCTTCGATGGATAGACCGGCCGTGGTACGCGCCCACTGTAAAACCAGGGGATTAATTGGATTGGGTTGGATCATATGCTTCACCTTTGGGAAAACTACAGCCAAAGTCCATAAAATATAATTTGGCCGTATCAAGCACACGTTTTAACAACGTCAAAATTATTGCCCATCTTATCTCGCTGGTGTGTGGAAGCAGGTTCAATCTTGAAGATTGACCTATTATAGCTTACTACACCGTCACCTCAATGATGGTCATGGTGTCGTTGCCGAAGATGTCTACGACTTTGACGGCGATTTTGCGCCGTCCTGGGGTACATTCGTGGTACGCGCTGATTAGCTCGAGCGAGCGATCTTTTTTGGTGCGGAAGGACTGCCATTCGTTTTCAAAGATGTAGTCGCCGGTCCACACTTCTTCCCAGGTTTCGGTTCCTTTCCCTTCGACAGGCTCAGGGGACGCCACGCGGATGATTTCGCGTTTGTTCTCGAAGTCGAAGTCTACTGACCAGTAATCGATCCAATCCGTCCAGCTTTGGGTCAGTACGTCGCGGGTGATGAAGCCGTTGGCGTCTTTGCTGACTTTGATGATTTGCCCTTTTTCGACGACGATTTTGCTTTGTTTGTTTTTCAGGGCGGCTTCGGCCGCAGCGATGGAATCCTGGCTGTAAAAGACGGAGAAGTCGGTCAGTTCGACGGCCACTTTCTGTTTTTTGACGTGGGGTTTGACTTCGATGAAGGCCACGTCGTGGAAAACGACCTGATTTTTGGCGACGGCACGTTTGTCGAAGACATCGGCGGGGATGTATTTGGGGGCGATGTCGATGCCTTTGGCTTTGGCGTCGTCGAG
>CAZXVH010000114.1:0-15885 GCA_964643965.1 uncultured Ardenticatenaceae bacterium
TAGTCGGGTAGTCGGATAGTTTCTTTAAAAAGGTGAATCGTTGACGAGTGTTTGATGCCATATACAGTTTAACCAATTTTTGCTCGACTGCTTGAATGTCACTCCTGGCATCTCCGATGTGATTATCAAGGGGGTATCATACGATACCCCCTTGGCTATAATTCCTGCTGATATGTTCTTCACTTCCAGCCGATTTTCGTGTGCTTCATGCTGAGTTTTCTGAAACAAGGTCTTTTTTACCGCAGAGAGCGCGGAGAAGGCGAAGTTTTTCTCAGGTATTGTCTTAAATTCAAAAAATTTCTTAGAAAGGCGAGTTGTCGACAAGCGTTTGATGCCATTTGGTGAGGAAGTTCAGAGCATCGTTGAATTTGGGAAATGGTATGAGAAGGATCATCAATTTGACTGACCCTTACGAGAGCCATGCGGCCATATTCTCCCTTACGATGTTGTAATCACCTTTGATTGGAAATGCTTGTTAATGTTGACTTCTGACTGTTATTACCTTAATATATCCATTAACAATCATTTTCGCGCATAAAAACAAAGAATATATGATGAAAACAACCCGTCATACTCAAATTAGAAATCTAGTTAATCAAAACGGTCAGATAACAGTCACTGAACTTAATGGGTTACTGGATGTCAGCGAAGCCACCATTCGGCGTGATTTGGAGGAGTTGGATCAGTTAGGGTGGGTGAGACGAACCCATGGTGGCGCCGTTCGCGTAGAACGCGCTGAAAAAGAGCCTCCCATTTTTCAACGACAAGCCGTAGAAGGGGAAGAAAAAAAGCGCATTGCCCAAGCGGCAGCAGCGCTTATTCAACCTGGACAAACTATTTTCTTGGGCAGTGGCAGTACGGTCAGCGCCATTGTGCCGCACATTCAAGATATGCCTCTGACGGTTATCTCCAATTCACTGCCGGTTATCAATCAGTTAACCAATCACCAAAATATCGAACTCATTGTGATTGGGGGGCAACTGCGCCAGAGCGAACTGTCTATGGTGGGGTATGTGGCGGAGCAAGCGATTCGTGAATTCCGAGCCGACACGGTGTTTATGGGTATGCGGGCGGGAGACCCAAAACATGGCTTCACCAGCGACTATGTAGATGAAGCGATGACGGATCGTGCGATTCTAAAAATTGCGCCGCGTTGTGTGGTGGTGGCCGACCACACCAAGTTTGGGCGCGTCAGCACGGTCTTAATGGCGCCGGTAACGGCCGTTAACACCATCATCTCAGACGACAAACTGCAACCAGAACTTGCCGAGGAATTACGCCAACAAGGTCTGGAACTCATTCTTGTTTAGGTCGAGGATCAGATAGGGAACATGATGAACGGACAATACAGTTACACAGAAATCACTACCCAAACAGAAGCGTGGTCTGCGGCGCTAACCGCCTTTGCGGCCGTGGCGTCCACCCTCAGCAGCCAATGGCAATCGCTTCAGCCAACCACTGTTATTTTTACAGGCTGTGGCTCTACCCATGTTTGATTTACTAATTATCGGAGAGATAAACCCCGACATCATTCTCAGAGGCACAGACGTCGTGCCAGTTTTCGGCCAGGTCGAGAAAATGGTCGAAGCGGCCGATCTGACCATTGGTTCCTCCTCTGTTATTACGGCGTGTGGGGCGGCGCGGTTGGGGCTGAAAGTAGCCTTTGTGGGGGTGGTGGGTGATGATCTCTACGGCCGTTTTATGTTAAACGCCATGCAAGAACGAGGCATCGACGCCAGCCATTGTCTCATCGACCCCGCCTTGCAAACCGGCTTCACCCTCATCCTGGCAAAACCGGATGGTGACAGAGCGATGCTTACCTATGCGGGTGCGATTCCGGCTTTGAAACCAGAACAAGTCAGCCGTGAGTTAATTGAGCAGACGCATCACCTTCATGTCGGTAGTTACTTCTTACTGGATGGATTGCGGGACGGTTTGCCCGAACTGTTTTCCGCTGCCCACGCCCATAATGTGACCACTTCCCTCGATACCAACTGGGATCCACGAGAACAATGGCAGGTTGAACGCATCCTGCCCCATTGCGATCTCCTGCTCCCCAATGCCGCTGAAGCAAAACGATTGGCTCGCTGTGATTCACTGGATGAGGCTTTGACGACGTTGGCAAAAATTGTCCCAACGCTTGCCGTGAAGTTGGGTGCGGAAGGGGGGCTGGTGGTGCAAGGAGATGAGATGGTGCGGAAACGGCCGTTTCCCGTCAACATCATAGACACCGTAGGCGCCGGCGACTCCTTCAACGCTGGCTTTTTATACGGCGCCATCAAGCAATGGCCTCCAGCCCGAAGCTTGCAACTGGCGCTGGCTTGCGGCTCCCTTTCTACCCGGGCGGCCGGTGGCACAACAGCCCAACCCACTTTGGACGAAGCAATAAAAATAATAAACCAAAGCTAAAAGGTATCCGATTATGACTTTACGCAATGTACTCCCCTGGATTCAAACGGCTTATCAAGAAGGCTATGCCATTGCCGCCTTCAACGCCAATACATTGGAACAAATGCAGTCCATCGTCTTGGCGGCGCAAGTTGAACACGCCCCCGTTATCATTCAAGTAAGCCATCGCGCACTCCAGTACGTGGGCAGCGGTAGTGAAATTCTTGGCCTGCAATATATGGCCGCCATCGGCAAAGTAGCCGCTAACAGCGTCGAGGTTCCCGTCTCCTTGCATTTGGATCACGCCAACGAGCAGGAAGTGCTGCAAGCCATCGCTCTTGGCTTCACCTCCGTCATGTTTGATGGCGATGGCCTTCCGTTTGCCGAAAATGTTGCTATCACCCGGCGCTTGTGCCAGGTTGCCCATTCACGCGGCGTTTGTATGGAAGCGGAAATTGGCGAAGTTCCCAAACCGGATGACGCCGCTTTTGATCTTGCTGGCATCAGCCTCACCACCTCAGATGAAGCGGAACAATTTGTTAACGCCACCGGCATCGACCTTCTCGCCATTGCCCTCGGCTCTGTGCATGGCCTCAAAGATAAATCAGTCTCGCTAGATTTAGGACGACTGCAAGCCATTCGGGCGCGTGTGGATACGCCACTGGTTTTACATGGTTCCTCTGGCGTCAAAGATGAAGACATTGCCCGAGGCATCAAGCTGGGGCTGGCAAAGGTCAACATCGCCACGCAGCTAAACAAAGCCTTCACCGGCGCTGTGCGCGAAGTATTGTCCGCCGATGCAGAACTCGTTGATCCGCGCAAATATTTGGGGCCAGGACGAGACGCCCAGATGGAAGTGGTGCGAGAACGGCTGCGTTTTGTGGGCGCGGCCGGGAAAGCAGGAGAGGTGTGATTGGAGATTAAACAGGTTTCTAATCTCTAATTGTTTCTTTGGAAATTTCATGATTCTTTGTGTCAATCTAAACGCTGCTATTGACAAGACGATTATTGTCGATGGCTTTCAATTGGGCGCTATTCATCGGCCGGAAGCGGTGAAATCGTTGGCGGGAGGCAAGGGTTGTAACGTGGCTCGTGCTTTGAAGCAGTTTGGAGAGAAACCTGTGGTCACGGGGTGGGTGGGCGGCGCGGCGGGGCAGTTTATCGAGAATGGGCTGCAAGCTGAAGGCATTGCCACCGATTTTGTCTACACCGGTTTTGAGTCACGCACCTGCACTTCTATTTTGGACAGCCGCAATCAAGTCATGACGGAAATCTATGAAAAGGGCGAGGCGGTATCACCGGAAAAAGTAGCAGAAATGCTGGATCGTTTTCGAGAGAGGGTGGGTAGCGCAACGGCCGTTTCCCTTTCTGGCAGCCTTCCCCCTGGCGCGCCGCTAGATATTTATGCCCAGCTCATCAATATTGCCCATGAAGCCCATGTGCCTGCGTTCCTCGACAGCAGCAGCCATGCCTTGCGGCATGGCGTGGCGGCAAAACCATTCCTGATTAAGCCCAACGAAACGGAAGTATCCATTTTGGCGGAACAGGAGCTGACCACGCTTGCTGAGTTTGCAGAAGCAGCGGTTGCCATCGCCACTCGCTATGAAACCATTGTGGTGCTGTCTCTGGGCGAAGAAGGGGCGCTGGCGGTAAATGGGGAAACGGCCGTTTATCTGCAACCCCCACCCGTTCAAGCAAAAAGTGCGGTGGGGTCGGGCGATTGTATGGTGGCCGGTTTGATTCACGGTTTCACCCAGGGGCTTGATTGGATCGAATCAGTTAAATATGGGGTGGCGGCCGGTACGGCCAATACGCTCACCCTGGGCGCCGGCCGGTTTTCCCGCCCTGATTTTGACCATGTTTTCAATTCTCTTCCAGATCGGCCGCTTCTGTTCGGGAATTGAGGGTATACTTGAAATCAAATTTGATGGCATTCTAACTGAGAAAAAGGGGATATGATGAGCAAAAAAATTGTGATTATCGGCGGGGGGCCGGCCGGCATTGAAGCGGCCAAAGCAGCGGCTAAAGCCGGGGCGCAGGTGACGTTAGTGAGCAATACGCCGCTGGGCGGGCGGGCCGGCTGGCACAGCTTGCTGCCCAGCAAGGTATGGCTGACGGCGGCCGATACCCTGGGAGCATTTGCAGAGGCAGAAGGCATGGGTTTATTTGGCGCGGCCGGGCAGGCGGATGCGCCGGCCATCGTAGAGCGCATCAAAGTAGTGAAAGCGGGTTGGCACAGCCAGCAGCAGGCGGCGTTGGCAAAAGCGGGCGTGGCGGTGGTGATAGGAACGGCCGTTTTCCATGATTCCCATACCCTCACCATCAGCCAGGAAGAAAGTCAGTTCAGCCTGGCGGCCGACGCTTTTATTGTGGCGACCGGCTCTGTACCCGTCTTCCCGCCCACCATGAGACCAAACGGCAGAAATGTGTTGGCCCCCCGTTTTGCCAGCGCCCTGCACACCTTGCCCAAGAGCATGGTGGTGGTGGGCGCGGGAGCCACCGGGACGGAATTTGTCTACCTGTTTAACCGGCTCGGGCTGGCCGTGACCTGGATTGTGGATCAATTTGGCGTCCTGCCAGACTTTGATCGCCAGGCCGCGCAGACGTTGGTGGCTATCCTGGCCAGGCGCGGCGTCACTATCGTGGCCGGGCATATGGCCGAGCGTATTGATCAAATCGAAGCGGGCGTGGCCGTGGCGACCACCGATGGCGCCCTGCATCCGGCGGCGGCGGCCTTCCTGGCCATTGGGCGCAAACCGGACACGGCCGATCTCAATCTGGCAGCGGCCGGCTTAACCCTGGAGAAGGGGACGGTGATGGTGGATGAAAACGGCCGTTCCCCTCAACCGCACATCTACTTTGCCGGCGACGCTTCCGGCCTGCCCATGATCGCCAACCGGGCCATGGCCCAGGCGTGGGCGGCGGGACGGGCGGCGGCCGGGCAACCCCCCGTTCCCTTTAGCGAATTGACCGTGATTGGGGCGGTGTATGCCGAACCCCAGGTGGCGCAGGTGGGCGTCTTGCTAGGCGAAGGCCTTAAAACGGTGAGTGTGCCCTTCAGCGCCAGCCTTAAAAGCCATTTGCTGCCTGACGAGGAAGCGTTTGTGAAACTGGCCTATGCGGAGGAAAACGGCCGTTTAACCGGGGCTGTTGCCATCGGCCCCCACGCCGCCGACGTATTGGCCCCCGTTATGGTTGCCCTCCACGCTGGTTTGGCTGTCTCAGACCTGGCGGCGCTTTATGCCGCCCATCCCACCTTGAGCGAACTGGCCTTCGCTGCCGCCCGCGTCGCTTGAGAAATGATGTGACAGCTACAAAAAAAACAACCACTGGCTACTATCTTGGCTTTATCACGTTAGGTATGGCGGCGGCCTCGCTGGGACCTACGCTGCCCGGTTTGGCCGAACAGGTCGGCGTGCAAATCAGCCAGATGGGGTTTTTGTTTAGCGCTCGCTCGGTGGGGTTTTTACTGGGGGCGCTGCTGGTCGGCCGCTTGTATGATCGTCTGCCGGGACACCGGCTGCTGACGCTGGCCTTGTTTGGCGTGGCGCTGCTGATGGCCATGGTTCCCTTACTTTCTAGTTTTTGGCTGATAACGGCCGTTTTCTTCCTCCTCGGTCTCAGTGAATCAGGCATCGACGTGGGCAGCAATACCCTCATCGTCTGGCTGCATGGCAAAGCAGTGGGGCCGTACATGAATGGGCTGCACTTCTTCTTTGGCGTCGGCTCCTTCCTGGCCCCGATCATCATCGCCCAGGTCATCACGCTGCCCAATGGGATGCAGTGGGCTTACTGGATGCTGGCGCTGTTGATGCTGCCGGCCGTCCTTTACGTCTCGCGTATCCCATCGCCGGCCATGCCCGAAACGGCCCAGAGCGCCATTGCCGGGGTGATCAACTGGCCGGTCGTCGGCCTGATTGCTCTTTTTTTCTTCCTCTATTCCGGCGCAGAGATCGCCTATGGCGGCTGGATTTACACCTACGCTTTAGCCACCGGCACAGGAACGGCCAGCAGCGCCGCTTACCTCACCTCGATTTTCTGGGCGTCGCTCACGCTGGGGCGCTTAGTGGGCATTCCGGTGGCGGCGCGGCTGCGGGCGCGAGAGATTTTGTTGATCGACCTGACCGGTAGTCTGCTGAGTTTGGGTCTGATATTGATTGCGCCAGAGGCAACGGCCGTTGTCTGGACAGGAACCATCGCGTTGGGACTGTTCATGGCTTCCATCTTTCCCACCACGCTCACCCTGGCGGAGCGTAATACCAATGTCAGTGGGGCGGTGACAAGCTACTTTTTTGTGGGCGCCAGTCTGGGCGGCATGACCATTCCCTGGCTGGTGGGGCGGCAGTTTGAGCAAAGCGGCTCACAAGCGGTGATGGTTATCATCTTTGGCTGTTTGGTAATGGCGTCAGCCGTGTATGCTCTGCTGATGCGCCAAATCAAGGTGGCCCACGCCGCGCAGGCGCCATCTTAATCTACTGGTAACGGGCATAACCTGACATTTTTACCAGGGATGGCATGGTCAGAAATCGACCACAGCGAGTATAAACTACCGGGCGCTGGCATTTTTGAATTCTTCTTTAGTACGGGCGGATTGTCAATCCGCCCCGCACTTCTCTCGCGTACGCCCCAAAATTTGCTACACTACAAGCATGAATAGCGCCAAGATACTCGTTGTAGAAGATGAAGCCAGCATACGCAATATCGTGCGCACCTACCTGGAGAACGCCGGGTTTGTCGCCATTTGCGTAGACAATGGCCCGGAAGCGCTCACCCAAGCTCGCCAGCACAAACCCGACCTCGTTATTCTGGATCTCAATTTACCCGGCATGGATGGCATAGAAGTGGCGGCGCGGCTGCGCCAGGAATCAGACGTCTACATTCTTATGCTGACGGCGCGGAGTGAGGAAAGCGACCGGGTGGCCGGCCTGCGCATCGGCGCCGATGATTATCTGACCAAGCCTTTTAGCCCGCGCGAACTGGTGGCCCGGGTGGAAGCTATTTTGCGCCGTTCTCGCGCCACCGAACAGGCGCCACACCATGTTTTCTTATTTAAACAGATACGGGTAGACGCTGACGCCCATGAGGTTTATGCCGGGGAAACGCTGCTGAATCTCACCAGCACGGAGTTTAATTTGCTGCTGGAACTGGTACGCCATGCCGGCCGGGTCCTCACCAGAGATCAGTTGATCGACCGGGT
This sequence comes from uncultured Ardenticatenaceae bacterium, assembly GCA_964643965.1. Classification (GTDB taxonomy): domain Bacteria; phylum Chloroflexota; class Anaerolineae; order Promineifilales; family Promineifilaceae. The sequence goes on from CAZXVH010000114.1 coordinate 7,586, forward strand.
ATGGGGCGTTGATTTTTACGGCAATGACCGGGTGGTGGATGTCTATGTGGGCCAGGTGCGGCGCAAATTAGAAGAGGTCACCGGCGTGCAGTTGATCCAAACGGTGCGTGGCGTGGGGTATAAGTTTGTGGATGAGAGGGCGTAGGCGAGTAGTTGGGTAGTCGAGTAGTCGAGTAGTCTTGTAGTTGGGTAGTTGGGTAGTGAGGGAGTGGATGATGCGAGGATTTTTGCGGCAGTTGAGGTGGCGCATTGTCATTGCCAATATGATTGTGGTGGTGGTGGGCGTGGTTTTGCTGCTGCTGGCGGCGTTTTTGCTCATCAATCAGGTGGCCCCGGCGGAGGCCACTGCCGCGGTGTTGGCTTCCTTTAGGCGCTCGATTTTAACGGCCGTTTCTCTGGCAGCGGGTGGCGCGATCATTGCTGGTCTGGCAACCAGCTTCTTATTGGCGCGGGAAATCTTGCGGCCGTTAGACGAGATTGCCCACAGCAGTGAACGCATCGCTCGCGGCCACTACAACGAGCGCATCGCCGTGCCCCCCAGCGATGAACTGGCCCTCGTGGCCGATAACTTCAACCAGATGGCCGAATCATTAGAGCGGGTGGAGGAGCAGCGGGTGGCCCTTATCGGCAATGTCAGCCATGAATTGCGCACCCCGCTGGCCGGATTAAACGGCTACCTGGAAGGGTTGATGGATGGCGTCTTTGCCGCCGACGAGGAAACCTTTGCCCTCATGGACAAAGAAGTGCGCCGCCTGCGCCGCCTGGTGGATGATTTGCAAGCGTTGTCCCGCGTGGAAGTGGGACAAATTTCACTCCATCCGGCCGTCTTTGACCTCATCCCCCTCATTAACCGCGTCCTGGCGCAGCTGCGCTCCCAATTTGATGCCCAGGCGCTGACGGTACACAAAACCTTCCCCGCCGCCACCCTGTTTGTGTGCGCCGATGAAGATCGCACGGCGCAGGTCCTCACCAATCTCCTGGGCAATGCCCTCCGGTATACGCTGGAGGGAGGAGCGGTGTTTGTGGTGGCAACGGCCGTTCCGGGCCTGGCCCAGGTTTCGGTGCGGGATACGGGCATGGGCATTCCCCCGGAAGCGCTGCCCTATATTTTTGAACGTTTCTATCGGGTGGATTCCTCGCGTACCCGGGGCAGCGGCGGCAGCGGCATTGGCCTGACCATTTCGCGTCATTTGGTGTGGGCCATGGGGGGAGAGTTAACGGCCGTTTCCCCTGGAACTGGTCAAGGCAGCACCTTCACCTTCACTCTACCCCTGGCCCGTTTGCTCCCTTCTCCGTAAGAAAAGCCGAAAATAGCGTTTGATATGCTATAAGCGTTGAGAAAGTTGGATACGCCCAATGCTAAAAACGCTCAAGGAGCAATCAAACCATGAAATTACGCACCGTTGGCTTATTTCTACTATTATGTGTCAGCCTTTGCCTGGCAGGGCCAGCCCTGGCCCAATCCGAACCTGATCCTGGACCAGCCCCCGATTACCGGCGGCTGCCCGACCTGTCTATTTTCGCCGATGTCCCCAACGGCCAATGGGCTGGGGCCGGCGGCGGCCTGGTGTTGGAGACCACCGATGGCAGTCAACTGCCTATTGATACCGGCGAAACGTACCAAGACCTGCCCTCCTACCGGATCAATCTGCGGCATGATGAGGGGGAGGGGGGCTGGTGGGCCTTTATTTTGGCGGGAAACTCCTGGGAAAATTACAGTATTGCCCCTTATGTGGCCGAAGGCGCCCTGGAATTCAATATCAAGGGCAGTCAGGGCGGCGAGGATTTCACCATCGCTTTGCGCGACAGAGTGATGGCCCGAAACCCCGCTGAAACAGCTTCGGCCGAAGTCACCCTGTCGTCTGTTTTACCGGTCACAGACGAGTGGCAGCATGTGCGTATTCCCCTGCGCAGCTTTATTGCCGAAAGCGCCACCTTTGATCCGCAGCAAATGTTTACCATCAATTTCGCTGGGGTGGACAGCGGCGAAAAGAGCTTCTGGCTCAACGACATTAAATTCACTTCCCCCAGTGACGAGCCGGGCCACCCCCAAGTCAAGTTGAACCAGGTGGGTTATACGCCTGGCGCGGTCAAGATTGCCCACATCAGCGGTTTTGATGAGGAGTTGCTGGCGCAGGCTGGGACGCCGTTTACGGTGCGGGCCTTGAGCAATAACCAGGTGGTCTATGCGGGCGCTCTGGAATTGGTGACGGCGTATGATGCGGGAGTTTCTGGCGAACGGGTGCTGGCGGCCGACTTTTCTGAGGTGACGCTGCCCGGTGAGTATTATCTCTCTGTGGACGCCTACCAGATGGAAGATTCGCCCCGCTTCACCATTGCCGCCGATGTGTATGACAGCTTGCTGGCCGACACGCTGCGCTATTTTTACTTGCAGCGTTCGGGCATCCCTTTAGAGGAGGCGTATGCCGGGCAGTTTGCCCGAGGCGCCGGCCATCCGCAAGATGCAGAGGCGGCTTTTCGCTCCGGCGCGAAACCGCCCATTGATGTGTCTGGCGGCTGGTATGATGCCGGGGATTATGGCAAATATGTGAATGCAGGGGCAACGGCCGTTTCTGATCTGCTCTGGGCTTATGAATTGTTCCCGCAACAGTTTCCTGATGGACAGATGAACATCCCGGAAAGCGGCAACGGCGTCCCCGACCTGTTGGATGAGGCGCGCTGGGAACTGGACTGGATACTCAAAATGCAAGAGCCTGAGTCCGGCGGCTTTTACCACATGGTGCAACCCACCGAGGAAACCACCAGCGATACGGCTTTGGAACCCCGTTTCATAGAAGACGAAGAAGGGGGGCGGGAGAACGTGCGCCCCACCAGCGCCACCGGCAGCGCGGCGGCGGCGCTGGCTCACGCCGCCCTGATCTTTGAACCCTTCGACGCCGATTACGCCGCCACCTTGCAAAACGCCGCCGAAGCGGGCTGGGCTTACCTGGAGGCCAATCCAGAAGGCGTGGCGCCGGTGTCTGGTCCTTACAGCGATGACGACGACAGCGATGATCGTTTTTGGGCGGCCGCCAGCCTCTACCGTTTGACCGGCGAAGCGGTTTACCACGATTATGTCAAGCAAGAATACCAAAATGTGGAAACCTTTTTTGACAGCGAGACGGACAACGCTTACGGCGTAGGCGGCATGGGCATGGTGGCCTGGCTGCAATACATGGCCAGCGCCGAAAAGGAGCCGGAATTAACCACCTATTTTGAGGAGATGTTCCGTCCCTGGTTTGCGCGGATGGCCGGCCGTTGGCAGGATTCAGCCTGGAATATTGCCCTGTTGGACGAAGATTTTTATTGGGGCAGCAATTATGTGGTGCTGACCACGCCCATTGTGATGGCGATTGGCTCTGAATTATTGGGCGGGATGGATGAGACGGCCGTTGTCCTTTCCCAACACGCCCTCGATTATCTGCTGGGCGACAACCCACTGCGCTTCAGCTACGTGTCTGGCTACGGCACAGACCGGATGCAGATGCCCTTTTCCACGCAGTGGAGCCAGGATGGTATCCCGGCTGCGCCGCCCGGTATTTTGGCTGGCGGTCCCAATGCTTACAATAATTCGCTGCTTTTTTCTAACTTCGCCGGGAAGCGATACGTAGATAGCGCTGGCGCCTGGACCACCAACGAGCATACCATTTACTGGAACTCAGCCCTGGTTTTTGTGGCGGCGTTGGCGGCGGCGCAGGGCGGCGATGTCGCAGCGCCGATGGCGCTGCCGGAAATCGCGCCGACAGCGGCGGCGGCGGTAGAGCTTGCAGTAGAAACGGCCGTTACTGCCGACCCGTCCCTGATTGAAGAGACCAATATCAGCCCGGCCGTTACCACGCCAACTAACAGCGCCGCAGTGATGGCGGCCCTGGCCGAACTGCGCCAGGCGATGCTGTTGCTGGGCGCGGTGGGGATCGCCTTGATTGGCGTGGTGATTCTGTGTACGCTGCTGGTGTTGCGGGCAAACCGGCGGCGGGGGCGGGAGGGCAGCCATGAATGAGCGGAATCCGGCGCTGTTTTTGCCCCGTGCCTGGCGCTCCTCACCTGCTGCTCAACCATCACGCAACGAGAACGGCCGTTTTCCCGTATAGCCTCCCAGTTCAGCCAATCAGGAGAGTATGCGATGCGTAATCAAGGACAATTTTATTTGGGTATCGTCATTGTGTTGGTGGGGGTGCTGCTGCTTATCGGCAATTTGCTTGATATAGATTTAAGCATTTTGTGCTGGCCGTCTGCCTTTATTTTGCTGGGTCTCTTCTTGATCCTGCGTCCCAAAATGGTGGAGCCTGGCACGGAAATGACCCAGAAGTTCCTGGGTGAGGTAGAACGAGCCGGTCATTGGCAGGTGGGGGATGAGGAATTTTGGTTCTTTGTGGGCGACATCGAACTGGACATGACCCAAGCGGACATCCCGCAGGGCGAGACAAAAATTCGGGCCATCGGCTTTGTGGGCGACATCGACCTGTATGTGCCGGCCGAGGTGGGCGTGGCGGTGGCCTCCACTGCTTTTGTCAGCGAAGTGCAGTTGGCTGATAACAAAGAAGAAAATTTCTTGACGCCGGTGCAGATGCGCAGCAAAAACTACAAGGTCGCGGATAAGAAGATTTTATTGCAAACCACTTGTTTTGTGGGCGACATCAAGGTACGCCAGATTTAGCCCGGCGAGATTGAACCAATCTCCAGACTTGCATAAGCGCCTGAAAACGGAAATAATCCCGTCAGGAGAGATGCCCTGATGAGACCGTCACTAAGCCAACAAGTTACTTTTTTGCACACGGCCGTTTTAGAAGAAACGGCCGTTTTCTATCAGACAATCCTCGGATTAGAGCCGGTATTAGATCAAGGAGTTTGCCGCATCTTCCAGGTGAGCCGCAGCGCCTTTTTGGGCTTTTGTGAACATTTTGAAGGCGCCAACCCGGATGGCGTGATCCTCACCCTGGTTTCTGACGAGGTAGACGCCTGGTACGATTACCTGCTGGCGCAAAACACGCCTATCGAAAAGCCGCCCACCCACAATGAAACCTTCCACATCTACCACCTGTTTTTGCGTGATCCCAATGGCTATCTGCTGGAAATTCAGCAGTTTTTAGACCCCGCCTGGCCCCGGCTGCCGTAGAGGATTTGCGTTCATGGCAGATAATACGCCCGCCACTATTGAAGCCAGAGAAAGCGCCCACTTTGATTGGGTGGTCTACTCAGACGCTACCTTTGCCGGGTTGTCGATTCTCATTCCCATCCCGCTGGTAGATGTGGCCTTTGAGCAATTTTTCCGCAGGCGGATGCCGCGCATCATTGCCCGGCAGAATGGCTTGCAGTTGTCGCCGCGCATCAGGCTGGAACTAAATCGGGGGAGGGCTAGCTGTTTGCAATCCTGCATTTTGGCTCCCATCTGGCTGACGCTGCTCCTGCTTAAACGTATTTTCCGCACCATCCTTTATTTTCTCACGATAAAAGAAGCCTCAGATTTATTGAGTTTATATTGGCATCGCGCCTTTCTGCTGGATTATATGTGCAAGGAAGGGTATCTACGGGATGAGGAAACGGCCGTTATCGCCGCCGAAGCGCTGCGTGACATTCTGGACCGTATCACCACCAGCCCGTTGAACCAGCTTGCCCGGCAGGTATTGGCGCTGCCTAGCCATGTTTTGCGCAGCCTGCGCCGGGTGCGCCGGGGCAAAAAAGACGAGGATATGGAAAGAACGCGCACCCTCATGGCCCAAACCTGGGATAATTTCAATGATTATTTTGTGGATCTGGCCGCTCAATACGATCAGACCTTTGATAAGGTTAAACGAGTGCAGGAGATGCAGAAAAGCGTGACACATGATGGGTGACAGGTTTTTCACGCATTACGCCTTACGTTGGCGAAAAAATCAAAGACACGAATCGTTTTCGGAGAATAACCATGCCCGCCACCCTTCATGGACGCCTTTGCCCACCACATCGCGGCTTACCGTAACTGGCGTCACGATCTAATCCCCAATCCGCAATCCGCAATCCGCAATCCGCAATCCCCAATCCGCAATCCCTAATCTCCATCCAGTTCATCAAGCGGCACGGCCGTTATTTCTGGCAGGGAGTCCAGGCCCCTATCGAACACCTCGCCATTGAGAGAACGGCCGTTTAAGAACCAAAGCTGGGCGTTAAACGGCTTCTCGTCCTCTTTTAATTTAGAGGCCAGGGGGACAAAACGGCCGTCTGCCTGTAGTTCATAAGCATTGGCCGTATCTTTGAGATAGATGTTCAAAATGTGTGTCACAATCTCTTGCTGCATCTGCCTGTCTTCCACCGGAAACAAAATCTCAACCCGTCGGTCAATATTGCGCGGCATTAAATCGGCGCTGCCCATAAACAAATCTGATTCTCCGTTGTTTTGGAAATAATAAATGCGGCTGTGTTCCAGAAAACGGCCGACGATGCTGATCACCCGAATATTTTCACTGACCCCTTCTAAGCCCGGCCGTAAACAGCAAATGCCACGAATGATCAGATCAACCGTCACCCCCGCCTGAGAAGCCCCGTAGAGCGCTCGGATGATCTCCGGGTCTACCAGCGAATTCGACTTGAAGATCAGGTAGCCTTTTTTGCCCAGCGCCGTTTCCCGTTCAATCAGCGTCAACAGTTGGCTGCGTAAATTAACCGGCGCCACCAGGAACTTGCGATAATCGCGCTGTTTGGAATAACCGGTGAGATAGTTAAACAGTTCGGTGGCGTCTTCCCCGACATCCTCCTGGCTGGTCATCAAGCCAAAATCGGTATACTGGCGGGCGGTGATGGAATTATAGTTGCCGGTGGAGACATGCACATAGCGCTTGATGCCTTCTTTTTCTCGGCGCACCACCAGCGTTAATTTGCAATGTGTTTTCAGGCCGATGAGGCCGTACACCACATGGACGCCCGCATTTTCCAACGCCCGCGCCCATTCGATATTGCTCTCCTCGTCAAAACGAGCTTTGAGTTCTACCAACACCGACACTTGCTTGCCATTCTCTCTGGCTCGCATCAAGGTGCGTACAATGGGCGGGTTTGGCCCCACCCGGTACAGCGTTTGTTTAATTGCCAGCACATCCGGGTCTTCGGCCGCCTGCCTGAGAAAATCGATAACGGGCGAAAAACTGTCATAAGGATGGTGCAGGATAACATCTTGCTTTTCTAATAAGGAGAAGATGTCATCATGACTGTGCAGGCCAGCGGGAAGATGGGGGCGGAAATGAGCATCCTTTAACTCGGGACGTTCTAATTTGTGCAGTTCCCATAGGCTACTTAAACCCAGCGGCCCACTGGATGTGTAAATATCGTAGGCGCTCATTTTTAGATTCGCCAGCAGCAGTTCGCGCACATCGTCTGGTGTATCCTCGGCAATTTCCAGCCGTACCGGGGAACCAAAATGACGTTGACGTAAATTCTTTTCCATCGTCAGCAGCAGATCGTCCGCCTCTTCTTCCTGAATTTCCATGTCTGTATTACGGGTAATGCGGAAGGGGTAAGACGCCACAATTTCCATGCCGGGAAAGAGGCGATCCAGGTTGGCGGCGATGACCTGTTCTACCCAGACAAACTTTTGGGTGGTCGGCGGCAGCAGCTCATCCGGATCCAATGGTTTTAGCGGCACCAGGCGGGACATGGTGGAGGGCACTTTGATGCGGGCGAAATGGGTCTCATCGGTATGGGGATCGCGGATAACGGCCGCCAGGTTGAGACTGAGGTTGGAGATGTGGGGGAAGGGATGGCCGGGATCGAAGGCCAGCGGCGTCAGCACCGGGAAGATGCTGCTTTCAAAATAATCACGCAGCTTGATTTGCTGGCGTTTTTTTAACTCGTCGTAGTTGTAGACGTAAATTTTGGCCTCGGCCAGGCTGGGCAGCAGTTGCTCCTGCCAGCAGCGCATGGCTTCAGCAAAGAGTTGGGTGACGGTGCGGTGGATGGCGACCAGTTGTTCGCGGGGCAGCAGGCCATCGGCGGGGGTGCGGGTGATGCCCAATAGCACTTGCTGCTTGAGGCCGGAAACACGCACCATGAAAAACTCGTCCATGTTGCTGGTGAAAATTGCCAGGAATTTGAGTCGTTCCAGCAGGGGATGATTTTCATCATAACATTCCTGCAAGACGCGGCGGTTGAATTCAATATGGCTTAATTCCCGGTTGATGTATAAACTTGGGTTTTTCAGGTCTACTTTGGGCATAGCCACCTTTATGGAGCGCAGGCGTCTCGCCTGCATTGGGCGGACAAGCTGTCCGCGCTCCCATTATGGAGCGCAGGCGTCTCGCCTGCATTGGGCGGACAAGCTGTCCGCGCTCCCA
>CAZXVH010000115.1:0-15957 GCA_964643965.1 uncultured Ardenticatenaceae bacterium
CCGATGCCAGCAGCTATATCACCGGCAGCACTCTTTCCGTCGATGGCGGCTGGGTGATGCGCTGACTGTTTGATACGATGGTTAGTAAAAAAATAACACAAATTTTTGTGGAATATGAGGGGTATAAGCACTGAAATGCAATCATCCAAGCGTACCGCACGGTAGAGTTAATTTTTCGCATGAGACAAACAGGTATATACAAAATCACAAATTTGATAAACGGCAAATTCTATATTGGGCAATCTCGTGATGTTTCTACTCGGTGGAAAGCGCACACGAGGTCACTAAGTAATGATTCAAATGAATCAGTTATTAGGATGGCCTTTGCAAAATATAATTTGAGAGAGCAAGTCAGCAAACAAGGTATTTCCGGAAACTTCAGTTTTGAAATCATCGAACCCTGTAACGAAGAACAACTGATCGAGAGAGAATCGTATTATATTCAAACATTAACCCCTGAATATAATGTTCAGCGTATGGGAACCAATTCGATTTTTCCCAAAAGAGATACCCAACGGACACAACAATTCATACAGTATCATAGCTTTGAAAAAATGGGCTATTTACCTGGAGAAGCAGATGATGATTCAGTAACAACTGAAAATGTTAACTATGGGATTTTCACTAAACACCGCACTGCGATAAATATGCTTGGAGCAAGTGTTGTCCTAATATTAGGGAGAAAGCCAAAAGGGTGTCGCTATAATAGATATTATTTATGGTCAGAATTGGTTGTAGAAGACATTCAGTTTGACCACGAAAACAAAGGATACATAGTGCAAGGAATTGAGAATCTAATGGATGAGCCATTTGATTTGACTGACTTGGACGGGTTTTCTGAATTTAGAATGAAATGTGGAAATTTTGCTTTCGGTTTGCAGTCAATGAAAAATAAGGAGTTTTTTTATGAAACAGTAGTACCATTAATTGCAAATCACAAAATTAAACGAGTTGTTAGCTATAACAAATGGATTGATGATTTTATAGTCAAAGAGGAAAGACGATTTAATTCTGACACATTTTAATGTAGGGTTTAGAATGGCAAAGAAAAAGCTAAAAAGAAAAGAGCCAGTTTATTCGGGTGACATATTAACCCCCGTTTACCTCACTCATTATAAAATCACGTATGAGCCAATTCTCGAACCAGCCTATCGATGATTACCTAATTCTGTTTAAAAAATCACGTTTCACTCCTCACATTCTGTCACATGGTATAATGTCTGCAACTTGAAAACAGGAATAAAAATAGATGACGACGATTGATTTAAGTGAATTAAAAAATATATCGCTGGAAGAAGTCCTGTATCGTGTTGCCAGACAACGCGAACCGTTGACGATACGCTTGTCAACAAAAGAAACGGTCACGCTAAAGCCGGGGCTTGAATCAGAGGATGCCTACTGGCAACAGTTGGTATCTTTAGGGTTAATTAGTGAACAGCATACGCCAACAACAAACGAACTCACTTATGAACCTATTTACTCATCTGACTCCGTTTCAGAAATCATTTTACGAGAACGCCGTTAATGCCTCATTATTATTTTGACAGCAGTGCCTTGGTTAAAAATTATGTGTTGGAAACAGGTACACAATTCGTCAATCCCTTGCATTGCCACCTCTCACTTTGGTGTGCGCAGACAACAATCTTAATGGAGCCGCTATCTCTGAGGGATTATTGGTTGAAAACCCCAACTTGATGTGACATTCTACTTTAATCGGTCAAAAGTTTATATTCGCCATGTGCTTACACATTCAGAGTATGACAAAGGGGCATGGAAAAAATGACGCTTATGATTCAAGATATCCAATCTCACTGGACTGCTATTAGCCCATTCATGACGATCCATAATGAACAGGATTATGATCGGGTAGTTGACCAAATGAATGCGCTAATTGATGAAGTTGGCACAAATGAAAATCATCCCCTGTATGAATTTTTAGATACACTGGGAACGCTTGTCCATGCCTATGAAGAAAAGCATTACCCGATGTCACAAGCTTCTGGCGCTGAGGTGTTGCAGTACCTTATGGAAGAACATGGGCTACGTCAATCAGATTTGCCAGAGATAGGGTCTCAAGGGATTGTTTCAGAAATTTTGAATAACAAAAGAGAGCTAAATGTACGACAAATCCGAAAACTGGCAGAGCGGTTTCACGTTTCTCCTGCTGTATTTATTTGATTTTTGGCATGACTAATTAGTACTACAACGAGACTTCAAAAGTCTTGATCGTATCTCCGCGAAGAAATAGGTTTCAGAAACAAGTTAAATCATCATTTAAGAAATTTTGTTAGACTTTTGAAGTCTTAGTTACCCACATTATGTCAAAATCTCGTTGTAGTATTAGGAAGGGCAGGTTAATTTCATGACAAAGGAAATGCCCCCATGAGAAAACTAAAACTTCAAGTGCAGATGACTGTTGATGGCTACATGGTGGGATCAAATGGCGAATTGGACTGGACGATCACCGAGTGGGACGACGACCTTAAAAACTACGTGGTAGAAATAACAAAATCGGTTGACGCTATCGTGCTTGGGCGAAAACTGGCCCAAGGATTTATCCCCTATTGGGCAGCGAACCCTGAACAAGAAGGGGCTGATACCTTCAACAATACGCCCAAAGTTGTGTTTACCAAGACACTTGACCAGTCGGAGTGGGACAATACCGTCTTAGCAACAGGCGACCTTGTTGAGGAAATCACCACCCTAAAAAACCAAGCCGGCAAAGACATCATCGCTTATGGCGGCGCCACTTTTGTATCAGCGCTCATCAAACATGGCCTGATCGACGAGTTTCATTTATTTATCAATCCCACTGCAATTGGCAATGGCATGACAATCTTCCCAGAGCTTGATAGCAGACAAAATCTAAGGCTTAAAAAACCCACCGCCTTTAGTTGCGGCATTGTGGTGCTTTGTTACGAACTGGCACAGAAGGAGCATTCAAAATGAACGAACACAAAATCCTCTACCTCTCCCAAGCCGATGTGGTTGCCACAGGCTTAGACATGGCGACCGTCATTGAATTGGTCGAAAAAGCGTTTGCAGAAAAGGGGCATGGCCGCGTGGAAATGCCGCCTAAACCGGGCATCCATCCGGGCGGGGGCGATAATTTCATCCACGCCATGCCGGCCTATATTCCGGCGCTTCATTCGGCCGGTATCAAATGGGTCGGCGGCTTTCCTGGTAATGCGGCAAAGGGGCTGCCTTACATCACCGGGCTGCTCATTCTGAATGATCCAGAGACGGGCATTCCGCTGGCGGTGATGGACTGTCAATGGATTACCGGAATGCGCACGGGAGCAGCAACGGCCGTTGCCGCCAAATATCTCGCCAGACCCGATTCTACCAAACTGGGCGTGTTGGGCTGTGGGGTGCAGGGGTTTACCAACACGGAAGCGCTGCAGGTGCTGTTCCCCGTCGAGGAAGTTTTTGCCTACGATGTGCATGCCGCAGCGGTGGAGAAATTTAGCCGGCTTGTTGATGAGAGATTAGGGATGCGGGTAACGGCCGTTGCCACCCCCCAAGAAGCTGTCACCGGCTGTGATCTGGTGGTGACAGCCGGACCTATCTTGAAGCAGCCGCACCAGACCATCAAAGCGGGCTGGCTGGATCAAGGCGCCTTTGCCTCCCTGGTCGATTTCGATTCCTACTGGGAACCGGCCGCCATGCAGGAAGTTGATAAATTCTGCACCGATGATTTGGCGCAGTTTGAATACTACAAAAGCGTCGGCTATTTTCAGGAGGCGCCACCCATCCATGCCGATTTGGGCGAACTGGTGGCTCACTTGAAACCGGGGCGTGAATCGGCCGCAGAAAAGACCATCGCCTGTAATTTGGGTTTGGCGCTCGATGATATGGCGGTGGCGCCCACACTTTACCAGCGCGCCGTGGAAATGGGCATTGGCGCCTGGCTGCCGCTTTAGGGGCGCGTACAGAAGTTCAACTTTTTAGAAAAGTTGAACTTCTTGGTTGAAATGAAAACGAGAGCGCGGTCTGCCAGCCCGCAAAGGACTGACAAGCTGTCCGCGCTCCCATTTTCCGGGGAGGTATCGCTTGCCTACGAAAATGTCAAAAATAGAAACTGCCATCCGCATTAGTCTGGCATTTAACGAAGCGTTTAACCGGCATGATGTGGCGGGGATGGTGAAGCTTTTGAGCGAGGATTGTACCTTTGAAACCAGCGCCCCTGCTCCTGATGGCGCCGTATACACCGGCAAAGAAGCCATCACGTCATACCTGCGCAATTTCTTCCGCGAATCACCCCAAGTCTACATGCAAATCGAGGATATTTATGGCTTTGGGCATCGCTGCAATATGCACTGGCGCTGCCGATGGGTCGATGAAGTTGGCCACCAGCAGCATGTGCGCGGCGTCGATGTCATCCAGGAGAAGGAGGGTCTCATCTGCAAAAGATTGTCTTATGCCAAGAGTTTCTATAGCTGTTAGAGTCGATTATGTGGCAGAATCGGACAACGTTTGTATGACAACGGCCGTTTCTCTTTCCGCGCCTATCTGAGTTTGGCGGACGGAGATTCGTGCGGGGAGGCAGGGATCAACTACTGATGTTTCGGAACTTATTTGCCTCTCGAATAAATTCGACAGAGGGTCGCTGATTTCTGTCATGGGGAAGATGAATTCGGGTATCAAGATACATCAGACACAACCCATTTTGAACCTCATCATTACTCCCTTCCACGCCAACTGGCAAAATATGCGCCGCATCAATCAGCTTCAACTGCATTCGGGTAACGGCGCAGCGTTGTTCATATGCCGTTGTTACCTTCCGGCGAAAACTGGAATCACGCGAAAGACGTGAAATGGTTTCTACAACGCGCTGTCTCTCTGCCGGAATTTGTTCCATCTCTGTCTGAGCAATTTGTTCCAATGATGCCGCCTTTGCCAATAAGCCAACTGTGGCGGCATCTACCCCTTGCGCATGGAGTAATTCCGAATTGAGCGTATAAGCTAAAAACTGGTCTGGACGAAAACCAATGGCAATCTCTTCGTTTCCTTTCGTGACAAAGGCAAACCCATCTTGCAAGGCATCGCGTAAAGCCGTAATTGATATTTGGATGGATGGCGATTGGGTAGAAAAAGTATGATGTTTGCTTAAATCAAAGCCGGCAAAACATTGCAAATTGGGTTCATATCCAATAAGGAGCGTTGGCCCAGATGGATTTAGCGCAAAAGGAGGCGTTATTCCTGTAAGTTGAATACGGTATTCATTTTTGGGTCTTGCTGCACCACCCCCATGGGTTAACGTCCAAATATACACCCATACTTCAAACATCATATGCCCTGCTTGAACCACAAACCGACGAGGGTTTCTATTGACAGGAGAAATCAAAACAGATGATGCATTACTCTCCGCAAGTGCAGCGGTGATTGAGCTTAAAAGTGTTGCTGTAGATAATCGCGGCATCCGGCTTACTCTACCATTAAGCTAACTATCTGGTTAATCGAAAAGTGTTGGCTGTATCACTGGCTTTTTGAGGGGTTTGGGCTTTTGTAACTGTGTTTTTTGTGGCTTGGGTCGCTTTTTACCACCATCAACGGGAAGCTCTTCAACATCCTCTGCGCTGGCGTCGTTCCAGAGAATTGAGGGGCTAAATATTTTATAATGATCCGGCTCAATCTTGTCATTTTGCGGTTCAGCTGCCAAGAAACGCCCTTTGGCGCCTTCAATATATTCAGGCACAATTTCACAACAAGTCCAATTTCTTTGCAGGTTTTCGCATACTTCCCCAGTCACACAACTGCCGCCAAACGGATCGAAAACCACATCCCCTGTATCTGTTAACATGCGAACAAATAACTCTGGTAGGCGAGATGGAAATCGTGCGGGATGTGGTTGAATATCATGCTCTTTGCAATAACGTAAGTAGAAAGAATTGCTTTCAGTGTTGGGAATAGCGATCAGGTTTGGCGGAATAGCTCCGCCATTATCACGCTGAAATTTTTCGCTGATATTATGTCCGCTGGGGCGCTGTTTAGCTTGATATCCATTTTCAATTAAGTCGAGCATTGACTCACTGTACGGCGCTAATATGCGTTTATTACTGGCTTTAGGCCAGGGTGTTTTTGATAACCAATAAATGCTGTTGACCGCATCTTTCACCCGTATTCTATGAATGTTAACCCACTCTGCCGGGGTGGGTAGTTTGGACGGGTTCCACCAATAAAATTCCTGAGCAAGATGGAATTGAGCTTTCTTACACAGCATAATGAGCAGTTCAAAATGGTAAAGACTGCGCGTCGGCTGTCCGGGTATCCATGAGCCGCCGATGTCAATTACCAATGAACCGGTTGGTTTTAGAATTCTGAAAAACTCGTGGGCAAAATCTTCAAACCAGGCCACGTATTCATCTTCCGCTACATTTCCATAATCCTTTTTTCTCAGCAAGGCAAAGGGAGGACTTGTAAAAATCAAATCAACGGATTCATCAGAGAGTGAATTACGCATATTCAAGGGAATCTTGTAGCACAATTTTGCCGAAAGGAGTTTGAAAATTTTCCATGAAGTTATTCTAATGGTATCTGTAGGTTTCCGCAAAACATGTGTTTATGCTGTACCAAAAACTAATAAAGCGCATAGGAAGGTATTTTCCCAATGAGATGATGGGGGAAACAACCTTAACGAATGCTGCACAGCCTGTCTTCGTCAAGGGTTGCTGATAGCAACAAGGCGCATGGCTGAACGTATACTGAATTTTACCCGTTTTGCATGGGCGGTGACCACAAGTTGCGTTATCGTGGTCGGCTATCAATTTAGAGGAACCGGAGTGCATGAAAAAACATCATATCTTTTCACTGACAGTTTTAGGGGCAGCTTTGATCGGTCTGATAGTTACCGGTTGGTGGGTGGCGGCGCAAACGTTGGACGACTCTGTGTTTCTACCAATGGTGATGAAAGCAGAGCCGCCGCCAGAGCCGATGGTGGAGTTTCGCGGCTTGTGGGTAACGCGCTTTGATTGGACAACATGGGACGGGGCGCATCCGGCTAAAATTGATGAAATCGTGCAAAATACGGCCGACGCCGGTTTTAATGTGCTGTTTTTCCAGATTCGCGGCGAAGCCGATGCTTATTACGCCTCGGATTTGGAACCCTGGGCGAAGCGCATCACCGGTTATTCGGGGGCGTTGGGGCAGCCGCCTGGCCCGGAATGGGCTGGCCTGGGCGACCCCCTGTCATACCTGATCGAGAAGGCGCATGAGGCAGGGCTGCAAGTTCACGCCTATGTGAATGTGTATCCGGTGGCTGCCTGTACCGCCATTCCCAGCGCAAATGTGACGCCTATGCCGCTTTATCATCAACTCATCGCCGCACATGGCGTTACATTGTATGGAGATGAGATTTTGCCCAATGGCTTGCAGTGGACATGGGATAGTCTGATCTATTGCGGCAGTGATAATTATATGTGGGCCACGCCTGCCTCTGAATTTCATGAGGATCATGTGCTGGCGGTGCTGAAGGATGTGGCAGCACGTTATGACATTGACGGCTTGCATTTGGATCGGGTGCGGTATGCGCAAAGCTACGTTTCTTGTGATCCGGTGAGTCTGGCGGAAACGGGCGCATGTTTTGGCGCAGCCCCGGCCGGTTATGCCAGCTATGAAGCTTGGCAGCGGGCGCAGGTGAATGAGTTTGTGGCGCGGGTCTATTATGAACTATTGGCCGACTATCCTGATTTATGGCTGTCGGCGGCGGTGTGGCCGGTGCATACGGTTAAACCGGAATGGGGCTGGCAAGAAAATTATGTCACCGGCTATGACACATATTACCAGGATTCAAAGGAGTGGCTGGCTCAGGGCAGCATCGACAGTATCTCGCCCATGATTTACCCGAGCAACCCGGATGTTTGCCCCGATGACAATCCTTATTGGTCGCAAGAGCGCTGGGCTACGTTGACGGCCGATTTTCAGGAGGAGCGCAACGGCCGTTATATCATCCCAGGTATCGGCGGTCATTACTGTTCGTTTGATGAGATTGCGGCCCGTATCCAGATGGCGCGGGAAATCGGCGTGGCGGGTCATGCCATCTTTTCTTACCGGCTGCTGCTGGAGAAGGGGTATTTTGATGAGTTGGCGGCCGGACCTTATGCGGAAACGGCCGTTGTGCCCAATCTTCCCTGGCGACCCAGATCGTCGCCTGGGCGTCAAACGGAGTAAAAATCAGGATGACGAAACCGGCAAACAGCCCAAACTTGAAGATTAAACCACCCTTTTCCAGTTAAAAGGGTGGCATTGCTTATCTATTTTTAACGGCCGTTCCACAACTCCGGCAAAATCTGTCCCCAGGCTTCAACGCTTTGCCGCATTCATGACAAAACTGTGCTTTGCCGCCAACGTTAGCGGCTTTCACCGGTTGGTTCTGTGGTCGTTTGGGGCGCGGTTTACGGCTTTTTGACGCTGTGCCGCCAGTTTGCCGGGTGGCGACAAACCAGGTACCGGCCACCGCGATCACCAACAGACCCAGAACGCCTAAAACCAGGGGCCAGTTAACCGTGTTTGTGCTGAGCGCAGCAGCCGGGCTGTTGGCATTCACCGGCGCGGCTGTTGTCGGTAAATTGTCGATGGAAAGCTGGGGCGCGGCCATATCATAAGAGAAAGTGAGGGTATACGGCTGCCCACGAGGAATGGGCTGCGGAGGAAACGTATAATAGGTGAAGCCATCGGTGTTATCGGGGATTATGGTGGCGTTTTCAGGAGTGACGCTCATATTGACCGCGCTGGTGGGCTGCTGCACGGCAGCCAATATCTCCTTGACGCGCAGGTCTGCCAGCCAGTTGAAGGTGTAAGAATGGGTGACGCCGCTGCTTTCATACGGCACATAATATTCCACCCGAAAGCGAGAATCGGGGAGGGTGAACGTGAGGGAATTGTCGCCGGTGGTGTATTCAATGTCATCTAACATGCGGTTGTCGCTGGTGATGCGGGCGATGGCGTTGATTTGCGCCTCGGCTGGCAGGGGGATAGTGATGGAGGCGGGCAGCGGGGCGTCGGCCGGCAGGGCGCCGGTAAACATGATCAGCACTTTCTCTTGATCATAGTCAGGCCAGAGATCAACGATGAGGCTCTCAATCTGGTTTGTGGGCAGCTGTGCCTGGATGGGGGGCACAAGAAGCAGGCTAAACAGGGCAATCATGAGCAGTGGTAGTATCACTTTCTTCATAGAATAGTTTCTCTTTCGGTGAACGATTTAGGGGGACGTTATCAACCCTTTGGTGTTGCTTAAACAGATACCGTCGCCTATTATACCGTAAGTTGAAAAGAGGGTTTTAACGTTAATTGGTTGGTAAGCTTTATCTCCCTCAAAAGAGGCGGACAACTTGTCCGCGCTCCCATTGACAAAGGAGTTTCCCATGACAGATGGTATGAAAAAATTAGAAGACGACGTGACTATTTTGACGGCGATGGCGGCGGATATGGCTGCCTATTTACAGAGCGAGGTTTTGTTTTGGAACATGGGCGGCAGCCTGCCCATGCTTACGCTGGGTGGTTATCTCATGCGTCAATACCGGCTGCGGGCGCTCTCTAGCTTGTTGTCTGAGGAGAAACGGGTGGAAATGGAAACGGCCGTTTCTCAATTTAACATGGCAGTGGCAGACAAAATCGTGCGCTTGGAGAACAAGGCCCACATCGAGATCGACGCCCGTATTCGCCAATTTGAAGCGTATTTGCAGGAACTACGCACCAGGCAAACAACGGCCGTTAATTATGGAACGGCCGTTGAGCCAAGAGCCATGTTGTCTGCCCTGACAGAGCAGTTGAGCCAGGCCCCTTACCAGATGCAACCACAAGTGATGACGCGAATCGGATTTCTGGACAAAAACCTGCGCCAACGTTGGACGCCCGGCGAGTTTGTCTGGCCGACGCTCTGGCAGCCAGCCTATCCAGCAGATGCGTATTGGTGGTTGTACGGCCACCCGGAATAAACGGATTGAGGAGTAAGCTTGTCGAAGTCCGGGCTTCGACAAGTTCACTCCTCGTCTCCATCAACCAAAGTTGCACACACTCTTACATTGCCCTTACCTTGACGCCATGATTCATAAACCAGTATCATGTACGTATCAGATGGTAAGCGCCCTGTCAAAGGGTTTGTTCGTAAATAACCTTTGCGTGTGGAGATTGGTTCAAACCTCAAGATTGAATCAATCTAGCGGCAACAGCGGTGAAAAGAAGGGGATTTAAATGAATGGGAGCATAATAGTTGACAAAAAGGGGGTTTACGATGAGTAAGACAAACGAAATTCTGGCCCAAGATTTGAGAATTTTGGAGACAATGGCGGCCAGCCTGGAAGCGTATCTGGCCAGCGACGCCACCCATTGGCCCATGGGCGAGGAGGGCATGCCCAAGCTGACCATTGGCGGCTGCCTGATGCGCCAGGAACGGCTGCAGCGGCTGCGCGGCCAACTTGACCTGGCGGATCAAGGACGACTAGACAAAACAATGGCAGCCTTTGAGACCCTCATCAACAATCAGGTGGTGCGTTTTGAAAAGCGGGCGACCGACGAGGTACATGCCCGGCTGCGCGAGTGGATGGCTTATCTGCGGGGCGCCAGCAGTAAAATGGCCGCCAACCGGGACTATTATGCTACTGTGGTCGATACCCGTATTGTCATGGCGGCGTTAATGAATAAATTGGGGCAACGGCCGTTTCAATTACCCTCGCGCCTGGCAGCAGATGTGGAGAAAATAGATGCTCGCCTCAAAGGGCACTGGCAGCCTGGCGAATTTATCTTAGACGCCATTTGGCAGCCAGCCTATCCGGTAGAAACATACTGGTGGTTGTTTGGGTATCCGCTCTGATGTTTTAACGCTTTGGCGAGATTTGGCGGGAAACATGAGGCATGGGGGGTGGTTCGATGGGCACATATTCACGGTTGCCCCACCGCGTGTATTTAACCACCCATCCCATGACCCCCCATAAAAAGCTGACCAACCAGGCCGGCCATGATCTGTAAGCCAGTTTAGCCGCCCAGGTGCGAAAATTTAACTGCTTAAACAGGGGATCCGCCAGCAGCATTTTCCGATAGGTTTTGTAACTGTAATCTTCAGTCGCAAATGCCTGTTGTATCGCTGCTGCCGCCACTTTGCCATAGCCCAACGCAAACGAAATGCCTTCACCCATGAGCGGGTCTGCGCCGGCCGCATCCCCCACCAGCAGAACATGTGGTTGAGCAAATTGGCTGTTTTTATCCCACCAGCGGATAGGGTGGCCTTTCAACTTATACTCGTCCAAATCACGCTCCCGCTCGGCTAAGGCGCTGCTGAAGGTGGTTTTAAGATCTGCTTTTGGCCGCCCTGGTTGAGCGCGGCTGTCGAACAATCCCCGGTTCATAAACGGCTTATTGTTGACATAGCTGGGAAAATCCCAATAGTAACCTTGCAAACCAAAGGCAGTGGTCTGGTCAAATTCAAAAACGGCCGTTCGCTCTTGAAATTCTGGCGTGGTGGCGGCGTTTTCCGGCGTCAACACCTCCACCAGGCGGGCCACATGAGACGGCCCTTCCCATTTGAGGGCGCGGCGCACGAAGCTTTTGGAGCCATCGGCCGCTACCACTGTTTTGGCGTGAAAAGTGGCCTGCTCTGTGACCACGGCCACGTAATCATCATGCAATGTGACGCTGTTGACCGCTTCTCCTTGCCGCACGGTGACGCCCTGAGCAACGGCCGTTTGCAGCAGCCAATGGTCAAATTCATCCCGGCGCACAATGGTGAACACTGGTTTGCCAAAGAACGAATACTGCTTATTGCGGTAGGTTAACCTGGCTTCATGCAGGTCAAAATGGTTGGGTTCCAGGGCCAGCCCCAATTGTGAAATGATGTTGCGCCCCATGTGGGTGATGCCGCCGCCGCACAGCTTTTCTCGCGGATGCACAGCCTTGTCTACCATGACGATGCGTTTGGCCCAGGCCGCATCCTGCTGGATGAGATGCAGCGCCGTTGATGTGCCAGATGGCCCCGTGCCCACAATCAAGACATCTACCTGTTGAATCTCCGCCATCATTTGTTTCCTCCTTTGATGGGTTGCTGCTTAGAAACTATATAGATCACCGAAGGCTGAGCCTGTCGAAGCCCGGCCCCGCCTTCGACAGGCTCAGGCTACATTGGGACAGGTACTCTGCTTATTTGGTAATAACAGGCAGCATTATAGCATGGGGGATGGGAATTGCCTGTTGGGTGCTGATATCAGCGGTGGGGTGGGCCGGTTCCAGGTTGCCCGCGCCATCAATGGCCTGGCTGCGGAAGAAGTAAGTTTGGCCGGTTTCTGGCGGGGTGAAAACGGCGCCGCCTGTCCAGAGCGTCCAGGTATCATCGCCTTCGACTTGATAGTCGTAGCCAATGTGGCTGATCCCGGCGTGGGCGTCGCTGCCGGCCGTGGTGATGAGGTAGGCGTTCTGGGTGAGGGTGTAAACGGCCGTTACCGTTGAAGTGGGTGGGGTGGCGTCCAGGCCAAACCAGGTGGGCGCGGAAGTCACCGTGCTGGTCAGGCCGGGAAGCGGCGGGGTAAAGGCCACCGTCACCCGCCAATAGAGATCGCCATCGTCCGCCGCCAGGGTCAATTCATGTTGGCTGCTGCCATTGTTGGTTTGCTCCATGGCGATGATCTGGCTGAACGCCGGATCACGGGCTACTTCAAGGGTGCTGTTGTTGACCGTGCTGATTTCTGTCAGCGCCCAGGTGAAGGCCAGCGCGGGGTTGTTTGTCCAACTGGCGGCCGGGCTGCTGTTTTGAGCGCCGGGATTGAAGAGAACGACTGCCTGATCTGAACGCATGTCCCCGCCGCCGGCCGCTTCCACATTGCCGGCGTTGTCATGCGCCTGGCTGCGGAACCAGATGAGATCAGCGGCGTTGGTGAGGGTGATGGCGGCGCTGCTTTGCGCTGTATTGGTCAGCCAGCGCGTCCAGGCGGCGTCGCCTTCTGTTTTATAGTCGATGTCGTAGCCGGCTATACCGGAGCCGGCGTCGCTGCCAGCCCAGATCGCGTCAAACCGGCCGGTATAGGCGTGGAGGGTGAGGCCGGTGATGGTGGAAGCGGGCGGCGTACTGTCCAGGCCGAAGCGGGTGGGGGTCGAGTGACTGGTGACGCCGCCGATGTCGGCGGAAACTCGCCAGTAAAGATTTTGGTAATCCTGGTTGAAGGGATGGGTGGCGCTGGTAACGGCCGTTTGCCAGTTCTGCGTGGTCACTATATCAGTAAAGGCTTCGTCCGCAGCCACTTCCAGCTTCGTGCTTTGCACCAGCGAGGGGAAATCTATCTGCCAGTTAAAGGGCACGGTTGGCTGCGTGGCCCAGGCATTGTTGGCGGGGGAGAGATGGCTAATTTCCACCGAGGTGGCCGGTTTAAAGCGTACATCGTCAAACCAGACGCCCACGCCGCTGTCGGTGGGGGTGAGGTCGGTGAGGCGCAGGGTATTGTTACCGGCGGACAACTGATAGACGCCCAGGCTCATCCACAAGCCCACGTTCTCTTGATGGCTGACAACGGCCGTTTTGCTGGTGACGCCATTGTTGATGGTGTACGTGGCCCCGGCCGTTTCCGAGTTGTTGGTATCGCAGTAAGGGGCGTAAACCTGAATCTCATACAGGCCGGCAGACGGCGCATTGAGCCGCCATTCGCCCCAGTTGGTACTTTGGGCCGGGTTGGTGGTAGACCAGGTGTAGTAAGCGTGACCCTGCCAGCCGCAGCCGTGCTCCGTTTCAAACCAGGGGGCATTGGTTTTGGTGAAGGCGGCGCTTTCTTCGCTGACAAAGGTGTAGGGCGAAACCTGACCCAGGCGATTGACAATCTGGGTGCGCAGCCAGGGCAGCAAATCTTGCATACTGCCGCCGGGACAAATGGTATTCATGCCGCCGTAGACATCCCGGTGGCCCATGATGTGGGGCAGCCCCCAGCCGGTATTGGGCAGGCGGCCGGCGTCATAAACGTCAATGCCGCGCTGGTCGGCTTTCCAGGCAAACAGGTTGGCTAACGCCTGGAGCATAGCCGCCGGCGGCGTGGCAATAATGAAGCCGCCGCCCAGATCATACTCATCTTCCGCAGAGGTAAACGTGCCTAAAAGCGCCGCGCCCATGCTGCCGGTATTGGCTGCGCCGGCATGGATACCGACCACGTCCAGATTTTGGTAATCCTCGTTCATATGCCCTTCGTAGATGACGCCGCTGCGGTCGATCAGATAGTTGTAACCAATGTCGCCCCACTCCTGCGTGTCGCGGTGGTAGAGGTAAATGGCGCGGACGGCGCTGGCCCAATTGGTATTGTCATTGCTGGAGACGGTGTGATGCACGATGAGATGCGTGGCCGGTTCATAAACCAGATCTTCCGTGTCGTCGCAGGTGTCGTAAATGCACCAGATGGCGCGGCTGATGACGGCCGGGCGGGGGTAACTATCGGTGATGGCCGGGGGCTGTTGGGCGTCGAGCGCTTCTTGCTGGGCCAGCATTTCAGCGGTGGTGGGGCCATCGGTGCTGTCGATGAAGGTAAAGGAGAGGGCGGAAAGCTGGGTGGCGTCTGCGTCCATATGCACTTGAAACTGGATGAAGCGGTGAGTATTGTCGGCGGCCGGCACGAGGATCATGTCGCCCACGGATTTGTTGGCCTCGGGCAAAGTCCAATCATTGTGGGCGTGGATATGACGCCATTCGCTCCAGTTTTGCCCATCTGCGGAAGTGCGCAGGAGGATTTCCGGCGCTTCTCCAACAAAGACCCAGGCGGGGACGATGGCGTTGAAGGCGAAGGGAGCTTCAAGGGTATCGCCTGCTTGTGCCCGGATTTGGGATGGATTGAGGGTGAGGGTGGCGATACCGGCCTGGGGGGCGTCCTGGCTGAAGGCGGGCCGGGAAACAAGGCTGAGAGCGGTGGTTAATAGTGCCAGCAGCATCACAGATAACAACAGCTTGATTTTCATAACGATACTCCTCGTCGGATTTCAGTTTAAGTCAGGCAGGTATGGTAACAAGTTTTGGTGGGGGATGGGGTGAAGATTGGCTGAGAGTCTTGTGTAGGAAGGGTGAATTTTGGTGGGGGAAACGGCCGTTTTGCCCAAAAGTTTGCAGTTGATTTGAAGCTGATTTGCAGATGAGGCGGCGGGGTTTTGTGGTAGACTGCGTGGGGTGCGATTTGGGGGTTGAGATGAGAGGGGGAAACGGCCGTTTTGCTGGAAGGTTGCTTCCTGGCAGGCAGCGGGTGGATGAACGTGCTGGAACAAGGACGCGATAGGTGAGCGATGAGGAATAGGCTGATGAAAATTGAGGGGTGTGGCATAGTAACGAGTTATTGTAGCAAAGCGGGTTGTTGCCTGATCAGCAACGGAATATCATCAACTCGTTCGTTTTGTACTTCTACTTCTGCCATGCACAGAAGTTTAGCCGTATTCTGTTTTTAAGGTGAATTTATTATCGAAAGACAAGTAATTAGGAGTTATATGAGTCAAATTCGTGTTCTTGTAACCGAAATGCACCCTCTCACTCAAGCCGGAATCTTCACAATTTTAGAACAAACTCAAGACTTAAAACCCCTATAGCAACAGCAACAACAAGAATTGAGGCCTTAGACCTAGTAGAAAAACTTAAGCCAAATATTTTCTTACTAGACCTTAAAATGCCAGTTATTCCTATAACAGGGTTCATAAGCTCCGTAAGTCAATGCTGTCCTAATACAAAGGTTATCGCGTTAAGTGCTGAACATGTTGATATTAATTGCTATGCACTTATAGGCACTGGTTTAGCAGGCTACATTGATAGAACAAACCCAGTTGAAAATATAGTAGAAGCAATCAGAGTAACGGCTTACGGTGGCATGTGGTTTAGCCAACTAACAATAAAAGAACAACCAAAATTGCATTTTTCAGAAAAATTAATACAGGGAGTTCACCTAACTGATCAAGAATTAGTTATTTTACAAATGATTGTCGATGGTGAAACAAACAGGGGGATCGCCTTCGCGTTAGACA
>CAZXVH010000116.1:0-7584 GCA_964643965.1 uncultured Ardenticatenaceae bacterium
GGTCAGAACGGCCGTTAATCCCCATCGGGGACGGAAAGGCAAAGTGGTCCAATTTTGGAGATTGGACCACTTTTGATTTAGAATGACGGCCGTTTAATAATTGCGTCTCAAATAAGGGGTTAGTTCATGGCACAAACCAGCGCTGACAAATGGAATGTACGTTATCGTGAGGAGGGGGTCTACTGGCAGGCGAGTGAGCCGGCCGCCCTGCTGCAAACGTTCGCCGACCGGCTGCCGGCCGCCGGGCTGGCGCTGGACGCCGCCGGGGGAGTGGGCGTCAACGGCCTGTTCCTGGCGGAGCGTGGCCTGCATGTGATTGTGCTGGATATTGCGGAAGTGGGGCTGCGGCTGGCTCAGGAGCGGGCGAGGGAACGAGGGGTGTGGCTGGAAACGGCCGTTTACGATCTCTCCTCCCCCTGGCTGCCCCCAAATACCTTCGATGTCATCCTCAACTTTCGTTTTCTGGAACGAGCCGCCTTTCCCGTTTACAAACGGGCGCTCAAACCGGGCGGCTGGCTCCTCTTTGAAACCTTTGTGCAGACGGTGGCGCAGTCAGATACGCCCTCCTATTTTTTACAACCGGGGGAATTGGCCGCCGCCTTCCCCGAGTTCGACATCCTGCACACCGCCGAAAAAACGCGCCGGAGCCAGCGCTCCGGCAACCTGAAAATCGTGGCCCAACTGGTGGCTCGGAAACGTAATGCGTGAGGTCTGACGAGCGTCCACCGCCCCCTGTCCACCGCCCCCTGTCCACCACCCCCTGTCCACCGCCCCCTGTCCACCACCCCCTGTCCACTGTCCACTGTCCACTGTCCACTGTCCACTGTCCACTACTCACTGTCCACCGGCAGCGGAAACCCCTGGCTCAAACGGTAAATCCTGGCGCGAATGTCGGCGGCTTCGACGGCGTCCGCCAGGCGGGGTTGGCCGCCGTACTGCACGATGGCCGGGATAAACTCAAACTGGCGCACCCCGTCCTCGTCGAGCCAGACGTTGAGGATGGCGGTACTCGGCTCCCCGTCGATATTGAAGGCGAAGTTGCCCAGTCCATAAAAAATGATCCCCTTTTTGTAAAACTGCACCGCTTGCAAAATATGGGCGTGGTGGCCGATGACGATGTCGGCGCCGGCGTCGATGGCGGCCTGAGCGGCGGCCGTTTGTTCCTCGCTGGGCGGTTCCACGTATTCATAGCCGCTGTGCAGCAGCACCACCACCAGATCAACCTGATCACGAACGGCCGTTACATCTTCCGTTATCTCCTCAGGTACAGCCCAGGCCAGACCCGGCGTCGTCTCGGTGGCCGTCCAGGTGGCGGTGTCAAAATAGGTCCCCCGCGCTTCTACCGGCACCTGCACATAGCCCAAAAAGGCCACGTCATAACCGTTGGCCTGGATGATGTGGGGCGCACGGGCGGCGGCGGCGTTGGCGCCCGCGCCGATGGGGGCCACGTTTTGCGCCCGCAGCAGGTCGATGCCTTGCAGCAGCGATTCCGGCCCGTAATCCATGGCGTGGTTGTTGGCCAGCGAGACCACGTCAAAGCCGCCCCAGGCCAATGATTCGGCGGCGGCCGGTGGGGATTGGAAAGTGTAGCTTTTTTCCACGGGCGCGCCGCTGTCGCCCAGCGCCGTTTCCAGGTTGCCCACCGTGATGTCGGCGCTTTGTAACGGCTCGGCCACCAGTTTGAAGGGGAAGGCGATGCCGCCCCCGGCGATGACGTGACCCAGGGTGCGGTCGAGCATGATGTCGCCCACCGCCGCCAGATGCACCACCGGATCGGCCAGCACGCTTTGCAAAATGGGGACGGCGGCGGCCGCCGCTGCTTCTGCGCCGGGTTGGGCCAGCAAGGACCAGTGGGTGTGGTAGGGATAGGCGTCGTCGGTGGGGAAACGACCGTCGATGCGCAGCGCTTTTTGCGTAGGCTGAATTTGCGCCCAGGGTATGACGCGGACCAGGGCGTGGCCGGAATCGATGATGCCCTGGGCGGTGGCCTGGTCGGTGTAATCCCAGTTGGTATTGTAAGGTACGACCAGGGCCAACGGCTCCCGGTTGACGATGAGGCCCTCGGTGCTGTTGACCAGGCTGATTTGCGCCGCCATCTCGTCGCTGCTCAGAACCCAGGCGTAGGCTGGACTGGCGGCTTGCAATTGGGCCAGGATCGTTTCGCTCTTGGCCTGCCAGCGGGGAGGCAGGAACAGGGAGACGAGCGGCGGCGGCGTGGGCGAGGGGGGGATAGTGGTGGGGGATGGCAGGGAGGTGGCGGTGGGAACGGCCGTGGCTGTGGCGATGGCCGTTGGCGTGGCGCTTGCTTCTGCTAAAGCCGGCTCGGGTTGGCTGGTGGGAGATGGCGAGGGGGTGGAGGAAGGCGGCCGTTCCTGTTGTCCACAGGCAGCCAGCAGCAAAATCAGCAAAAGAAAAGGTAAATAGATGGGGCGCATAAGGGTTAATCCGGGATGCAAGGTTCGGGTTGGTTGAGCAGTTGGTACTCCGTCAGGGTGAGATTCAACTCTTTGAGCTGCGCCGCCATCTCCGGGCCGACGTAGCGATAATGCCACGGTTCGTAATAAAAGCCCGTGACCTCCGAGGCTTCCCGTGTGTAACTGAGGCTAAAGCCGTAGCGGTGGGCGTTTTCCAGCAGCCAGATGCCTTCCGGCGTCTTGAAGAAGTAGGTATGGAACTCAATGTCGGGGATTTCCGTCACATCCGCCAGCGAAGGCGAGCCAAAATCCACCACCGTGCCTAACTGGTGTTCGCTATGCCCCGGCCGGGCGCTGACAATGGCAGCGCGTTCCGGCTCCAGGCGGTTCCACTTCTCCCAGGCAATGGCTTGGGCGGAGTAGCTGCGGTAGCCGGAGATGATTTGGGGTTCCAGCCCGGCCGTCTGCATATCGGCGATCAGGGCCAGCAGCGGCTGCAGGGCGACCTGGCGGATCTCGGTGGGATAACCGAGGGTGACGGTCATGGGCAGGTAATCGGTGAGCAGTATCAGGTCTTGGGGGGCGTACTCCCGGCTGAGATTGTAAGTTTGGCTGACGAGGGTGAAGAGATCGTCGTCAGAAGGAATGCGCCGGCTGCACAGGCCGATGGGGGTGGCGGTGGGCGTGTTAACCGGCGTGGCGGTGGCGGTGCTGGTGGGAATGGCGGTGGGCGTGGCCGGCGGCGGTTGTTTGGTGAAGGTGGCGGAGGGAGAGGGGGAAGGGGAAACGGCCGTTGCTGTCAGGGTGGGTGTAAACGAAACGGGTGGGATGGCTGCGGCCGGCTCCGCCGCCAACGCCCGGCAGCCCCCCAACAACAGGTTGCCCCATAACAAATTGATCAACATCCAAATACGCATAGCGCCGGGATTGTAGCGCAGAAGCGCAGGCAAGTGAAATTGTTCTCCCGCAAACACTCATCAAACGGCTTTATTCAAACAGGAGGCAGGGGTGGGGATCACCGCCGGCGGTGGCTGCTTGCGGCGCTGCGGCTGCTGCTCATAAACATGGTTGACGGCAATGTGAAGCCATGATTCTTGAGCCGCTGTTCGCAAGACGGCCGTACCCCGTTGGGGGCAAACTCGCCATAAACCTTGCCATCTTTCTCGCCTGATTCCTGGAAGGTGAAAATATCCTGCATCACCGGCATTTCCCCTTCTAGCCCGATCAGTTCGGTGATGGCGATCACCTTGCGCTGCCCATCTCGCAGCCGGGCTTGCTGCACAATCAGATCCACCGCCGCCACGATTTGCTTGCGCACCACCGACAGCGGTAAATCCATGCCGGCCATCAACACCAACGTCTCCAGGCGGGAAATGGTGTCACGGGGATTATTGGCGTGAATGGTGGTCAGGCTGCCATCATGGCCGGTATTCATCGCTTGCAGCATATCCAGCGCCTCGCCGCCCCGACATTCCCCCACCACAATGCGTTCCGGCCTCATGCGCAGCGAGTTGATCACCAAATCCCGGATGGTCACTTCGGTGTCGCCACGGCGAGTGGGCTTTTTCGTTTCCAGGCGCACCACATGCCGCTGCAACAGATTTAGTTCGGCCGCATCTTCAATGGTGACAATGCGGTCGCTGCCCGGAATGAAACTGGAAAGCACGTTGAGCAGCGTCGTTTTACCGGAGCCAGCGCCGCCACTGACCACGATGTTCAGCCGGGAAACCACACACGCCTGCAAGAAATCGGCCATATCTTTATTCAGGCTGCCAAAGTCGATGAGATCGTTAATTTGAAAGGGGGTCTTGGAGAATTTGCGGATGGTGATATTGGGGCCGTCAATGGCGCAGGGCGGCACCACCGCGTTCACCCGAGAACCGTCCGGCAGCCGGGCATCCACCAGAGGTGAATCCCGGTTGGCCGAGCGTCCTAGCGGCTTAATGATTTTATTGATCACCCGCTCCACATGGGCGTCATCGACAAATACGACGCCGCTTTCGATGATCTTGCCTTTCTGCTCTATGTAAACCAGGTCGAAGCGGTTGACCATCACCTCAGTTGTGGCGGCGTCTTGGAGCAAGGGTTCGATAGGACCAAAGCCTACAATTTCATCCACCAGTGCCTCAAAAAAGAGCGGCTCCAGTGGCGGTGGAATATTCAGCCTGGCATGTTTCTGCGCCATTTCGTAACGTTCTTTGATCAACTGAATAGTTTGCGGGTCGCGGGAAGGCATGGTTTTATCACCCAGGGACGTTTCGATTTTTTCGGCCAGCCACAACACGGCTTTGCGTAGTTCACGATCCTGTAATTGGGCAATTGGGATATTTTTAGCTGTCATTTTGCTGCTACTCCAAAGGGATTGGAGATCAGAGATTTAGAGAGTGGGGATTGAATTAATCTGCGCTCTCTAATTTCTTAATCTCATGATGCATGATAAGGCTTGATTATATGGAATAGCTGCGACTGTTAGTATAGGTTATAGGTCGGGGTGTGGGCGCCGCCCCCAACCGCCGCCGCCGGGAGTTTCCAGGCGTAAAATGTCGTCGGCCTGGAGCGCCAGGCTGGTTTTACCCCCCAATTTTGTTTCCTGACCGTCACGGATCAGGCTGTTTTGGCCGGGCTGACCGGGTTCGCCCCCTTGCAGGCCATAGGGCGGCAGGACGCGACGTTCGCTGGTGAGGGTGGCTGTGACCGGGCTGAGGAAACGTACAGCCCGCACCAGACCATCCCCGCCCCGGTAACGGCCGTTTCCCCCCGAGCCTTCTCTCAGCTGATAACGTTCCACCCGCAACGGGTAGCTGTATTCCAATGCTTCCACCGGCGTATTCAAGGTATTGCTCATGTGGACGTGTAAGCCGCTGCCGCCATCGGCTTGTGGTCCCGCGCCCGCGCCGCCGCCGCTGGTTTCATAATAGGCAAAGGGCTGCCCCGCCTGCTCTGGATCAGCGGCCGGCTGAACGCCGCCAAAGGTGAGATTATTCATGGTTCCCTGGCTGGCGGCGGGGATGATCTGCGGCAGGGCGAGGGCCAGGGCGCCAAAGATGACATCCACAATACGCTGCGAGGTCTCCACGTTACCGGCCGCCACCGCATGGGGTGGGTGGGGATGAAGCAGGGAGCCGGGGGGGATGGTGAGGCTGAGGGGCATAAACGCTCCCTCGTTCATGGGCAGGTCGATGCCCAGCAGGGCCAGGGCCACACAGCGCAAACAGTAGGCGGCGGCGGAGAGGGCGATGGCCGGTACTGCGTTGAGATTCCCGGAAACGGCCGTTGCTGTGCCTGCAAAATCAATCGTCATCTGCTCCTCATGGATGGTAATGGTGGCCTGGATGGGGATGGGGTTGGCGTCTGCCTCCGGGTCGAGATAATCGGTGAAAGTGAAACGGCCGTTTGGCATTTGCCGGATGGCGGCCCGCGTCATACTATTCGCGTAGTCAATAAGGCTATCTGCCTGAAACAGCACAGTAGCTAAACCCGAACGCGCCACAATCTCATGCAGCCGTTTCTCGCCGGTGGTGTGGGCGGCCAACTGCGCCGCCAGGTCGCCTTGCCGCTCTTGAGGGGTACGCACATTGCGCAAAATGAGCTGCCACAGCGCCTCGTTGCGCTGCCCGCCGTCAACCAGTTTGAGCGGGGGGATGATGATGCCTTCCTGGAACAGTTCGGTAGAGAGGGGCATGGAACCCGGCGACATGCCGCCCACGTCCGCATGATGGGCGCGACTGGCCACAAAAAACGCCGGTTGTTTCCCATCCACTGTAAACTGTCCACTGTCCCCTGCAAACACCGGCGAGACCAGGGTAATATCAGGCAGATGATTGCCGCCCTGGTACGGGTCGTTGAGGATGACGACATCGGCGGGTTGGAAGGGAGCGCAGTGCTGGATGGCGGCCCGCACAGAAGCGGGCATCGCTCCCAGGTGGACGGGGATATGGGCGGCCTGGGCTAATAAACGGCCGTCTCCCAAAAACAAGGCGCAGCTAAAATCGAGCCGTTCCTTGATATTGGGGCTGTAAGCCGTTCGCGCCAGGGTGACGCCCATTTCTTCGGCCACAGAGGCAAATAAATGGCGGAAAATGGAGAGCGAGGCTGCGTTTATCAAGCGGTTAATCTATGTAGATGGGTAGATTGCCCAGCGCCACGATATCATGCCAGTTGTCGTCGCCTTCGGTGAAAACGGCCGCTACCCGACTGATTTTGCCGCCTGCTTTCTCCACCAACTGCCCCATGCCTTTGAGGGTGCTGCCGGTGCTGACCACATCATCGACGAGGATGGCTTGTTTGCCCTGCACCAGCGCCTGGTCTTTTTCATCCAGGTACAGCTGCTGTGGTTTGCCGGTGGTGATGGAAACCGTTTCCGCGCTTAAAGCTTCGCCCATGTAGGATTTGTAGGATTTGCGCAGGACCACATAGGGCAGCCCCATGAGGGCGCTCATCTCATAAATGAGGGGGATGCTTTTGGCTTCGGCGGTGACTAACACGTCTGCTTTAATGTTTTTAAGCTGTTCGGCCAGGGCGGCGGCGGCCGCTTTGACCACGTTGGTATCGCCCAGCATGTTGAAAATGGCGATGCGGATGCCCGGGGCTACTTCAAATAAGGGCAGATGGCGGATGATGCCGGCGATTTGTACGGTATGGGTGTCACGGGGGGGCATGGCTCAAACTCCTTTAAACGTGATGATTGATGCGTGAAGAGTATACTCGCAATGGGCATAATCTGACATTTTTACCAGAGGTGGCGCGGTCAGAAAGCAGCCCTTCGGGACTGAGATGCGGTCACAGCGAGTATATGCCGCTAAGTTTACCCTGCCCTGGATGATTTGGCATTACGTTTTTCCCTTTTTGGCGTTAAAATGCCCCTGTAGCGTCATTGGAGTGCATAGGCGGGCAAGATGTCGGCGCTGCGATGCGGGCAAGATGTCGGCGCTGCGATGCGGGCAAGATGTCGGCGCTGTGATGCGGGCAAGATGTCGGCGCTGCGATGCGGGCAAGATGCCCGCGCTGCGATGCGGGCAAGATGCCCGCGCTACGATGCGGGCAAGATGTCGGATGTCGGCGCTGCGATGCGGGCAAGATGCCCGCGCTACGATGCGGGCAAGATGTCGGCGCTGTGATGCGGGCAAGATGCCCGCGCTACGATGCGGGCAAGATGTCGGATGTCGGCGCT
>CAZXVH010000116.1:7684-10364 GCA_964643965.1 uncultured Ardenticatenaceae bacterium
GCGATGCGGGCAAGATGCCCGCGCTCCAGTTTGCGCTCTAGTTGATGAGGAGGTATTTATGAAAGCGATTGTGGTAGATGAACAAAATGGTGAGCCGGTGTTGGTGTGGCAAGAGGCGGCGGATGTGGAATTTGGGCGGGATGAGGTGCTGGTGGCGGTGAAGGCAACGGCCGTTAATCGCGCCGATTTGTTACAGGCCAGGGGCAATTATCCACCGCCGCCTGGAGCCAGCCAGATATTGGGGCTGGAAATGGCCGGGGTGATTCAGGAGGTGGGCGAGGATGTGGCCGGGTGGCAGGCAGGCGACCGGGTATGCGCTTTGCTGTCCGGCGGCGGTTATGCGGAGCAGGCGGCCGTGCCCGCCGACATGCTGATACCTTTGCCCGACGAGTGGACGTTTGCCCAGGGAACGGCCGTTCCCGAGGTCTGGTTGACCGCCTTTGTAAATCTCTTTCTGGAAGGGGATTTGCAGCCGGGGGAGACGGTGTTGATTCATGCCGGGGGCAGCGGCGTGGGCACGGCGGCCATCCAGTTGGCTAAAATCATTGGCGCTCGGGTATTTGTCACGGCCGGCGCCCCGGGAAAGCTGCATCGCTGTCGGGATTTGGGGGCAGCGTTGGCCGTCAATTATAAAGAGGAAGATTTTGTAACGGCCGTTCACGAAGCCACCAAGGGTGGAGGCGTGGATCTCATTTTAGACCCGGTGGGCGGCAGTTACCTGGAGCGTAATATCAATGTCTTAAATCGGTTTGGCCGTCTGCTCAACATTGGGCTGATGGGCGGACCACAAGGAACCTTGAATATGAGATTGCTCCTGAGCAAGCGATTGAAAATTGTCGGCTCCACCTTGCGCTCCCGGCCGCTTGCTGAAAAAATTGAGATCACGCAGCAGTTCCGCCAACGTTTTTGGTCGGCGCTCGTCTCTGGAGAGTTGCAGCCCATTATCGACACGACTTTCCCCATTGCTGAGGCGCAGCAGGCGCATGAGTATGTGGCGGCGGATAAAAATATCGGCAAAGTGATTTTACTCGTTCAGATAAACGGGGGCTGAAGCCCCCGTCTAAAAGGCAATGCCCCATAAATGGGGCTGCGACGTTAAGAAGCCGGGTTTACCCGGCGTCATCTTGTAGCCGGGGCATAAATGCCTCGGCGCAGCTAGTCAGACGATTTCGTCCGTGAACGCCACGCCATGAAACGAGTTCTCAGGCTGGGGCGGGGCGTTCGTTCGGTCAAAATGGGGGCGGTTTGCTCGGTGAAGGGGGGCAAGTCAAACATTTTGCGCCAGATGTAGAGGGTCAACAGCTTGATGGTAGCCAGAATAGGGGCCGCCAGAATCGCGCCCAAAATACCGGCCAGGGAAGCGCCCATCAACACGCCTAACAACACCAGGAGAGGATGCAAATTGAGGGCATTGCCCATAATGCGAGGCACTAAAATGTTATTCTCCAACTGCTGCACAATAAACATCCAGCCCAACGTCAGCAAAGCCAATTGTACATTGCTTAATCCCAGATAATTTGTTGGTTGGAAGAAGGCCACGATGATGGCTATGATGCCACTTATGATGGGGCCAAAATTGGGCACGAGTTCCAGAATGCCGGAGATGATGCCCAAAGCGATAGCATTTTGCACCCCCAACAGCGCCAATCCCGCCCAACTGGCAAGGCCCACGCTCAAGCCCAAGAGCATTTGTCCGCGCAGATAAGCGCTCCACACCAGGCTAAACGATTTCATCATTCTTTTGGCGTCATGTTGGTAGCCTGGGGTGCGAGCCAGGCGCATGACATATCCACTCAGTTTAGGGATTTCGGCGGCCAGATAAATGGAAAGCACGAAGATGAAGAACAAATTGCCGACAATACCGATAGTTCGCGTAGCCATTGAGGTCACAACCCCATAACTCTTGCTCACAGCCGGTTCAATCAACCCCAATACCTGGTTGCCAATGGCAGTCCAATCAATGTCAGCGGGGGAGAAGGTAAGTGACCCCACCGCGATGGGGTCAGTTTGGGTGGCCGTTCTCTCAATGAAGGCGGTAATATCGGTGATGAGAACGGGGAACTGCTTAATGA
Source organism: uncultured Ardenticatenaceae bacterium (assembly GCA_964643965.1). GTDB lineage: Bacteria > Chloroflexota > Anaerolineae > Promineifilales > Promineifilaceae. The sequence goes on from CAZXVH010000116.1 coordinate 9,757, forward strand.
AAGAAGTGGCTTGAATATAAGTAGCTGCGCCTAAAATGGCAACGGCCGTTACCAGCAGCACTGCCAGCAGCAAATAAACTATCCCCACCACAATGCCCCGACCAATACCGGTACGCCTATGGGTAAAAGCGATAATAGGATTCATGAGATAGGCCAGGATAGCCGCCATCGCTACCATGCGAATGACATTGGTAAAACGCAGGGTGATGGCCACCAGCAGCACCAACATAGCAATGGTCACGATGATCTTGGTATTGGTACTCCATAACGGTGATTCCGCATCGTTGGCGTCGTCCGGCTCCGGATCGGGCAAAGCCGGGATTCCCGCTGCTTCCACTTCGATTTCTGGTAGATTCTTAGAGGTTGTGGTCATAGCTGAATTTATCCTTAGGGTGAAACCTCGTAAACGTAAAATAAGGGGTTGCTGTGATAACCAGGGAGGGTGCGTGGTTCGCCGCCCGGATACAACGCTTCTATGCTCACCATTTCACCAGCCCGTTCAGGCAGGAAAATAAAAGTGAGGGCGTCGGTGGTGGGGGGGGGGGGGGCGGGGGCGGGGGGGCCCCCCCCCCCCCCCAAAAAAAAAAAAAATTCACCGAACAAAAAGC
>CAZXVH010000116.1:10374-15851 GCA_964643965.1 uncultured Ardenticatenaceae bacterium
CGTATACAACGCTTATATGCTCACAATTTCCCCTCCCCTTACCGGCAGTAAAATAAACGTGCGGGCGTCGGTGTTGGGCGGAGAATAAACGGCCTTTTCTACTCCGCCCACCACATCAAACAAATTCTCGTTCGCCGTAAACGAAGGGGCTAAAAAAGGAATCGTGGGGAAACTGATATACATGTTGGGTGGACCAAAAAAATAAGCGGTGGTCGTGTCACTGTCCAGCGTGTTCAAATAGACCGCGATTTCATGGGCGATTTCGGTATTGCGGTCAGCAAAGGTGTGGGCCGCCCGGTAGGGGCCAAAGTAGAAGAATGACTCGTTCAGGGCGATCAGCGCCGCCACTACCAACACCACCGGCAGCAGCCATTCATCGACGCGTCCGGCGGTGGCGGGCAGGGAAGCCAGCAGCCATTGAACCAATTCTACCAGCGCCGCTCCCGCCAGCAGGCAAACTATAGGCAGCGCTATCACCAGCCGGTGACTGCTGGGCGATTCCAGCAGCAGCGCCGACCCAAAAATAAGGGGCACAAGCAGCCAGAATAAGGCGATGACATATTTATGCTCCCGCAGGCGTAAAACGGCGAGCATCACCCCCAGCAGGAAGAAGACGGCCAGGCCATTGCTCAATAACGGCCGTTCCGGGCGGTAAGAAGGGCTGGCGTCTAACGTGGCGTTAAACGCCAACAATGTCCGGCTCAACTGTCCCTGCCAGATTTGCCCACTGCTTTCCCCCGTCCGCGCTGCTTCCTGCGCCAGCCAGTCCGTCTGGCCACTGAGCAGGCTCAACTGGTTGAAGCGTTCCATGAACAGGCCGGGTTGGTTGTGGTAATGCAGCAGCATGGGCAGCGCCGCCACCAGCGCCAGCAGCGCCCCCGCCACAATGTGGCTAAACTGCGCCTGAAAGCGACGACGAGCGCCGATCACAGCCACAGTCAGCAGTCCGATTAAAATGAGAGGCAGCAAATGAGAGGCCGTGTAAGTGTAGGCGCACAGCCCGGTAAACAGGCCGGCCCACAACCAGCTGGAGCGACGGCCGTTTTGCCAGGCCAGCGCCACGCTGCCCAACGCCAACAGCGCCAGCAGCCCATCCCACACATTCGTCAAACCGAGACGGCTGTAATGCAAATGAAAATGGGAACCGGCCAGCAGCACCGCCGCCGCCAGCCCCACTTCTACGCGCCATAATCGAGTACCAAAATAGAAGACGGCCGTTACCGTCAGCGCCCCTATCAACGGCGAGAGCAGCCGCAGCGAAACCGCCGAAGGGCCAAACAGCTTCACCGGCAGCGCCATCAGAAAGAGGGGCAGGGTGGGGTTGCTCAACCAGCCGGTGGCAAAGGGATTGGTAAACGCGCCGTGAGCAATGGCCTGCATATCCAGACCCAGGCTGGCTTCCACCCCGTTGAGAATCCAGGGATGGCTGCCCAGAGCCACCACGCGAATGGCTAACGCAATGAGTAACAGCACCGCCCCCGCCGCCAGCAGCAGCCAGCCAGAAATCGCAGTGTCAGACCGATGAGGGTTGAGCCTGTCGGCGCCTGGCGCAGGCGCGACCGCCTCTGGCTGCGGCCGCCCGGCGTCACTGAGCACGTAAAACGCCAGCCCCAGACCGCCTGCCCACAGCGCCAGCGTCAACCAGGCCGGCCAGGGCGACAAGAATGAGGCGGCTTGTCGATAAGCAATAAGCGCCAGAAAAAACGACAGCAGCAGCCACCAGCGTCGTTTGGGGATCATGCCTGGGCGGAAAAACGGCCGTTCTCCCCCCGGCGCTCGTATGGTAATCAACCCCATGCGCCAGGCCAGCAGCGTCAGCGCTAGAAAACTGAGAAAAAACCAACTCAGCCCGCCGCCACCATCCGCGCCATCCCCGCTCACCGAAATCTGCCCCACCAGCGCCAACAACAGCGTCAGCCCCGCCAGGCTAACCGCGATCAAATCAAACCGCGATTTAGGGTCACGCGCTTCACTTTCTACTTTATCCGGTTCAACCGGCTCCATCTCCCTCACAGCCGTTTCACTGTCCCCTGCAAACTGTTCACCGTCCCCTACAAACTGTTCACTGTCCCCTGCAAACTGTTCACTGTAAACTGTAAACTGCCCCCTGTCCACCACCTCTGCCAACTCCGCCACTGAAAACGGCCGGGCCGGGGGCAGGTAAAAAGGCACAGGTCCATTTGCTTTTTTGCGAGCCACGATGAGCAGGCAGGTTCCGTGATCAGCTTCGGCTTCTTCCTCGTAAAAGGGACGCAGCCAGCGTTCGGTGTATTTGAGGCTGCTCTCCCAAGGGGCGACAATCCAGGTTCCCGTGAGCAGATGCAGCAAGGCAGAGGGCAGCCCTTGCACATGGCCCAGTTCCAGGGCGTGGAGCGCCTCGGCCGAAAAATAATATTGCCACCGTTCAATGACAAAACCGGCCTGCGCCAGCCGCCTGGCCCATACTTCCGGGCCATCGGTGTGTTCATGGCGGGCGATTTTGTTGAAAAAAGTGCGGTAGCGGTCGGCCAGGCCGGGCATATTCAGCTTTTCCAGCCAGAGAGCGCCGCCCAGTTCTTGGGTGAAGTATTGGCTGGGCATGGTGATGAGGAAACGGCCGTTTTCTTGCAGCACCCGTCCCGTTTCATTTAAAACCGGCTGGATATCGGGGATGTGTTCCAGCACCGAATTGCTAAAGGCGCTGGCGAAATAGTTATCGGGGAACGGCATCTGGTCCCCCATGCCTTGCAGCAGCAGGTCGTAAGCGCCAGCCCGGTATGACTTTTTCAGCGGATTCCACCAGGGATCAATACCCACATCCAGGTTGTGGTCAAAGGTCATTTGGGCAAAGTGCCCATCGCCGCAGCCTACATCCAGCACCGGCGCGGGCAAATCCACCGCGTAGTAAAAACGGGATTCAACCGCCCGCAGCACAGCGCGGAAGGCGGGGATCGTTTTCAACTGCCGCCACAGCAGATCATCTTCTGGCAGAAAGGGTAGATCGTCAGTCACACTCATTGGGAATTGGCAGCGGCGTCGCGCATGGCGCGAAGCCGCTCATAGGCGGCCGGTTCGGCCGCGGGCGGTGGTGGATTGCCTTGTTGCAAGCGCTTAAACAGGCTGAGGTAAGCAACGGCCGTTTGCCGGGGGCTAAAACTGTCGGCGATCAACTCAGACGAGCGCTGGTAAGCGGCCTTGTCATCCAAAATTTTGATGATGGCCGCCGCCAACGCCGCATGGTCGCCAATTGCCGTCACTTCGCCCATGCCGGTCATGGTGACGGGTTGGCGCACCCCAGGCAAACTGCAAGCAGCTACCGGCACATGGTTGGTCATCGCTTCAATTTGCACCAGACCAAAGCTCTCTGTGCTGTTGAGGCTGGTGACGCACAAGACATCCAGATTTTTGTAAAAGGCGGTCAGTTCCGCGCCGTGCAAGGTTCCCAGCTGGCGGTAAGTCTCTTTATATTTCTCAAATAACGGGGCCAGGCGGGCGGCGTACGCTTCTTCGCCCAGGATATCTTCATAGGGGCCGGCGTGTAACACCAGGGCGTCGGGATGCGCTTGCAGCACCAGGGGCAGGGCGTTGAGCAGCACTTCTACTCCTTTCTCCGCCGCCAACCGCGCCGAGATGCCGATAACGGAACGGCCGTTTAGTCCATGCTTCTCCCTGAACGCCGCCGATTCTTCATCACTACATTCGTCCAAAGCCACTGGCGGCGGGATGATATGCAGCTTTTTATCCAAAAATTGGGAAAGAAAGGGAGAATGGGCGCCATAGTCGTGGGTATACGTCACTACGGCATCGGCCAGGCGGCCGGCGCTGTTATTTTGAAACTGCACCACCCGATCTACCAGGCGATTAAACAAACCGTCAGGCAGTTTAAGATCACAGTGATAGGTCAGCACCACCGGCTTACCCAAGAGACGGCCGCGCATGGCCACGCCGGGCGCATCAAACTGCGGCAGATGGAGATGGATGACATCCACGCGATGGGCCAGTTTCCAGGCCATTGGCCCAAATTCTGGCATCAACACCCCTTTACTCACGCGCAGCGCCACCGGCGTACGCACGATTTTCACGCCGTCCATCACTTCATAACGTGGCAGCGTCTTTTCATATTGGGCGGTCAAGACCGTCACATCATGGCCCAGTTCCGCCAGCGCCCGGTTCAGCCTTTCCACATAGATGGTGAGGCCGCTGACCCAGGGGCGATAATAGGTTAAAACTTCCAAAATTTTCATAAACTCACACTCTGAGAAAAATTATTATAAAGGATTAACTTTTATACACCTGCTTACGCCGAACTACTCTTTTTTTGCCCATACTGGCGGGTGGTTTCGATGACATGGCGGAAGGTGGCGCCGGTGGCGAATAAGCCAATCAGTCCAAAAATGGTCATGATCACGATGTTGACACCGTGGTAGAGAAAGGCAAAACTGGCCGCCGCCCCTTCTGGCTGCCCCAGGATGTTGACCAGGGCAAAGATAACGCCCGCATGAAACACGCCCACCTGTCCCGGCGAAGAAGGGGCGGCTACGCTCAAGGCGGCGGCGCATACCACAAAACCGGTCATGGCCCAGGTGGGGCTTAGCTGCACGGCCAGCATCCCGGCATGGTAAGCCCCCAAAATGGGCAGCCAGGTCAGGATGGTGAGGGCGATCAGGATGAGGCCGCTCTTGAAGTGGGTGAGGCTGCTCAGACCCACGAGCAGGTCGTCAATGCGCCGCACCCAGGCGGCTACATCCAGTTTGACCAGGCGGCGAAATGAGGTAAAGAGATAAGTGGCTATTTTGCTGGCTAACGGCCGTTGGTTGGCGGCGAGGATGAGGATGAAAACGGCCGTTATCGTCAAAACGCTGGTGAGCCGGGCTAAAGATTGCACCTGCACCGGCAAGCTTTCCATCTGCGCCAGGGTAAACGGCAGCAGCAGCACGATAAACATCATGTCTAAAATGCGGGTCATCACCACCGTAGACAGTCCGCGGGCAATCGTCACCGGCGGCACACTGCCAATCAACACGGCCTGCGTCACATCTCCCAGGCGAAACGGAAGATAGGTGTTGACCAGGTAGCCGATATTTTGGATATGGAAAGCGGGGGCGTAGGCGATCTCATTTTCCAGGATAAAACGCCAGCGCCAGGCGCGAACCAGTAAGAACAGCGCCATGCCCAGCGCCGACAGCAGCAAGTAACAATAGTTCGCCTGTTGCAGCGCCGCCCATATTTGCGCCGGCTCAATAAAAAAGAAAATAGCCGCCAGACAAATGACGCTTACCAAAATACCCAGCCAAAGCTGACCTGAACCCTTCTTTCCCTCTTGCATAGCGCGGGGATTATAACAAGAATCAATTAACCCGAGTAGACAGGATTATTCATGCCTCTTTTATTTGTTTTCCTTGCTGATTTGTCTGGGGAGTAGGTATAATGACCGGAAACATCACACATTGAGCAGCTGGGAGGCTTCAAGAATGCAGGGGAATATCATACAGGTAGAA
>CAZXVH010000117.1:0-8666 GCA_964643965.1 uncultured Ardenticatenaceae bacterium
ATTTATGACTGGCGCTATTCTGGATGTGAACGGCGCCTCTTATTTGCGCTCGTAATATCCACCCTACAGCCCAATTTTCTTCGTAAATCGAACATCCTTTCTCGAAACACGCTGTTGTGGTTGGCGGCCGAACATTCCTGCCAGGGCTACCTATCTCCCCATTTCAATCAATTTGAATCCTTTTCTCTTCTTTTACGTTTCCTTCAGTAGAATCAAGGCAATCTATACTCGCTGTGGCCGCATCTCAGTCCCGAAGGGCTGCTTTCTGACCGTGCCACCTCTGGCCAAAATGTCAGATTATGCCCGTTGCGAGTATAAAAAAGGATCCCTATAGCTGTGCTAGATTCACAAAAAGAACGTGTACTTATCCAACGCGCCCAACAAGGTGATACCAACGCCATTGGCGCTTTATACGACGCATATCAGCCCCATATCTTCCGCTTTGTCTGGTCACGCATCGGTCATCAGCAGATAGCCGAAGATCTTACCGGAGAAATTTTTATTAGGATGGTAACGAAGCTGGCGCATTACAAAATAAACGACACCCCGTTCCGGGCATGGTTGTATCGCATCGCCCGTAATCTGGTCATTGATGAATATCGCCAGCAGAAAGGGCAAACGGCCGTTCCCCTTCAGGATGTAGAAATGATGATACCTGTAAACCAAAATCTTGATACCATCACCGAAACCCATCTCACGTTTGAGAAAGTGCAGATGGCCCTCACCCAGATCGACACCCACCAGCGTGAAGTGGTTGAACTCCGTTTTCTGGGGGGCCTGTCCCTGCAAGAGGTGGCAGACTCCCTTGATATTTCCTTACCCGCCACAAAATCATTGCAACATCGCGGTTTAAAAGCATTGCGGGTTGCGCTGCAAGAGGCATAATCATGAGTAAAACCGACGACTTATTCCAACAACGACTTGAACAATTTGAGAACGGCGCTTCTCTGGCAGAATGCCTGTCCGGGCTGCCGCCAGAGGAAGCGGCGCTGCTGCAACTGGCCGTGCAGCTACGAGAATTTGAAGCGCCCAGTCCGGCCGCTGCCAACATCGCTGCGCAGCGCGCCGCTGTGTTGGCGGTCTCTAACCCATCGAACGAGCAAACCACACTGGCCGGATTTTGGCTCTTTTTGAAGAGCTTATTTGCTACCCCAGCGCGTCAGGCAGGCGCTTTTGCGCTGGCGGCCGTTATGGTCATTGCGCTGCTGTTGTGGGTAAACCAACCGGACGGGTTAGAAACAGAGTTGGCGCAAGATATGATAAAGGAAACGGCCGTTGCCTTCAACAATGATGATTCAGAAAGCAGCGCGGACCAGGAAACGGCTGAAATCGCCGCCATCGCCGCTGAACCCACGCCAGACTCGACCATAACCACTTTCCTGCCCATTCTTTCCGCCGCCTTGCCCACTGGCCCCCATCTGGCATCTCTGACCGATGTGCAAGGCTTTGTACAAGTGCAAGAAGCCGGGGGAGATTGGCAAACCGTCACCGGCACAGCAGCCGTGGCGGCCGGCGCTCAAATTCGTACCGGCACTCTTTCCAGCGCCAAACTCACTTTTTTCGACAACAGCCAGGCGCATTTAGGCCCTGATTCTGGTCTCACCATTGAACAATTAGACGCCAAACAACCCGACGATGGTTTTCGCACCGTCTTACTCAGCCAATGGCAAGGTGAAAGCAGCCACAGCGTACAATTCCGTCATGACGGCGGCTCCCGCTATGAAGTACGCACACCGGATGGTTCCGGCGTCGCTCGTGGGACGCAGTTTCAGGTGGCGGTATCGCCGGAGCAGTTCTCCCGCATTTCTGTGACAGAAGGGCGCGTGGATGTCAGCGGCAGCGGGCGCACTGTTTCGGTCGCAGCCGGTTCACTCACTACCATTCCCGCCAACGAACCGCCCTCTACACCCGCCTTCATCATTACCGGGCAGGGCGAACTCAGCGCCAAAGGGGATACCTGGATCATCGCTGGGCAACCGTTTGTGGTAAACAGCGATACTGTTATTGTAGGCGATCCTGAGATTGGCGATATTGTCTTTGTCAGCGGCTATCTGGCAGGTGATGGACAAAACGTGGCCAATCGTATTGAGTTGGTGCGCCCGTCTCCGCTCAGCCAATTTACCCTTACCGGCATCGTCACCGAGATGGGCGCCGCCGCCTGGGTGGTGGCCGGACAAACGATTCTGCTAAATGACGAAACCGAGATAGATGACACGATTATCCTCAACGATAAGGTGCGTGTCACCGGTATGATTGAAGCAAATGGCGCTCTCCGTGCGACCGCTATTGACCGCCTGCTAGACAGTGAAGGTTATCCATTTGTCTTTACCGGCGTGGTGCAAACAATGGCAGATGAGTTGTGGCAAATTTCGGGGATGGCGATTAGCGTGAATGTGGAAACGGCCGTTTCCGCAAACATTCAAGTGGGTGACATCGTGCGCGTGACCGGTCTGATTCTGCCAGACCAAACCTGGTTGGCGACAGCCATCGACCTGGTGGAACCGGGGACAGCTGCTTTTACCATCTCAGGTCCGGTGCAGAACATGTCTCCCTGGCAGGTCGCCGGACGCCAGTTTGAAACCCATGCTCAAACCCTGATTGACGCGGGCATTCAAGTGGGGGATCAGGTGCGCGTGACCGGCCGCATTATAGCCGACGGGACCTGGGTAGCCGATCAGATCGAATTGGTAGACGAAGATTACTTGATGGAAATCATCTTCGCCGGCATCGTGGACAGCATCGACCCCTGGGTTGTTAATGGACTGCCGCTGACAACCAACGACGACGCCTCTATTGACGACGAAATTCAAATTGGCGATTTGGTGCGTGTCTCCGCCCGTATTCGTACAGACGGCAGTTGGCTGGCGATACGAATTGACCGGCTTTCTGGGGCTGTGGATGAAGGCTGCTTCTCGATAACGGCCGTTGTCACCCAAATCGGCAGCGGCGTCCTCACATTGAGTAATGGCAGCACCCTAAACATGGCTGAAGTTGAGATTGAAGGCGATCTGCAGGTAGGCAGCGTTGTCCTGATTATCGCATGCGTGGCCGAAGATGGAACTATCCAAATTCAACAAATCATTGTTTTATACACTCCCGTCATTTCACCCACCCCTACCCCGCGGCCCGATGACAACAACGGCGGCAATGTGACAATCTGCCACAAACCCGGCTCCCCCGCTCAACAAACAAAAACTGTGCCGCAATCCGCCTTAGGTGGGCATCTGGGGCATGGCGACACCCTGGGCGCCTGCCCCTAACTGGACGGCTCAAACAAAAAAAGGATGCTAAAAAAGGGGGAAGCACTTTTATAAAAGCGCTTCCCCCTTGTCGATACTTTCATACTTTTAATCTATTTGAATAGCCAATTCATCTGTGATACCGGGATGAATTTTTTGGCACGCTTCAAGCAATTGAGGTAAACGGCCGTTTTTGTCACAGTGATCAATCAACGCAATCAAACCTTCCAACTTGAGGTACGGCCGATCCAGACCAAAGCGACCAGGCATCAGCCGTAGCTCCACACACAGCGCCAACAAATCATACTGGCTAAACGCCTCGTTCAGCCGAATACACAGCAGCGCCAGGTTCACGCCCTCTGTGGCCTGCGTCTCTTTGGCTGAATAATGCGGCTTAAAATTGGTATGATAGGATTGACTTAAGTTGATGGGGTCTGCCATATCTTCCTCCCGATGACATCATAGACAATAAAGATTATCGAGAAGGATTATAGCACGTATGTTCTGTTATTTCAATTAATTATGGCTTTTGAGGGCGGTTGCAGATTTTGTTGATGTGGGGGACGCCTACTGCTTGCTTTTCACAGCTTGTTGGGGGGCAGCGGCGGATTTGCCATTCACGGGCGTCGCCTCTCCATTCTTCTCGTGGGTAGTAATCACTTCAGATGGTTTCATCTCTGTTTGCTGACGTTCCTTATTCCGCCGGTCAAGGATTTGCCACACCGTACGTATGATAATCTTAATATCCAGCAGCACTGACCAGTTTTCAGAATACCACAAATCATATTTGGTGCGTTCCATAATGGAGGTATCACCGCGCAAGCCATTCACCTGCGCCCAGCCCGTCATGCCCCCCTTCTCCCGATGGCGATCCATATAGCGGGGCACAATGCGCCGAAACTGAGCCACATAATGCGCCTGCTCCGGCCGGGGACCCACCAGGCTCATCTCACCCAAGAAAACATTGATGAGATTAGGCAGTTCATCCACTTCAATTTGGCGCAGCAGCCGGCCGATTTTGGTTTGGCGTGGATCATCTGTCATCGTCCAGCCCGGCCCGTGTTTTTCGGCGTCGGTACGCATAGAGCGGAACTTCAACATCCAAAACGGCTTGCCATCCAAACCCATGCGCTCTTGCACAAAAAAGACCGGGCCAGGCGACTCCAGTTTGATCAAGATCGCCACAAACAGCATGAGTGGCGCCAGCAAAATCAAGCCAAGTACAGAACCAAAAAAATCAATCCAGCGCTTGAAGATGAGCAGATAGCCACGCAGGGCAAAATCACGCACCGTCAGCAGCGGCAGGCCGCCTAAATCATCAATCGTGGCCTGTGTGGTCACAAACTGGAAGATGTCGGGGAACGTTTTAATGGAAACACGGCCGCGTTCACAATAGGAAATCACACGCACCGTTTCCCGGTGGCCCTTTTCCGGCATGGCTATGATCACCTCATCAATCTGGAGACGTTCGATCAAATCCGGCAAATCTTCCGGCCGGCCCACCACAGGCACACCGGCCACTTCGCTCAAATCTTCGCCATTAACAATGCCCAACAACTCATAGCCTAACTCCGGCCGCCATAGGATACGCTGCACCACAATTTGGGCCATATCGCCTGTACCCACCACCAACAGCCGATCCTGGCCCAGGCCATAACGCCGTCGCAGCATATTTCGTAGGAATTGATGGGCGATGCGTCCCATCAATAAAAATATAATGGTCAGCAGCCAGGCATATATAATTAAAGTACGCGGAAAGTCCCGGACAACGTCGTCCCCCTTAAAGATGAAAGTAGAGAAGGCTACCGCCATTAAGATACCAATCGAAACGGCCGCAAAAATGTAATACAATTGGTCAACGCGAGAAATGGCGCGAGGAAGGTAATACTGCCGGTAGAAAAATAAAACAACCAGGATGCAGATAACTTGCAAACCCATAAGGCCGAAGTAGCTGGGCAAGGGCGCCGGGCTGTCTAATAATTCCGGCCAGGGAATCGCCACTCTTAGCTTGTATGCCAGAATGAAGCTCACGCATATCAATATTGCATCCAGCACAACTAGAGAAACGGTATAGATTGTGCGTATTCTTTGGTTATTCATTGTCTCTAATGCCTTTTTGACCCGCCCATATTGTAACAGAGGGCAATTGAGCTACAAATACGCGATTTCTCAGCGTTAAAGCATCTCTTAACCTACGCCAAGAAACTGTTTATACTCCTAAGTTAATATGACCTAAATTACAAACCATCTTTTAGTGTGGAGAACTTATGAAATCACGCACCGTAACTCTTAGCAGCATCTTGTTTTTCTCTTTGATCGCCTTTGGTTTTGGCTATTTTTTAGGGCAATCTCCCTGGGCGCCCTACGCTCTTTTTGGGGCGCCGACAAGTACGCCGGCTGAAGCCAAAGAAACATTTGCCCCTTTTTGGGAAGTGTGGTCGCTTGTGCATACTCGTTATTATGACCTGCCGGTGGATGATACCCTGTTAGCGGAAGGCGCCATTGATGGCATGTTGGCGGCGCTGGGGGATGATCATACGCGCTATCTCTCGCCGGCCGATGAAGAAGCGGCGCGGCAGTCGATGTCTGGCGAGTTCCAGGGCATTGGCGCAGAGGTGGAATCCCGAGACGATTTTATCACGGTGGTTTCGCCCATTGAAGGCTCCCCGGCCGAAGCGGCTGGGCTGCTGCCCGGCGATCATTTATTGCAAGCGGATGGGGTGGACCTGACAGGCATGGATGTGGTGGATGCAGCGGCGTTGGTGCGCGGTCCGGCGGGAACGGCCGTTCTCCTGTTAGTGCAGCGCGGCGAGGAACAGTTTGAACTAGAAATCGTGCGGGATGTGGTGGCGCTTAAAAGTGTGCGCAGTGAAATGCGGGACGATGGGATCGCCTACCTGCGTCTCAACCGTTTCGGCGATAAATCAGCCGCAGAATTAGAAACTGCCCTGGAAGAATTGATGGCCGCCCAGCCCAAAGGGCTTATCCTCGATTTGCGTCGCAACCCGGGCGGCAGCCTGGACAGCGCCATCGAGATAGCCGACCAGTTTTTGCCGGAAGGCATCATTTTGCGGGAACGGTTTGGTGATGAGCGCGAACGGCTGTATGAATCGACCGACAAGGGGCTGGCCGAAGAGATTCCGCTGGTGGTGTTGATAGATGAAGGCAGCGCCAGCGCCTCAGAAGTGTTGGCGGGGGCCATTCGGGACGAAAACCGGGGCATCCTGATCGGCCAAACCTCGTTTGGCAAAGGCACGGTGCAAACATGGCAAGGGTTGAGCAATGGCGGCGGGCTGCGCCTCACCATTGCCCGCTGGCTGACGCCGCAAGCCACCTGGGTGCATAAAGAAGGGCTGGCTCCAGATTATTTCATCCCCCTGCCAGAATTTGAACCAGGCGCAGAATTGGAGGATACGCAGCTGCAAGCGGCGGTGGATTATTTATCGGGCGAGGAGATTATCAGTGTGCCACCTGAAATTAGTGAACAGTGATCAGTGTACAGTTTACAGTTTACAGTTTACAGTAGGTCCTCTCGATTGACTGCTGACTGTTCACTGTTTACTGTTTACTGTTTTTTATCACACTCGCCTGATGGAGGATGGATTGAGCGCCGCCGCGGGCGTGGTGGTCGTGGGTTCCCAGCATGGCGGCCAGTTCTTCGATGCGACCTTCTCTATCCAGGGTGGTAACGGCCGTTTTTGTGCGCCCCTCTTCCACCTGTTTACTGACATGGAAATGGGCGTCGCCATAGCCAGCCAGCTGGGGCAAATGGGTGACGACGATGACTTGATGGCCGCCAACGGCCGTTAAGCCCCATAATTTTTGCCCCACAATATCCCCCACCCGGCCGCCGATTCCCTGGTCAATCTCGTCAAAAATCAAAGTGGGCGTCTCATCCACCTGGGCCAACGCCGTTTTTAGGGCCAACATCAAGCGGGAGGTTTCACCGCCGCTGGCTACTTTTGCCATCGGCTTGAGTGGTTCGCCAGGATTGGTGGAGAGCAGGAACTGCACCTTGTCGAAACCCGTCTGGTCATAGGCGAGGCGTCGGTCGCCGACATAAGCCCCGTTTTCCGCTGCTTCCGTCTCAAATGCCACTTCAAACCGGGCGCCGCTCATGCTGAGATGCACCAATTCTTGCTCAACGGCCGTTGCCAATTTTTTGCCCGCCGCCTGCCGTTTTTCTGAGAGCGCCTGCGCCATCTTGCCGATACTCTTCAAGCCTTCGTGAATCTCCTGCGCCAGCACTGCAATCCGTTCTGTGCTGTGCGTCAGCTTTTCCAGCTCGCTGACCGCTTCTCGCGCCTGGCGCAGTAAATCCGCTTCACTGTCGGCGTGGTATTTGCGCTTGAGCATGGCGATCAGTTCCAGCCGTTCTTCCACAAAATCCAAACGGCCGGGATTAAACTCCAGCATATCCAGATAATCTTGCAACTCTCCGGCCAACTCGCTAATTTGGAAAGCAATGCCCTGCACATTTTCTAACTGCTTGTTTTGCCCTTCATCAAAGCGTGCCAGTTGGCTGAGAGCGCGTTCTACCTGGCCCAACAAATCAACCACCGCCGGCGACTCTTCATCTGCGCCAGTGAGGAAGAGCAGGGCGTCGCTGGCATGGCGCGTAATTTGTTCAGAATTCGCCAGGCGGGTGCGCTCCGCCCGCAACTCCGCCTCCTCGTCCTCTTTGAGTTTGGCAATGCTGATCTCTTCTATCTGGAACGTCAACATTTCAATGCGCTGTTCACGAATGCGCTCATTTTGCTGCAATTCCGCCAGTTCACGCTGCACCTTTTGCAACGCGGTCACTTGCCGGGCAAAGGCTTTGCGCTCGGCGTTCAGGCCGGCATACGAATCGAGCAGGGGCAAATGGGAGCGAGGAGAGAGCAAGGAAAGGTGTTCGCCCTGCCCATGAATGTCGATGAGCGGTTCGGCGATTTCTTTGAGGAGGGAGAGGCTGACGGAACGGCCGTTTACCCGACAAATATTTCGACCATTCAGCCGTAGTTCACGCGCCAGCAGTAATTCTTCGCCCGCTTCCTCTTCCAATCCTTCCGCTTCCAACAAGGGCAAGATCAGCGCCTGCAATTCCGCGCTTAAACGGAAGCTTGCTTCCACATACGCCTTGTCGCAGCCGGCCCGCACCATATTCGTATCCGCCCGGCCGCCCAGCACCAGCATCACTGCATCCAAAATGATCGACTTCCCCGCGCCCGTTTCACCGGTAAGCACATTAAAACCCGGCGCAATTTGCAGCCGCAGTTCATCAATAATAGCAAAATCGCAGATGTATAACTCGTTTAGCATACTGTTTTAGTCGAGTAGTCGGATAGTCGGGTAGTCGGGTAGTCGAGTAGTCGGGTAGTCGGGTAGTCGGATAGTCGGGTAGTCGGGTAGTCGATTAGTCGGTTCATTGTTTACTGTCCACTGTTC
>CAZXVH010000117.1:8766-15755 GCA_964643965.1 uncultured Ardenticatenaceae bacterium
TAGTCGGGTAGTCGGGTAGTCGATTAGTCGGTTCATTGTTTACTGTCCACTGTTCACTGTTTACTGTTTACTGTCCACTGTCCACTGTCTAGCGCATCCAATAAAAAGCGGAACTGGCAGCGATAAAGGCATAAATGCCTGGAACCAGCAAACCAACCAGGGCGCCCACGCCGCCAGCCAACACTGCCAGCAGATAGGGCAGCGCAGGAATAACTACGCCCACAATCACCATCGCCGCCACCAGGTACGGCAGATAACGTCCTCGCCGCCCACCAATGACCCGCTGCGTCAGCTTACCGATAAAGCCGCCGACCGCCCCGGCAAAAAATAAGACCAGTAAAATCCAGAAAAAGCCGCCGCCAAAACGCACCACAATCACGCCGGCGATCAGGCTCAAAATAAAGGAAACGCCGCCGGCGATCAGATAATCCAGAGGACGGGCATTGAAGAATTTTTCTTCGGCTTCATATTTACATTCCGGGCAAATGTAGCCCACTGGCGTTTTATTGGTGCAGGAGACGCAAATGGGTTTGTTGCAGCTATAACAACGCAGGGATGTCACCCGGTCTGGATGACGATAGCAGTGCAGTTCAAACGCTTCTTCTTCAGGTTTAGCCGGTTGATTGGAGGCGATGGGGGGAGAAACGGCCGTTTTCTCTCGTTTGACCGGATTTACCACAGGCGGCGACACACGCTCTGGTTCTTCAACCTCTGACGGCAGCGATTCCCCACGCAGTTTAGCCAGGCCAAGCACAGCTTCCTGATTGCCTGCATCCAACGCCAGCGCCTTCTCGTAAGCCGCTTCTTTGTCTTGCGGCTCAATCAGGACATCGGCCAGCCCGGCCCAGGCTTCCGACGCTTCCGGCGCTTCCGCCAAAATCTCCCGGTATGATTGTTCGGCGGCCGCCAGTTTGCCAGCCTCTTTCGCTCGTTCTGCCTGCCTGAGCATCGTACGCAGGCGTGGTCCACTAATCGTCATACAACCTTCCTCATCATAATTCCGTCTTGGGCTGCATATAGCCCAAGCGTTGCATCAAACGCCGGTAAAAGTAACCGCTGCTTTCCACCCGGGCAAAATGGCTGTGATTTTCGTGCTTTTTAATCACCACTTCATCGCCGGTTTGCAGATCAATACCATCCTGGCCATCGGCCGTCAACTGGCCTTCATGGTGCATTTGTACCTGGATGCTGATCTCCGCTTCTTCGTGCAACACCAACGGCCGATCCAGGCTGAGATGCGGGGCCACCGGCAGCACAATAAAATTCTGCAAACGGGGCGGCAGCAGCGGGCCGCCGGCCGCCATAGCATAAGCAGTAGAACCGGTCGGGGTGGCCACGATAAGGGCGTCTGCGGTATAGGTGGTCACATGATCGCCATCCACGCTCAGGTGCAAACGCAGCACCCGCGCCTGTTTTCCCCGGCCCACTACTAAATCATTCAGGGCATTAAAATGATGGATAAACTGCCCATTACGGCGCAAATCCGCTTGCAGCATCAGCCGTTCTTCCACCCAAAAGTCATTCGCCAAAATCTGGCCTAATTTACTGCGCCAATTGTTCGTTTGCGCCTCACTTAAAAAGCCCACTCGTCCCAGGTTGATGCAAAAAATGGGGATTTTGTAGGGCAAGGTCAACCGGGCGGCGTGGAGCGTGGAACCATCTCCGCCCAACACGATGAGCAAATCCGCGCCGGGCAGCACTTCAGCAAAGGTAGCCTCTTCCCAGGCCGACGCCACCCAGACGGTGACGCCGCGCTGGGTCAGCCACGCTTCAATCTCGGCGGCTAATGGCTGCGAAGCGGAAATCTTGGGATGGTAGAGAATGCCGATGATGTTCATTGTTAGTCGGGTAGTCGGGTGGTCAAGATAGTCGGATAGTCAGGTGGTCGAGTGGTCGAAATCTCCAATCTCTAATCCCCAATCCCTATTCCCTATTCCTTGCTTTTCAAGTATTCAATGACTTGCGTGACGCTCATTCTGGTTTGTTCGCCATCGTCCAGGGGACGAACGGCGACGAGATTATCGGTTACTTCCGATTCGCCGATGATGAGGGCGGTATGGGCGCCCATGCGGTTGGCTTCACGCATCTGGCTTTTCATGCTCCGTTTTTCGCGGGCAAAGGCCAGCCGACTGGCAATGCCGGCGGCGCGGAGTTGATAGGTGAGGGAAACGGCCGTTTCCTTCGTGATTCCGCCAAAATGAGCCACCAATACCTTTGGTTCTGGCGTAGCCGGCGGCGCGATCTCCTGTTCCTTGAGGCCCAAGATAATGCGCTCAATGCCACTGCCAAACCCGACGCCGGGCGTAGATGGGCCGCCAATCGCTTCCGCCAGGCCATCGTAACGGCCGCCGCCACAAACCGCCGCCTGAGCGCCAATGCCTGCCGCCCACACTTCAAACACCGTTTTGGTGTAATAATCAATGCCGCGCACCAGGCGGAAGTTGATGGTATAGCTCTGGTTCAGCGCCTCTAACAAACGGCGCAACTCGGCAAGATGGCTGGCACAATCGTCACATAAGTAATCGATGATGTGAGGCGCATTCTCCAGCAGGGCGTCCATGCCCGCTTCTTTGCTGTCCAGCACCCGCAGTG
Source organism: uncultured Ardenticatenaceae bacterium (assembly GCA_964643965.1). Taxonomy (GTDB): domain Bacteria; phylum Chloroflexota; class Anaerolineae; order Promineifilales; family Promineifilaceae. The sequence goes on from CAZXVH010000117.1 coordinate 11,359, forward strand.
GATTCTTTTGCAGACGCTCCTTGTCGATGGCCGCCAGCCTATCCATATGATCCGCCAGATACGCCGTCAGCGCCTCAATGTAGGCCGGTTTGCACAGCGGGCAGCCGGTGCTGTTTAACTGGAAGGTCAGCCCGGTATAACCCAGTTCCGCATACAGGTTCATGGCGAGCATCATCACTTCCAAATCGGCCGCCGGGTCTGTTTCGCCCAGGATTTCCACATCGAACTGGCTGTGCTGGCGGTAGCGGCCGGCTTGCGGCCGTTCCCGGCGGAAGATAGGGCCAACGGTGAACAGTTTCACCGGCTGCGGCCAACTGGCCATGCCATTTTCAATGTAGGCTCGCACCAATCCGGCGGTAAATTCGGGGCGCAGGGTGACGCTGGTTCCATCCGGTTCTTCGATGGTATACATCTCTTTTTGCACAAACACGTCTGACGCCTCGCCCATGCCCCGGGCAAAGAGGGGGGTGTATTCCACTACCGGCACATCAATGCGCTGAAAGCCATACCGACGCGCCAGATTACTCGCCTTTTCTATTACCATGTCCCAATAACGGCGATCTTCGGGCAGCACATCTTGCATACCCTTCGCTCTTTGTATTGAAGTCAACCTGTCCTCCGAAAGCTAAAAAGTTACCGGGCGTTATTATAGCCCTTTCATGCCAGTTCTTGTAGCGCAACCACAAAAAAGCCGCTTTTCAGGAGAAAAACGGCCGTTTACAACACTTCCCATTCTATTCCCATTGCAACGATACAGCCAGACGAGGGTTGAACTTTTTGGCAAGCGCAAGAACCGCCTGTCGCAGCCCGGTTTCGCCTTCGACAGGCTCAGGCTGCGCTTGCATAGATACACTTAACCCAGGCGCTGCCCGCACACCCCGCGCAAACCACAGCGATGGCAGCGCTGCCAATCATTGTGATCCCGATCTGCGTTTCCCGTGTACAGCGTTTCGCGCATCTCTGCCAGCAAATCGTAGACATCTGCTTCCAGGTCTGGCGTGAAGTCTACGGCAAAGGCGCGATCTTGATATTGAATAATGCCATACGCCGGCCGCACCTGATAATTTTCCATCACCAGCACACAATACGCCGCCAACTGCAAAACATGCCCCTCATGCGGTTCGGCCGGCGCCCGCCCCGACTTAATCTCCACCGGCACAATGGAGCCATCATCTTCCTGTACCAGGTAATCTGGCTTGCCCACCAGCTTTAATGAATAAGCCACCAGGGAATCAGTATTTTGGAACCAGGTATTGGCGTCCGTATAGATCACGTCACCGGCCGGCAAGCCCGTTTGTGCCCGCTGTTCCCGTGACCACAGCCAGGCGCCGATGGTCAGAAGAAACAAAACTACCCCGAGAAGAATGCCAGTTAATTCCATAGTTTTTTGCGTGATGCGTGAATCACCACCGACTGTTCACTGTCCACTGTCCACTGTTCACTGATTCCATTCACTGCATCCCTGACAAAAACTGAAAGGTGATAAATGCTACAAAGAGAAACAGCAGCAGATACGCCAGCCGCCGCCCCCAGAGGGAGCGCAGCCAGGTTTGGCTGTGCTGCTGATGGTATTGTGTACCTGTTTGCAGCTCGCGTATATTTTGCGAGTGATGCCCACCCTGGCGTTGTAACCACCACGCCCGGCGGCAGTAGACATAGTTGCTAATTTCGCTTGCTCGAATCCAATGATCGCTCATATGTTCTATTTTATGAAACAATGGTGGGTTTCGTCAAGTAAGCGGAGGCAGTTCTGCGAGAAACCTCATCCGTTTATCATCGCCTACCGGCAAGTTTAGATGGATGTGGGACGTGGGATAATTTGCGGTAAAATCATAGGGCGGTTGAAATTTATCGGGTACATACACCACTAACCATCCCACGAGAAAAACCATGACATTCCAAAACGATCCTACATTAACTCCATTTTTTGATCCCAAAGGCATCGTCCTGGTGGGCGCATCCACCCGGCCCACCAGCCTCGGTTTTGGCGTGGCGCGGAACCTGGTGCAAGGTGGCTATCCGGGCGCCATCCATTTTGTCAATCCCAAGGGCGGCGTGTTGTGGGAACGGCCGTTACACCCCACCCTCGCCGCCGTTCCCGATCCGGTGGACCTGGCCGTGCTGCTCATCCCCGCTCCCTTCGCCCCACAAGCGCTGGCAGAATGCGGCCAACGGGGCATTCGCGCCGCCATCATCGCTTCTGGCGGCTTCCGTGAAACGGACGAAACGGGGGCAGCGCTAGAAGCTGAATGCCTGCGCATTGCCCGGCAGTATGAGATGCGCCTCATCGGCCCCAACTGCATTGGCCTGCTCGATACCCATCTGCCTCTGGACACCACCTTCCTGCCCCCTCCCGGCCCTCCTGCTGGTGACATCGCCTTCATCAGCCATTCCGGGGCCATCTGCGCCGCCCTCATCGACTGGTCGTTTGGGCAGGGCTTTGGCTTCTCGCGGCTGGTGAGCCTGGGCAATCAGGCCGATGTCAGCGAGACCGACATGCTGGCCCCCATGGCCAGCGACCCTCATAGCAAAGTGGTGGCGTTGTATATGGAAGGGGTGAAAAACGGCCGTTCCTTCATCCAACAAGCCAGCCAGATCACCCCGCATAAACCGATCATCGTGCATAAAGTAGGCCGCTTCGCCAGCGGGCAGCAGGCGGCGGCTTCCCATACTGGGGCGCTGGCCGGCAGCGAATCGGCCTTTGACGCTGCTTTCCGGCGGGCCGGCGTCATCCGCGCCGCCAGCAGCGAAGAGCAGTTTGACTGGGCGCAGGCGCTGGCCTGGTGTCCGCTGCCCCAGGGCCGGAACGTGGCCGTCCTCACCAACGCCGGCGGCCCTGGCGTCACCGCCGCCGACGCCCTGGAGAGCCACAATCTACACCTGGCCCCGCTCCATGCTGATACCCTGGCCCAACTAGAAGCGATCTTGCCGCCATTTGCCAGTTTACATAATCCAGTGGATATGTTGGCCTCCGCCTCTCCGAATGAGTACGCACATTGTTTGCAGATTTTGCTGGCAGATGAACAAGTTCACAGCGTCATGGTGGTTTTGCCGCCGCCGCCCATGTTTAGCGCCGGGGCCACGGCTCAGGCGCTCATCCCCCTCATCACCACTGCCACCAAACCGGTAGTGGTGGCTCTGATGGGCGACCGCCTCATTCCCGAAGCGGCGCAGCATTTCCGGGCAGCGCGTGTGCCGGAATACCGTTTCCCGGAACGGGCCGCCAGCGCCCTGGCTGTGCTGGCTGAACGGGCCGATTTTTTGGCGCAAACGAAGCAGGCTCCCGTCACTCTCCCCGATATTGACATGCAAGCAGCGCGTGACCTATTCACTACGCAGACAAAATCTGCGCCATCTGCCAAATCTACGGACAAAATCCTGTCACCTGACGTTATCAACCAAATGCTGGCGGCGTATGGTATTCGCACCCCTGTTTTGGAACTGGCTGATTCGGTGGAAACGGCCGTTTTTTATGCCAATACCATCGGTTATCCCGTCGCCCTCAAAATCGCCTCGCCCCACATCCTACATAAGTCTGATATGGGCGGCGTGGTCTTAAACGTGCAGACGCCGGAAGCAGTGGCGGCCGCATTTGTCTCACTCCTGGCGAAAGCAAAAGCGGCTTACCCCCAGGCTGACATTCAGGGCGTTACCATCCAGTCGATGATCCCCACCGGACAAGAGGTCATCATCGGCGCGGTGCAAGATGCGCAGTTTGGGCCGGTGGTGATGTTTGGTTCGGGCGGGGTGGAGGTGGAAGGGCGACCAGATGTGGCTTTTGCCCTGGCGCCGCTGACGGAGGCGGATGCCCGTTATCTGTTGGACAATACGTGGGCGGGCAAAAAACTGAGGGGGTTTCGGCATATAGCAGCGGGGGATGAAACGGCCGTTCTTGACGCCCTTTACCGGTTAGCCCAACTCGTCTCCGATTTCCCAGAAATCGCTGAAATCGAAATCAATCCGCTGTGTGTGCTGGCAGAAGGACAGGGCATTTACGCTCTGGATGTTCGCGCCATAAAGGAAGAATTTGAGGCTACCCAATTAGTTAACGATAATCCAAACTTTTAACCAGTTCCTATAGGCAAGCTGCGAACACGAATGCGCTAACTTCATGAACAGTCGCCACCGGAATCCGTAGACCACGAATACAAGGCGCTCCACCCATCTGATTTCCATCAACTGTAATGCGGGTATAAATCATTTTTTAACTCCTACTTATTGACTGCACTAAAAAAACCGCAGATTTCGCAAATAACGCAGATTTTTCTCTCGAGTAATCCAGATTCATTTCGTCTTTGAATTGGCTTTTTCGGTATGGTTCAAATGTCCATAAAATTAGCTTCTCGACATTGGCGAAAATCGCACTTTTAACAAAAAAATAAACGCTCTGTAATCTG
>CAZXVH010000118.1:0-15695 GCA_964643965.1 uncultured Ardenticatenaceae bacterium
GTTGAACCGGCCGTAAACAACGCCCGCATGATCATTGATGACGCCTCGGCCGATTTCTCCCATTATCTACAGTATCCTCACGAAGGCGAATCAGGCCTGCCACCTATTCCCCCGGAGTGTGGGCAAATCGTGCCCAATGAAGATGCTTATAATGGCAGCTACCGGCAGATAAGCGCCAATACCTTTCCGATGTGTCAATCTTATTGGCATATCAGGCCGGATGCTTTTACCCCGCCGGGCGCGTATGACGTGTTTGTGAATATACCGCCGGGCAATGGTAAAACATTGGGCGCAGAGTACACCATCCGGCACAATGGGGGTGCCAGCACGGCCGTTTTGGTGCAAGCCGCTTATCCCAATGATGAACATGACTCATGGGTCTACATCGGCCGCTACGATTTTGCCATGCAGCCCGGCGCTTTGGAATATATCAAACTGAGCAATCAAACGACCGTGGCCGAGGTTGGCGTCAATCCCAATGTTGTCGCTGATGCTGTGATGCTGGCTCCAGCCGAAGCCTCCCCACCGCCCGTTGCTGAAATCTACGTTTCCTTTGCCAGCGATGGCGTGGTGGGCAATATCGCCTACGCTGATGAAGATATTTTGATGTACGACACAGCAACCGCTGACTGGTCGCTGGTTTTTGATGGTTCAGATGTGGGCCTGGCTAATAGAAATGTCGATGGATTCGATTTTCAGGAGGGGGATATTTATCTTAGTTTGAACTGGTCGGACAAGACGCAGCTTTATCGCTTTTCGCCCACTTCGCTGGGTGAGGAAACGGCCGGTGATCTGCAAGTTTTGTTCTTCAGCGAGGAACTGCTGGATGAAAAAAATGAGGATGTGGATGGTTTTAGTTTTGCGCCTGGGGGTTCTTATCTGTTTAGTACGGTAGGAACGGCCGATACCAAGGGCGGCAGCTTTAACGATGAGGATGTGTTCAGCTATACCCATCGTCCCGATGGGTACGAGGGGGGGCCTTTGCCCTATACTGGCAAGGCGCAGCCGCTGGTTTAACTAACGAGTCTGAAGACATCAACGGTATTGGGTTAGACACCTTCACCAATAAACTCTATCTGACGACAACCGGACCCTTTTCTACGCCTGCCACCAGCGGTGATGGCGCTGATATTTTTGCCTGTTATACGAGCGGAGAGTGTGAAAACGGCCGTTACTGGAACGGTTCAGCCCATGGTCTCGGCGCCGCCCAGGTAGACGGGCTTTCCCTGACGCCTGTCTCGACATGCACCCGCTTTACCAACGGCGGTTTTGAGCAGCAGTTACGCTGCTGGACGGTAGATGGATCTTCGCCCTCGGCAAACTGGTTTCCCACGACAGACGAGGCGCATACCGGTAATTTTAGCGCTCAAGGGCAAGCTTCTGGAGGAACTGTTAATGATGTATATTTATTAAGTTCAGCATTTGTGGTACTACAAGACACATCCTACAGTTTCCAGTTTTATGGTAAAAAGCTGGAAGTAATGGATGAAAAGAATTATTGGGTTCTGAAGGGGAGAATTGGGTGGTATCAAGGAGAACAAGGAGAACAATCCTTTGTTGACGAAACTATAGTTGGTAGATTTGATAATACCGTTTATCCTACAGATTGGGCTTTATTTTCCACCGGCTTTATCTGCCCCCCACCGGCAGCAGATAGTGGGAGATGGGAATTTACTTTTTCTTTTTTTGATGGGAGCGGCGTTAAAGCTGTTGTTATTGACGACGTTTATATCATTACCCACACTCAGCCAGGCTCCTGCCCGTTCATTGAGTCCCAGTAGGTCTGTCAGGCTGCGCTCTGTTTTCATTATAGTAGCGGGGGGTAACGGCCGTTATTCCCGCCGCGCCACCACCACAGAACTCACCCAGTTTGAAAACTGTTCACGCGACATCATCCCTGAGGCAACTTGCAAAACAACCTTTTCTTGCTCATCGGTTGAACTCTGAATTTCAAAACCATTGAGGAACAAAGAAATCTCCATAGCTGCATGGCCGGTGCGTTTATTACCATCTAAAAACGGGTGATTTTGGATAATGGAAAAACCGAGGGTAGCTGCTTTTTCAGCGAGTGTGGGATAAAGTTCGGCGCCATCAAATGTCATACGAGGTTGCGCCAAAGAGGACTCTAGCCTGTCTAGATCACGCACCCCGAATGAGCCTCCCGTCTGTGCTATCAAGCGATCATGCAAGGTTAACACTTCGTTTAATGTCAGGTAGCGCACAATCAGGCCGAAAGTCTTTTATAAAGGGTTTCGTTTTTCTGCAAAACGTAATCAAGCGCTTCCTGGAACGATTCTTCTGGAGAAGCCACCAATTCTTCGACGCTGGCGCGTACCAGGTCTTCCGGCGCGACGTTGTGGCGCTGGGCTAACGCTTGCAGCTTCATCATTAAATCATCGGTTACAGCAATTGTGATTGATGTCATGGCATTTCCCACTCTAAAATTCAAGATTATTTATCCACACGTCCCCATTTTATCAGAAAACGATTGAATTTACGGAATTCCGTTAACCAATGAGCTTTCTAATGTGCCGTAACACCTCTGGCAGCGCCCCTGCCACCGTCTCTGACAACCCTTCACCATAGCCGAGAGAAACGGCCGTTACTGTCACCAAATACGCGCGGGGAAAACGGCCGTACAAATCACGGGCATACCCCACCAACCCAGCCGGATCAAAATGATGCGTAAACGCCCCCATCTTCATGTCCGCAGGACCAATTTCCCGCACCACCACCGTCCCCGGCTCCCCTTCCACCGACGCATCTACAAAAATCACCAACCCTGCCTCACTCACTTCCTCCGCCAACTCCGGTAAAAGCTGATGCGTAGCGAATAATTGAAGAACTTGTCCTGAGCTTGTCGAAGGATTAAAGAGTAAAGATTGATGATTTCTATCTTCCGTTTGCTGCCTTTCAATTTCTTCCACAACCCGCCAACCAACCCCATCATCTTCCCGCAACGGATTGCCGTACCCAATCACCAAAACTTTAACCATAAAACCACACGTATCTTCTCAATATTCTGGGGTGACGAAGGCTGTCCATCATCCCCTAAAATAAAAAATACGCCAAAAGTTTTGCAAAACGTTTGACGTATTCAATCGAAAACTATCCGTTTTTTTCTAAATCCCTGTAGCCACCCTACGCCTGAAACTTCTCATCCAACACCGCCCCATCTGGCGCCAGCAGCTGCACTTGCAGCGGCATCTGCCCAAAGGCATGAGTGGAGCAGCTCAAGCACGGGTCAAAGGTGCGAATCACCGCTTCCACGCGGTTGAGCATCCCTTCTTGAATCTTCTCGCCGCGCACAAAATGCTTGGCAACCTGGAACACGCCCTTATTCATCGCCAGGTTATTATTGCCCGTAGCGATAATCATGTTCACCCATTCAATATGCCCATCCCGGTTGATCTTGTAATGGTGCAGCAGCGTACCGCGCGGCGCCTCCGACATGCCCACGCCCTCAAACGCATTCGGTTCCGCATGGGCGCGTACATGGTCATCCAGAATATCCGGGTCATTGAGCAAATCACGAATGCGCTCAATGCAGTAGACGATTTCGATAAGCCGGGCATAATGGTAATGGAACGAGCTTAACACCGCCCCGCGCTGCAAGCCACGAAACTCCGCCCATTCCTGGTCGGCGCGCTCTGTGCCACAGCGAGAAATGATGTTCATACGCGCCAACGGCCCCACCCGGAAAATGCCATTGGGATAACCCATGGGCCGGTAGTAAGGTGATTTCAGATACGAATCCGGCTCCACCGCTTCCGCCATCCAATCCTGGTAAGAAGCTGGCTCAAGCTGGTCGGCCACAATCTCGCCGACCGCATTGACAATGCGAATCTTGCCCGCATACATCGACAATTCGCCAGCCGGGTTCACCATGCCCATAAACAGGGTGGGGAAATTGGCAAAGGTGCGGATTTCATCGTCGAACTGACCAAATGTAACTTTATACCAATCCAACGTGCGCTGCGCCTGTACCAGCGCCTCGGGAATCCTCGCCAAAATGGTGTCCCGATCTGCGGCCGCCAGCGGATGGCTGACGCCGCCCGGCACAATCCAGGCCGGATGAATGCGCTTGCCGCCCAGCAGTTCGATGATTTGCTGGCCGAATTTACGCAGGGCGATGCCATCCATTGCCAACTGTGGTTTGGATTGGGCCACGCCAAACAGGTGACGTTTGGCCGGGTCGGCGTCCATGCCCATCACCAAATCCGGCGAGGAGAGATGGAAAAAGCTCAAGGCGTGAGACTGGATGATCTGGCTCAAGTTCATGATGCGGCGCAGGTTTCTGGCCGTGCGCGGCGGGGTGACGGCCAACAGGGCGTCACAGGTTTTAGCGGAGGCGATCAGATGGCTGACCGGGCAAATACCACAGACTCGGGCGGTCAGTGCAGGCATTTCATGAAACGGCCGTCCTTCCGACAACTTCTCAAAGCCTCTAAACTGGGTCACATGAAAACGGGCGTCTTCCACCTGACCGTTATCATCCATTTGAATCGTTATTTTGCTGTGCCCCTCAATACGGGTCACGGGATCAATCGTAATTGTTCTGCTCATAGGATTTCTCCATTCGTGGCGGGTTGCGGGTCGCTCGTGGCGGGCTTGCCACTTGCTACTCGCCGCTTCTAAGCCCCAAACCTCGTCATATTCGTCAAATCAGGAATACGCCCTTCCAGCAATTCCGAGAGGACGAAGAAAATCGTGTCCGCATGAGGGGGACAGCCAGGGACAAACACATCCACATCTACCACCTGATGCACCGGCACAGACGTCTTCAACAGCGCCGGAATCACTTCCACCGGGATCTGTCGATTGTGATCGGCATTTTCGATGTAGGCGCGCTCCAGCACATCTTGCGCCTTGAACGGATTGCGCATCCCCGGCACATTGGCCGTCACCGCACAGTCTCCGAGCGACACCAAAATCTTGGTATGGGCGCGTACCTTCTTGATTTTCGCCAAATCATCTTCATTGCTGACCGCCCCTTCCACCAGCGTCACATCCGCCATTTCTGGGAACGTTTTAATATCGACTAACGGGCTGTAAACCAGGTCTGCCTTCTCTGCAATTTGTAGGATGCGTTCGTCAATGTCCAGAAAAGACATATGGCAGCCTGAACAGCCATCCAGCCAAACCGTTGCCATGATTGCTTTATCACTCATTATTTAATCCTCTCGCATCAACTTCAGGTAAGGTAACCAATCGCGCCGCTTTTCCATTTCACCGGCCGATTTGCCTTTATTGAATAGGGCGCCAGTCGGGCAAATATTGACGCATTTGCCGCAGCTGGTGCAGGTATCGGCGTCGCCCCAGGGCTGGTTTAGATCATGAATGATGCGGGTATTGACGCCCCGCCCCATCACCCCTTTGGTGGCTGCTCCTTCCACCTCACTGCAAACGCGCACACACCGTTGACACAAAATGCAGCGGTTGTGATCCATCACAAAATAATTATGTGACATGTCTACGGGTACAGAGGGGTTGAGATAAGGTACGCCAATATGGGTCATGCCCAGTTTTACCGACATAAATTGCAAATCGCAGTTGCCGTTGGAGACACATACGGAGCAAACATGGTTCCGTTCTGAAAAGAGAAAATCGAGAATCATGGTGCGATACCCATGCAGCTTTTCAGAGTTGGTGACCACTTCCATGCCTTCGCGGGCGGTGGTCATGCAGGCGGGTTGCAGCTTATTAGCGCCTTTAATTTCCACCATGCACAGCCGACAGCCGCCATATTCAGACAAGCCTTCCATGTGGCATAAGGTGGGGATAAAGATGTCGTTTTCTTGCGCCAGTTCCAGGATAGTTTCATGTTCTCGGGCGGCGACATCTTTGCCGTCTATTTTCAGCGTTTTAATGGTTCTTGCTTGGGATGAGCGTTTCATGCCACCACCTCCGCTTTTTCTAAGGCTACCAGTTCCTTACCGTCGGTTAGCAAATCCAGATATTCCTGGCGGAAATAGCGCAGGGTACTCATCACGGGGTTCGGCGCCGTTTGGCCGAGTCCGCAAAGACTGGTTTCGCGCACCATGTCGCATAGTTTTTCCAACAGCGCTAAATCGCGGGAATTGCCTTCCCCTTTGTAAATTTTGTCCAGGATGTTGTGCATATGCACCGTTCCCACCCGACAAGGCACACATTTGCCGCACGATTCTGTCATGCAGAATTCCATGAAGTAGCGGGCCACATCGACCATGGACGAAGAGTCGTTCATGATGATCATACCACCAGACCCCATGATGGAGCCGAGTTCGTGCAGGGAGTCGTAGTCAACGGCCGTTTCAAAATAATCAACTGGAATGCAACCCCCAGAAGGGCCGCCCGTTTGCACCGCTTTGCAGCTGCCTTCAGAAACGCCGCCGCCTATATCGAACACGATTTCGTTGAGCGTGGTGCCCATCGGCACTTCGATGATGCCCGTGTTCTTGATAGAACCGGCCAGAGCGAAAACCTTGGTACCTTTGCTGTTGGCCGTACCGATGCTCGCGTACCAGTCGCCGCCGTTGCGCATGATAGGCGGCACATTGGCGAAGGTTTCCACGTTGTTGATGAGGGTGGGATGTCCCCAGAGGCCATATTCGGCCGGATAGGGGGGTCTGGGACGGGGCGTGCCACGTTTGCCTTCGATGGAGGCGATGAGAGCGGTCTCTTCGCCGCAGACAAAGGCGCCGGCGCCGATGCGAATCTCAATGTTGAAGTTAAAGGTTGTGCCGCAGACGTTGCTGCCCAGGATGCCCATGCGCTTCGCCTGCCGGATGGCCAGTTGCAGCCGTTTGATGGCCAATGGATATTCACCGCGCACGTAGACGTAGCCTTCGCTGGCGCCCACCGCATAACCGGCCAACGCCATGCCTTCCAGAATGCGATGGGGATCGCTTTCCAGCACCGTGCGATCCATAAAAGCGCCCGGGTCGCCTTCGTCGGCGTTGCAGATGATGTATTTGATGGGGCCGTCCATTTTGGCGACGGTGTTCCATTTGAGACCAGTGGGATAGCCTCCGCCACCCCGTCCGCGCAGCCCACTGGTTACGATTTCGTCGATGACTTCGCCCGGCGTCATTTCGGAAACGGCCGTTAACAATCCCGTATATCCACCAGCCGCAATGTATTCCTCAATCCGTTCTGGGTCAATTTTGCCGCTATTTTCCAGGGCAATCTTCAGCTGGCGTTGGAAGAACGGCACATTGATGTCTAGTTCTAATCGTTTAACCGGTTCTGCGCCGAGAGAGGCCACAATTTCGTCAGCGTCAGCGGCAGTCACATGCTGGTACATCACCGACTCTGTTTTGTCGTCATGCGTGGAATCCACAACCACCAGCGGCCCTTCTGCACAAAGACCCATACAGCCGACGCCTTTCACTTTACAACCATGTTCGTCGGCGCCTGCTTTCAGGGCGTCAAGAACTGCATCACTTTGCGAGGATAAGCAGCCGGCTGCCAAACATACTTTGACGGTATGGGGTTGTTCAGCGGCGCGGACCTGTTCTTCTGCGCTGATTTGTTCAAATTTTTCATACATCGCTTGCCATCACCTCCTGCAATCTCTCTATGAGCTGCTCTGCGGTGAGTTTGCCTGCCACTTCTCCATCGATCAGGGCTACCGGGCCTAAGCTACAGGAGCCAACACAACGGGCAGTGAGCAAAGAGAGTGTGCCATCTTTTGTCGTTTCTTCCGGCTTAATGCCGTATTTTTCCTCAATAGTTTTGAGTAGATTGGGGGCGCCTTTAATGTAACACGCCGTGCCAGTACAGGTGACGCAGGTATGTTTCCCGGCGGGTTTTAAGCTGAATAAATGGTAAAAAGTGGAGACGCCGTACACCCGGCTCAAAGGCACTCGCAAAGATTTCGCCACAAAATGCAGGGATTCCTCGTCGAGAAAACCGAAGGACTCTTGCACGGTGTGCAGGGTTTCAATTAGCGAGTGCCGCTGATAGCCGTTGCGGCGCATGGTTCCCTGGACGATTTTCCAGCGATTATCGTCTGAAGGAAGATCCACTTTGCTGGATTTCTGTAACATCAATACCTCCTGCCAATATAGTTCGCAAAAACGGGTCAACAACCCCCGGTATTGTGTGTGACTGTTATCACAATGATTTATGATGTTTATTATTACTGATTTATTGATATTTAACAGTGTTGATGATCATGCAATGGATATGACAATCGGCACTTAGCGGGGTGTGACAAAGTACGCAGGTTGCTCAATATTTCCCAGGTAAGCGATATAGGGGCCGTTTAGATGGAGGCCAATGTGCTGGTAGCTGGTTATGGTAGCTTCATCATCGCCGTAGGAGAGTGGTTTAATAGAAGCGGAGTGGCTGGCTTGCAGATGATGGGCGGGGGTGAGGGTTAACGGCCGTTGTCATGTCATCTTTCTAAATCGCGGTAAGCACGCCTCTGGGAGCAATGCGAACAATATCAATGGTATCTAAAACATCCCGCCATTTGGCGCGGGCTTCCCGGCTGCTTAATTTTGTAACATTCATAGGTTCACTATTGTCCAGGGTTGGTAGATTATGTAAATGCTGTATGCGTTGTATACAGTTAAATGAACGTCTGTCAATGAATCTGTATCGGGTCTTTGATAGCGCCGCGAGTGAGCAGATTATCCTGGTAGCCTGCGTCCCAACCTTCTGGTGGCGTGGTTTTTTGCACGGAAACGGCCGTGTTCTTGTAATCCGGTATCTTGGCGCGGACGTCTAACTGCACCGTCGTCAGCACATTGGCGGCCGCTTCGGCGAAGTGGAAGGGGATGAAGATGGTGCCGCTTGGGGAGCGACCCGTCACCAGAACCCGCAGTTTGATGGACCCACGCCTTGAGGCCACTTCAATCCAATCGCCAGTCTCCAGGCCCAAATCGGCGGCATCACCCGGATCCATTTCACATGTCGCTTCGGGATAGACTTCTTCCAACTTAGAACGGCCGCTCATGGTGCTGCCGTGCCAATGGTAAAGGACGCGCCCCGTGCTGAGGTTAAACGGGTACGCCGCGTCCGGCTGCTCCGATTCAGTGCCGTAATCAATGGCCCAGAACTTGCCCCGTCCCCGCGGAAAGTCGTCGGCGAAGAGGAAGGGTGTGCCGGGGTGGTCGAAGCTGGGGCAGGGCCAATGGACGCCGCCTTCGCGCTCCAGCCGGGCGTAGTCGATGCCGTAAAAATCGGGGGTGAGCTGGCGCATTTCTTCCCAGATTTCGGAGGGATGGCTGTAGTTGAAACCAGCGGAAAGCTGGATGCCCAGCCGCGCTTCCACCCGTCGCCCTAAATCACACAAAATATCCCAATCGGCGCGGGATTGGCCGACCGGTTCCACCGCTTTGCGCACCCGCTGCACCCGGCGGTCGCTGTTGGTGAAAGTGCCGTCTTTTTCGGCGAAGCTGACGGCGGGCAAAATGACGTCGGCCAGTTCACCCGTTTCGTTGATGAAGATGTCCTGGATGACGAGCAGCTCTAGCTGCTCCAGGGCATGGCGGGTGTGGGCCTGATTGGGTTCGCTCATCATGGGGTTCTCGCCGACGACAAACATGCCGCGCACCGCGCCTGTGACCGCGCCATCGACCATTTCGGTGGCAGTCAGGCCGGGCACAGGATTGAGGCTGGTTCCCCAATATTGCTCAAATTTAGTTTGCACATCGGGCGTGGCTACGTTTTGGTAGGCGGTGTAGACGTTGGGCAAGCCACCGCTGTCGGAGCAGCCTTGCACATTGTTTTGGCCGCGCAGGGGGTTGAGTCCGGTTCCCGCCTTGCCCACGTGACCACACATGAGGGCGAGGTTGGTGAGCGAGAGGGTGTTGTCGGTGCCGTGGGTGGATTGGCTGATGCCCATGCCCCAGTAGATGGCGGCGCGGTCGGCGTTGGCGTAGAGGCGGGCGGCCTGGCGGATGCTCTCGGCCGGTACGCCGCTGATTTGTTCGGCCCATTCGGGGGTGAAGGTTTCCAGGGATTCGATGTAGCTTTCGAACTCTTCGGTGCGTTCGCGGATGAAGCTGTCGTCGGTTAGACCCTCTTTGACGATGACGTGAGCCATCGCCTGGAAGACGGCCACATCGGTGCCGGGATTTTGGCGCAGCCAGAGGGTGGCGAAGTCGGTCATGCCGATTTGGCGGGGGTCGATGACGATCAGCTTGGCCCCGTTTTGGCGCACCGCTTTTTTGAGGAAGTTTGAGATGACGGGATGGGTTTCGGTGGTGTTGGAGCCGGTGACGATGAAGGTGTCGAGGTTCTCCATTTCGGCGATGGAGTTGGACATGGCGCTGGAGCCGATAGCCAGTTGCAAGCCGGTGACGGAACCGGCATGGCAGAGGCGGGCGCAATGGTCGATGTTGTTGGTGTGGAGCAGGGCGCGCACAAACTTTTGGAAGATGTAGGTGTCTTCGTTGGTGGCTTTGGCGCTGGCGTAAGTGGCGATGGCGTCGCCCCCTTGGGCTGTGACGATGCGCACCAGTTCATCGGCCACAAAATCGAGGGCTTCGTCCCAGGTGGCTTCGCGCCAAATCGGTTTGGCGGAGCGCCCTTCGTCGCGATTGGCGCGGATCAGGGGAGTTTTGACGCGGCCTGGATGCTTGACATAATCTGTGCCGAAGCGCCCTTTGACGCATAACATGCCGTAGTTGGGGGCGGCGTCGAAGGGGGCTTCGACGGCGTAGATATAGTCGTCTTTGATGTTGAGGTTGAGCTGGCAGCCCACCCCGCAGTAGGGGCAGGTGGTTCGGACTGTGCGTTCGGGGGTGATCATAATGGGGTTCCTTTCCTTTTATTTATCCGCAGATTTCGCAGAACTTGTCCTGAGCTTGTCGAAGGAGGACGCAGATTTTTAAAGATTTATGGGTATACGGGGTGCTGAATTTGTTTGGATTGGTAACGGCCGTTTCTAATCAAGAAGGTTTGTGCGGGATGAGGTCTATTAAACCGATTAGTTGGCGCAGTGCTTGATTCACGCTGTCAGAATCTGGGAAATATTCACGGACATCTGGCGATAGTAAAACTGCGCCATCTTCCAGCGTAAAATATTGTGTAGAAATATCACCATCTTCGTGCAGAATTTTTACGGTATGTCCATGCTGGTAGGCTTGATAATATTTGCCACGAACGCCTTTGGCAGGATCTAAATTGTATTCAGGCAACATGTGGGTATCTGGATCATTCTGTTGGGGATTCATATGTTTTCCGTTTCCCTCATCATTTGATAAGCATCCTGTTACCGGTCATTTCGGCAGCGTGAATAAAAATTCCCCATACCCGCCCTCACCAGAAGAAACAAACCAACGCACGGTTATAAGCGTGAACGTACTCAGTTAGCGGTAACTGTGCTGGGCTAACTGTTAAATGGGGAATTGAACCCCAGACATTGCCCCGCATGTCGCCAGGATTCAACCTATCCGGGTTGATCGGTTTGCGTTCGCCTTTGTCTCTGCTGGCTACCAACTGCCTCAATCTTCTATCAGTTCAGTCAGCCAATTTGCTGCCTGAATTTGGGAGTCTAGTTCTCGATATTGTTTGGCTAAATCATTCACTTGTTTTTGCATCTTTTCCACATCAACGGTGCTGTAAAATTTGATTTCCGAGCGCATAAATCGCGGCTGGATGGTGGAAGCAGCTTTAATGAACTCACTTAAAATGGTACGCTTTAAGGCGATGGCGTCACGTTCCGCTAACGCATCTGATAAGGTTTGTCCATTGGGCAGGGTGGTAAGTGAATTTGTTTTGTTAATCTGCTGGATCAAGGTTTTCAGAGTATTGAGTGTTTGCTCTAATTCTTGTAAAAGCGCCTCCGGTTTTTCTGGCGGTTGTTCATCTTGCTGTACGGTGGCGCTTCGGGCTAATCGTTCACGTATTTGCGGCAGTCGCTTTTGGGCATCGGCGCGATTGATCAGGGCTTCACCTAGTTTCATAAATGCCTCCTTCCATTTGACGATAATAAAACGGCGTCATCTTCTAAAGGGAAATATTGTGCTGAAATTATAACACGAAACGGCCGTTCCCCACGCCTCTGTTTACTGTTCACTGACCACTGTTCACTGATATTCCGGGTGTTGGGCGATGAATTTGTTTAGATTGGCAACGGCCGTTTCCCTCACTTTCTTCTGCACCATGGGCGTCCAGCCCAGGAAGGTGCCCGTGGGGCCGAGGGCCATGCGCGTCCAGCGCCAGAGGCCGAAGTAGTCTCTGTGGTCGATGATGAGATCGTCTTGAATTTGGAAGGTGGCCTTGATAATGTTGTGAACCTGGCGACCGCCGGAGAAGGTGTAGGTGGCTTCCCACTGGGCGGCGGCAAGACGGCCGTTACCCACCACATCACTAAACGTCACTTGTAAATCGACGCCCCGCTGGCAGAGCATGTGCCACATCGCTTTGGCGCGGTTGCCGTGCAGGTCGGTGAAAACAGGGTCGGCGAAGTGGACGTGGGGATGGTAGCAGGCGATCATGCCGGCGTGGTCCCGTTGTTGGAAGGCAGTGTAGAAGGTTTCGATAAGGGTTTTATTATCCATTAGATGAGTTCCATTTTACCAGAGGTGGCACGGTCAGAAAGCAGCCCTTCGGGACTGAGATGCGGCCACAGCGAGTATAACAAACAAGTTCATTGCCAGTTGCGTCTGAAAAACAGGCCCACCACCAGCAGGGGGATCAGGCCAAACCCGCAAATGCCGCTGTTGACCGCCGGGATCTCTGCGACGGCGGGCGGCGGCTCAGCGGCGGCCGGCGGCGTGGGCAGGTTGGCCGGTTTGCCTAACGGGGCCACGGTCGGCACGGCCGCGCCGCTGAGAGGGGTGGGTGTGGGGGGAAACGGCCGTTCCGGTAATCCCATCTCCGCCCGCCACGCCTGCTCCAAGCCATCCACATTAAACCCATACACCTGCTCCAGGGCGGCGTCCGTGCTGCTGCCTGCCGCCAGCGCCAACAAGAGGTCTTGCATGGCGGCCTGCCCATACCTCTCCAGCAAAAAATCGACGATGCTGTAACTTTGGGCATAAGCAATACCGGCCGCCGCCCCATGCGCCGAAAACGGGCCGTTGAGACTGCGCAGCGGTTCAAAACTGTTGGCCTGCGCCGCCTGCTCCAGGCTGGCCACAATATCCGGCTGCGGCTCCCCTTCGGCGTAGACGGCCAGCCCTTCATTGAGCCAGGTGGGGCGCGAACCACCGACGCAGCTCCAACCAAACTGCCCCACCACCAGATGCGCCAGTTCATGGCGCACCGTGCTGCGTCCCCAGCTGGCGGCGCTGGCCGGCGCCACGCCGATGAGGATGGTATTGTACTCGTCAAAGGCGACGCCGCCGGCCCACTCCTGCACGTAAAGCAGCGCCTGGCGCATGTCGGCGGCGCTGCCGTAAATGTAAAGGTCAACGTCCTCTTGCAGGTCGATGCCCATGTCCCGTTCCAACGTGTCCAGGCCGGCCACGGCCGCCTCCAGCAGCAACGGTCCCACTTCGTCGCCGCGATACCAGTGCAAGGTGACGCCCTCGGCGCTGACGCTGCGCCAGTCAAAGCGGTCGTCAGTGAAGGTGAGGTTTTGGGGGGATGTGGTAGTGGTACGGCCGTCGGCGTGACTCAGCGTCCAAAACCAGGTCAATTCTGCGCCGGGCGGCGGATTGCCGGAGCGGCTCATGATCCAGGTCCACTCGGCCGTCAAGCCGGCGTCTGTGGCGGTTAGTTCGACGGGAACCTGGGCGGCGGCGTCCAGGCAGCTTGTTTTAGCGACGTCGTAGGTGAGGGACGCCCCGGTAACATCGCTGTCAGCGGGCAGGTCGAGGACAAAGCGCACGTCGTGGGGGTAATTGAGAATGGCGTCGTTACGGGTGGAGGAAACGGCCGTTTGTGCGACCATCCGAGAGGGTAAAAACAAAGCAAAGTAGCCGAGACAAATACTCATCAGCCAAAAAACGACGCGGGAAAATTTTTTGTTCATGAAATTCGATTCTTTGCTTTTTCGTACACGTCACTTCGATCCCGCTTACCCACAGCAATCACGATGACAACAATTGTTTCATCATCTACTTCATAAACCAAACGGTAGCCCGAAGACCGAAGCTTAATCTTGTAGACTGCCTCGAACCCCCTCAACTTACTGGCAGGCACATGTGGCATTTCCAGTCGTTCGGCCAGTTTCTTTTTTAGCTGCACCTGAATAGATGGATCTAGTTTTTGCCATTCTTTTTGAGCGGAGGGCAAGAATTTCAGCTTATAGCTCATTGATGTCTACTGGGATAGCGGCTTCTTTTTCAGCCTGTCGTTCACGTACAATCTGACCCAACTCATAATCTTCCAGGCGATCCAGCATGATTTCATAAGCTTCGGCCGGTACCAGATAGGCAGTGGGAATATTGCGGTTTAAAATTGCTACCGGTTCCCCTTCAGCCTGCGCCAGGAGCGCGGTTGGGTTCCTTTTTAGTTCAGAAATGCTTGCCGAATATTTAGTGAGTATCAATTCCATATATCACCTCATGCAATGACCTGTAAAAGATGCTGTTATTAGCTCTTTTTGCAGACCTTATTTTAACGCTTCATGCCACAGAAGGCAATCTCTCGTCTTAGCAGACACGGCAAGTGTCCGCAAATTGTTTTGACAGTCCTTTTGGGAATCGGGTTTCACGATGGCTAAGAAAACCAAATGAAATCGCATCTTGTCACATAGTAACATATAGGTTACTATATTAGCATGAAAGTTCGTGAATATATCCGCGAAGATGGTCCTAATCCGTATCAAAATGAGATGAGTCTTACCAGAGATTATAAAGAGACAATTCAGGAGCGAGTACAACAAGACAACGCTTTTGCCGCAGCCTTACTGGATGAAGCTGCTTCACTATTTCTAAACGGCGAACCTGATGTGGCTCGTTTGGTGCTGCGAGATTTGGTTAAAGCCACGATTGGATTTGAGGGATTGGCCGTAGAAGTGTCAAAATCCAGCAAAAGTTTACATCGCATGTTGTCGGCAAGAGGGAATCCGACGATGGACAATTTAACGGCGATTTTTAGCGTTTTGCGCCAGAAACTAGGTGTTGAGATTCGCGTAGAAGTAATACCCATTCAATAAAAACCAGACCGATAAGAGTAGGGATCATGGGCCATCAACGTAACGCATTTTGGGCAGCAGTTTGTCCAAATTATCACGATCTTCTTGCCAACGAAGGGGATTATCACGGATATATTGGCGTACGGCGTTGAGTTCACGATCATTGCGGATGATGCGCTCCCAATACCCCCGCTGCCAAACTTTCATGTCTGTGCCGGTTGCCTTTTCCATCGCCTTCACCCGCTTTGTGACCAACATTTTATAATTGCCGACAATGGCGCCAACAGAACCGGGGGGCGGCCGTTGCGGGTAATCTTTAGAGATTATTTCGGTTTCTGGATCAACCAAAATATGCAAAATACCATGCCCATGATTCGGCATGATGATACCGGCGTCTATCTTAACATGACCTGCATGAGGTTGTTCAGGGATATAATGCCAGGCGTTCAGGGCGATTTCATGCAAACGGGGATCATCAAAAAGATGTTGTCTTTCATGTGTGCAAATCGTGATGAAATAATGGGCGCTTGTGCGGTAATCCCAATCTGGCAGTCGAATTGTCCGACGCTGCGGTTTTTTCTGATTCATTTTATATACCCTCCGTCCTCAATTATACCAACGTTGTAGGGGCGATGCGATGGGGAATTGCCTTTGTCAGGCGGCGGGCCTGGTC
>CAZXVH010000119.1:0-9133 GCA_964643965.1 uncultured Ardenticatenaceae bacterium
TCAATCGTCAATCGTCAATCGTCAATCGTCAATCGTCAATCGTCAATCGTCAATCTGCCCTCACGCCTTCGGAAAGTTGCGAATGGTAGATTTCGGCGTAGATAGCGCTGTGTTCCATCAATTCTTCGTGCGTCCCTAAGGCGGCAATACGGCCGTTATCCAATACGATAATTTTATCGGCGTTGAGGACGGTGCTAATTCGTTGGGCGATGACCAGACTGGTGTGTTTTTTCATCAGTTCGTCTAACGCTAGTTGGATGGCATATTCGGTGTTCAGGTCCACACTGCTGGTAGAGTCGTCTAAAATGAGGATGTGGGGATCCATGAGCAGGGCGCGGGCGATGGCGATGCGCTGTTTTTGCCCGCCGCTGAGCGTGGAGCCACGTTCGCCAACGGCCGTGTCGTAGCCTTCGGGGAAGCTCATAATGAAGTCGTGGGCGGCGGCGGCTTGGGCGGCGGCAATCACATCTTCGTCGCTGGCGTCAGGGCGGCCAAAGGCGATGTTGTCGCGGATGGTGCCGCTGAACAAGGTGGTCTCTTGCAAGACGATGCCGATATGTTTACGCAGACTTTCGATAGTCACGTCGCGGATGTCGTGGCCATCGATGAGAATCCGGCCGTCGCTGACATCGTAAAAGCGGGGGATGAGATTGATGACGGTAGATTTACCACTGCCAGTCGAACCAAGCAAAGCCACCGTTTGTCCCGGTTCGGCGCTGAAACTAATGTCGCTGAGAACCGGCTCACCGCCAGCAAAATAACGGAAGGTGACATTCTCGAATTCGACGCGGCCCTTTATCGTATCCAGTTCCAGGGCGTCAGGTTTGTTTTCCACATCGTTCTTAGTATCCAAAATCTCGAAGATGCGGGTGGCGCTGGCCGCAGCCTGAGCCATCAGGGTGATAATCATGCCCAATTGCCCCATCGGAATAAACACAAAAACGAGGTAGAGGCTGAATTTCTGCCATTCACCGAGAGTCAGTGTGCCATTGACGATTTGGGCGCCACCAAAATAAAGAATGGCCGCCTGCCCTAAATTGGCGACCAGAAAGATGAAGGGAAAGAGGAAGGAAAAGGTGCGGCTGATTATGATGCGTTGGTCTAATTCCGAGTCGATGCTCGTCTTAAAGCGCACTTGTTCCCGAGGTTCGCTGGCAAACGCTTTCACCACTTTCAGCCCGGCCAGATTCTCTTGCAAAATGGTGTTGACGCGCGAGAGACGAATTTGCGCTTCACGGAACAATGGTTGGGCGACGGCGCCAAATCCCATGAAAATGAAAAAGGCAATGGGCAGCACAGGTAAAATCACCAACGTTAGTTTGAAGTTGGTCAGCAGTAAAATGATGAGCGTTCCCGTCAGTAAAATGAAGGATTGCAGCGCCATCAACATACCTTGCCCCAGGAAGAGGCGCAGTTTTTCCACATCGTCAGTGGCGCGGATCATCAGTTGGCCGGTGCGATTTTTATCGTGGTAGCTGAAGCTGAGGCGTTGGATTTTGCTGAACAAATCTTGACGCAGTTCAAAGGCGATGTTTTGCGAGAGTACCTGCGATAAGTAGGTGTAGGTAAAGGTGAACAGCCCCAGCATGATGGCAAACAAGACGATGCCAATGCCGCCGTAAGCCAGGGCGGTGAGGGCGTTATCCAGGTCTAGCTGCATGGCGCCCAGGTCTAGTCCCATCCGTTCGGCCACCACTTGCTGCACATTGGCGGGCATGTCGAGGATGGTTTTGTTGGCGCCGTTGGTGACGATGGTGTCGATGATGTTTTGCACCAGTTGGGGCACGGCGAGTTGGGCGGTGGTAGCGATGAGAAGGGCGATAACGGCCGTTATTGCCAGTTTGGGATACCGTTGAATATAACGGATGGCACGGCCGAGCGCTTTATTGTTGCCACGCTTCGCTGCACGATTATCTTTCTGTGCGAGTTGCATAGGTTTCTCCTTGAACGACTATCGGCCAGCTTCTGTTAGCTTGTCACCAATAGCTTTGCCTGGGTATTGAGTTTGTTGAGCAGTTGGCTTAAGGTGGTTTGTTCGTCAGAAGACAGGATAGTGAAACAGTGGCCGATGGTTTGGAAATGTTGGCGGGCGTGATTGGTGACGAGAGAACGGCCGTTTTCCGTCAGCCGTATGTTGAATTTCCGCCGATCATCGGGGTCTAAACTGCGCTCCACCAACCCTTCCTCTTCCAGGTTGCGGATCAGGGCGCTGACGGTGTTGCGGCTGGTGCCCTGCCGTTCGCTGATTTCCGAGGGGTTGAGGTCTTGGCGACCACCGATTTGTTCGGCAAATAAGAGGTGCATCAGGATGCGATACTGGGCAAAGGAGAGACCGACCGTGTCCACGCTGCACTCGCCCACATGGTAGATCATTTTAGAGGCAGAGCGAAATTCATCCATCAGCCGGATCGCCTGCGGATCAATCGCCGGGTCTAACGCCTGGATGAACGCCATCCAGCGTTCTCGTTTTTCTTCATCGTTTAGCCAATTTTGTGGAGACATGATTTCCTGCCCATAGATTATAACACGCGGAATTGTACGGCATAGAACTATTCGCGCCAATCCCATTGAGCAAATTCTCATAAATACACAAAACAGGCGCTATTCGTATTTGAGGGCGGCAATAGGGGATAAGGTGGCGGCTCGCAACGCGGGGTAGAGACCGGAAAGCAGACCAATGATCGTGGCAAAAATCAGAGCAAAGAGGGGCAGCCAGGCAGGCGTGGCCACGGCAACCGTGGGCGGAGGGCCGCCTGTTTGCGCCGCTTGCGCCGCCAAATAGGCAATGGCGAACACATTCAACACCTGCGCCAGACCCCAGCCCAAAGCCACGCCGCCCAGTCCACCCAAAAAGCCAATACCGGCCGATTCCCCCAGAAACACACTCAACACATGCCGATTGGTGGCGCCCACGGCCTTCATTAAGCCGATTTCACGAGTGCGCTCCAAAATAGCCATGGCCATGGTATTGGCAATGCCGATGGCCGCCACCAGCAGGGCAATCGCGCCCACGCCGCCAAATACCACTTGCAGCACCACATAAAAGCTGTTGATGCCCTGCACAAATGACTGGGGCGTCCACGCCTGGAAGCCCATATCTGCGATCTGGTCGGCTACGCTCAACACCTGATCCAGGTCAGCGGCGCGCACGATGACATTGTTGTAGCCCATTTTATTGCGATCCAGGCGTTGGCCGGTGAACCAGACATTCATCGCTTCCACTTCTTTGAGCGGCATGTAGATGGAGTAATCGGCTTCATCGCGGGATTCGGCCAGCACACCGCCGACGCGGGAGCGCACGGTTTTGCGAATTTCTGTGCCGTCTTCGCTATATTTGATGAGGGTGAAGGTGATTTGTTTGTTGTACAACTCAGTCGGTGGCGGTGGTTCCTGGCCGGGACGGGCGCGGGGATCCCAAAAATTGTTGGACATCTGAAAGCCCATGATGACTGTGCCCGGCAAAAGTTCTGTGCTACCTTGCTCGGCGCGAAGCCCCAGTTCGCTCAGGTCGGTGGCGCCGACGCCCAGTATCTGGCCGCCTCCTTCCAGGCGGTCGATGCTCATTTGTGCCCAGCCTTGCATATAATCTTGGGGGATAACGGCCGTTACCCCCTCCATGCCTCTAAACAAATCCAACGCCGCATCATTCAGCGGCGCGTCAATGATCGGCTGACCGGTGACAGGGTCGAACTCGTTGTAATTAGGGGAGACGTTGATTTTGGTCAGGTCGCCGATGCTGCCCAACTGGTTGGCCGCATTTTGCTGCAAACCTGATCCCAGCGACACCAGCAGCACCACTGCCGCCGTACCGATGATGACGCCAACGGCCGTTAACGCCACCCGCCCCTTGCGCCGCGCCAAATTTTCCACCACCAGAGAAATCAAATCGAATATTGACATAAAGTTATCTTAGGAGAATACAAAAGTCTGCCAGACTTTTGTATTCTAGCGGTCATTTACGGCACAAACTCCGGCATTGGTTCCAGCGGACCATCCGGGCCTATGGGCATCTCGCCATTCATGGGCGGCTCGGGGGTGGGGACGCCGCTGCTCAAGCCCAGCAGACCCAGAATAAAGCGCCAGATTTTTGCGCCAATTGTTTCCGGTTCTGATTCCATAGGTGGTTCCTCAAAACCGCCTGGCGGCATCTCTGGCTCCTCAAAAACCATGCCTTCCATCACTGTCACCGTCAAGGTATCGGTGAGGAGTTGCGGCTGATTGAAGTCGTCGGTGTAGTTGACGCTGAGGAGCAAATCGAGCGGCCCGGGCTGATTGGCGATGAGCAGGGCATCCAGCGGGAAGAAGCCACCCGGTTCCAACGCCCCCACAAAAACGGAGTTGTTCTCCAGCGTGGCCTCATCGGCCGTTACTTTGAATGTGCCTAAAACGGCGGCGCTGCTGCCCACATTGACCAGTTGCAAGGGCAAGGGCGCCGGTTCGCCGGCAAAAATGGGAGGTTCCGGCATATAAAAGTTGAAGCTGACAGACGGCCGTTTATAAACCAGCAGCGTTATCACCTGATCATCTACAAAGCTGCCGTTTTGGTCATCATTGTAGACAAACGACACCTTCAACGGGTAAGCGCCCGGCTTGGTGGTGGCATTGACGATGAGCGCCTGCTTCGTTTCCAACGATTGGCCGCGCAACAAATCGCCCAGCGACTGCACATTCGATGTACCTACAGGCGCAAATTCCGTGAAACTGCCGCTGGCGCCAGCCATGCCGCCTGCTTCTGGCGTACCGTCGGCGTTCACGCCGCCACTGCTGCTGCCGCCGCCCACAATCATGGTCACGCGGCGGGCGTCGACGCTGCCCTGGTTTTGCACCGTCAGCGCCAGTTCAAAGGCCGTACCTGGCTCCAGTTGTGTGACGTTGATGGTGTAATCGGTGATGATCAGTTGCGGCCGCAGGCGTGGCGCGGCGGTGGCGGTAGCCGTCGCAGTGGCTGTGGGCGTGGCTGAAGCGACGCCGCCTACAGCCTGGGGCACGATGGGAAACGTCAGGGCGAAGGTTTCGCTGTAGGCTGTGCCGTTGCTGTCGGTGTAATCGACTTTTACCTCCAGCGTGCCGATGGCTTGCCCCGCCAAATCGGCGCTGGCGGCCAAAGGCTGCCAGAAGCGGGCTTTTTCGCCGGGCTGCAAGCCGCCGATGGCGCGGACGCCGCCGGTATCCCGAGCCACAAAGCTGCCGCTGATGAAGGTGGCGATGATGTTGCTGGCCGGAATTTGCCCGGCGTTGGCCAGGGTCATCTCGAAATCCAGGTTGGCGCCAGGGGTGATTTGGGCTGAACTGGCCCCGTAACTATCGACCACCAATAACGGCCGCACAAAAGCGGTGGGCGCTGGCGTGTGGGTCGGTTCAGGGGTACTGGTCAGTCCGGGCGGGGCGGTGACGGTGAGGGCGTTGGGCAGAGAAGCAGCTTGGGCGTCCGGGTTGATGACGGTGACGGTGTAGCTGCGCGGCGGCGTACCGGCCAGCAGGATGGCTCGCAGTAAGTTGGGGCTGACGGTGGTGGTGGCCAAGGCGCCGTAGCCTTCCAGCACCACCACCGCCCCGTTGACAAAGTGGCTGCCGGTGACGACCAGTTCGGTATCATTGGCGCTGCTGACGCTGTTGGGCTGAACGGCCGTTGGCTGGGGCGCGCCTGAGGGTGGCGTGGTGGCCGTGGGCGTGGGTGTCGGCGTTTCGGTTTGGGCGTGGGCTTCTGGTGTGCCCATGGTGATGAAGGCCAGCGCCAGCAGCAAAATTAGCAGTAATCTCGCAAGATAGTAAGGAAAAACGGTTGGTTGGCTCATAGATGTTTATCCTTTCGAGTCGAGAAGTTCACCTTTTTTAGAAAAGTTGAACTTCTTGTCTCTGGTGTGATTTTAGATGACAGTAACGGCCGTTTCATATTCATCCCGGGGCACAAGACGGCCGTCTAGCATATAAACGGTATCGGTGGCGTAGGCTTGCATACGCGGATCATGGCTGACGACGAGGACGGTACGGCCGTTTTGGTGCAAGTCGGCCAACAGCTGCATGATGGCCTGACCGCTGGTCGTGTCCAGGTTGCCGGTCGGTTCGTCGGCCAGGATGAGCTGCGGATTGTTGACCAGGGCGCGAGCCACCGCCACCCGCTGCTGCTGGCCGCCAGACAGTTCCGCCGGTTTGTGCGTGAGACGGTCGCCCAAGCCCACCCGTTGCAGCAAATCGCGGGCGATGGCCTGGCGACGGCGGCGGCTGACGCCACTAAAGCGCAGCGGATAGGCCACGTTTTCCAGCGCCGACAGGCTGGAGATGAGGTTGAAAGATTGGAAGATGAAGCCGATGGTGCGCCGCCGGTAAAGCGCCAGGGTATTTTCATCCATCGCTTCTAATGCCTGGTTGTCTACATGAATGTGGCCGCTGGTAGGGCGATCCAGGCCACCGAGCAGATAGAGCAGGGTGCTTTTGCCAGAGCCAGAAGGACCCATCACCGTGTAAAAGGTATTGGCCGCTACCGCTAAATCCACATTGTCTACGGCGTGGACTTTTTGGCGACCCATCTGGAAGGTCTTGCGTAAGGCGCTGGTGGTAATGAAATCGGAGGTGGTCACTTGTCACTCGTTAATCCGCAATCTGCAATCCGCAATCTGCAATCCGAAATCCGCATTAGAAGAACGGCCGTATAACGGTGAGGTCGCTGAATTGGGCGATGATGACGGCCGGCAGCGCACGCAGCAGGGCAAAGATGATAACGGTAAGCAAGACGACGCTCCACGCTTTGGCGCGGCTGATGTTTTCCGCGGCGCGGACGCCAATGAGCAAAAGCGCAATATGCCACAGTTGATAAATGTCCACTGAACTGAGCAGGGCGGTGAGGTAGATGCTGAGGTTGCCACCGTCGCTGGGGGCAAAACCGGAAACGCCCAGAGCGATGAGCGGCTGACCGCTGAGCCACATAGCCCCGATGCGTACGCCATCCCGAATAGCGAAGGGCAGCAAGGTCCAGGCGACGATGTTGAGGATTTGGCGGCTGCTGCCGCGTCCGCCCATGAGGGTGAGTCCCAGATGGATGACCCAGCCTAAAATGAGCCAGCCCAGGTAAACGCCCATGACGGTGACGACGGCGGGCAGCAGGTAGGTGAAGACGGGGCCGCTGGTGGCGGCCATGGCTTGTTGCAGTTGGGCTTGCTGCTCTGGGGTGTAATATTCAAAGCCGGGCGGTGGGGCGCCGCTGTTGGCGGCGGCCAGGGTGGCGGCGGCTTTGACGGAGCCGTTGACCAGGGTGCGAATGAGGCCGGTGAGGATGAGGATGAGGATGGGGGTTTGCCAAACGGCCGTTTCTACCGCCGCAATTCGGGCGAAGGTACGTCTGGGTTGGAAGAGGGTGGGCAGTAACCAGTCAAAACGCCAACGGCCGTTTAGTTCTTCAGCATCAAGCGGGAAATCGTTCATACAGCAATAGACTCTCCAATGAATTTTGGGGGAACGATACAGGCGGCTACGCCTCGGGCAACAGTGTCATGATAATTGTATTGAGGAATGAAAATTAAATAACATCCTGACGTAGATTAGAAATGAGAGAGTAGAGACGCGCCCCATCTCTAATTTCTAATTTTTCGTGAGTTGTTTTATCCGAGTTCTTAATTATAGCCAAACGATCTGAGGTATCACTACGATTTACCACTGTTTAGATGAGGGTCTGGCGCAGCGGCGCGAAGGAGTGGCGATGGCTGGGGGTTGGTCCATATTTTGCCAGGGCCGCCAGGTGCATGGCGGTGCCGTAGCCTTTGTGTTGAGCAAAGCCGTAGGGCAGGTGATACGGGTCTAGCGCCACCATAAGCCGGTCGCGGGTGACTTTAGCCAGGATGGAAGCGGCGGCGATGCTCAGGCTGAGGCCGTCGCCGCGAATGAGGCTTTGTTGGGGCAGGGGCGAGTTTTTGAGGCGAATACGGCCGTCGATGAGCAGGTATTGGGCGGGAGGATTGAGGTGGGAAACGGCCGTTATCATGCAGCGTTTGGTGGCGGCGATAATGCCAATCTCGTCAATCACTTCGGCTGGTTCTTGCCCAATACCATAAGCCAGGGCGTGTTGGGTGATGAGGCTGAAGAGCCGTTCTCTGGTTTTGGCGCTCAATTGCTTAGAATCATTGACTTCGTATAACTGGGCGAGGGCGTCGGGATTGTGCAGAGGCAGGATGACGGCGGCGGCCACCACGGGACCAGCCAGGGCGCCGCGACCCGCTTCGTCTAGTCCGGCAATGTGGGCGAGAGAGGTTTGCGTGAAAACGGCCGTTTCAAATGCCAGCGAGGCCATGAGAAAACTCAGATAGGGTGTTTAACTTGAATCGTAGCCAGGTCGATTTGTTCAGCTGGTTTGTGTTTGTACACCCCCGTCAGCAAATACCAGCGGATGCGTATAGCCTCGAAAATATTCTTGAGATAATCGAGTTTGGTCACATGCGTCCCTTCGGCGTCATTCCAATCTGCGCCAACCACCTGAATCTCATAGCCTTCACGCCGCGCCAGCGCCAGACATTCATCGTCGAAACTCCAGCCGTCCATCCGCGCCACGCTGAACACTTTTTGCGCCGCTTCGGCTGAAAACGCCTTGAAGCCACAGCGAGTATCCCAAATGCCCGGTACAACCATGATTTGGATAAATAGATTGCCCATATTGCCCAGAAAACGTTTGTAAAGAGGTTGGGGCACCGCTTGACGGGCGGTAGGCGCATCCTTGTTATCACGAGAAGCGATGACAACGTGAGCCCCCTGGTTAAACAGTGGTTTCATCTGATCAAAATGAGAAATATCTGTGGAATTGTCGGCGTCCGTAAAGAGGCGGATTTGACCTGCGGCGGCCAACATGCCCTGGCGCACGGAATATCCCTTGCCTCGATTCTGTTTGCGGTCGATCCAGCGTACCCCCTCTTTATTCTGGGCAAAAGCGGCCACGACAGCCGGAGTATTGTCCTGTGGCCCATCTAAGACCACAAGAATTTCCCAAGTGTAGGGCTGTGTCGTCAGGTAAGCATAAATGGCATCCAGTGTGGCGCCGATGCGTTTCTCTTCCGTGTAAGCGGGGATGATGACGGACAGATAGGGTTGCATCTCTTCTTCTTTTTGGGCCATGACTTGTTAGTCTGTTAGTCTTGTAGTCTTGTAGTCT
>CAZXVH010000119.1:9233-15632 GCA_964643965.1 uncultured Ardenticatenaceae bacterium
TAGTCTTGTAGTCTGCTGGTCTCTGGTGTGCCGCAGCTGATCTGCTTGATTGTTCACTGCTCACTGTTCACTGTTCACTGTCTACTATTCACTGATTACCATCTTCAAGATTGGCAATCTTACCTGCCATCAAGGGGGGCGTCAACTGGCGTCAGACGGGACGTCAGGGTTTCGTCGTCTAGTCGGCGAATTGCCTGGATATGCTTGCGTTTGGGCCACATTTTGAAGACGCCGAGCAGTCCGGCTAGCTGTCCCCGCAATCTGGCACGAGCCGCTTGCCCGCGCCAGTGGCTGAGGGCTTGTCGTGTTATGTCAAATTGAGCGCGGAGGATAAGTCGCCAGTTTTGCTTGAGCAGGCTGGATGGGTAGTTTTTCCAGATGAGGTAGAGGAAGTTACGGCCGTCATAGTAGCTGCCGGTGACTGCGCCGCCGGTGGCTTTGAGTTTGTGGTAAATAACGGCCGTTGGCACATACCATACCTCCCAGCCCGCCAAATTTGCCCGCCAGCCCATGTCTACGTCTTCACAGGAAAAAAAGAAATCATCGTCAAGGAAGCCAATCTCCTCCAACATCTCCCGCCGGTAGGCCGACGAGCCGCCACAGGCGCTAAAGACCAGTTCCTCGCGGTCAAACTGCCCGGTATCCTTTTGCCACACGCCGCGATTGCCGGGAATGCCATCGATGCGGTAAAAATCACCGGCGGTGTGGAAGGTGTGGCGTTGGTCGAAGAGCAGCATTTTGCTGGCAAGGCTGCCTGCCTGCGGATGACGCTCAAAGGCGGCAACGATTTCCGCCAGCCAGTGGGGGTCGGCTTCGGTGTCGTTGTTAAGCAGGATGATGATCTCACCTTTTGCGACTTGCCAACCAGCATTGCACGCGCCGGTGAAGCCTTTGTTTTCTGGCAGTTGGATGAGTTGCACTTCCGGGTAGGTGTGGGCGACGTATGCCTGGGAGCCGTCGGTAGAGCCGTTATCTACCAGCAGCGTTTCAAAATCGGTGAACGTTTGCCGCCGCAGCGAGTGCAGGCAGTCATCCAAATGCTGTTTACCATTCAAATGGGGGATGATGATGGAGACGGTGGGCCTCATTTCTTCAAGCTGTCCTTTATTTTGATAAGGACACGATTGTAACATAGATGTCTAACGGGTAGGGGCGCGATGGGGCCTTATATTTTTGGTAACGATACAGGTAAGTTCCCTGAGCCTGTCGAAGGGAACCGGGCTGCGATAGGCTCAACCCTCGTCTGGCTGTATCGTTGCTATTTTTGAATGAGGTAGGTAGTGTTATACTCGCAACGGTTTGACTATGGATAATCGGAAAAATAAGCGCATCAATTCTATCACTCTGACGCCTTAAATCGTCAATCGTAAATCGTAAATCGTAAATCGTAAATCGTAAATCGTTAATCGTAAATCGGAAATCGTCAATCGGAAATCGTCAATCGGAAATCGTCAATCAGGAGGCATCATGTCAAGAAAAGTTCAAGTTATCATCAATCCCGCAGCCGGGCAGCCCGTACCCATTCTCAACACCCTCAACGACGTATTCCATCAGGCTGAAATTGATTGGGATATCGCCATCACGCAGGAACAGGGCGACGCTGCTCATTTTGCCCAAGAGGCGGTGACGGCCGGCGTCGATGTGGTGGCCGTCTATGGCGGTGATGGCACGGTGGCGGAGGTCGTGCATGGCCTGCAATCCTCTGGCATACCGCTGGCTATTCTGCCTGGCGGCACAGCCAACCTCATCGCACATGAACTGAGCCTGCCGTTGGATTTACGGGAAGCCGCCGATCTGCTTACCCGGGAAACGCTGCCGCTCTATGGCATTGACATCGCCCGCGTCAGCGGTGATTTTGGCGTTCATCTGTTTATGCTGCGCCTGCTTGTCGGCCCCAAAACCGATCTGGGGGAACCGGCAGACCGAAAGCTGGCAGAAAAATATGGGCTGTTGGCGACCTCTGTGGCTGCTGTGCAGGCGCTCCAGGAATCAGATAAGACGATGTACCAGGTGAGCATAGACGGCCGTTCCACCACCATAGAAGGCTTCACCTGCCTGATAGACAATATCGGCAATATGGGCTTTCGTGACGCCTCCTTTGCCCAGGCCGTCAATTTGCAAGATGGCTTTGTAGACCTCATCGTTATCAAAGATTTGCATTTCCGCGAGACCTATTCGCTGGCGGCCGGCGTCATGGACCGGACCCCAGAAGCAGATACCTTCCAACATTGGCAGGCTCGCCAGTTGAGCATAGACGCCGAGACGCCTCAGGCCGTCTACGCCGACGGTCTGTTCGTGGGACACACTCCGGTTACAATCACGCTGCTGCCTGAACGACTGCCGGTGCTTTCACTCCTGGCGCTGGGCCAGTTGTTGACCCCGGAACCGGAAAAAATCGACGTGAAGCACGGCCGGAAAAAAGACGCCGATTATCGCCTGATTATGATCAAATATCCCAACCGGCAAGTTGCCGAAACAGCCTTAGAACGGCTCAAGAAGCTGCAAAAAGAAGAAGCCATCAACCTGGCCGATGCTGTCTTGGTAGAGAAAAAAGGGCGTGGTGGCCTCAAGATTGAACCGGTGAGCAGCAAATCTGCCAAAAAGGGGCTGATGCGCGGCGGTACGGCCGGTCTGCTGGTGGGGGTATTGGTGGCGGCGCCGGCGCTTTCCGTGGTGTTGGCGGGCGGCGCGGTGGGGGCCTTGTGGGGCAAACTGGGCGGGCGTAAATTGGAAAACCGCCTCAAAGCGGAGTTGGGGGATGTGTTAGCGCCGGGAGAAACAGCCATCTGCTCGATTGTCGATTATGAGGAGTGGCAGAAAGCTCAAGAACGCAGGGGTGAATGGGGTGGTGAACTGGTAACGGCCGAACTGACAGATGAGGAGTTTGCCATGCTGGCTGGTATGGCGCAGCATGAAGAGGTGGCAACGGCCGTTGCCCAGGCAGAGTCGTAGATCCCCCTTGATGTGAATCCGCACCACGATGAATGAAAACCTGGGAGCGCGGACAGCTTGTCCGCACTGTGTGGACAAACTGTCCGCGCTCCCAGGTAAGAAGGAGTGAGGATGCCTGAACAACGAATTGAAACCGATGACTCTCCCTATATTCTCATCCCCCACTGCGAAGGACAGGTGGTGGTGAAAAGTTGGCGGCAAACGGCCGTTTCCATCCAGGGGGCCGCGTTTGACGTGAACGATGAACAAGATGGCCTCATCCGTATCAGCAGCCAGGCAGACCTCTTTCTGGCTGTGCCCGCACAGAGCAGCCTCAGCCTGGGTGAAGTGTGGGGCGATGTCACCCTCAAACATCTGCAAGGCGGCATTACCGGCGATGACCTGCAAGGCAATGTACGGCTCAACAATGTAGATGCGGTGCAAATTGAGCAGGTGGGGCAGAACTTGACGGCCGAAAACTTCAATGGACTGCTTGGCGTGGAGCAGGTGCAGGGCAATCTCTGGTTGCAGCGCGTCAGCAGCGTCAAAATAGGCGCAGTGCAAGGCAGCGCCGTCATTGAATACGCCAACGGCGTGGTGGAGTTGGGTCAGGTGGGAGGGCGGCTGACGCTCACTTCTATCAGCGGCGATGTGCTGATCGCCAACGCTCTGGCTGATGTCACCTTGCAGAATTTGGGTGGCGTCACCACGCTGCCCTCGGTGTTGGGGGATATCTGGCTGGTGGGCGGCTTATGCGCCGGGGAGCAAACCTTCGTCTCGGAGCAAACTATTTATGTTTATTGGCCGCAAGACGCGCCGCTGCATCTTTTTGCCAACGCGCCGCAGCTTGACAATATGCTTTCTCTCACGCATGAAATCAAGCGGCAGGAGGGGGATCAACTGATCCTCACCGGCCACATCGAGGAGGGCAAAACGCAGCTGACGCTCAAAGCAGGGCAGCGCATCGCGCTTCAGCCGCTGACCGCCCCGCCGCGCTTCTCGCCTGACGAGTTTGCCCTGCCGTCCGCCCCTGTTTCTGCACTGGCGCAAACGGTGCAAACGGCCGTTCACGCGGCGCTGGCTGAGTCGGCAATGGGTGAGGAGATAGAGGAGAGGGTGGTAACGGCCGTTGTCATTGCCCTGTCTGACTGGGAACCAGAAAGCAAGCTGCCTGCGCCGTTCCAAACCGAAAGCCAGACCCACATTTTACAGCTCGTCCACGATGGTCAAATTTCCGTAGAACAGGCCGCCCTGCTCCTGCAAGCCTTGTCCCAAAGCGATTAACCTCATGAAAGTAAAAATTTGCGGTATCACCAACCTGGAAGACGCCCTGGTAGCTGTGGCGGCCGGCGCAGATTATCTTGGCTTCATCTTCTACCCGCCCAGCAAACGAGCCATCACGCCAGACGCCGCCCGCCAGATCGTGGCTCATCTGCGCCGCCAGGCAGCCTGCCCCCTGCTCGTAGGCGTCTTTGTCAACGAAACCGGGCCGCACATGGCCCAGATTCTCGAGGAGTGCCGCCTGGATTTTGCCCAACTCAGCGGCGAAGAAGTGCCCTCGCTCATCGGCGACCCGGCCTCTCCTATTTTTGGACGCGCCTATAAAGCGCTGCGGCCGGCCAGCCTCACCGAAGCCGAAGTCGAAGCCGAATGGTTTTTAGCGCCAGAAGATGAGGTCGCCTGGCGCCGGCAAAAAGCAGAAGGCAGCGCTCAAGACGAGCAGAGAAAGCGGCCCAGTTTATTGGTCGATACCTTTCATCCCACCCTGCGCGGCGGCACCGGCGAAACGGGCGACTGGGCCATCAGTGCGGCCCTGGCTCAATTCATGCCCGGCCTGATGCTGGCCGGCGGCCTGACGCCTGACAATGTGGCCGAGGCGGTGCGCCAGGTGCGTCCCTTTGCCGTAGACACCGCCAGCGGCGTCGAAGTGGCCCCCGGCAAAAAAGAGTACGCCCTGGTCCGCGCCTTCATCCAAAACGCCAAAAGCTGATACAATGCCGCCTGTTGCCCTCAGAAGTTCAGCTTCCTCAAGAAGTTGAATTTCTCATATCAGCTACGAAGGAAAACCTGATGCCCCAAAACAGACCCTCTGTCCCCGACGAACACGGTAAATTTGGCCCGTATGGCGGTCAATTTGTGCCGGAAACCCTCATGCCCGCCCTGGAAGAACTCATCCTGGCTTACGACGATGCCCGCCGCGACCCCGCCTTTATGGCCGAGTTTGATTATTTACTACAGAGTTACGTGGGACGGCCGTCGCCCATCTCCCATGCCAAACGGCTCAGCGCCGCCCTGGGCGGCGCTCAAATCTACCTCAAGCGGGAAGACCTCAACCATTCCGGCGCCCACAAAATTAACAACGCCCTGGGTCAGGCATTGCTGGCGCAGCGCATGGGCAAACGGCGCATCGTGGCGGAAACCGGCGCGGGGCAGCATGGCGTCGGCTCGGCGACGGCGTGTGCGCTGTTGGGGCTGAAATGTATCATCTACATGGGCAGCGTAGACATCGCCCGCCAGCAGCCCAATGTCTACCGCATGAAACTGCTGGGCGCGAAAGTCGTGCCGGTGGAAAGCGGCAGCAAAACGCTCAAAGACGCCATCAATGAGGCCATCCGTGATTGGGTGACGAATGTGGACGGCACCCATTACCTGCTCGGCTCGGTGTTGGGACCGCATCCTTACCCCATGATGGTGCGTGATTTTCAAAGCGTCATTGGCGTGGAGGCACGGGCGCAAATGCTGGCGGCCGTGGGCCGTCTGCCTGATACCATCATCGCCTGTGTGGGCGGCGGCAGCAACGCCATGGGCATTTTTCACGCCTTCCGGGATGACGAGGAGGTGGAACTCATTGGCGTGGAAGCGGGGGGTGAAGGCATTGCCGGCGGCAAACACGCCGCCCGTTTTGCCGATTTGGAGGTGGCCCGCATTGGCGTTTTGCACGGCGCCAAGAGCTATGTCATGCAAACGCCGGACGGCCAGATCAGGGAGACTCACAGCATCAGCGCCGGGCTGGATTACCCCAGTGTGGGGCCGGAACATGCCCTGCTGCGTGACCAGGAACGGGCCGGTTACACCTATGCCACCGACGCAGAGGCATTGGCGGCATTCCAAACCTTATGTAAAACCGAGGGTATCATTCCCGCCCTGGAATCGGCCCACGCCGTCGCCGAAGCAGTGAAACGCGCTCCCACTATGCGCCGCGATCAGATCATCCTGGTGAATTTAAGCGGCCGAGGAGATAAAGACCTGGACACGGTGATGAAGATAGTGGGGTGAGAGATAGAGATTAGAGATAGAGAGCAAGAGCAAGAGCAAGACTATTCGCTGTCCACTATCCACTGTCCACTGTCCACTATCCACTATCCACTATCCACTATCCACTATCCACTGTCCACTATCCACTATCCACTATCCACTATCCACTGTCCACTGTCCACTGTCCACTGTTCACTGTCCACTGTCCACTGT
>CAZXVH010000120.1:0-15084 GCA_964643965.1 uncultured Ardenticatenaceae bacterium
GAAGAACAAGAGCAAGAAAACGGTATGCTAAAAGAAAAAGAGTCTGGTTTTAATGTGATGAAACAGTTGTTGGAAACGCGCACCATCCTCTTGTTTGGCGAAATCAACATGAAGGTGGCAGAGCGTATTTCTCAACAGCTTTTGCTGCTGGCGGCCGATTCCGATGATGATATTAAATTGATTATCAATTCACCCGGCGGCCATGTGGAATCAGGCGATACCATTTTTGACATGATCCGTTTTGTCAAACCGACGGTGAAAATCATTGGTACGGGCTGGGTGGCCAGCGCCGGCGCTCTGGTTTATGTGGCGGCCGATAAGGAAAACCGGTACAGCCTGCCTAACACGCGCTTCTTGCTGCATCAACCGATGGGCGGCACCGGCATTCGCCAGGCTTCCGATATCGCCATTGAAGCGGAAGAGATTATCAAAATGCGCCGTCGTTTGAATGTGACCTTTGCCGAGCAGACGGGTCAACCGCTGGAAAAGGTGGAGAAGGATACGGAGCGTAATTTCTGGCTGTCAGCGGAAGCGGCGCAGGAATATGGCCTGGTGAGTAAGATTATCCGGTCGATGGATGAGGTTGAGTAGGGTAGTGGGTATCTTCTCAATAAACTGGGAGATTACAAAAGTTTTGGCATCAGAGTGTTCATACAAAGCTAATTCTAAAACTTTTGTAATCTTTGCCCCCAAATATTGAGATGTTACGGTAGTGGACAGTGAGGGTCGCAGAGATGCGGCCTTTTTTTGTGGGTGGGTGACATATGGCAGGGGGAGAAACGGCCGTTTGTCACTGCCCCCTTTCATCAATCCAGGCCATACTGTTCACCGATAACCGAGTACCGAAACAGGCACCCTTTATGTCCGTTAAACCAAACAAAACTTTAGCCATCTGGCTCTTGATCGTCTGTGCTTTCATTGTTGTGCTGGTGGTATTTGGCGGCTACGTGCGTCTCACCCGTTCCGGCCTCTCCATAGTAGAGTGGCGCGTCATCACCGGCATGATGCCGCCCATTGGCGACGCCGCCTGGCAAGAGGCCTTTGCCAAGTACCAGCTAACGCCTGAATTCCTCAAAATCAACAAAGCCATGACGCTAGACGAGTACCAGTTCATCTATTACAACGAATACATCCACCGCATGTTGGGGCGCTGGACAGGCATGTTATACGTGGTTCCGCTCTTTTATTTCATGGGGAAAGGCGTCATTCCCTGGCGTAAATCCAGCTTTTATTTAATCATCGGCTTGGGTTTTGCCTTCCAGGGCTTTTTGGGGTGGTACATGGTGAGCAGTGGGCTGGTTGATCGCCCCAGTGTGAGCCATTACCGCTTGACGGCGCATCTGCTGACGGCGTTGGGCCTGTTGGGGTTGTGCTGGTGGGCGCTCTTGTGCACTCTCTTTGGCTCAGACGAAATTCCAGCCGACCGATCCGCAAGAAAACCGGCTCAATGGCTGGCGGCCGGCCTGGTGGCGGCGCTGCTGGTGCAAATTTCCTATGGCGGCCTGATGGCCGGGCTGAAAGCGGGGTACGCTTCTAGCGCCTGGCCGCTCATGTTTGGCAAATGGCTGCCGCCCGGATTGTTGTCGTACGTGGCCCCGTGGTGGAAGAATCTGCTGGAGGCGCCGGCGACGGTGCATTACGTCCATCGCTGGTTTGCCTTTGCCGTGCTGCTCATGGCCTTGATTTTATATTATGCGGTGCGGCGTCAGGCGTATTACCCGGCAATTCAGTCCGGCGTCTGGACGATGGTGGGGCTGGTTTCTTTGCAGATTGCTTTGGGTGTGGGCGTTATCTGGTTTCATGTGCCGGTCTGGTTGGCGCTGGTGCATCAAGGGGTTGCCATTTCACTGCTGCTGGCGGCGCTGTTTATCAATCACCGCATTCGACTGGCGTAAGAATTTGTTACAAAGAAACAAAGGCACAAGGAGGCAAAGATTTTCCTGGTTTCTTTGTCTCTTTGTGCCTTTGTATGAAGGTTTTGTTAGTTGAATAAGCCGGCCGGAGCGGTGCTGCTCTGGCTTACGTGGACGGTAGACATGGACACCAGGTGGAAGATGTGGCGCAGGGCGTCCTGACTGAGGCCGGCGGTGAGAGCGTCGCTAAAGCCGATGTCGGTGGCCAGTTTTTGCACTTCGGCCAGCGCCGGATTGACGGCTCCTTTGGTATTGAAACCCATGACCGGTTTTTGAGCGCCAGGCACAAAACCGACATAGGCCAGGGTGTAAAGTTCCTGCTTGAGCAGTTCTTGGGCGGTGCGAGCCACATCGCGGGCGCGTTGCCGGGAGGAGTTGTCTTCGCCATCGGAGTAAACGATGACGATGCAGCGCACCATAACCCCGCTTTGCCGCAGCTGCTGGGCGTATAACACCATGTTGGTCAGGCCGCCGGCGACGGCGTCGTAGAGGGCGGTGCCGCCGTAGGGATCGTATTCAGTGACGGTGAGGCGAATGGCGTCGTCTATGCCCACGTAGCCGTGCAGCAGTTTCACGTTTTCGTTGAAGAGGATGGCGCTGACAAGAATATCAGCGGCGGCGATGGAGTTGTTCATGGCGCCCAGGTAGCTGTCGTTGTAGGCTTGCATCAGGTCGGCGGCGTAAGGGGCCATGGAGCCGCTCATGTCGATGATGTTCATGGCTAATGTCACTTCGCTGCTGCCTAATTGATCCAGGGGGACGCCAACGGCCGTTGCCATAGTTGGTCCATTCAAATTTGAAATCAGTAAATCCAGGGTATCGTCTGTCAGGCCATCATCCTGGGCCGACTGGAATAAGTCGTCGAGGTTTCCGAGTCCGGTGTTGCTCATGAGAGTCTCCTTTGGAGGAGATTGGAGATTGAGAGATTGTCACTCTCTAATCTCTAATCTCTAAAATGGCAGTTTGTCCGTGCTGTTGATAAAGTTCACGCCTTGTTTCTCGAACTCCGCGAAGCGCTTCAGGGCGATGGCGTGGAAGTCCACATCAGGGTGCACCACCGGGGAGGTGCAATCTTTGAGGAAGAAGATTTTTTGCAAGGCGTCGGAGCGTTGGCCGAAATCTTCCACCAGGTCTTCCACTGTTTCCAGGACGCAATGGCTTTCCGCTTCACCGGCGATCAGCACAATGTCAGCGTCGGCCAATGTGTCCAGGAACGCTTTATTTTTGCCGCCGAGCGGATGGCTGGGCACGGGCACTTCCGGTTGAATGATGGAATAATGTTCGGTGAGGGGGATGGAACCTTTAGTCAGCCAGGTGGGTTGAGTTTTGCGGGCGATACTGTGCCAGAGAACGGCCGTGAACAGTTCCGGGTCCAGGGCGTTACCGATGCTGCCAATCATGACATGGTAAGGCCAAATGGTGAGCGTTTTTTTAGCTTCTTCTTCCAACTGTTTGACATAATTGGTAGATTGCACCGGCGCTACCAACGGCCGCCAGGCCCCTGTTTTGATGTCGTCGTAGCTGATCTGGGTGAAGGGCGGGGGATGGTTGCCCGCGGCGTCAGCCCACCAGGCGGGGTGGAAGATTTGATGCGGCAGATGGGAGTCCAGCGAACAGGTGATGTCGGTGATGCGCTCGGCGTTGGCGTAAATGAACTCGATGAGCCGCTGCATATCGCCGAGAGAACCGGGCACGTAGAGGCTGCCATCCGCATGGCAAAAGTCCACTTGCATGTCGATGATGACCAGATGGATTTTCTCTGTGTCACTGGTGGCGGCGCTCAAGTTGGCCTGTTTGGCGGCGTCGGCGATGGCGGCGTAGTCAGGATAATAGAGGCTGCCGATACGGCTGGGATCGTAAATGGGAGGGTAGGTTGTCATGAAAAATCTCCTTAAAATGATGAGTGATGAGCGATGAATTTCAGCGCCCATATATTAGTGTGTTATTCACACCATCTGTTTGTTGGGGAAAGTATAGTGTATATATGACACTATTGTCAAGGGCCAATATTTTGGAGAGTGGCGATGACGACTCATCTCTAATCTCCAATCACTTTTTAAGGATGATACCAGATTTCGGTGAGGCTGTGGCTGAGGGTTCCCTGGGACAGATGGAGGGTGTTGAGGATTTCAGGGGACGAGGTCGTTATTTGACTGTTTTTCTGCCGGATTTCCCCTTTGTGGTTGGCGTGGTACACGGCCGTTCTCTCTTTCCCGCGCTGGATTATCTTCAAGGTAAACTGGACGGCGTCTGGGGTGAAGCTAACGGCCGTTTCCAGCAAACGTTCTCCGGGCGGCAAGGGAGGGATAGGCAGGTCGCAGCTGTTTCCTTTGTGCCAGAGGAAGAAACGGGTTTCGGCAAAAATACGATGATAACCGGTGAGCGTGTCGCTGTGGGGTGAGGCTCGGAACCAGGTTTGTTGGCGATGGGCGGTGGCGATGGCTGTTTCCACGAAGTGGCCGTTTTGCACCTTGCCCTGCATGATCCAATCCCCGGCAATGCGATATAGATGGTGCGGACTGGCGGCGAAAACGGCCGTTCCGCAAAACGTGGCGCTCTCTACCATCTTGAGCTGGCGGGGCTGCGCTCCGCTGATGTCCAGTAAAAGCAGCTGTTTGCTGCCCGGCGGATTGATCGCCAACATCTGTTGAAAGGCGGCAAATCGATAGCCCGGGCTGCCGTTGAACAGGGGCGTCTCGTCTACCACGCCGCCCAGGCCAAAGCGCACCCCTTTGTATTGATTTTGGGTAAAGATAATGGCCAGGAAACGGCCGTTTGCCAGGGCATGGATCGAGTCGATATAGCCATCAGCGCCGGCAAAGAGGCGGTGGGGCTGGTCGGTTTGCCTGGGCGGCGGCGTGGGTCGGGGCTTGGATACAATCGGTTGAGGGTTATTCGCGTAGTCAATAAGAAGCTGCGCCGGGAAGGGCGGCCGTTCCCCCAGGTCGAACACGCGGTGTAGGTGGTGGCGCAGATCGGCGGATAGAAATTCGGGGGGGCGGGCGCTGGCCGGATAAACCACATCCGGGTGCAGGATGCTCAGACCGGCAGCGGCGCGGGCGGCCACGCTTTTATGCTGGTGATGAACGCCGCCGTAAGGATGCAGCCACAGCAGGCTGCGCACCAGCAAGACAAAGTAGGCGTACCAATCGGTGGCGGGGGAGAAGAACGGCCGTTCGCTCAAATCAGGGATGCCATACAAATTGGGATCGACGAACAGATCCATGGCTACCGGGCAGGGGAAACGACCAAATTGGTAACTGTCTACGTCGATTAGAAAGTGGCAGGATGGCAAAGTTGCCAGGTTGCCAGCCTGTGCTAAGCTGTGTTGAAGCAGTGGATTTGAAATGTAGATATTTTGGTCGTTGAGGTCGCCGATAATGATACCGAGGGTGTGCAGGGCGGTGATAGTGGTGTGAAGCTGCTGGAAGAGGGTGAGAACGGCCGTTACCGTCAATCCGTTTTTTTGCCAGAAGGCCGCCTTGCTCAACTGCTTGATGGGCACGGCGTTGGGCGGCAGCAGCGGCATTTGAAAGCCAATCAGGCTGCCTTGTTTATCGGTGACCGGGTTGTGCGGGGCCAAAATCTCCGGGGGCAGTTGGCCGGCCAGATCATTGTTGAAAAAGAAGTTGAGTTTTTGCTGGTGTTGGGGTTGAGGCGTATGGTACAGTTTAACGGCCGTTTGCCCCACCTGAAACACCATCCCCTCGCCACCCGTTTGGATGAGGTGGGCGGGGTCTAGCGGCAGCGGTTGATTTTGGATGTAGATGGTTTTGTGCATCACGCCTCCCATGTTCTAAATATACGAATCATATTAGTGTCTAAAATACACTTTGTCAAGATATTGTAAATCTGAAAAGAGAAAGGAGATACTGTGGGCATGAAAACATTGCTGATATTGAGACACGCGAAATCGAGTTGGGAAAATACAAAGTTAGGGGATCATGAACGGCCGTTAAACAAGCGCGGCAAACAAGATGCGCCGCGCATGGGCAAATTGTTGGCGGAATTAGACCTGACGCCTGATCTCATCATCACCTCGTCGGCGGAACGGGCATTGACAACGGCCGAGTTTGTCGCCTTGCACAGCGGTTATGAGGGGGAGATTCTCGTCACACGGCGCTTGTATCATGCCGGCCCGGAAGATTATTTGGCGGTGCTGCGCCAAAAGGGAGAGCCGCACACCTGTGTGATGGTGGTGGGGCACAATCCGGGATTGGAGATGCTGGTCGAGGATTTAACAGGCTGCTCTGAGCGAATGCCCACTGCGGCGCTGGCGCAGGTAAGTCTGCCTCTTGATTCCTGGTTAGACTTCACAGAAGATGTTGAGGGGAAACTGATTGGGATTTGGCGATCAAAGGAATTGTAGCCGGGCCAGAGGCGGCTGGGGCTTCGACACGCTCAGCCACCGCCGGGCCACCGCCGGGGGCGGTCTGAACGGCTGAAGCCGTTACGACGAACTTATTTACGAGCGATTACTTATTCTTTCTTCACCCGACTGACTAAAACCGTCTCTGGCACCAACTGAATTTGAATGCCTTCCGGCGCGACGACTTGGGGCGTCATCTCCTGCTTGTCTTGTCGCCAGATAGAGGCATCCAGGGTCACTTGTACCAATTCCGGATTGGCCTCGATTTCGCGCAGCAGGGGCAGGGGGCCGCTGAGCAGCAGGTCTATGTCTTCAGGTGAGCGGCGCAATTCCAGATTCTCGCGTACATTGAGCAGCCTGACCGGACGGGTGACGAGTAGATCGCCGGTGCGGGGCATGATCTCCACCATAACATTGACCAGGCTCACCGGGCTGCCGTTTTGATCCACGGCAAAGATGCCTTCAGGCAAATCTAAAGGCGTTTCGATGCTCAAATTGCCGGCCGCCTGGCTGATGTCTACGGGCAGGGTATTGATGAAACCGCCTATTTCCGCCAGCGTTTCAGGGCTGCCGCGCAGGGTGACGGTGTTGGGGGCGGCGCGGAGGTTGCTGAGCCAGTAGCCGTCGGGCAAGACTCCTTCGGTGGTGGCGCGGACGCCCACTTCACGAGCGTTTTGCTTGCGGGAGATGATTTGGGTGATTTCGACTTCGTTAGGCTCCACTGTGACCCCTTTCACTTCTTTGCCGGTTTCATCCAGGGGGCGTAACGGCCGTCTCTCTTGAATAGTGGCGCTGGCATTCTCTAAGTTGAGGGTGGCGCGTACCTCAAATACCTGCTGCACCAAAGGGCCAGGCCCGCTGACCGTCACGCTGGCGGGTGAGGCGACCGCGACGCCACTGGTTTGGTAGGCAGCGGACAGCGTGTTGGGGTTTGTGATCTTTACATTTACCGGCAGGGTGATTGATTGAGAGGCTGCTATCTCTATATCAACGACCGGGGGCTGTACATCAATGACTTCGACAAAAGGGGAACCTGTTCTGATACTCACTCTCGGCTGGTGCAAGCCTTCCCCCAACTCTGCCAGGGAAACGACCGCTTGAAAGCTGTTGTTGTTTAGCCTTGGTATCAGATTGGCGGTGGTACGCACCGTGACGGACACGTTTTCCGGCAGCGGCGACATGATAGTCATGCCTGGAGGCAGATCTTCAACGCGCAGGGGGATGTTGTTGAACTGCGGCCGGGCGGTGGGATTCGTTTCTTCGATGACAAAGCTCCATAAAGCCAGCGTGAAAAGGACAGCTACCACCAACCAGGCCAGGCCGCTGACCCAACTGCGCCAGTTTAAAAGCTGCTCAGTGCTGGGCAGCCAGGAGAGCGCCTGTCGCAGCCATTCGATGCTGGGGTGATGGGCTGCGCCATTTTTCTTGCCCAGGTAAAAGTCGTGGATGCGCTGGCGCAGGACGGCGCTATCTATCTTCTGGGCCAGATGGCCGTGATGAGCCAGCGAGATATGGCCCGTCTCTTCGCTGACGACAATGGTCAGGGAATCGCTGGTTTCGCTGACGCCGACGGCGGCGCGATGGCGAGTGCCCAGGCGTCGTTTGGAGGTGATTTTTTGGCCGGTGAGGGGCAGCACACAACTGGCGGCTACAACTTGATCCCCCTGAACAATAACGGCGCCATCGTGCAGGGGCGTTTTGTCGAAGAAGATGGTTTGCAGCAGTTCAGCCGTGACACGGCCGTTTACCGGAATCCCGCTGTCGATGATGGTTTGTAGGGGATCATCCCCTTCCAAGACGATGAGGGCGCCGGTGTGGCTGGCGGCGAGGTTTTCCACGGCCCGCAGCAGTTGGGGCAGCAAGGTTTCCACTTTGGTCTGGCGCAAGGAACGGCTCAAACCGGCGGTGCGGCCGGCCCGTTCCAGCCAACGCCGTATTTCCGGCTGTAAAGCAATGGGCATGGCGATGAGGATGATGAGGAAGGTGGCACGCATGATCCAGTCGAAGGTGGGCAGGGGCAAAAAGAGGGAGCCGATGAGGGTGAGCAGGATGAGCAGCAGCCCCCCGCGCAGCAAGAAGGCGGCTCGACTGCGGCGCAGCGTCAGGATGATGATGAGAAAAACGGCCGTTACCAAAACAAGGTCCAGCCAGCCCAATGCATCTAAAGATAAGAGGCGAAAACGAATGTCGGCGAGAAAAATTTCTAATGAGTCCATAGCAGCCAATAAGCTTACCGGGGTTTTGTCTAAGCGCCTGCACGTTTACCCATCGTCTAACCGCCGGAAGATATGCTTACCTGCGCCGGCTCTC
This sequence comes from uncultured Ardenticatenaceae bacterium, assembly GCA_964643965.1. Lineage (GTDB taxonomy): Bacteria > Chloroflexota > Anaerolineae > Promineifilales > Promineifilaceae. Next base: position 8,593 of record CAZXVH010000120.1, read on the forward strand.
CCTCACGCTCGGCGTGGAGTTTGCTCAGGCTTTTGTATTTTGCCACCCACAAGCCGATTAACCCTGTTTTTAGCTCGTAGAGGGTGGTGACCCCTTCGCTGACTTCGGCCAGGATTTCTCGCTGCGTCAGGGAGTTGAGGGCGGTGGTGACTTCGCCGGGCTTGAGAGAGACGCCGTAGGTTTCCAGGTATTGCATCAAATCTTCCGGGTGAAAGATCTTGTCTACTTCCATGAGATGGGAAACGGCCGTTAACATCGCCTTCTCCGCAAATGAGGAGCGCTGCCAGATGTAGGCGAAATGTACCTCGCCCAGGAGCATCATTTCGTCCAGGGCGGCGTTGACATCGGAGATGGTGAGGTAGGTGCTGTGCTGGGCGTTGGCCCGTTTAACCAGGGTGTAGCACACCAATTGTAAGAAATAGGGATGGCCGGCCGTCACCCGTTCGATTTTGTCCAGCGCCAGATCATCATACACCAGGTAGGGGTCTACTGGTTCGCGGATGAGGCGGGTCATCGCTTCCGGTTCCAGGTAGCCAATTTTTTCGTAGAGGGCGATATTGAACAGCACTGACCAGTAATCGGCGGTCATTTCTTCCAGGCGGCGTGTGCCCACAAAGATGAAGCTCAAGCCTTCGCTGTGCTGCATCAGGTGGCGCATGTAGGTGAAGAAGGTGGGCGGCAGCAGGCCGTCGCGCACCAGGCTTTCAAACGCTTCAAACTCGTCAAAGACGAGCAAAATAGTGGCGTCTGGGGGCAGCAGCGCCCGCACCTGCGGCAGAAAACGGCGCTGAAACAAAACGGTGGGTTCTTCTTGCCAAACGGCCGTTTCTGGCACATCTATCTCAATCCCCCGGCTGCTCAAGGCGTCGGCGATCTGCCAGGCCAGGTCTGAAAGCAGGGCCGGCATGCCCCGCGTGACGCCGAGAGATTGGCAGTCGATGTAGACGGGCACGATGTTTTCCGGCACATGCTGCTGCAAGCGCAGCAAGATGGAGGTCTTGCCGGTGCGCCGTTGGCCGAACAAAATCAACACGTTGCGCTGTGACAGGCGGGCGGCGTTTTCCTCAATGAAGGCGAACAATTCCTCGCGGCCGTAAAAGAGAGTGCTCTCTTTGCGCAGGGGCGTGCCCGGCAGGTAGGGGTTGGGAATGGGCCGGAACTGGCGGGAAGGGATGAGCAGGTAAACCATGTCGCCAAAGGCGATTTGGCGGTCTCGTTTGTGGCGGTCGTCGTAGGTGATCGTGAGGGAGAGGCGGAAGCGGTCTGTCACTTTCGGTTCGATGGTGAAGTTGATTTGCCAGGTGCGGCGCGGGGGCAGGTTGGAGATGATTTTGGGGTCGCTGTGAATGTCGTAGGCGGGATTGGCGTCTAACTGCACCATGATGTTTTCGGCGGGAGAACGGCCGTTATTGCTGATTTCCAGCATGACGTCTGTCTGGCCCAGAGGCAGCAGATGCTTTGTTTTTAAGCTGATTTGCAGGTCTGCCTGTCCACGCAGTTCTTCTATTTCGGCGCTTAACAACCCGGACCAGCGCTGGATAACGGCCGTTCCCAGGGTGTGGTCAATGGTGACGGGATAATGACTCAACTGCGTCCGCTGCAAATTGGTGAGCAGATTGGCTTCATTGAGATATACCAGCCGGTCATCGGTGCGCTCCACCCGTTCACTGTCCCGTAGATTGGTGAGGATGGGCAGGAATTCGGCGTAAAGGGGGGATGGTTTGCCCTCGGCTGCCAGCAGCATGAGTAGTTCTGCCAACTGCGGCCGCAGCAGGCTCAGTTCCGTAATTGTGGGCGCATCCAGCATCAACTGGGTGGTTTTGCTCAACGCCGTCCAACGGGCCAACCCTGTCCAGCGCAGATGGCGTTGGCCCGCTTCTTCCAGGGCATGGATGAGGATAGAGAGGCCCGCCTGCGGCCGGTCTGCCAATAAAAAGAGACCATCCGCCAGATTGGTGAGGATGAGATCCACCTGCTGCCGCGCTTCATTGGCCAGATTGACAAAGAAATCCGGGGCGCCGCTGATCTGGGCGTATTTATCTTCCAGCAAGATGAGGGTGTGCTCTGGCTGCTGGTTGAGCCGTCGGTATAAACGGCCGGCCTGCGCGGAAGAGGTGCGCGTCTGCCGCCATAACAAGATGACGGCGCTGAGAGCCACCACACCCAGGCCGAGGAATAAAAAGCGGGAAGTGGGTTGGGGCGTAGGTTGAGGTATCTGTGGTTGGATGGGGGGCGGCGTGATGCTGCCGGTATGAAAGCCATCATCAAAGGTGAAACGGTAGCGGACAGCTTGCTCCGTTTCTGGCAGGCTCAAGCCTGGCCAAACCGGATTGCCGCTGCCATTGACTACTTTTTTGCCCTGTGACAACCATTTCTGACTGGCCGGATCAAATAAAGCCAGGTCTACGGTTACGTCATCTTTTTCCGTGTCACGCACCGATATGGTGAAGCTGGCCCGCTCTTGGACCACGTCTATTTGAGGATTGGTGAGCAGTGGCGGCCGGTTTTCTTTAGCGCGGAAGAGTTGTACCAGGCCGTTGTCGGTTGTCACCAGCAGGTCGACGCTGCGGCTGTCGCGGCTGGCCACCGGATTGAGGGCAAAGACGCTGCTGACGACGTTGAGACGGCCGGTGGCTGCGCCGGCCTCATCAATAAAGTAGATGGCGCCGTTTTCGTCGCCTACGGCGATGTCGGGCAGGTTGTCTTCATCTAAATTACCGTAGAACAGGCTGGTGACGCCGGGCATGTCTGCCATTTCCCACACCGTTTGTACGGCGTCATTTTGCAGGTGCAGGTTGAGCAGGGTATCGGCGTCGGTAGCGATGAGGAGGGCGTCTTGCAAGGGCGGTTCGGGGCCGGTGAGATCGGTGAAATGCTGGTAATGCAAACTGGTGAGGGAACGGCCGTTTAAGTTTGTGGGTGAATGGGCAGATTGGACATTATCTTCGTCGTACAAAGAGAGATAACCCTGGTCGCTGATGGTGGCTAAGGCGGTTGGCTCGCCGGCGCTCGCCGGATTGACGAGATAGGCGGTTGTGAAGCGGTTTGGGTTGGCAATGATGATACGGGTCGCCTGTTCTGGTTCGATGGCAAAGATGAGGTTTTCGCTGACCGCCAGGAGTTGTTGACGCTTGCTTCCCGCTTGCTCCCGTACCAGAATATGCTCGACCGGACCGTCAATTCTTGTCTGGGCCAGGAGAACGCCCTCTTTGTCATACATAAAAACGTCGCCGCGACTGTTTCCCACAATAATGTGGGCGATCTGATCATTGTTGATATCAGCGACCAGCAGGTTGGTGATGAGGCCGTCGATGGTTTTTTGCCATAGTTCGTCTCCATTTTCCAGGCGCAGTTCTAAAATGCTTTGTTGTACAGGAGATTCTTGGGCCGGGCTGTCTCTATGGGCGATGGCGATGCGGTCCGGTTCTGCCTCGCCTGTAGGCACGGCGACGATGTGGGTGATGGGGCCACCGGGCGCCACAATCCACTGAATAAGTCCTTCTGGGGTGAGCCGGTGTAAACGGCCGTCTTGCGCCCCGATCAAAATATCATCCACATTGTCCTGGTTGAGGTCAGTCACCAAAACGGCCGTTGGTGGGGCAAAGAGCGAGGGGTATTCCCATTCCGTGGCCAACTTGCTGGAGCCAATGCCCAAACCTTGCAGTTCCACAGTGGCAAAGCGGGCCAGCAGTAATTCGCTCAACCCATCGCCGTTTATATCGACCAATTGAGTCAGACCAGTGGTATCAATCTGGCTCAAGCGCTCTAATACCCGGCCTTCACTGTTGATTAAAAGCACATCGGCCGCTTCTTCCCGCGGCTGGTTGGGGCGCAGCAACACTGCCAGGAGAGGCTGGTTTTCCGGCGGTATAAAAGAGGAAACGGAGATGCTTTGCACTTCGTAATCGGCTTCAGGTGCCAATTCTTGCGTCCATAGGCGGCGGCCTTCTTCGTTAAAGGCGACCAATGTACCGACGTTGGCGCCGGCAATTAGCAGGGGGCCGTCTTCCGTTTCTGCCGCTGCCAGAGCGGTGATTGGTTTGTTGAGGGTGCGCAGCCAGACGCGACTGCTGTCTGGCCCCAACAGGAACAGTTCGCCGCGTGAAGTGCCCACCGCGATGTGGGTTTTGCCGTTGAAGGGGATGGTGGTCAGCGTAGTCATGCGGCCGGACATGTTGTGTTCCCAAATGAGATTGTTTTGGCTGTCCAGCAAGATCAATTGGCTGAAGCGGCGCGGATTAAACATGCCCAACAGGATTTCTTCACCCGGAATTTCCGGGATGAAGTCGGCGATTTCCAGGACAGGGTTGGTGGTGATGACGGGATTGGTGTGGCGCGTGTAGCGCCAGAGCAGGCTGCCTTTTTGATCAAATAATTGCAATTGGCCGCTGTCTAACAGCACCAGGATTTCGTCACGGCCGTCCTGGTTGGCGTCGAAGGAGAAGATGGCGTGGGGACGGGCGGTGTACTGCGTCTGCCAGGTTTCAGCAGCGCTGTAGCTCTCTGAGGTGTAGAGGCCAAGAGGGGGGGTGACGGCCGTTAATGGGATGCGCCACAGCTCATCGCCATAGCTGGTGAGAAAAATCAGCTCGTTTTCCACTCCTAAAACAATGCCCTGTCCAGGGGTGACCGCATCCGCCAGGGGCACAATGCCCACCGCTCTCACGGGCGCATCAGATTCCAGGCTCCACTCCCGTTCTCCCTGGGCGTTTACAAAGGCCACCCGGCCTGATTCATCGACGACGATGAACTCAGAAATGCCGTCTTCGTTGAGGTCTGCCGGTATGATTTGCTGCAAACGGCCGGCAGCGGCGTACTGCCAGTAGGAGGTGGATTGGCTTTGGGCGTGAGTGGGGGAAACAGTGAACAGTAAACAGTGAACAGTGAACAGGAGGCAGGTGACGGTGAACAGTGAACGGCTTATGGTGGATAAGGTACGCAATACGGCAGCCGGATTACGCAGGGGGCGGGGGTTCATTTATTCAGGTTTACGCAGGGCGTAGCCGACGCTTCGTTCGCTGATGATCCAGTTATCATACGGGGCGATGGCGCGGCGCAGGCGTTTGATGAGGGTTTTGAGCCGGTCGGGATCATCTACCAGCACATCCCCCCAAACGGCCGTTTCCAGATCGTCGCCGCGTACCACCTGGCCGGCCTGTGCGCAGAGGCGCACTAAAATGTTGAACTGGGAGGTGGTCAGGCTCAGTTCATCCTGATTGGCCCATACCTGGTGGCGCTGTTGGTCGATGACGAAGGGGCCAGCCTGGATCAATTCGTCTACGGCCTGACGGCGGACAAAGCGCTGCAAAATCTCACTGGTGTAATGGTAACGGCCGTTCTCCTGGGTGAGCAGACATTGCTGTACCAACATACGCAGGCTGTCGATGGGACCGGCGGCAATCGCCAACGCATACTGCTCCTCTGGCGTCAGGTTTTGCCAGAGATAGCCCAGGTGAGAGTCTGCTTCCACTTCGATGGGGTTGTCTAGTTGAATAAACGCGGCGGCGTCTGTGAATGGTTCTTCTGACGCCGCCTGGTAAGCATGATAACCGGCCAGATGCAAAAAGAAGGGGTGCGGCCCCACCAGGGTCAGCAGATAAGAAACGAGCGCCTCGCTAAATTGAATATCATTGCCGGCCAGACGGCTGCTGAACAGGGAGCGGCTCTCTTCATCTGAATACAAGCCCAGGGGCAGGGTGACGAAGATATTGAAGAAGGGTGAACTGAGTATCTCTTCTTCTGCGGTGATGGCGAATAACGGCCGTTGGCTGGCCGTGAGATAAGCCAACCCGTATTTGGTGGTCAACCCCCGCAGACGGGCGAAAAAGTAAGGCGTCAGGTATTCGTTGGCCGCCAGCAGCTCAAACTCATCCAACAGCACCACCACCGACGCCTCTTTCTGGCTGATTTGGTGCAGCAGCCGATCCAGGGCGCGGTACGTGCCCAGGTCTTGGCTGGATGGCTCCAGGGTCAGCCCCGCTTCTTGCGCCGTTTGTACCAGCCCCAGGTAGAGCGTTTCATACACTTCTTCCGGAGGCGAGCCACCTAACTCCTGGCAATCTACCAGCAAAAATAGTGAACGGTCTGACGGCAAGCCAGCCGCCTGCCGCACTTCCGGGCGAGAGAGATGAATGAGTAGGGAGCTTTTGCCAATGCGCCGTGGGCCGATGAGGGAAACGCTTTGTCCGTTACGGAGTAAGCCGATGATCTGACTGGTTTCGTTGTGACGGCCGTGAAAATCGGCCGCATTGCGAATAGCGCCGCGATGGTAGAAGGGATTGCTCATGATCATAACCTAATTGTAGTGTGAAACGGGAAAGTGGCAAAATAGGGGTGGCAAAGTGGCACGTGATAAAGTTGCAAAGTGGCTTGTTACCCTGTAACTCTGCCGCCTTATTTCTCTTTCGAGAATAGGAGCGCGAACGTCTCGTTCGCCACTTGCAGGCGAGACGCCTGCGCTCCATTTTCATTCCTGGTGGTCGGCTGTAGCCG
>CAZXVH010000121.1:0-14848 GCA_964643965.1 uncultured Ardenticatenaceae bacterium
TAAGTACCCCAACTAACTATAGGAAAATCATTTAGTTTCACAATGGGATCCAAACCGTCAAGCGAAGCTACAAACAGGCCAAACGTCTGAGAAGCAGTGTCAGAGGCATGGTAAACCACGCGGCGACTGTCAGGCGTAATGATAAACTGTAATACCATGCCACCCTCAACCATATTATGATTCAATTTAATCTCTCCCGCAGGAGAAGTAGCAAACGGCACACGATACAGTTCCGGAACAAATCTATATGAAGGAAAGGAGCTAAAAACTACAAAGCTGCCATCAGCGCTTATATCATAATCATATATTGTTCTAGTTGTTACCAGGATGGGGTCGGTCGCCCCGCTCAAAGATGTTTTATATAAATTCGCAGAGCCAGATTGATCGACCCTGCTAAAGAGCAAATTTTTGCTGTCCGGCGTAATTTTAAAGTCAGACAAAGTACCACCAGTCTCTAAAGCCGCTGTCAGGTTCACGGCGGCGGTGGCCGGCCCCACACTGGGAACAGCGTAGATAGCTTTACCAGTGCTGCCACAACTGGCACATTTAGCCATGTAGACAACATATTGACCATCCGGCGTAAATTGAAATTCGAGTACGTCCTCTGCTGGCAGCAGCGGTGCGTTTAGCTTTACGCCGGCGCTTGCCGGGCCGTCGATAGGCACACTGTATAACTCCTGTTTTTCATCTATCTCCTGGTCGGCAATGTAAGCAGCGCGGTCGCTGGTAGGGCTGATTTGCATATGGGTGAAATTGTAAGGGGCTACATTTCCCCCTGCGACCAAATCGCCGTTAAGCTTTACCGAATCGGAAACGACGCCGTTTGTGGGAACACTGAACAGTTCCAGGACTTCAGCTTCATCCTGGTTGCTCCGGTACAAGAGGTAGGCGCCATCTGGGCTGATTGAAGGGATAAATTGAGACGGTTTTGCAAACCAAGTATCTAAGTCGCGGGTAGAAAGTTGTACAGACTCTCCACCCATGACCGGCACTCGATAAATGGCAGCGCTTTTATCATCCTGATACTTTATGCGATAGATGATATGTTGGCCATCTGGCGTGAATATGGCTTCGTCGATTGTGGCATTTGTCAATGGGGGATTGAGCTTTAGGGGCGAGGCGTATAAGACGATACCTGCCATCATTGCCAACAAAACCGGTAATAAAAGCAGTAATCCTCGAGAGCGGACTTGTTTCATTTTTCTCCTCCTAACTTTACAAGACATGCTCAAAAAAACGGCCGTTCGCATACGGGGGTAAATTTTAACAAGCTTCAGGAAAGAATTTCTCCCCGAAAAGAATTGCCCAAGTATACTATTTGCATGAAACATGGGGCAAATCAGATGCGTGCTTTAGCGTTTACCGGTACGCTGTTTGCTAATTTCCCACCGTCATTTGCAACATCCACAACGCGCCCATGCCCACCACAATCGTCCACAACACATTCTTGGTGCGCCAGGCCACGATGGCCGCCAGCAGACCCGCCAGTAAGCGCTCATTGCCCAACGAAATGTCCAATTCGCCGCCCGGCAGCAGCAGTTCCGGCAAAATAATCGCCGACAAAACGGCCGCTGGCACAAAACGTAATGCCCGCCGCACCGTGTCGCTAATCTCCACTTTTCCCATCAACAAAATCGGCGTCAAGCGAATCGCATAAGTAATAATGCCCATGCCGATAATTGCCAGCCAAATTTTCATTTCATACTCCATCCTTTTTCAACCACAGTTTCCGCAGATGGGTTCGTTCCCAAAATCCGCAGACTCTGTAGATCATTTAATCAATTTATTGATCTGCGCTGCAAATCGTTCAACGCCACCATCTTCTAATCCCAAAAACAGATACGGCTCAATCAGTTCTAACTCCATCAAGACAAAACGGCCGTTTATATCCATCCCATCTACCCGCGCATACAAACATTCAGCTTGTGCTGAACTTGCCCAAGCAGCAGTCTCCAAAATCTGCCGCGCCTGCTCAACCAACGACTCAGGCGGCGTCATCCATGTCGATGTCCCGCCATATTCGCCTTGCACCCGAAAATCATCCTTCGCCGGACGTTTGATCACCCCATGACTGTATGCCCCGCCCAAAAATATCAGCGACCATTCCCCCTGCTCGATGGGCATCCTCTGCTGCACCATCACCGCCCGCTGCGCCACCATCTTTTCAAAGCGCGACTGGTCTGCTGCGGTCACTGAGCCTGTCGCAGTGACCACTGCGACAGGCTCAGTGACCGTGGTGACCCATGCGCCCTGTCCGCTGGCGGAAATCACCGGCTTAACCACCGCCTCTGACCAATTTTGTGCGGCTAAAATATCGGCGAGAATAGGCGCCTCGCCCTTCTCCAGCCAAACCGTTGGCACAATGGCCACACCCTGCTGCGCCAACTCACGCAAATACGTCTTCTCCATATTCCAGCGAATTATCTGCGGCGCATTCCACAGCGGCACACCCGCTTGCTCCACCATAGCCAACCACGCCCGAAACGCCTCAGGCTGCTCATGATAATTCCAGGCCGAACGAATTATCAGGCCAGCAAACGCCCCCCAATCCACCTGCGCCTCATCCCAGGCAACGGCGCTCGCCGCCACCCCCTGCTCCGCCAGGACCCCTATCAACGCCTGTTCATCTGGCGTCATCTTCATCAAGCTCTTGCAAGTCACTAAACCAATCATTTATCAATACAAAAAACGGCCGTTCTTCACCCAGAGAAACGGCCGTTTTCCCTTCACGCTCTCTATCACAATCAAGCTAAAACAAAACACTCACCACAATCTGCCGCAGCACCCAGATGCCAATCATCAGCACCAGTGGACTCCAATCCATCATGCCGGTCTGGGGCAGCAACCGCCGGATGGGGGCCAACAGTGGCTCGGTGAGTTGGTAAACGATCTCGATAATTTTGCCCCAGGTGGGATGGTACGGATTAGGCCGCACCCACGAAATAATGACGCGAGCAAAGAGCAGAATGATGATAATGTTGAAAATCCAGTTGATAATTTGGTAAATCATGTAGTTCATAAGGTTTCCTCAATGTCGCTCTCCAAATATGGCGCGGCCTATCCGCACATGGGTGGCGCCTTCTTCGATGGCAATTTCATAATCGTCAGTCATGCCCATAGAAAGCTGGGAGAGATCTGCGCCAGGAACGGCCGTTTCCAGCCAATGCGCCAACTCTCGTGTACGCCGGAATACCTGCCGGATCACCGTTTCCGGCGCCTCCCAGGGAGCCATCGTCATCAGGCCGCATAAGTTGAGACCAGGTAGCTTGTTAACGGTTTCAGCCACAGTACGCAGGTCTGCCTGCTGGGTTGCATCCGTCTCCCAGGCCATCGCCGGGAAACCTGCTTTGCTGCCTTCTCCAGACACATTCACCTCTAAGAAAACGGGGAGAGAACGGCTGTTTTCCCTCAGGCGTCCAGATAATCGATTGGCAATCTTCAACCGGTCGAGCGCGTGAAACAGGTCGGCGTGCTGCGCTACCAGGTCTGTCTTGCGGCTTTGCACCGTGCCGATGAAATGCCAGTTGACGCCGCTGTTTGCACCCAAGGCGGATTCCAGGAACGGCCGTTTCTGCGCCAACTCCTCCGGCCGATTCTCACCAAACTGACGTATCCCCACCTCATAAGCCGCCAACAGCGTCTCGGCCGGCCACGTCTTCGTCACCGTCACCAACGTCACCGCCGCCGCCGACCGGCCCGCCCGCTTTGCCGCCTGCTCGATATTGTCTAATACCGCCTGATAGCGCTCCTGCAATTCACTCATCATCAATCACTGTCCTGTCCACTGCTCACTGCTCACTGTAAACTGTCCCCTGTCCACTGCTCACTGTTCACTGTCTCATTCCCCCACATAACTGATCTGGAAAATATTCCCCATCCAATAATCCGCCACATAGAGATTGCCATCCGGCCCCACCGTCACATCAATGGGGGCGGTGTAACCCAATGAAAAGTCCGCCATCGTGCCATCCGGGCTGATGCGCACCACACTCTGAGCGCCGGGGAACGAACTCCACAGCGTGACAAACAAGCTGTCGTAAAAGCCGGGGAAAGCAGCCGCATGGTAGCCCACCAATCCGGTTGGTGAAGCGTGGGGGATAAATTCAAACTCCGGCGGTATCACTTCCACCCCTTCTGGGGGAGAAAAACAGACATCGCAATCATACCAGGGATAGCCGTGTTCGCCGCCCAGCACAATCTTATGCAGCTCTTCCGGTGGCCCAAAATCAGGGGCGTTGTCCGTCGCCCAAATATTACCAGCCGCATCCCAGGCAATGTCATACGGGTTGCGCAAACCACGCGCATACACTTCCACCTCACTGCCATCCGGGCTAAATTTCAGGATAACGGCTTCATTCTCTTGCAGTTCATCCTGCTCATTGGTGCCTAAGATTTCGCCATGATCTGCCCGGCCGCCCACGCCCACGTAACCATACCCCTCTTCATCAAAAATAATGCCGTTGGCGGCGTGCATGAAGGTGTAGCAGCAGGGCAGCCCCTCAATAATGCGGCCGCGATTGACGATAGACACGGCCGATTCGCCGCCCACAATTTCCTCTATAACCCGGTGGGAAACATACAACTCGCCGGTGATGGGATGGAAGGCGATGCCCGTGGGCGTAATAAAGCCGCCCACATACGCTTTGGTATTACCTTCCGCATCCACTTTGTAAATGGTTCCGGCATTTTGGTTCTCAATGTTTTGCAGCGCCACATAGAGCAGCCCATCCGGGCCAAAAGCGAGGGTGGTGGGCAGCCCTTCTGTTTTGGTATCAAAGTGGGCGTAATATTTCACGACAAAACCGGGTGGAACCTGGATACGTGCTTCCCAGCCTTCTACATCGTCGCCGCAAGGGTAATCGGGGCTGCAATCGCTGGCGGCGTAGGGCGGCTGCACCACGCTGCCTTCTGGCGCTTGCGGTGCCACCGGGATGTTGGCATCGACGGTGGCCGTCGGTTCGCCCCATACAGAAGTTGGTTCCACGGTGGGGGTGGCTGTACCTTCAGCCGTCGGTTCCACCGTCGGCGGGGGTGGTTCCTGGGTGGCCGTCGGTGAAGGCGTATCAGTCGGGGTGGCTTCAACCACCATTTCTGCTTCTGGGGCTTCAGGGGATGGATTTGCGTGGGAAACGGCCGTTGCTGCCGGCGCGGTTGGTTCCATATCTGTGCCTCCGCAGCCCACCACCAAAGCCATGGCAAGCAGTACAACAAGCAAATTCATTATCTGTTTTATCATTTTAACCTGGCTCCTAATTTCTAATTTCTACTCTTCAATTCCTTCTTTTTCAATCATCATCGTTACCGGGCCGTCATTGTGGATTTCCACCTGCATATGAGCGCCAAAAACGCCGGTGGCGACGGAAAAACCCTTCTGGCGCAGCTGATCACAGAAATAAGCAACCAACGGTTCCGCTTGTTCTGGGCGGGCTGCCCCAATAAACGAAGGCCGCCGCCCTTTGCGGGCATCGCCATACAAGGTAAATTGCGACACCACCAAAAAAGCGCCGTCCACATCCGCCAGGGACGCATTCATTTTGCCTTGATCATCCTCAAATAAGCGAATTCCGGCAACCTTAGTTGCCAGCCAGGCCGCTTCTCGTTCCGTGTCCGTGTGGCTGACGCCCAGGAGAATGACAAAGCCCCGGTCGATGGCGCCCACTACCTCTCCCTCGACCACTACACTGGCTTTTGATACCCGCTGCAATAACGCTCTCATTCTTCTTCCTCAGCCAGCAAAGCTTGTAAACGGGCGCTGATGTTGCGGGCGTCCTGGTCATGAGGATTGGCTTGCAGCGCTCGTTCAAACCAGGCAATCGCCCTATCATATTCCTGGCGATCCCGGTAGATCAGCCCCAAATTGTAAGCCACATGGGGCGCGGCCGGATTGACGCCGAGGGCCTGCTCAAAAGCGGCAATGGCCCGATCCTGTTCTTCCCGCCGCGCCAGAATAGGATTACCCAAATAAGCCGCGCCCAGGTTCGTCCACACCATGGCGTTGTATGGTTCCTGCACGCTCAATGGCTCCAAGATCAACAGCGCTTGTTTAAACTTTTTGGCAAGGATATAGGCCCCACTGAGATTGAGAGCCACGTCTGGATTGCCGCCAGAGAGGCTGTTGGCTTTCTCCAACAGCGACATCGCTTCCGCCCCCTGTCCGCTCTGGAGAAGCTGCGTCCCTCGTTTAAATAACAACTGCCACTCTTCTGCTGAATTGTTTGAATTAAATTTTGCTTTTGCCATCTCTTTGTTCGTAGGAGGGATTGTTAATCCATCCAGGCGGATTGACAATCCGCTCCACATTAAATTTTTATCACGAGCAGGCCAGCGATGATGAAACCGCCGACCAGCAACAAGAGCCAGAAGCCGTTATCGAAGAAAAACTGGCTCCAGGGAGAACGAATTTGTTGGCTTTGCAGCCAGCTTTCTTCCAATTCCACCAACGTCAGACCCAATGCCTGCTCCACGCCGGAGTGACAATCGCCGCCAGTGGCAAAGGCGGCGATGAGGTTCTGCACCCCGGCGTTGCCGTACCGATCTTGAATGAATGTCAGCAATGAAAGGCTTTGGGCGTAGGCCAACACGGCCGTTTCTTCATCTGCCGGAAAGCGTTCACACAACTGGCTGAAGGGGATGGTGGTCTGGTCAGCAACGGCCGCTGCCAGCAGCCGCCCGTAATTGGGATGGGGAGTCGGTTCAGCCAGCGAAGCCAGCCCTTCATTAAACCACATCGGCAAACTATCGTAGGCTGGCCCCAACAGTTGATACAAATAAAAGTGTACCAGTTCATGGGGTATGCTCTGGCGTAAATCAGAAGCGGCGGTGCGGCTGTTAACGGCCGTTACCAACAGCACCCCCAGTTCAGGATGGGCATGAGCGCCCACCCAATCTCGTCCCGTCAGGCGCAGCGCCGCCCGTAAATCCGCCGCACTGGGATAAATATAAAGCGCTAAATCCGCCGCCGGTAAATGAGGGATGAGCGCCGCCAGGTTGGGTCGCACCTCGGCCACAATATCCAGCGCCGTCTGGCCCAGCGCCACCTCGCCATCCGTCCAATGCGCCGTCACCCCGCCTTGCGCCAGCCACTGCCACTGAAACTGGTCATCATTGTAGGCGATCTCTTGCTCTGGCGTCGTCCACAATAAACCAGCCTCGTCTTCCAACCGCCACCAATAGGTCACAGTGGTGAACGGGGCCAGACGTACCTGGTTTAAATCAAGCGCATAATGCACCTCGCCGGCCACCACCGGCGTCTGCACCACAAAGGTCTTATCAAACTCCGGCGCCTGTAAAAAAAGCGTGGCCTGCACCCCATTTTCAGATTCCGGCAGCGCCAGGTGAAAGGTCATCACCTGACCAAAGACGTAATCGGCGCTCGACTCGGCGCTCTCGTTTTGGGCAGCCAGGCCAGAGACAACCATCAACCCCAGCAGCAAAAGCAGGAGGCGTAGGCTCAGGCGGGCGCAAGAAACAAACATAGCTACAAACCCAACAGCGCAATGGCTAATGAAATGGTAAGCGGACTTAACAAGGTTGAAGCAATAACGATACTCGTAACGGCCGTTGGCTGCAAATCAAACTCCGTCGCCAAAATGATGGTGATAACGGCCGTAGGCATACTGGCTTCAATAATACCCACCGACCGGCTCAACCCCTGCAACCCAACCAGCGCCGCCATGCTAAAAGCAACAAAGGGCGCCACCAACAAACGCAGGCCAACGGCCGGTATCATCAGCCGCCAATCCCCTTGTCCGCGCATATCGGCCATCTGCATGCCCAACACCAGGATCATCACCGGAATCGCCCCCCGCCCCGCTATCTCCACGGCGCTCATCACCGGAGATGGGATGGGAATGCGGTAAAAATAAACCACAATGGCGGCCAAGGCGGCATAGATCGGCGGCATACTCAACAGCCGTCTTAACGCTTCCCGCCAGGACAACTGTCCCATCGAGGCAATAAAAATACCGGCCGAATAGACCAGCACCGTACTGGTGGCATAATAAACAATCGCTAACGCCAGGCCCACATCCCCATAGCGCAGTTGATTCAGGGTAAGGCCATAATTGCCGCCATTGACAAACATCACCACCACCACCAGCATCGCCGTCTCCCGCCGCGAAAAACGGAGCAGCCGGGCGGCAATAAAAGCAATGGCCGCCATAGCAGCCATTGTCACCACCGTGAACAAAACAAGGCGGCTCAATTCTGAGGTCATAAGTTCAGACTGCACCAGCGAGGAGAAAACGAGCGCCGGGCTGAGGACGTACAAGGTCACACGGGACAGGGTGCGTTTGTCAAGCGCCTGCCACCGTTGCAAGGCGTAACCAAACCCGGCCACGATAAAGATGGGGAGGATATTTTGGGTTAAGACGGTGAGGATAGTGTCCACAATGTCAACGTTGCCCGTTGCCAAGATTGCTTCAATCTCCAAAATTGAAGCAATCTAAACCGGCTGCTGGCTCCTACTTTCCCACGCTACCACTCCTCATCATCCTCATCATCGTCGGTAAGCAGATCCTCATCTTCTAAATAATCAAAAATATTCATTTCGCCGCTAAGGAGGAGCATTTCTTCGATGGTTTCTTCGATGAGTTCCGCCATGTCTTCGTGATCCGGGTCTTCCAGCAGCTCGCCTAAAATGGCTTGAGCCTGCCCCCCACCGATTTGCCCCAGGGCCACAATAGCCGCCACGCGCACGGCCGTATCTTCATCATCCAGCAGAATCGACAATGGCTCAATGGCGTCACTGCGCCCCATGGCCCCGGCCGCCCGCGCCGCTTCCGCCCGTATCTCTTCATCCGGGTTTTCCAGTTCATTGAGAATAGTACTGAGCCAGTATTCATCGGCGGTGTTGCCCATGGCAAAGATGGCGCTCACCTGCATTTCCTGGAGTCGCGAATCATAAGCTTCTTGAATGAGGCTGTTCACGCGCGGATGGGAAGAGGCGCCCAATGCTTCCAGGGCAGATCGTTTGACGGAAACGGCCGTCTCTTCCTTCTCATACTCTGCCAACAGCACTTCCACAATGGGCCGGGAGATGCGCAGCGGCATCTGCCCCCACTCTGCCAGCAGCACATAATGCGCCAGCGCCGCCGCCGCCGCCGCCCGTACCATCACACTGGGATCCGCCTGCACCAACGCCAACAGCGGCGGCACAAAATAGGGGTCTGTCGAATCCCACAAGCCATCTAAAGCAGCCACACGCACCTCGGCCGAATCATCCACAATACCCAGCTTAAAAAGCGGCGTATAATCGACGATATAAGACTCTTCAGCAATATCAGCCAGGTGACGCATAATCACCTGCCGCCGTTCCGCATCTGCTTTGCCCCAGGCTGCCAAAAAACGGCCGTTATCCTCGGCGCTCATATCAGACAAGTCGAACAAAAGATGAACCGGAATCGGATCGGCATGAAAGACATTCTCCAACACCTCAGAAAAGGGAACTGAATTTTTATTTTCAACCATATTTTTCACCAAAAAAGCCTCCCGGAGTGCGAGAGGCGTCAGAGGTAAGATTGGTTCAATCTTTAGAGATTAGACCAATCCCACAGTGTAAGTTTTTAAACTGTCTTTTTCGCGTTAATTCGATGCAAAATCCTTGTTTTCTGTGCAGACCTATTATTGTTTACGTGCTAAAACGGAATAATAGGATTGATTATATCCTGGACAATCATAAAAAGCATGAGGCCCAGCAGCAGCAGCATCCCAATCACATGCACCATGCCTTCCCGTTCCGGTTCAATACGGCGGCCACGCACCGCTTCTATCAAGACAAACATGATCCGGCCGCCATCCAGGGCGGGAATGGGCAGCAAATTAGTCAGGCCCAAGGCCACGTTGATAAAGGCAAAAAAGTGCAGAATGGGAAAGGCGTTGCTGTTGATGACGGACACTTCCGTCACCTGCCCGGCCAACTGGCTGATCCCGACTACGCTAACCGGCCGGGCATCCTGCGCCGATAACTCCCCGCGGATAAGCATCATGGGCACCCTAAAAAACAGGGTGATTTGTTCCGCAAACGTTTCGCCGGCATTCACCGCTGATTCCAACAGCCCACGCTGAATACGCTCTCCAGTACTGGCCATGGTCAGGCCCACGCCGATTGGCCCTTCAATTGAGGGATCATACTCTCCTTCCTGGCGCGGCACGACAACCACTGTCAATGTCTCCCCCTCCCGTTTGATGAGCAAGTTGACGGATTGGCCGCCTTTGACATACATTGGTTCAGAAATAACCTGGGTATTGTCGGCCAACTCGCCTTCCACTTCCAGAATGATGTCGCCCGCAATCAAACCGGCCGCCGCCGCCGGTGAGCCAGGATGTACATCAGAAATAGCCACGGCCGGCGCACCAATGGAGAAGGCGATCCACCAGGCAAGGATGGCTGCAATAAAGTTAGCGCCGGCCCCGGCCGAAAGCACAAACAATCTGGCTCGCTTGGACGCCCCAGCCAAACCGCCCTCCACCGTGGGATCATCTTCCCCGGCCGGCCGCACAAAACCACCCAGAGGCAGCCAGTTCAAGGTGATGAGGGTATCCCCACTTTTACCCAACACGGCCGCTCGCGGTGGAAAGCCAAAGCCAAATTCTTCGACCTTGATTTTTGATAAACGGGCGGCAGAAAAGTGTCCAAATTCATGGATAAGGATGACTGGCGTAAGGATTAAGAAAAAACCGGCTAAAGCCCATAAAAATGTCATAATGATTTCCGTTTTGTAAGAGCTGACAGGTTTCTTGGCGTGTCTTAATGTGAAAGCGTTTTTGCGTTGCAGATCATCGCTACGGGCGACCTTGTTTCTAAACCTGTCAGGTCTAATAATTGAATGATGGCATTATACGCCTGAGTTGGCAGGCGTCGCAATGAGAATTTTTATCAGTTAACCCCCCTCTAACAGTTGGATGGCGGCGCTGTCCAAAATAAGGGTGATGGGTGAGCCGGGAGGAGGTAGGGAAACGGCCGTTTCCATTTCCAATTTCAGCCGTTCAGCCCCCACCTGCACCGTCAAAATCTGATACCTTCCCCGAAAGGAGACATCCATCACCACGCCGTGAACCACATTCTCCACATCTTCTGCTTCTGCCAATTGCCCCGCCTCTGGCCGCACTAACAGCGAGACAAACTTCCCCTTTCCCAGTGCAGCGGCGGCGGGACGGGCATTCACCTGTAAATCTCCCAACGGCGTGGCGACAAGCGTTTGGCTGGGGGCGCTACTTTTGATTTCGCCCTGAAAAATATTGCTCATGCCCAAAAAGCGAGCCACAAACGGCGTGGCTGGCCGGCAATACAATGTCGTGGGCGAACCAACCTGCTCCACCTGCCCCGCGTTCAGCAGCAACACCTGATCGGCGATGGCAAAGGCTTCTGCTTGATCATGGGTGACGTAAACGGCCGTTATCCCCTCAGGTCGCCCCACCACACTACCCGCATCCTTCAAAATCGCCCGTAAATCCAACATGAGCCGCTCACGCAGGGCGCGGTCTAATGCCCCCAACGGCTCATCCAGCAGCAGTAAACGCGGGGCAGGCGCCAGCGCCCGGGCCAACGCCACCCGCTGCTGCTCCCCACCAGATAAATCATGAATCGAGCGCTCATCAAACCCCGCCAGCCCCACCAAGGCCAACACCTGCTCCACCCGCGCCCGCATCTTTTCCGCAGACCATCTCTGCATACGCAGCCCAAAAGCCACATTGGCCGCCACATTTTTATGGGGAAACAGGGCATACTCCTGAAAGACAAAGCCAAAGCCGCGCTGATGCACGGGAACCGGCGTCAAATCCTCGCCATCCAAGAGCAACTGCCCGGCGTCGGCGCTTTCCAGGCCGGCAATAATGCGCAGCAGCGTCGTCTTGCCACAGCCGCTCGGCCCCAGCAGTACCAAGATTTCCCCGGCATCGAGAGTGTAAGAGACGCCGCGCAGCACGGGCGTGTCGTCAAATGATTTTTGTATGTCGATAAATGTTAACATGGTTGTTTAGGGTGGCAGAGTATACTCTTTTTATGCAGTTTGGGGGTAAATTGCGCCCCTACCCGGGCAACATCATACGAGGAAGCAAATCAAAATCAATTTCAGTAGTTTAAAGTCTTAGAAGAAATGAACCGCAGATTGCGCAGATTGCGCAGATTAGACCTGAAAAATCTGTGTAATCTACGTTAATCTACGGATAAAAAATGGTTTTTTGAACTACTGAATTTTAGTTTTCAGGGGGTGTTTCTAAGTGTGACAGGGAAGCATTCACGGCCGTTATGCCCACCAGCGCCACCCACGCCATTGATCCCAGGACAAATGGCAAGATGGTAAGGACACTCACAAAAAGCACGAGCAGGCAAACGGCCGTTAGCCCCAGCCCCGTCAACGGATTCAGCAGCAAAAAGCGGCCGCAGTTCAGATAGGTGTTGCGCAGAGATTTATCCGTTTGCGCCAGCCAAAAGGGCCAGTAAAGCAGGTTCATACTCGCCCAAATCGTCAGAGCCAGCAGCCAGACGATGCGCAAAACGATCCATAAGCCGCCGGGTACATCCCAGTACACCAGCAAGTTAAACAGCGCCACGCCCCCCACCACCCCGTTCAGCAGCGCCCATTTCCAGGCCGGCCAAAACAAGCGCTTGGCCGCATTCCAGGCGTCACGCCCGTGCCACCACTGACCCTCGGTGGATTGGCGCATGAGGGAATAGAGAACGGCCGTTGCTGGCGGCCCGGGCAGGATGAGAAACTGGCACACCACCCACCCCAACGCCAGCGGCAAAATACTCGTCCATTCATACCACCATTGTTTACTGGCCTGGAAGAGAACGGCCGTTAACTTGATCATCGTCTACTTAATGCCACTGTAACTAATCCCCTCAATAAAATACCGCTGGAAAACAAAAAAGATCAGCGCCATGGGCAGCGTCGTCAACATCGAGCCGGCCATCAGCGAATTCCATTGCAAATTCTGACCCATCCCCCCACGTAGCAGCGCCAGCCCCAACGGCAGCGTAAACAAATTCTGGTTCACCGTAATCACAATCAGCGGGTGCATAAAATCATTCCACGCTCCCTGAAAGCTGAAAATAATCAGCGCCACCAGCGCCGGTTTGGCCGTGGGCAGCACCACCAGGAAGAAAATGCGCAAGGGCGACGCCCCGTCAATCCGCGCCGCCTCTTCTAATTCTCGCGGCACCGACTCAAAAAACTGCTTCATCAAGAAAATGCTAAACGCCGTCACCAGTTTAGGCACAATCAAACCGGCATAGGTATCCACAAACCCCAACGCCTTCAACACAATAAACATGGGGATCAGCAGCACAATGCCGGGGATCATCATCGTGCCTAAAATGCCTAGAAAAACGAACTTGCTGCCGGGAAAACGGATTCGGGCCAGGGCATAACCGCCCAGGCTGGCAAACAACAAATTGCCACCCGTAATAAGCACAGCCACCACCGCACTGTTATAGGTCCATAACGGCACATTAAAAGTGAGCAGTCGCCGATACCCTTCCAGCGAAATTTCCTTGGGGATCAGACTCACCGGATATTGGTTGATCTCCGGCAAACTCTTGAAACTGGTGGCAATCGCCAGCAAAAACGGATATATAAACATCAACGCCAGCAAAAACAGCATCCCATAAGAGAACACCGTCTTAAGCACAGCCCAGCCAGCGCCTTCTCCCGAACCATCATGCGACAGCGATTTACTAATCGTACTCATAATATCTCCCCTTTTAATATTCTGCTTCGCTGCCGGTAATGCGGCGTTGAATCATCGTCAGGGCGAAGATGATGATGAATAATAAAATAGCAATGGCCGCGCCCAACCCCATCTGACTGTTGCTAAAGCCATTCCGATAAACCAGGAAGGCCACCGTCAGCGTGGTTTTGGCTGGCCCACCACTGCTCATCACATAAATCTGGTCAAACACCTGGTAGGTGCCAATGAGTCCCAGCGTGATCACAAAAAACAAAGTGGGGCGCAGCATCGGCACTGTGATCCGACGGAACTGTACCCAGGCAGAAGCGCCATCAATTTGCGCCGCCTCGTAAACAAAGCCGGGAATGTCTTGTAAGGCAGCCAGGAAAATAATCATCATGGTGCCGATAGTCGTCCAGGTGTTCATGAACATGATGGCCATTAAAGCGACGCTAGGTCCGCTAATCCAGCTCCACAACGTCACACCAAACATCCTGGTTTGCGTCAGAAAATCTGGGGCGGTCATAATCGTGAGGCCAAACCAACTCAGCACAATGTGGAACAGGCCGCGCGGATCAGCCATCCAGGCGATGGGCTGCCAGGCGCCGAAAGTCAGCACATCCAATATCTGGTTCACCAGGCCGCTTTTCTGATAGAAGAACAGGAACATCAGGCTGATGGCTACCGATGACGTAATCGAAGGAAAGTAATAAGTTGTCCGGAAAAAACCTTTAAAGCGCAAGAATGCCTGGTTGACAATGACCGCCAATAACAGGGAGAAGATAGTTTGCATGGGCACGACCCCCAAGGCAAAGTAAGTCGTGTTTTTCAAGGCAGTGAAAAAGTCTGTTTGCCGGATACCAGGTTCAACCAGAATTGTTTTATAGTTGCTCAAGCCGATAAAGGTGGCATCGGCCGGGGGGCTAATGCCATTCCAATCCGTCAAGCTAAAGTAAACGGCCGCTATGATGGGAATGATGATGAACACGGAGAAAATAAGAATAGTGGGCGCGATGAACAGCCAGCCAGCAATAGCATTTTGCCGATCTTCACCGCGCACACCCGTGGATACAGCCATCTGCTACCTCCTCAGAAAATGGGAGCGCGGACAGCTAGTACACCCAGTGCGGGCAAGCAGTGCGCGCCCCCGCGTTTTAATTGGAGGGGAGCCAGTCCA
>CAZXVH010000122.1:0-14713 GCA_964643965.1 uncultured Ardenticatenaceae bacterium
GAAAACATCACCCTCTAACCGCCCGACTACCAGACTACCAGACTACCAGACTACCAGACTACCAGACTACCAGACTACCAGACTACCAGACTACCAGACTACCAGACTAAAGGAGTGTATGATGGACAAAGAGCGACTGCTACGATGGTTTATCCCAAACAGAGCCAAACCGCCGATACCGGTAGAATCCGGCCTTTACCATTACCAGCGAGAATCAGATGGCGCCTACACCCGCTTCCACCTGCGCGTGGAGCCAGACGGGCAGGGCATGCTCCTGGCGAACGCCTCGGCCGCCGCCCGCCTCTCTCCCACCGGGGTGATAATGGCCAAGTCGTTGTTAGACGGCCGTTCTCCCGACGCCATTCTGCACACCATCAAAGCCGGCTACAAAGGGGCTGATTCCGATACCATCCAGGCCGATGTCGCCAAAGTGTCTGGCCTGATCAACAGCCTGGCTGCTCCTGGCGACAACTATCCCATCATCAACTTCGACGAAATCCAGATAGACGTGTTTCAATCCCAGTTGATGGCGCCGCTCGAAGCCAATATACCTCTGGCAGAACCAGAAAAAGTCGTGCCGATTCTCGATAAACTATGGGACATCGGCATTCCCCACGTCACCTTCCTCATGCCCCAAAACCCCAATGCCGAACATCTCATACGCGCCGTCGAACGCGCTGAAGACCTGGGACTCATCGCTGGAGTGCGCGGCCGGGCCACCGATTTAATGCAGGGGCCCCTCATCCAGGATTTGGCAATGGCTGGCGTAGATTACGTCACGGCGCTTTACGCAGCGGCGGATGAGGCCATACATGACGCCCTGGTGGGCCAGGGAGACCATGCGCTTCTGGCCGACCTTTACCAGGCTCTTCAAGAAAACGAAATCAGCGCCGTCGCCGAAATCCCCCTGGTAGAAAGTACGCTTGCCGTCCTGCGGCCCACTTTAGAGGCGCTGCTGGCGGCTGGCGTCTACAACTTCTCCTTCTTCGCCATCGTCGCCCCGGAAGAAATGAGCGATGAAGCGCGAGACGGCGCTTTGACGGCTCAGGCTATGCCACAAACGGCCGGTTGGGTCGAAGAAATCGCCCACTCCGCCGATGTGCGCTTTTTATGGCAGCCACCGGTGCAGCGAGATCCGCGCCTCTCATTGGCCGGGCAGGTGCAGCAAGGCCCACGCTGCTCTGGCGACGCCGCCGTGCGCGTAGAGCCAAACGGGGATGTCATTCCGCCACGCGGCCCTTACCAGGTCACTGGCAATGTGCTGCGGGATGCGTGGCAAACCATCTGGAAAAATGAAGCCTTCAAGCGGTATCGGGAACGGGTGAACGCGCCCACGCGCTGCCTCGATTGTCCCGGATTGATCATTTGTGAAGCAGACTGCCCACGCCAGCAAAGCGGCTGGGCGCAAGGTGTGGGAGGTGCGTTATGAAAGCAGTGGACAATGGACAGTTTTCAGTGGACGGTGGACAGTGGACAGTGGACAGTGAACAGTGGACAGTGGGCAGTGAACAGTGGACAGTGGACAGTGAACAGTTTTCAGGGGACGATGAACGGTTGAAAAGCGAATTCCACTCCGAAATCCGCACTCCGCACTCCGAAATCCACACTCCGCACTCCGAAATCCGAAATCCGCACTCCCCATTCCACAATCCGCAATCGTTAATCTTTAATCACCGGGGCGGCTTGTGGCTCTTGCTGGTTTTGTTGACGGGAATCCTCTTTGGGGCAGCGCGCAGCGTTGAGGCCCAAAATTATTATTTCCAGGTGCCAGAACTGCGGATGCAGGTGTTTATTCAGCCAGACGCCTCCGCCCACATCGTCTATGACATCACCTTTGACAATGACGGCAGCCCCATAGACATTGTGGATATTGGCACACCCCATGATGGTTACGATTTGAGTAATTTCACGGCGTCTATTGATGGACGGCCGTTAACCGATATTAGAGTCTCTGAATACATTGATACCGGCGTGGAAATTCACTTAAATGAGTTTGCTATTCCCACGGGCGGCTCCGGCACGCTGCATGTGGAATTCACCATGCCCGACATGGTTTATGAAGATACCACCCGGGATGGCTATGCCTCTTTCCAAATCACGCCCACCTGGTTTGATTCGTCCGTGATATACGGCAGCAGTGATATTTGGGTGTTGGTCCACATGCTGCCAGAAGTGCAGCCTGATGATGTGTTATTTCAGGATGTGGAATTTACTGACAAAGCAATTTTTGAAGAGCATACCGTCGTCGGCTGGCGTTACCCGTCGGCCAGCGCCACCGGGCCGTACCTGGCTGGCGTCTCGTTCCCCACCACCGGCATGACGCGAGTAGTGGAGCAAAGTTTGCTCGATATCACCCTGAAATGGCTGCAAGACAATCCGGCCGTTCCTATTATTCTGGGGTTGATCTCCTTTATTTTGGTAGCGGTGGCTTTCTTCCGTTTTTCGGGGGGAACCGGTTTCTCGGTGTTTGCCCTGGTATCTTGTGGCCTGATTTCTGGTATGTTTTTCCAGCCGTTGTTGACGCTGCTGGCGCTGCCTCTGTCGATTGTGTTGGTACTGCTGGTGGAACGCAGCGTGCGCAAGAAGAAGAAAACGTATCTGCCGGCTATCGCTCAGGTGGAAGGCGGCGGCATTAAACGGGGCTTGACGGCGCCGGAAGCGGCCGTTTTGTTGGAAACGCCGCTGAACAAGGTGCTGCTGCTCATCATGTTTGGCCTGCTGGATAAACGGGTGGTCACCTTGGAGACCGATTCACCTTTGACGGTGAAAATGGAAGCGGCTTATGTGGTGGAAGGGAAGACGAAAGCCAAGAAACGGGCGGCCCGCCGTGAAGAGGCGCAAAAGCAGGGCATTGTCCTGCGCGACTATGAGCATGATATTCTGGATGTGTTACAGACGTCGGGCAGCAAGCCGGTGCATAAGCAGGATTTTGGCGAACCGATACGGGCGCTGATCAAAAATGTGGCGGCAAAAATGAAGGGGTTTGACCTTTCTGATACCCAGGATTATTACCAGAAGATCATCAGCCGGGCCATGGGCGAGGCCACTCGTATCGGTGATGTGCCGGAACTGGAGAAGTTCCTGGACAAGACCTGGCCCTGGTTGATGATGGCCGATGATTATGACCCGGTCTTTCACCGCCCTGGTTACAACTATTATCCCATCTGGGTGCGGCCGTATGTTGCCAGTCAGGCCGCTGGTTCCTCCATGGCCTCTATCGGCGGTAGTAAATCCGGTCCGTCATATGGCGGTAAAACATCGTTTGGGGCGGTAGCTGCCTCTTTTGCCGGCTGGACGGAGACGCAAACAGGCAACCTGGCGAGCGCCATTTCTCCTGGTGGCCTGGATATTGGGACCCGGGGTGTGATCAATCTCAGCGGCGCAGATAAGGTGACGGGCGATATTTTCAAGGCGCTCGCTTCCAGTTCCGGTGGCAGTGGCGGCTCCTCTGGCGGTGGCTGCGCCTGTGCTTGTGCCGGCTGCGCCTGCGCCTGTGCCTGTGCCGGCGGCGGACGATAAGGAAAAATGAGATTAGAGAGTGGAGATTATCGCAGCGCCATCTCTAATCTCTACTCTTCACGCTCTGGTGAATAATCCCTCATTACCCTCAAAGGTGTTGTTGGCTGCGCAAGCCGAATGGCTGGCGCCGGCGCGGGCGCGGCTGCTGCGGCGGGTGGGGGTGGCCCGGCGGCGGCGCATTTTGGATTTGGGGGCAGGCTATGGCGCGGTGACAGGGGAGTTAGTGCGGCGGGGGGGTGGACTGGTGGTGGCGTTGGATCGGATTGTCACTTCGACAGGCTCAGTGACCGGCGCTTCGACAGGCTCAGTGACCGGCGCTTCGACAGGCTCAGTGACCGGCGCTTCGATAGGCGCAGTGACCGGCGCTTCGACAGGCGCAGTGACCGGCGCTTCGACAGGCGCAGTGACCGGCGCTTCGGCGCTTGGCGGCGACGCCTTGTCGCTTCCCTTTGCCGATGACAGCTTTGATCTGGTATTTTGCCAATGTGTGTTGATGTGGGTGACTGCGGCCACTTCAGTCACTTCGACAGGCTCAGTGACCGGTGGACTAGAAACGGCCGTTTCCGAAATTCATCGCATATTAGAGCCAAACGGCGTCTTGATCGCCCTGGAACCAGATTATGCCGGCATGATCGAACATCCGCCGCAGATTGTTACGCGGGACATCTGGTTGTCGGCGTTGGCGCGGGTGGGAGCGGAACCGCGGGCGGGGCGGCTGCTGCCGGGATTGCTGACGGCGCAAGGTTTTGTGGTGCGTGTGGATTTGTTGGACTCGTTGCTGGCTCCGGATGTGACGCGCTTTGACTTTTTGCGTACGCTGCCGCTTTTGCCGGAGGAAATGAGTACCCTTGACCAGGCGGCCCTGGCAGGCGATAATCTAGCCGGAGCCTGGCAGCAAATTGCGCACCTGCCCTTCTTTTTAATTACAGCCACCAAGATGTGACGACAAGTGAGTGCGGCTCCTTCGGAGTTAGAAGTTCAACCTCTTGGACAAGTTGAACTTCTGAATGTACTATGAATCCTCTAACACCCCCTACCACCCAGCCGGCGCTCTTTTCTCAGCGAATGCGCCTGGGCGCCGTGGCCTATGCCGCCAAAATACGCCTGTTTTCACCCAATGCCCGGCTGTATCTGGCTTATACCATTCTCAACGGCATGGCCTTTGGCATGTTCCGCCTGCTGTTCAACTTTTACGCCCTCAGCCTCGGCTTTGACGAGTCGATTTTAGGCCAACTGCTCACTGTCACCAACCTGGTAGCGCTGCTGACGGCGCTGCCGGCCGGGCTGATTGGTGACCGCATGGGGCGTAAGCCGACGTTGATTTTAGCCAGTATTTTGACGACAACGGCCGTTTTCGGCACAGTCTTCTGGCGAGATACCACCGGCTTCTTTTTGTTTAGCGCAGTGTTGGGTATGGGGCAAAGTCTGGCGGGCGTCACCCTGGGGCCGTTTATCATGGAAAACAGCGGTGAAACGGAGCGCACCTACCTCTTTTCCTTCAGTTTTGGCGTACAGATGATTGCTGGTTTTGTGGGCAACTGGTTGGGCGGGCAGCTGCCTTCCTGGTTGGGCGCGACTGTGCAGGTGGATGCCACCAGCGCCACGGCTTATGGGCTAACAACGGCCGTTATCGGCGGCATCGCCGGTCTGTCATTGATTCCCCTGCTGTTCTTGCGCCGGCCGCCAGCCCCCGCCCTGGACGCCAAGAAAAACTTGACGCCTCTGGCTTATGCCCGACAAAACCCACGCCTGCTGCTCAAGTTGATCAGTCCGCTGTTCATCACTTCTTTGGGCGCGGGGCTGCTCATGCCCTTCATGAACATCTATTACCGGCATGATTACGGCGCTTCCGACAGCCTCATCGGCGGGCTGTTTGCCGTTGGTTCCCTGGCGATGGCCTTCGGTCTGCTCCTGGCCCCGCCACTGGCAGAGCGCTATGGTAAGATGAGAATGGTGGTCATCTCGCAGGCGCTTTCCATACCCTTCCTGGCAATTATGGGCTTTTCTCCCTGGTTTTGGCTCAGCGCCCTGGCTTACCTGGTGCGCTTGATGTTGATGAACATGAGCAATCCCGTCTATCAAGCGTTTGTCATGGAGCAGGTGGATGAAGAAGCGCGGGCCACCGTGGCCAGCCTGGTGAGCATGAGTTGGAACTTTGGCTGGGCTTTTAGCCCGTCGATCAGCGGCTGGCTGCAAGTCAATGTGGGTTTTGGCCCCATCTTCCTGGGCACGATGACCTCTTACGTGATTGCCATTTTCCTGTACTGGCGCTTTTTTGGCCGGGCGGAATCTAAGCCGATGCCCGTATAATACAAAGGATATAAGAAACGCAGATTGAACGATTCACGAAAAATTAGAATTTAGAAATTAGAAATTGGTCGAGTAGCTAATCTCTAATCTCAGTTAAGTAGGTTATTTAGTATCTTCTCAATAAACTGGGAGATTACAAAAGTTTTGGCATCAGAGTGTTCATACAAAGCTAATTCTAAAACTTTTGTAATCTTTGCCCCCAAATATTGAGATGTTACGTTATTTAGTTTTCATACACAAGGAGAAAAACATGGCTCAAGTACAAATTAACACCCCCGCCCCGGATTTTACGCTGGCCGACTACAAAGGGAACGCGGTTTCCCTTTCCGATTTCAAAGGCAAGCAACACGTCTTGCTCGTCTTTAATCGCGGCTTTACCTGACCGTTTTGCCAGGCGCATATGGCGCAGTTGCGTCAAGAGTATGAACAATTTGTGGCACGGGAAACGGCCGTTGTCGTCATCGGCCCTGAAGATGCAAAAAAGTTTAGCGAATACTTCACCGAGAAATCGCTGCCCTTTATCGGCTTGCCAGACCCCGAACACCGCGTCTTAAAGCTGTACGGCCAGCAGGTCAAGCTCTTCAAGTTCGGCCGGATGCCGGCGCAAGTGCTCATCGACAAAGAAGGCATCGCCCGCTTCATCCATTATGGGCATAATATGCAGGATATTCCCGCGACGGCAGCGATGCTGGCCCTGATCGATCAGTTGGCAGACAAGCCCTTGTAACGCGGATCGTTAATCCGGCCTACTCCTGTCCGTAACGGTCCACGGCCAGGCAAAATAAAATGAGAATTTTCGGGGTGACGGGAGCAACTGCTACCCAACTCTTGATTATGTGGTATGATACTTGCCAGTACCGTTAGAAAATATGATTGTTGCTGTTAAGAATTTCGTGGTTCCCCTCAGTTCACCAAACTTCCCACCAGTAATTAACGATTTTAGACGATTCTACGGCCAGAAACGGCCGTTTTAACATGCAGGCTGCCTATGGTATTTAGCCATTTTGCTGCTGCCTGCCACTACTATAGAAATACCAAAAAGGTATACAAAGGAAAAAAAGTAAAACAACACTATGAGTAAAAATTTAAAGATTATTCCCCTGGGCGGTCTAGGGGAAATTGGTAAAAACATGACATTGCTAGAATACGGCCGCAACCAAATTATCATCGACTGTGGGGTAATGTTCCCCGAAAACGATATGTATGGCATCGACCTGGTCTTGCCTAACTTTGACTACGTGATTGAAAACGAGGAAACCTTACGCGGCATCGTCCTCACCCACGGCCATATGGACCATATCGGCGGCCTGCCTTATCTCTTGAAACAGGTCAGCGCCCCCATTTATGGCACCGCCCTGACGGTGGGCATGGTGGGTCGGATGCTGGATGAAGCGCATGTGCAGCACCGCACACAACTCAACGTCATTGACGACAAACAGACGCTCCACCTGGGGCCGTTCCGCATCAGTCCTTTTGCCGTGGCGCACTCCATCCCCGGCTCCGTGGGGCTGGTGATCGATACCCCGGTGGGCACAGTGGTGCATACCGGCGATTACAAATTGGATGAAACGCCGGCCGGCGGGCGCACCACCGATTTCAAGCGGCTGCATGAACTGACGCCCAATGGCGTCTTGACCTTGATGGCAGACAGCACCAATGCTGACCGTCCCGGCCGCACCCCGACCGAGCAGATTGTGGCTGACACCCTCGACCGCCTCTTTGCTGAAGCGGTAGACAGCCGCATCATTATCGCCACCTTCTCCTCCGTGTTGGCCCGTTTGCAAGAGATCATGCTGTTGGCCCACAAATATGGGCGCAAAGTGGCCCTGACCGGGCGCAGCTTGCAGCAAAACGTGGAGCTGGCCCGCGACCTTGGTTACTTGAAAGTACCTCAAGGGTTACTGGTAGACGTCACCGCCAAAATTGCGGATGGCGACCTGGTGATTTTATCAACCGGTTCGCAGGGTGAACCCCGTTCGGCTTTAAACCGCATGGCAAAGGGTGAACACCGGCAGATAGATGTGCATGATGGGGATACCATCATCGTTTCTGGCGGCACTATTCCTGGCAATGAGGAAGATGTGGGGCGCATGTTGAACAACTTGTTTGCCCGCGGGGCCAATGTCATTTATGGGCCGCTGGCGACGGTGCATGTCTCCGGGCATGGCAGCCGGGAAGATATGCGCATGATGCTGGCTGAAGTGCAGCCGCAATTCTTGATCCCGGTGCATGGCGAAATGCGCCACCAACATTTACATGCGCGTTTGGCGCAAGACAATGGTTTGGCGGCGGAAGATGTCTTTATTCTCCACAACGGCTCCTCGTGGGTCACAGATGGCGAAAAGGCGTGGCTGACCGGTTCCATTCCGGCCGAAGCTGTCTATGTGGATGGCTCGTTGGTCGGTGAAATTGGGGAGCGGGTGATGCGTGACCGGGAGCGGCTGGCGCAAGATGGCTTTGTGGTGGCGTACGTGCCGGTGAATAAGAAAAACAAGCTGGTCGGTGAGCCGCGCATTATCAGCCGGGGTTTCCTGCGCATGGACAGCTCGACGGGATTGATGGATGCGGCGCAGAAGGAATTGAAGCGAGCCTTGAAACACAATGGCAGTTTCCCGGATGATACCGTGCGGGAGACCTTGCAGAACTTCTTCTACCAGCAAACGCATTCCCGGCCGGTGGTGCTGCCGAATATTGTGCGCATCTAATAGGGAGGTGTTCAACTTTTCGTCTCGAGAGAAGTTGGACATGACCATTCACAGGTGAACCTCTTTCAATAGAGAAAGCGAGGGGTGGGAAACGGCCGTTTCCCACCCCTTTTTTGCTTTCGTCAGACAACCCGCTTGATTTCACGGGTCAGTTTGACATAACGCCGTGATAGCCAGTTTCATTCCTTCGTTGATCTCAACCCGTTCGTCCAAAAAAGCAAGCACAGCCAAAGCAGATTGGCGGTTTTTCTCATAACCTTGCAGAAAGGTCGGCAAAACATGAGCCATGTCTGGGTAGTTTTGCTCATAGCGGCGCTCCGGGCTAAATGGGTCTTGCTGATCGGTGGCAATAATACACATCCACATGCCCCGTCCACGATTCGTAATTGTCCTTATCCCAGCCCAAATCAATCCAACGGCCGCGAATGCCGCCCCCGGTATCGCCGGCCACCGCCACGCCATAACCCGGCACAAAGTTTACGTTACGGCCGTTTACCAAACGATGGGTAAAGGCTTGTACCAGACCAGGTTCTTTGTGTTTGTAGGGATAATACAAACATTCTGCCAGGGTGATGGCTGATGTCACAAGCCTTAAATCCCCTTCATCCACTCGCGTAAAAACAGTTTCTAACTGTGCAAAATAGGGTTCTTTACGCTCTACATAGTTGATCACGGGCGCTGTGTCCAAGAAGAGGATGCTGCCTGAGGTAATTGTGTTGTTAAGGGTGGACACGATCCCACTCCTGACGTGTCTGGTTGACCCACTCCTGAGCATCTTGACCAGCCAGTAAATTGGGGGCAATACCGGCGATGTCATGCCAGGAATAGGTTGTTTGCCTAACGGCCGTTTGCTGAGCTTGTTGGGCCAGATAAGCGATCAGTTCTAGTAATTCAGCGTGAGATAACCGGGGAACCGTTTGCAAAATTATGGCCAGCGGTTCTGATTTAGGTGAAGATGAGGGGGTCTGTAACATCATTTATGCCTCGCTTTGTTTATATAAGCGTTATTATACAACAGAACGCACGTCGATTTTGCCCGTAACGGCCGTTTCCATCAGCATAATCCTATATTCTTCAACAAGCTCAATTTGGCGTTCGGTGGTTAGGGTGTGGGTAAGCAGGATCATCTTTTCTTGCGCTTTTTGCGTCGTTTGCTTTTTGGTTTTGTGCGGGAAGGGCTTTTGTGAAAGGGAACAATCGGTATTGATTCCAGTTCGCCAACGGGTGTATTGTTTTCTTCTTCAGTAAACGCTTCCAGCGCTACTCGTCCCAGAATGGCAAAGCCTTTGCCCGACTCAAATTGGGCGTGGGCAAGATCGAGATAGGGTTTCATGTCGACCGGATTGATGACGATGGTGGGGCAGTTGGGGCAGTAGTGACCAAAATCTCCGCCAACCATGAAGCGATCTGTTTCTATACCGGTATCGTCGAAGGTGACAACCAGGTAGGTGGCGAGTTCCTGAATCAATGGCTTGTGACAGCGGGGGCAGGTTGCGCCGGACTGGATGGGACGATAATAGAGCCGCCGGTCGATGGTGTGATCAATGTCGGGGGATAACGGCCGTTTATGATCTTCAACGGTGTGGGGTTTGGGGGTTCTACGGCGGAACCAGGGGAATTTCATACGATCTCCTGCTGGGGCGCACATCTATTTTGCCCGTGACGGCGTGAGCAATCAGTGTCGTCCGGTATTCTTCAATCAATTCGATTTCGCGTTGGGTGCGTTCGATGACGGCGTTGATAACGGCCGTTTCGCTGTTGCTAAGGTTATATTTCTTTTGCTAACGCAAGAATTCGCTGCTTTACCTGTGGCGAAATCCACATGCCACTACGCTGTAATTGGGTAACGATTGGTTCTGCCTGATCGATAAGCTTGTGAGATTTAGCCTCAAGAACAATGCGTAACGTCCCCCAAACAGTTAAACCTGCGGCTTGTCCGGTGCGGCGTGCCAATAAATCATCCAGCAAAACAAGATGGGTTGGGTTTTCTAAGGCCAAAGCCAATGCTGCCAGTTCACCAGCGCCTAAATCGAGCGAAAGCCATTGGGATGGCACATTTTTAGGATCAACAATACGCAGCCACTCGTAGTGGGCCGCTATGGGAACCTCATACCCTCGTTTCATGCCGGTTTCTAATTCGGCCGTTACGGCCGTTGGCGCCCATATCTGGCCGAAAAGCTGTGGGAGCCATTCCAGGCCACCGGCGCGATAAAGATATAGCAGCGGCGATGTGTTGCTAATGGCCACCATCTTCCAGTTCCCGGAGTTCAGCTTCTAGCGGAAATACCTTATATCGTTCTAACAGCATGAGGAATTCGACCCGGGACACCCCTGCTAGCTGGGCGGCCCGGCCAGAAGAAAGCCGCCCTAATTCGTACAGCTTAACGGCCGCCAAAATGGGCAGTTCCCGGGCAAACGAGGCCGCGTCCGTTTTTTCGGCCAGCAGTACCTGTTCGGGAACCTCAATGACAATTTGTCTCGTGGTCATAAACATCACCTTTCCGATTAATAAGTTTAGTCACATTATACAACAGAACGGATGTCGATTTTGCCCGTGACGGCGTGGGCAATCAGTGTGGTGCGGTATTCTTCAATGAGTTCTATTTCGCGTTGGGTGCGTTCGATGACGGCGTTGATAACGGCCGTTTTCTCTTGGCACGAGTAAATGATTTGTTGTTGCTCTTGAATAGGTGGTACGGGAACTTTTAAATTACCAAGAATTGAACCGTTGAGGTTGTCCATTGGTTTGTATCGCTCTATGTCTTCGGATTTCTTATTGCCAATGGCTCCTTTGTCCTCGTAATTTATAACCCCAATATCTTTCAAGACAGAAAGAACATTCTCGGTTTTTGTTCCATCATTCTTTTCTCCACGTTCACGCAAAACAGCCCCAAGTCGAATTACATCCCATGATTCAGGAACATCGCCAAACCAAGGTGCAGTTGAATCTTTATAAGCTGGATACGGCTGCATTAGTTCACCTTCCAAATTGGCAAAGTGCGCCAATGAGTCGGGAAACCCATCGGTGCTATTTCCACCTGATACTGGTCAAGCAACTGAATTAACTGCCATCGCCAAGTATGGCCTGGCTGAATCACGTCCAAAAAGTGAAGCATCATCACTAACGAGTTATAAAGCGCATCTTGCTGGTTCACATTCATGCTGGCGTGTAAATGGCGCGGTTTGCTTTGCGGCAAAGGTACACGAAAGATAATGTTTCTATCCCATAAACGGCCGTGATGGGCAATCACATTTCGTAGTTCTGTAAAATTATGCAAAATACCATCTAAACTGCGGTTGTCTACATCATAAACATGGGCAATTGCTTGGCGAACCTGACCCGATTTCAAGTTCTTATACCAACGTGACAACAGCCCGAAAGACATCACCTCACATGCCATCCAAATAGGAGGCAAAATGGGACTTGTGTATTT
Source organism: uncultured Ardenticatenaceae bacterium (assembly GCA_964643965.1). Classification (GTDB taxonomy): domain Bacteria; phylum Chloroflexota; class Anaerolineae; order Promineifilales; family Promineifilaceae. Next base: position 11,969 of record CAZXVH010000122.1, read on the forward strand.
ACGGCTGTAATGCTTAATAAACACCTCGTTGGAGCGGCTAATTTCTTGTTGCAATTGGTCGAGATTCTTCTGAAAGTAACGGCGGTTTTTGCTATAAGCCACATCAGCGTAAGCAAATGAGCCATGTCGCTGTGCAAATTGGTAAGCAAACTGGGTGCGCAAAGATATTTCTATAACTTCAATCGCCTGCGCTACATGAAAGCGTAAAGCACGATCAAACAAATAGAGATTGAGAACGGCGGCAAATGTGGTATTGGGCTTAAATTGATGGTTGGTATGATTGGCTTTAAACGAATACCAATACGGTCTCAGGCGCACATAATTGGTGTGTTGCAAATACCGGGTAGCAATGGCTTCATCCGCAATATATATTCCCCGCGATTTGAGAAGCGCAATTTGGTCGGCCACAGAGAGATACGGCTTGTTATAGTTCACAGACTCCCCCATAAAAAAAGACCCGCCAGTTTGAGGATATTCCGAAGAACATAGCCTTGGCGGGTTCTGTTAGTTTGATTATACACAATTCTAGTTTGAATTCAATCATTTTGACATTATTTGACACAACAAGCTCCTAATTTGAGGCCACGCTCACAATCTGCTCTAAAATGCCATCCGTTTCTGCTTCCAGCGCCCGAATATCCGCCACAATCTCCGCCAATGACCGCAGCGGCTCATACTGGTAAAAATATTTGGTAAAGGAAATCTCGTAGCCGCGCACCGTCTTGCTCTCGTCAATCCAGGCGTCTGGCACATGGGGCAGCACCTCCCGCGCAAAATAAGCGGCAATCGTCTCCGTCAACGGTACATTTTCCGTATCGCGCAGGCTGCTGTCTGCTTCGTATTCGATGGCGCCGTCCTTATGTTTTTTCTTAACCACCGGCTGGGCCGCTTCATCTGTTTCCGTGAATGCCGCCCACAACGCTTTCTTCTGTTTGGCCGTCATCTTCAGCCCTTGTTTCTTTACCCATTTATCGAACTGCTTTTGCACCTGGTTAAAATCAAGCTGTGGTTCGGCGCCCACCAGCCCCGCCAGCCCGTCGGCTAAGGCGCTATCCTCGGGATAATCGGCCTTGAATGTTTCCAGTCGGGCTGGGGTGACATGGGTTTTGAGGCGTAACGGCCGTTCTACCGTAATCTTGTCATAACCAAACGCCTCATTGTCAAAAATTTGGCTGATGTCGCTGTCTTCAAAGTCCAAAAAGGCGTCCATGAGGGTGCGGATGTGGTCGGCCGTGAACTCGCAATTCTTGCTGCCCAGATTCTTGCGCAGCTTGGTATACAGTTCCCGCCCATCAATCAACTGCACCTTGCCCTGGCGCTGCGCCGGCTTGCGATTGCTCAGCACCCAAATATAAGTGGCGATGCCCGTGTTGTAAAACATATTCAACGGCAGTCCAATAATCGCTTCCAGCCAATCATTCTCAATGATCCACTTGCGAATCTCGCTCTCCCCTTGCCCCGCATCCCCCGTAAACAAAGCCGAGCCATTGTGTACATGGGCAATGCGGCTGCCCTGGGGCGTCTCCTTCATTTTGGTCAGCATATTGAGCAAAAAGAGCAGTTGCCCATCGCTGCTGCGCGGCAGTCCCACGGCAAAGCGGTGGTCGATCACCGCTTTCTTCTTGCCGTCGTAAATGAACTCTTTGTCCACGCTCCATGATTTGCCATAAGGTGGATTGGACAACATGAAATCAAATTTGGTACGGTTAAATTGATCATGACGCAAGGTGGAACCAAAGGCGATATTTTCCGTGCTGCGTCCCTGAATGAGCATATCGGCCGTACAAATAGCATACGTTTCCGGGTTCACTTCCTGCCCATACAGCGCCAACGTCACCCGCTTGCCCTGCGCTTCGGCCAACCTCACAAAGAACTTCTCCGCCTCCGTCAACATGCCGCCAGAGCCACACGCCCCGTCATACACCAGATAGGTGCCGCTTTCAATTTGCTTAGCCACTGGCTCAAACAGTAAATGCACCATCAACTGCACGATGTCACGCGGCGTAAAATGCTCCCCCGCCTCCTCGTTATTCTCCTCGTTAAAACGGCGAATCAACTCCTCAAAGACATAGCCCATGCCCAAATTAGACAAGCCCTCATGCAGCACATGACCTCGGCCGTCTGTCACCGCCTCCACGCCCAAATTGATGCGCGGCGACAAGAACTTTTCCAGCAAGGGGTACAGGCGGTTGGCGTCATCCAACGTTTCCAACTGGTTATGAAACTTAAACTTGCGAATGATCTCCTGCACGTTGTCGCTGAAGCCGTTCAGATACGCCTCAAAGTTCACCTTAATCTGGCTGGGGGTATCGTACAATCGTTGCAGGGTGAAGGGGGAGGTGTTGTAGAAGGGATAGCCGGTAATCTGCTGGAATTGGGCAATGCCAGACTCAATCTTGTTCTCCTCCAAAAATTGGTGCATTTCCAGCACTGCATCCTTGCTGGGCGCCAACAAAATATCCAGCCGCCGGATGACGGTCATGGGCAAAATCACGTCGCGGTATTTGCCGCGCACGTACACATCACGCAGCACGTCATCGGCAATGCCCCAAATAAAACTGACAATGTTGTTATGGACGGTGTGGTTCATGGGTTGTTCGCTTTTTTTGGTTTTGCTGAGTCAGTGACACAGTAGATGATCGATTTTGAGGATAACAATAGTACCTTGTCTTTAACCTGAAAGCTATTGCCGCCGGTTGTAAACCGGCGTCTGAGACATAAAACCCGTTAAAACGGGTTGCAGCC
>CAZXVH010000123.1:0-12867 GCA_964643965.1 uncultured Ardenticatenaceae bacterium
AGTAGTCTGGTAGTCGGGTAGTCGAGTAGTCGGGTAGTCGGGTAGTCGGGTAGTCTGGTAGTCGAGTAGTCGGGTGGTTGGATGGTTGGGTAGTCGTCAATCGTCAATCGTCAATCCCCAATCCCCAATCCCCAATCCCCAATCCCCAATCCCCAATCCCCAATCCCCAATCGTTAATCGGCACACGGTTCGCCCCAGCCCTCGAGCAGCCAGCAGGCGAGGTCTTGTTCAACCCAGGCGGCGGCGTCTACCCAGGTGGCGCCTACCAGCAAATCCCAATGCAGATGGTTGCCGGTAGAGAGGCCGGTTGTGCCCACTGCGCCTAAGGGGTCTCCAGGGGAAACGGCCGTTCCCACTTCCACCACTATCTCACTCAAATGGTAGTAACCGGAGTAAATACCCAGCCCGTGATCCAGGATAACCGCGCCGCCGCGCACGTAGAGCGGCTCGGCCACCACTACCACGCCGCCGGCCGGGGCAAACACCGTTGTGCCGCCATAGGCGCTAAAATCGACGCCCTCATGGTAGCGGTTGTATGGTCCGCCATTAACCGAGCGGCGGGCGCCAAAGGTGGAACTGATTTCCAAATAATCGTTAATCGGTTGGCTAAAAGAGGTTTGCCACAGCGGTTCTGGTGAAACCTTTGTCCAAATTTCGCGCAGGCGGGCGCGTTCGGCGTCGATGGCGGCTTGATCAATTTCGGCGGCGGCCCCGGTGTAGCTGATTTCCTGGTAATCCCAGGTATTGGCGTCAACGAAGCGCCACGGTTGTACCCATAACGGCCCTCCGGCCGGTTGGATGGTGAGTTCCGGTTCGCCGCTGCCAAAAAACGCGCCCGTGCCCAGCAGACCCAGTTGAGAACGGCCGTTTTCCCCCACCACAAAAGGTATATCCGCCACTGACGCTGTGACGGAAATGGGTTGGCTCACCTGGGCGCGGTAGGCCACGGCCTGCCCAGGATGCGCCACATTTTGCGATAGTTCCAGCGTCTCAAAGCCAGAAGGCAAGTCGCGGGGCGGGGTTTCACCACCGGGCAGAAAGAGGGGCTGATTAAACAGGGGGCGGTAGGGATGGGGCAGATCGTTTTGCAGGGCGATGGTCCAAGGGGAGGTGTGGTGGCGAACGGCCGTTGCCAGCAATCCGCCTTCCTCCGTGCGCAGCAGCGATCCCATTTGTTCATCAAGCGCTGGCACGACGATTTCACGGCCCATGGTGGGTTGGCGCTGCCGGTTCATGTGCGGGTTTAAGGCTTGTACATCGGCGTCATAGCGATAGGCCAGGGCTGTCCAGGTGTCGCCGGGCAAAACAGGGAGGGTGGAAACGGCCGTTTCCTGCGCCCCGGCATTATTGACGAGAGTGAGCATTCCGCTTAAAACGATGATCCACAACCAGCTTCTTTTCATACCGGGAATCTTACTTGACCTGGAGATGGCTGCCAAACGGCCGTTTCCCTTCATACCTCATCCTTCATGCTTTCCTTGACATCCCACCCCATATCCATAAAATTACCCACCTTACCTGCAACTCTGCAAACAATCATCTCAGGAGCAACGCCTTACCATGACCCAAACCACCTTAGAAACCATCACCGCCCTCGCCAAACGACGCGGCTTTGTCTACCCCACCTCTGAAATATACGGCGGACTCGCCAGTTCCTACGATTACGGTCCGCTCGGCGCTGAACTGCTGCGCAACATCCGTGACCTGTGGTGGCGTGAGATGATCAGCAAACGCCCCGACATGGTTGGCCTCGATTCCCAAATTTTGCTGCACCCTGAAACCTGGGTCGCCTCCGGCCATGTCGCCTCCTTCACCGATCCGCTGGTGGAAGACAAAGAGACCCACAAACGTTACCGCGCCGACCACCTCATTGAGATGTGGTTGGCGGCCAATACCGGCGTCGATGCGGCCGTGGTCGAAGAGCTTACCCTTGAGGAAATGGGCGACTTCATGGAGCGCAACAATGTCCTCAGCCCCGAAGGCAATCCCGTCTCCAAGCCAAAAGCGTTCAACATTTTGTTTGAATCCGCCATTGGCGCCGTCGAAGGGGAAAAATCGAAAGTATATTTGCGCGGCGAGACCGCTCAGGGCATCTTCTCAAACTTCCGCCAGATTGTAGACTCCAGCCGGGTGCGTTTACCCTTTGGCGTGGGGCAGATTGGCAAGAGCTTCCGCAACGAAATCACCACCGGGCAGTTCATCTTCCGCACCCTGGAGTTTGAACAGGCGGAAATCGAATATTTCTTCGACCCGGAAGCAACCGAGTGGGAACCGATCTTCAAAGAGTGGCAGGAAGCCATGTGGAAATTTGTGACGAAGACGCTGGGCGTTAACGAGGGAAACTTGCGTTGGCGCCGTCATTCTGATAAAGAACGCAGCTTCTACAGCAAAGAGACTTACGACCTCGATTACCAGTTCCCCTTTGGCTTCCAGGAATTATGGGGTATCGCTTACCGCACCGATTACGACATGCAAGCCCACCTCCAGCACTCCGGGCGCAAGTTGGAATATATCGACTCCCAGCAAGGGGGCAAACGGATCGTGCCTCACGTCATTGAACCGGCGTTGGGCATCAACCGCGTCTTCCTGATGCTGCTGTGTGATGCGTATTGGGAAGATGAGGAGAATCAGCGCACGGTGCTGCGGTTTAAACCCAGCATTGCGCCCTACAAAGTGGCGGTTTTCCCGCTGCTCAAAAATAAGCCAGAACTGGTGGAGAAAGCTCGTGGTATTTTCAACGAGCTACTGGATCACATGACTGTCACCTGGGATGATCGGGGCAATATCGGCAAACGCTACTATTACCAGGACGAAATCGGCACCCCTTTCTGCGTCACCGTTGATTTTGACTCGCTGGAAGATGATACCGTGACGGTGCGTGACCGTGATTCGGCGATGCAGGAGCGGATATCGGTCGGCGAATTGTTGGCTTATCTGCAAGAGCGGATTCGTTAGTTTTTGAGACAGGAAGATTATTACAAAGATATTGAGGCTGCCTTTTGCCGCGCCATAGGTGTAGTTGTGCGGCCGTCCCCGGTCGCCAGCCACTGAGGTGATGACGCCAATTTTGCCAGCGCCTTGCCGTTCCATCTGCGCAGAGAGCGGGATGAGTTGGGCGATGACACTGAGTTGATTGATGGCAAAGGTTTTTTGAGCCACACTGTAATCATGTTCGCTTTCAAGTTGGTTGAGCAAATCACCATGGGCAAATAGGGCGATGTCGATACCACCTAATGCTTCGCTGGCTTTGGCGATGGCTGTGGGCGCAAGGTCTGTATCGGTGAAGTCGTAGCAATAACTGCCCGCGAAAGATTCGCCGAGTGATTCAGCGACTTTCGCCATTTTTTCCGGGTTACGCGCCAGGCAAAAAATGCGAGCATATTGTTGGGCAAATCGTTGGGCGACGGCTTGCGCCACGCCCGAGGTGGCGCCGACGATGAGGATGCGTTTAGAGGTCATAGTTTCTCCATGATGAGGGTGATGAACGGCCGTTTCCCTCAACCATACCAACAAACCAATCACTTTCCCACCCCTCATTCCCGAAGCAAAAAACCGCCTTCAGCGAAAATTCGCTCATCCATTGACACTCATGACGCACTGTGTTATAAATACTACATAATGATGCACTGCGTCATTTCAGGTAAAATTATCAAGAGGTAGGTCAGTAAGCAGTGGGCGGTAAACAGGGAACAGTAAGCGAATTTTCAACTGTAAACTGTTCACTGTAAACTGTTCACTGAATGCAGGAAAGATGAGCCACATATACTTAAGTTTAGGCACAAATCTGGGTGATCGCCCGGCAAACTTACAGCAAGCCTTATCGGCTCTCACACGGCGCGTTACGATAACGGCCGTTTCCAACGTCTATGAAACCGAACCGTGGGGCGTCGCTGACCAGCCTGCCTTCTTGAATATATGTGTGGCGGGCAAAACAACGCTCTTGCCCCATGAGTTGCTCGATTTTTGTAAAGCGATTGAAGCGGAAGTCGGCCGTACCCCTTCCTTTAAATGGGGGCCACGTCTCATCGACATCGACATCCTGTTCTACGATGACATGATCATGAAGGACGACACCCTGGCTATCCCCCACCCCTTCGTCGATGAACGCGCCTTTGTCCTGGCGCCCCTGGCAGACATCGCGCCCGAATTGGAGCATCCGCAAACGAATGAATCGGTGGTGCAAATGTTGACGGCGGTGTATACAACGGCCGTTTACCTGCTGCCCAATCAACCCACTTTTATGGGCATTACTGCTTAAAAAAAGAACCGCAGAGAACACAGAAGACGCGGAGAAAAAGAGGAAACCACTGCGCTTTCCGCGCCCGCTGTGGTTAAAAAATGAGGGATTACCATTGATGGCAACGCCGCCAACCGGATTCAAGTGGGGAGACCACACCTATATCATGGGTATTCTCAACGTCACCCCAGACAGCTTTTCTGGGGATGGCGTCATCACAAAGCAAGAAGATGTGATTGCCAGGGCTGTGGCTCAAGCCAAACAATTTGTGGCCGACGGCGCCGACATCATCGACATTGGCGGCGAAAGCACCCGTCCGGGCAGTACGCCGGTAGACGCAGCGGAAGAAATGGGGCGGGTGATACCGGTGATTAAAGCCGTGCGCCAGTCGGTAGACATCCCCATTTCCATTGACAGCTACCGCGCTTCCGTAGCCGAAGCAGCGCTAGAAGCAGGCGCCGACTGGCTCAACGATATCTGGGGATTACGCATGGATGCTGACATGGCAATCCTGGCTGCACAAGCCAACTGCCCCCTCGTCCTCATGCACAATCGCAGCAAACCCAAAGATGCCGTGCAAGAGGAAAAACTGGGCGGACGCTTCGTCGGCGTCAACTATGACAATCTCATCGCTGACATCAAACGTGAATTACAAGAAAGCGTGGAGATTGCTCTCAAAGCAGGGGTGCGCGAAGCCCAAATTATCCTTGATCCCGGCATTGGCTTTGGCAAAACCGTTGCGCAGAACTTGCAACTGCTCAACCAAATCGATCAGTTCAAACCGATGGGATTTCCCATCTTAATTGGTCCGTCACGCAAATCGTTTATTGGGTATACGCTCGATTTGTCGCCCGACCAGCGCATAGAAGGCACGGCGGCGGCAGTCGCTATTGGCATTGCGCGGGGCGCTGACATTGTGCGCGTCCACGACGTGCAAGCGATGGCCCGAGTCGCCCGCATGACGGATGCAATTGTTAGGTAATTTATTACAAATTGTATTAAAAAATTTTCGCCTCTGGCTTGCCCAGAATAGGAGCTGCACATGATCAATTTTGAACTAGACCAGGAACAGAAGATGCTGACCGATGCTATCGGCCGTTTGGCGCAAGAGCGCATACGGAAGGTGTTTCGGGAGGCAGACGAAGCGGGTGAACTGCCCGCCGACGTAGTAGAAGCAGGGTGGGAAATGGGTGTGCTGCCCACCAGCATCCCCGAGGAATATGGTGGGTTTGGCGACTATTCCGTGATAACGGGGGCGTTGGCGACTGAAGCCTTTGCTTACGGCGATTTAGCCACGACCCTTGCCATCATGACGCCCAATTTGGTGGCTGTGCCCCTGATGTTGGCCGGCACGGAAGCGCAGAAGGAGGCTCATTTGCCCCTGTTCTGCGAAGAAAGCCTGCCCCAGGTGACGGCCGCCCTCACCGAGCCAGTGATCCAGTTTGACCCCCGGAAGTTAAAGACAACGGCCGTTCTCGATGGCGAAGATTATCTGTTAAATGGCATAAAAAGCTTCGTCCCGCTGGCCGCAGACGCCGAAACCTTCCTCATTTACGCCAATGAAGATGGCGTTACCCAAGCCTTCTTCGTGCCTGCCGACGCCGAAGGCTTTGAAGTGCTGAAACGGGAAAAGCTGATGGGGGTACACGCCTTGCCCACCTTCCAAGTGAAATTGGACAATGTGCGCGTCTCGGCCGTGAATAAATTAGGCGGCAACGAAGGTATCGACTTCGGCCTGATTCTCAACCACAGCCGCGTGGCGCTCGGTGCAGCGGCCGTGGGCATGGCCAAAGGCGCCCTCGACTACGCCATCGACTACACCAAACAGCGGGTGCAGTTTGGCGAACCGGTGGCCCATCGCCAAAGCATCGCTTTTATGCTGGCGGAAATGGCCATGGACATCGACAGCGCCCGCTTGCTGGTATGGGAAGCGGCGTGGCAGTTGGATCAGGGCAACGACGCCACCCAGGCGGCCGCTGTCATGAAATATTACATCGACGACATGGCGCTGACGGTGTGTGACCGCGCCCTGCAAGCCCTGGGCGGCTACGGCTACATCCGCGAATATCCAGTTGAGCTATGGTTGCGTAATGCGCGGGCGTTTGCCAGCTTCGACGGCATGGCAATTGTTTGATTTACGATTGTTGATTAACGATTTTCGATTGCCTATGAGCGACCGAATCGTCAATCCAAAATCGTCAATCGTTAATTGCAAATGGAGAATAAAATGATTAGTTTTGAAATTCCTGAAAAAATTACAAATGAGCTACAGATGGCGAAGATGGTCGCCGAATCGATTATGCGTCAGTATTCCCGCTATTACGACGAGCATGAGCATGAACGGCCGGTAGAATACATCAACATGATGTGGCCCATCATGCGTGAACAGTACAAACGCTCCACCGCCAGGCTGCAAGCCAATGGCAATGGCAGCGGCCCCAAAAAGAAAGATGGCCCTGATCTGAGCATCATACGCTTGATCATGATGATCGAGATGTTGAGCTGGGGTGACGCCGGCCAATACCTGTGTACGCCAGACCCCGCCCTGGGTGGGGCGGCGGTGCAGGCAGTGGGCACCAGAGAGCAAAAGATTCGGGTGCTGGGCAAGTTTGGCGAAGGCGAGCCGAAATGGGGCGCCATGGCCATGACGGAACCGGGCGCTGGCTCTGACACCAGTAATATCAGGACAACGGCCGTTCTCGACCCAAAAACTCAAGAATGGGTGCTAAATGGGGAGAAAATCTTCTGCACCAACGGCAGCTTGGCGCTCGATGAATCTGACGGCTTCGTCGTAGTTTGGGCCACGATTGATGCATCTGCGGGGCGTGGTGGCATGAAATCGTTCATCGTGGAGGCTGGCGCGCCCGGCGTTACTGTCACTAAAAAGGAGAACAAGCTGGGCATCCGCGCCAGCGATACCGTGGCCATCAACTTCGACAATGCCCGCATTCCGGCCGATAACATTTTGGGCAGCGCCGAAGTTATCAAGAAAGATGGCTCCACCAAAGGCTTCAAAGGGGCGATGGCGACGTTTGACGCCAGCCGTCCGGCCGTGGCCGCCAGCGCCATGGGCGTCTGCCGCGCCGCCCTGGAATTCACCCAGGCGAAGCTCAAAGAAGAAGGCATCGAGGTCGATTACACCAAGCCGAAAAACCAGATGACGGCTATGGAACGCGACTTGCTGGAAATGGAAGCGCGGCACAAGGCGGCCTGGTTGCTGACGGTTCGTTCTATCGCTTTGATGGCGCATGGCCAGCCCAATCGCCTGGAAGCGAGCATGTGTAAAGCGCGCGCTGGCGAAACGGTCACCTGGGTTACGCAAAAAGCAGTTGAACTACTGGGGCCAATGGGCTACACTCGTGAATGGCTCACCGAAAAATGGATGCGTGACGCCAAAATCAACGACATTTATGAAGGTACGAAGCAAATTAATACGCTTATTGTGGCACGTAGTATACTTGGATACTCGCGGCGTGAGTTAAAATAATAGTCGATTAGTCCTTAGTCGAATAGTCGGATAGTCGTTTAGGTTGCCGGACTATTCGACTAATTGACTACCAGACTACGGGACTAAAACCGGAGGCGATATGCAAACGATTACAGCAAAGTCCGCACAGGTAGATTTTCAAAAGCTGCTCCAATCAACGATACAAGAACATCGTCAATATCGAATTGCCTCTGAACATGGCGGCGTGGTCATGCTTTCTGAAGAAGATTACGAGAGTTTAGTAGAAACGCTGGAACTGCTTTCCGTTCCAGGATTGTATGAAAGCGTCAAAGAAGCAGACACTACTTATTCAATGGAAGACGTATTTAATATAAATCCTATCGTCTAAACTTACCAGCATAGAATTCTTTTTAGCATTACTGTTGGGACATCTGATGAAATTAGTATTGGTGACAGTTTGGTATAATTTGATAGTCATGAACGATATAGGGAGGTGTCAACATGAACAAATTTAACAAATTGTTTAATAAAGTGGGGGGAGTAGTCATCATACTAGCCATCCTCGCATTAGGCACATCTTTTATTCTTATATTAAGGGGGGTAACTTCTAACAATGCTGCAAGCCCACCGATTGGTTATCCTGGCCTGTCTAGACAAGAAGATCAAGTAGATAGAACTACAATAAAACCTTATCCTGCTCCTGCAACCAGTGATCGAAAACAAACCATATCACCTAATTCAACCCCCTTGTCACAACTTGTTTCAGAACCGGAAACACCCTATCAATTACCTACTTCTTTACCTGATCGCGGCGTACGTGTAGGTGTTCCAATTGAAATTGCACGCGCTGGAGTGATGGATATTCAAGTTGGGTCTCCAATTGATGGATTATTTGCCCCAGACTTGGACGGTAACCTGTTGGTTGCCAAACTCAAATCAGGAGAGGAAATATCCCTTATTGTCATTAACACACAAAGCGGGCATACTGAATATATTACACCTATTGTCAATAACAATTCAGATGGCCCTTATATTGAGGGTAATTATGTTGTTTGGACTGAATCAACCGCAGATAGCAACAGCAATATTAAACAGGTGTTATTATTAGATTTGGACAAAGGGGTTAAGCGTTCAGTATGGCGGGGCAACTTACACCTATTTGACCTTAAAGATGATATTTTAATATGGCAAGAATATCGGGGGGAAAGTTGGGGAATTTATGGGTACGACCTAATTCATGAACAAGAAATACTAATTGCAAAAGGGACAGGTACATATGCTTGGCCTCGCATTTGTTCCAGAGATTGGGTGATCTTCATGTATTACTCCCATAGACCTGAACAAAGGCAGATTACTTCTGCTGATTTACGCGCATACAACTTGCAAACTGGTGAAACTTTTTCAGTCGGGCAAGTACCTCTGTCTGATTCTCCCACCACAGGGCGGTCACATGATTGTGATGGAACGCAAATAGCTTGGGCTAGTTTTTCTTACGACACACAATCTGAACCACTTGCACAACAGCATATTTATGACTTGCAAAATCGTGCTGAACGTATTTTGGATATTCCTATGCAGGGTTTTGGCACTCGTGTTGTTATTGATGGCGACATCTTGTTAAGTTCGGTTGGTTACGACTTAAACCGAAATATACCTTTTAGTCTTTGGTCTGACGACATTCCCATAAAGCAAAGAGGACAGATGTTGCTTTCTGGTCATAGACTAGCATGGGTGGCTAACCCTCTTGATCCGGTTGAGGTTTCTTGGCGTTTATACACGGCCACAATTACGCAAGATTAATAGACAATTGGTGATGAAAATGTTTAACCGGATGTTGAAAAGAAAACTCACATTCACTATTGTATTTATCGTCGTCATTTTGACTATTGTAATCAACGCAAATATGCCTTTGGAAAATGCTTACTCTGCATCTTCCTCATCAAACATGATTCCATCAACCAATTTTAACGTTTATCTCCCAATGATTCGCAAAGACTGTATTGGAAAATGTTGGTCTGGCATACATCTTGGCAATCGAAATAACTCTGATTGGAATTCCACTCTCTTACAAAGAATTGATCCTCAACTAGAGGGAGAGTGGCCTACGGTCGTAGTGGCTATTAGTAATCAAGTTTATAATATTCATCGCTATCCATCTGTTCATCCAACTGATCCTTGTCGTATTTACGAGGCTAGCATTCGCAATAATGTGCAGTTCAACTATATTAAACGCGCTTCGCAAGCAGGGGTACGAGTTGTGATTCGCTTAATGCCTTCACCAGGGAATTTCCCAGACTGGGATGATCCTGACAATTGGCCTAATCACAGGCTTTCAGATGGGCCGCCAGTAGGATCGGATGAATATTGTGGTTGGAGCAACTATCGCAGCCCAGGTGATCTAGGCGATGAAATGGGAAAAATACAAGCTCTCAATTGGTCACAAGGTTTCCTTGTTTTTGGTTTTGAACCAGCTAATGAGCCAAATTTAGAGTGGTATAGTCGTGATATTGGAACACCACGTATTTGGAATGGCACAGCATGGACAGATATGGATGCTTACTTTTCTGCCGTATATGATTATGTTAACAATTACTATCCATCTTACATAAAAGTGTTAACACCACCAATGGTACAGTCTCAATACGCGGAAGGAAACGATATTGAAGACGTGGATGATGACATGCCTTGTGGAGATGTATGGTTAGTAGATGGTACATATAAGGGCTATGATTTGATGCAGAATACTATCGAGAACAAGAGCGATGGCATTAACTGGCATAATTACTGGAGTCAGGGCAAGGAAAATTATAATTACTGTCCGTTGGGACAACATGTATCAATATATTTCCCGTCGTGGATGAAGACTGCTATACGTGACCAAGAAATCCCAGTCACTATTACCGAAGCGGATATTGGTTCGCCAATACAAATGCGTGGAATTAATCCCCTGACAGATAAAACTACGGGTAATAATCCAAATTACACTGCTAATTCGATTGAATTATATTTCAAACTTGAATATTGGTATGGTCCCAATCACTATGGAACGCGCCCAAGAATAGCCTCTTGGCTTTTGGCCGATGATACAGGGCATGGCGATCATGATTGGCATAAAGCCTATGAAGAAAGCGGCTATGAACGTCCGTGGTTTAACCTATGGTATTTGGGTGAAGAAGAATGATTTGAAGATAAACGCGGCTTTGATAGGTCACGTCAGGTCTTGTAAAGAGGCAGCGTTCAAACAAATGTGACCGTAAATATTATGTGGAGTAAACAATTCCCACGAAGGAGAAACTATGACCTACCGCATTGACAAAGTTGGCATTGTCGGGGCCGGGACGATGGGCGGCGGCATCGCTGCGCATCTGGCCAATATCGGCATTCCGGTGGTGCTGCTCGATATTCCCACGCCTAATCTGAGCGCTGAGGAGCAGGACGACCCGGCCGCCCGGAACCGGCTGGTGCAGAGTCTTTATGACCGCATGGTCAAAGCCAAACCGGCCAATCTGGCGCGACCCGACCGGGGCGATCTGATCACCATCGGCAATACAGAAGATGATTTTGAGCTTCTGGCTGAGTGCGATTGGGTGGTTGAGGTGATTATTGAACGGCTGGAACCGAAGCAAGCGCTGATGGAGAAGTTGGAAGCGGTGTGTAAGCCGACCGCAATCATCTCCAGCAACACCTCTGGCATTCCCATCCATCAGATTACAAACGGCCGTTCCCCCTCTTTCCGCTCTCGTTTTCTAGGAACCCACTTTTTTAACCCCCCACGTTACTTGAAATTGTTGGAAATCATCCCCACGCCAGAAACCGATCCGGCCGTGACCGCGTTCATGGTGGCATTTGGACGGGACGTGTTGGGCAAGGGGGTGGTGGTGTGTAAAGACACGCCCAACTTCATCGGCAACCGTTTCTTTGCTGTGGCCGCGTCTTACGGCATCGAACATGGGCTGCAAAACGGCTACACGGTGGCTGAAATCGACGCCATTACCGGGCCACAAATTGGTCGCCCCAAGACCGCCACCTTCCGCTTGATGGATTTGGTGGGCTTGGATGTGATGGGCCACGTCAACAAAAATTTGTATGAAGGCGTCCCCCACGACAGCTACCGTGAGATTTTAAAGCCAGAGAAAACGGCCGTTCTCATGAACCAGATGATCGAAAACAAATGGCTGGGCAACAAAACGGGGCAGGGATTCTACAAACAAGATTTCGTCGATGGGCAGCGGGTGTTCCTGACGCTCGATCCAGAGACAATGGATTATATCGACGGTGGCAGTCCCCGCTTTGATTCCATTAGCGCCACGCGCAAAATCGAGGATTTGGGCGAACGGCTGCGTAAATTCCTGGAATTTGACGACCGCGCCGCCAATTATGCCCGCGACATCCTGTTTTATGGCTTTGCCTATGCCGCTTATGTGGCGCAGGAAATCGCCTACAAGCTGAGCGACATCGACGACGCCATGCGCTGGGGCTTTGCTCACGAAGCAGGGCCGTTCCAAATGTGGGACATGCTGGGCGTGGCCGAAACTGTCGAGAAGATGGAAGCGGCCGGTCTGGAAGTGGCGCCGTGGGTCAAAGAGATGTTGGCGGCGGGCTGCGACAGTTTCTACGAGAACGGAAGCTGCTACGATTGGGATGCCAAGTCGTATCAACCGTTGGCAGTGGATAAAAACATCGTGGTCATCAAGGATTTGCACGCGGCGGGCAAGGAAGTGGCGGGCAACGACAGCGCCAGTCTGCTCGACATGGGCGACGGGGTGCTGCTCTACGAATTCCACGCCAAGATGAACGCCATCGACGACAATATCATCAACCTGGGGCATGAAGCGCTGGACATTTTGAGCAATGATTTCGACGCGATGGTGATTGGCAACGATGCTGACAATTTCTGCGTCGGCGCGAATTTGTTTGCCATTGGGGTGGCGGCGGCTTCGGGACATTGGGACATCTTGGACAAGATGATCTACGACCTGCAAAGTTTGACGTTTAAGCTGCGCCACGCACCGAAACCGGTGGTAACGGCCGTTCAGGGCATGGCTCTCGGTGGCGGTGTAGAAATGGCACTGGCTGGCTGGGAAGCGGTCGCCAATCACGAGAGCTACATGGGTCTGGTGGAAGTGGGCGTGGGGCTGATTCCGGCTGGCGGCGGTTGTAAGGAAGTGGTGCGCCGCCAAGT
>CAZXVH010000123.1:12967-14695 GCA_964643965.1 uncultured Ardenticatenaceae bacterium
GCGTGGGGCTGATTCCGGCTGGCGGCGGTTGTAAGGAAGTGGTGCGCCGCCAAGTCAACCCGACGATGAAAAACCCGAATGCCGATCCGATTTCGGTGGTGCAGGGCGCGTTTGAGCAAATCGGGCTGGCAAAGGTGGGTACGAGCGCCTGGGAGAACAGAACCCTGGGCTACCTGACCGACGAGGACACCATCGTCATGAACGGCGACCATCGCCTTGCCATCGCCAAACAACGGGCGTTGCAATTGGCTGAGATTGGGGCGCGTCCGCCGGAAGTGGAGAAGATTTACGCGGCCGGACGGGATGTGTATTCGGCGTTGGTGGTGGGTGTGAAGAGCCTCAACTGGGGCGGCTACGCCAGCGACCATGATGTGGTCATCGCTAAGAAGCTGGCTTTTGTGCTTACTGGCGGCGACCTCAGTGCGCCCGCCTGGGTCGATCCGTGGTACATGCTCGACCTGGAACGGGAAGCGTTCCTCTCGCTGTTGGGCGAAGAGAAGACCCGCGACCGTATGACCCATATGTTGATGAAAGGCAAACCCCTTCGCAATTGATGATTGACGATTTTGGATTGACGATTTGGGTGCGCGAGTACCAATCGTAAATCGTTAATCACCAATCGTAAATGGAGAATATTATGACACGTGAAGCTGTAATTGTGGCGGCCAAGAGAACGGCCGTTGGTAAATCGAAGAAAGGCACGACGCGCAATTGGCGGTCTGACGACATGGCGGCGAGTGTGATTAAGGCGTTGCTGGCTGAGGTGGGTGACAAGCTTGATCCGCAGGAAATTGATGACGTGATCATCGGCTGTGCCATGCCCGAAGGGTCGCAGGGGCTGAACTTTGCCCGTTCTATTTCTATTTTGGCGGGACTGCCGGTGGATGTGCCGGGCATGACGGTCAACCGCTTCTGCTCCAGCGGTTTGCAGACGATTGCGATGGCCGCCGAACGCATCATTGCCGACGGCGCTGATGTGATTATTGCGGGTGGCGCGGAAACGATGAGTTTGGTTCCCATGACGGGATTCCGCATCAGCCCCAACCCGTGGCTGGCGGAAAACGCGCCGGAAGTGTACATGGGCATGGGTCTGACGGCCGAACAAGTCGCCACGGAATATAATGTGAGCCGGGCGGAACAGGATGAATTTGCGTATAAGAGCCATATGAAAGCGATGGCGGCGAGGGAAAACGGCCGTTTCAAAGATGAAATCGTCCCGTTAGAAATCGAAGAGGTCACGGCTGGCGCGAATGGTCCCGTGCGCCAAACCGTCATCTTTGACACCGACGAACATATCCGACCAGAGACGACGGTTGAGGGTCTGGGTAAACTGCGCCCCGTCTTCAAACAGGGCGGCTCGGTGACGGCGGGCAACTCGTCGCCGTTGAGCGATGGCGCGGCGGCGGTGATTGTGATGGAACGCAAGAAAGCGGAAGCGCTGGGCTTGACGCCGCTTGTCAAGTTTGTGGGCTTTAATGTGGGCGGCGTGCGCCCTGAGGTGATGGGCATTGGCCCGATTGCGGCCGTGCCGCGCTTGCTGAAGCGTACCGGCGTGGCGCTGGACGACATCGACTTGATTGAGCTGAACGAGGCGTTTGCCGCGCAGTCGGTGGCGGTGATGCGCGAGTTGGGCTTTGATGAAGCGAAGACGAACGTGAACGGCGGCGCGATTGCGCTGGGTCATCCGCTGGGCTGTACGGGCGCGAAGCTGACGGTGCAGATCATCAA
>CAZXVH010000124.1:0-6842 GCA_964643965.1 uncultured Ardenticatenaceae bacterium
GTAATAAATAAGTCCATTCTTGTATTGCATCGTGGCCAGACGAAAAAGGAGATTCTTTTGATACGTGTACTATTGGCTGATAGCCACAAATTAATGCATCCTGGTATTCGTGCAATTTTATCCACCCAAAGCGGAATTCTGTTAGTTGAGACTATGACATATCACGATCAACTCAAAAAATGTTGCCAAGAACATCAAGCAGATATTATTTTGATGTCATTGAATATAGATTGTGAAAATTCCCTTTCATACCTGCAAGTTCACCATCCCTCAATAAAGAGTTTGATATTACTTCGTACTCCAGATGAAATAAGCCTACATCAATTGATACAGTTAGGAGCAGATGGGGGTATCCTTAAAAGTGCAAATCCTCACGAGCTAATAGATGCTATTCATACCATCGTAAAGGGTGAAAAATGGTTTAGCCCTAGTCTTGTCCCAAAACTGCTCGAATCAAATAGCAATAAGGAAAACTATGATTTGACAGAGAGAGAACTAGATATAATGAGACTAATTTCGTCCGGAAAGACTGATAAGGAGATTGCACAAACGTTTGATATTTCAGAGAGGACAGTACGCTACTATTTACAAAATATTAATACCAAGTTAGGGACAACAACAAGGATTGAATCCGTTGCAAAAACAATTCGGCAAAATTTGATTTAAGTAAAATTTTGCCGGATGTGGCAACTTGTATTGCCTAAGGTGGCACAAGTTCTTGCCGCTTTAAACGATGTATTAAAATCTCCTTTTCTTTATCATCACCTGTATAAAACTTTTTAAGGAGACTAAAATGAAAAAACGAATTTCAATAACAGTGATTTTTATGTCTTTTGCACTTACATTAATAGCATCAGTGTCATATGCTCAAGATGTTTCTCCACAATCAGTTGAGCAAGGTAGCTATCATTGGCTTGCCTCAGGTTATACAGGTATTTATCTTGGACAGCTTCCCAATAGTGTACAGCCACAGGCTTGTGGAGGAGGAGATGATTATTTAGTTTCATTTTATGGAGTACCAGAAGATGCAACGTGGGGTAAAAAAGTGTACGCTACAAATCCTACTAGCTTGGCTCATATATATAGTAATTTTGGATTAGATGGATTTTATTATTGTGCAGGTGGTTCTTGTACGATCAGCGTTTGTACTACAGAATTTGGTGACCCTTGGAGTTTGCGATTGTTAGATTGGTAAGACTATAATATAGTTAAAATAAGATATATTTAATAGAAAAAGGTTCCATCTTTAGAAAAAATGGAACCTTTTTCTATTAAATATAAAACGATGAAAATATGGGAACAAGGGGTTTATGAAAAAAAATTTTGATGCAGTGATCCCCTTTATAATTGTAATTGGGGTTATTTCATTTGTAGTTTTCACCTATGTTTTTTTTCTCTATGATTCTATCAAACCAAATATATTGATTGGAGAATGGGAAACTACTTTGCCGAATGGAGATTATTTGAAGTTAGGATTTTCCAAATCTTTTGCTTGGTCTTCCATCAATAATTTCCCAGATCAGATGGGTGATTACGAGGTCGATCAAGATGATGGTGTATGGATCAAAGTACCAGCACTTGGTTCGGGAATATCCAAGGGAACGATCAGTGTTGTCCATGATAATATCATTATTTTAGATCTTGATGATTACCCTCCGTTAAAGTTAAATCGTATACTAGACTCCAATTAAATTGGTTTGATCTGATCTGGATAGGGTATGGCTCAACCCTAGTTTCTAGAGGTGATCATGAAATACAAGAAGGTAGTATCGTGGGGAGTTGGGTTGATGAAGAAGGACCGTCTGTAACACCGACTCCGTAAAAACCGCTTAAACTAAAAATTTAGTATCCCCCATTAACCGGGTTGCTTATTTGGTTAATGGGGGACTTTTAATCCTATGAAAAAAATTTATTTTATTGCTTTAATACTGAGTTTGTTTTTGAGTGCGTGTAATACATCTTTATCCGCCAGTGATCATGAAATAATGTTAGCACCAACCGCTACTATTCCCCCTGGAAAAGATGCACGTGATATTTATATCAACCAAGAGAATTTAAATACCATAAAAAATATTGCGGCAAATAACCCAAATGGCTCATTCCTTGGTATGTTTGCAACTTACGATGAGCAGTTTGTGAATACAGACAACGCTTATCATGTCACATCAGATAAAGGCTTTATGGGGCAAGCTTGGATTTTTAATCCATCAGATCAAGAACACAAATTTGCTCTAATCTGCTTACTTGATTATCAACAAGTGCCTTGTTCCCCAGAACAAACATTGGAAAATATAATTACGGTAACTGCTCAAACCGAACATTTTGTTTCTATGTATCTTTCACAACTCACAGCAGGGCTTCACGATCTTGGATTACTTATTATACGAGAACCATATCAAAATATTGATACAGGTCTAAACCATTCATCAACAGATCTGTCTCTATTTTCAGCCTCTAATATTTATGTAGATGATTCGACAACCCCGCCTGAAATAACCCCACTATCTATACCACATGAACAAGGGTTAAAAGATTATTCCAAGCTTTTCTACGCAAGTAAATCCCCTGAGCTCCTGGAGCCAAATGGTTTGATTCGGATTTGGGAGTTAGAAGAAAGTCAGGCAGGTGGATGGATTGATTTTTATTTACACTTCAACTGGCAAGAGGATAGAAAAGAAACGAATGTGGCAATGATGGCTTTTATCAATTATAAACAAGTGCCTATTTATTATGAAAACACTCCGCATTTCCCACTCTATATAAATCGAGAAACCAAAAGTTTGCAAACCTTGCCTGTGCGAATCCAAGTTCCAAATGAACCAGGTGTGTATGAATTATACTTAACGGCTGTGAGCCACCCTTTTGAACCACAAGAGATAAATGGTGAGTATGTTAGTAAGATGCACCAAGAGGAATCCCGACCTATTCGACTAGAAGTGTTGCCATAGTTATCGTTAGCTATTACTAAATCCCCCACTGCAAAAAGCATGTTCTGGTGCATACTACACTGATTTGAGAAACGGCCGTTATCCCCGAAATCTCCACCCTCATCACCACCAACCAGCAGCTCGCCCAAGCCACCGACCTCGCTGTGGCAGGTCTCCAGACCTACTAGCGCACTCCGCTTGCCATTCTCCAGCCAAACCTGTTAACCATTCCCAGTTCTCTGTTTCCAGTTGATTGTTAAAAACGGCCGTTTCCCCCATCAATTCTCCGCGCCACACTGCCAAAACCTGCCAAAAAACATGACTTTCGCGTTAAATAACGTAACTCCTCCCCCTCCAAGTGTTTTTTCTTGAGGAACTTTCCTAAATAATGTGTGACAATCAGTAAGAAAGTTTTTCCATTCTGCCCTATAAGCGTTACACTTGAGCCAACCCAAGGATGTTATTAGTCAATCTAATCAACCATTTCCCTACCCCTTTTATGAAAAGGATTTTTTGAGAACTGGTGTGTGACTTGGGCAGGAAAAATGAAATCGCCCCTCCTGGCTTACAGGCTTGGGACAAAATATTTTGGAGACGTGTATGTCTGATCAGAAAAATGCAAATAGCGCTTTAAGCAAAACACCGATTGCCATCATTGGCCTGGCCGGTGTTTTCCCACAAGCAGAGAACGTACAAGAATATTGGGATAACATCGTCAAAGAAGTGGACAGCATCACCGAAGTCCCACCCTCTCGTTGGAAAATAGAGGAGTACTACGACCCAGACCCCACCGCCCCGGACAAAACCTACTGTAAACGGGGCGGTTTTTTGCCAGAGATCGATTTCAATCCCATGGAATTTGGCTTGCCGCCCAACATCCTGGAAGTCACCGACGCCTCGCAGTTGCTCTCCCTCGTCGTGGCCAAAGCGGCCATGAACGATGCCGGATACGGCGAAGACGTGGACTTTAACCGTAGTCAAACGGGCGTTGTGCTGGGCGTGGGCGGCGGGCAAAAGCTCATCACCCCGCTCACCTCCCGTTTGCAATACCCCGTTTGGGATCGCGTGCTGGAAAGCAGTGGCGTTGCCGAAGCCGACCGCGCCGCCATCATCGAGAAGATGAAAAAAGCGTACATCCATTGGGAAGAAAACTCCTTTCCCGGCATGTTGGGCAACGTCATTTCCGGTCGGGTGGCCAATCGACTCGACCTGGGCGGCATGAACTGCGTGGTAGACGCCGCCTGCGCCGCTTCCCTCGCCGCCGTCAAAATGGCCGTCGCCGAACTCACCGACCATCGCGCCGACATGATGATTACCGGCGGCGTCGACACCGACAACTCCATCTTCATGTACATGAGCTTCAGCAAAACCCCCGCCTTCTCCAAAAACAACGACATTCGCCCCTTCGACGCCGGTTCCGACGGCATGATGATCGGCGAAGCGGTGGGCATGGTTGTGCTAAAAAGGCTAGCAGATGCCGAACGAGATGGCGACCGGATTTATGCTGTCATCAAAGGAATTGGTACGTCGAGCGACGGCCGTTATAAATCCATCTATGCCCCTCGCGCCTCCGGTCAAGCTATGGCCGTGGATCGCGCCTACAAAGACGCAGGTTTCAACCCCGCTACCGTCGGCCTCGTGGAAGCGCATGGCACCGGCACCCCCGCTGGCGACCCCGAAGAATTCGCCGGTCTGACGGAAGTGTTCGGCCACAACAATACCACCACCCAACACATCGCCTTGGGCAGTGTCAAGTCCCAAATCGGCCATACCAAAGCAGCGGCGGGCGCGGCCAGCCTCATCAAGACGGCGTTGGCGCTGCATCACCGCATTTTGCCCCCCACCCTCAACGTCGATAAGCCAAATCCCAAGATGGACATTGAGAACTCTCCCTTTTATCTCAACACCCACTCCCGCCCCTGGCTGGCGCCCCAAAATGACTTGCCCCGACGGGCTGGTGTCAGTGCTTTTGGTTTTGGTGGTACGAATTTCCATTTTGCCCTGGAAGAATATGATGCGGAAGCGCCAGGCAGCTACCGCCTACACAAAACACCGGAAGATGTGTTCATCACCGCCCCCACCCCCGCCCAACTGGTCAGCAAATGCAAAAGCCAACTCACCACTCTGCAAGGGGAAGGGGGCGCGGCGCATTACCAGACGCTCATCCGAACGTCGCGCACCCCCAATATCGCCACCACCTCAGCCCGGCTCGGTTTTGTGGCGGATACCAGGGAACAGGCGATTGAATTTTTGAAAACGGCCGTTAACCTGCTCAAAAGCAATCCGGCCGACCATTGGGAGCATCCCAAAGGCATCTTCTACCGCCAAACCGGCATCGCCAGCAAAGGGCGCGTCGTGGCGCTCTTCCCTGGACAAGGGTCGCAATATGTGGAAATGGGCAAAGAACTGGCGCTCAATTTCCCACCCATCCGCGAAGCCTACGGCCGTATGGACGCCCTGTTTGCAGCCGATGGGCAACCGCCGCTCTCCGATGTCGTCTTCCCCATCCCCGTCTTCAGCGATGATGAACGGAAAGCCCAATCCCAAACCCTGCGCCGCACCGAATTTGTACAGCCCGCCATTGGCGCGTTTAGCGTCGGTCTCTACAAACTGCTCCAGGCGGCTGGCTTTAGCCCAGATTTCACCGCCGGTCACAGCTTTGGTGAACTAACGGCGCTGTGGGCTGGCGGCGTCTTGGACGATGAGACTTTCTACACGTTAGCTAAAGCACGGGGGCAAGCGATGGCCGCGCCGGGCAGCCTCTCCTTCGACACCGGCGCCATGGTTGCCGTCAAAGGGGACATCGCCCAACTGCAAACCGACATTCAAGGCATGGCTGACGTAACCATTGCCAATTACAACTCCAATGAGCAGGTTGTTTTGGCTGGTTCCACAGAAGCGATGCAAGCAGCGCAACAACATTTAGGCCCCAATGGGTATGTGGTCACGCCGCTGCCGGTCTCGGCCGCGTTCCACACTCCTTTTGTGGGCCACGCCCAGCAGCCGTTCGCCCAAGCCATCGACAAAGCGCACTTTGCCGCGCCGCGCATCGCCGTCTACAGCAATACCAGCGCGGAAGCGTATGCCAGTCAGCCCGAAGCGATTAAAGAGACGCTGAAAGCCCATATCCTCAAGTCGGTCAATTTTCGCCAGGAAATCGAGAACATTTACGCGGCAGGCGGCGCTATTTTTGTGGAAATCGGCCCCAAGCGGGTGCTCACCAATCTGGTCAAAAATATTCTGAGCGACCGGCCCCACATCGCCATTGCGGTCAATCCGTCTACTTCTAAAGGCAGCGACCGCCAACTGCGGGAAGCGTATGTGCAGTTGTGTGTGGCGGGATTGCCGCTCAAAGCCATCGACCCTTACAGCCGTGAATTCTCCGCCCCTACTGCTTCCAAGAAGAGCCTGATCAATATCAATTTGTCGGGCAATAACTATGTCAGCCCGAAGACGGAGAAGGCGTTTGAGGCGGCGTTAGCCAATGAGAGAACAGTGCCCAGTGAACAGTTGGCAGTGAACGGTAAAGTGGTCGCGGCTCCGGTGAAACCGAAAGTGGCGCCGACGCCTGTTGCGCAACCAGTAGCGCCGCCGCCTGTCCCACCGAAAGTGGCGGCCAAAGCAAGGCCCACACCGACGCCGGTTCCCGTTCAAGTATCAAAACCTGCTGCAAAACCAGCCGCGCCAAACGGCCGGACAGCCCCCAATCCTATTACAAAGGTAAGCAAAACTATGAATCAACCAACCGCATTCCAAAAACAAGTAGAAAAAAGTCTGGACATGCTCCATGCCCAACAAGCAGATACAGCCCGCCTTCACGAAGTTTTCCTGAAAGGACAAGACGCTTACGTGAAGCAAGTGGTGCAGTTGATGCAGCAGTATCGGGCGGTGAACGGGGAGCAGTTTACAGTGGAC
>CAZXVH010000124.1:6942-13282 GCA_964643965.1 uncultured Ardenticatenaceae bacterium
CCTGTAGCAAAAGTAATGCCGCCTGTTGCTGTCGCGCCGACGCCTGCTCCCGTAGCCCCAGTTCCCACACCTCTCCCTGTACCCGTTGCTCCGGCGCCGGTTGTAGCTGAACCAGTTGTGGTAGAAACGCCTGCACTGAGCGCCACCAAAGTGGCCGTTCCCCAACCCACCAGCAACCGGCCACCGGCCACCGCTGTCGCCGAACTCGCCACTGCCATGCTCCTCATCGTCAGCGAAAAGACGGGTTATCCCGTGGAGATGCTGGAAATGAGTATGGACATGGAATCTGATCTGGGTATCGACTCCATCAAGCGCGTCGAAATTCTGGGGGCGATGCAAGAGCAGCATCCAGACCTGCCAGAAGTAAATCCGGCGGAACTGGCTGAACTACGCACCTTGCAACAAATTGTGGATCATTTATCAGTGGACAGTGAGCAGTGGTCAGTGGTCAGTGAACCGGTAACACCTGCACCGAGCACCGCCGAAACGGCCGTTCCCACCCAATCTCCAATCTCCAATCTCCAATCTCCCAACGTAGATGCCCTCGCCCAAGACATGCTCGTCATCGTCTCCGAAAAAACCGGCTACCCTGTGGAGATGCTAGAAATGAGCATGGACATGGAATCTGATTTGGGCATCGACTCCATCAAGCGGGTTGAAATCCTGGGGGCGATGCAAGAGCAACATCCAGACCTGCCAGAAGTGAATCCGGCAGAATTGGCTGAACTACGCACCCTGCAACAAATTGTGGATCACTTGTCAGTGGACAGTGAACAGGGGACAGTAATCAGTGATCCGGCAAAAAAATTAGTCCGGCTGTAGCAGGAGCCGGCGCCTCGCCCCACGTCAATCGCGCGCCTGCTCCTACCAACCACGCGATTACAAGAAATGTCGTTGTCTTAAAGACGCTGCCCATGCCAGATTTTCTGGCTTACACGTTGCCTGCCTCCCACGTTTGCCTCCTCACCGATGACGGCACAGAGACCACGACCCACCTGGCGCAATCGTTGCTTGAACGAGGTTGGCGGGTGGTCGTTCTCAGCTTCCCGCCCTCGGTTGTGGCTACGCAAGCGGCGCTGCCAGCCGGTGTCGAGCGCGTGAGTTTGGAAAATTTGGATGAGGATCATTTGGTGGAACGGATAACGGCCACTTCGACGGCGCTCAGTGCAAGCGTTGGTCCGATTGGCTCTTTCATCCACTTACACCCACCCCAAGCCGACTCTGCTACTATACTCAAGCAAGTTTTCTTCATCGCCAAGCACCTCAAAGCCAGCCTGAATGATGCGGCGCAGCAACATACACGCGCCAGTTTCATCACTGTCACGAGCATGGATGGCGCGTTGGGACTGGACGGCGAAATCCCCTTCAACTCCATCGACGGCGGACTGGCTGGTCTCACCAAAACGCTCAACCTGGAATGGACAAAGGTTTTCTGCCGCGCCATCGACTTGCACCCTGGCTTCACGCCAGACCAAGCCGCCGCTTACGTTTTGGCCGAACTCCACGACCCCAACCGGTTGATCACCGAAGTGGGCTATGGCAACCAGGGGCGCGTCACCCTGGATACAGTCGAAACCCCGCTGGAAGATACCATCCCTGACAGCCAAATCACACCTGATTCGGTTTTTGTGGTCAGTGGCGGCGCCAAAGGCATTACGGCCGATTGTGTCATCAATCTGGCGCAGCAGTATCAATGCAAATTTGTCCTGTTGGGTCGTTCCGACATCAGCAATGTGGACACCAGTTGGCTCGTGGGTCGCCCCGATGAAGCGGCGCTCAAACGGCAGATCATGGAACGGCTCATCGCCCAGGGCGAAAAGCCCACGCCGCTGCTCATCGGCCAGTTGGCGCGGTCTATCGGCTCCAAGCAAGCGATTGAAGCCACGCTGCAAGCTGTCGCCGAAGCCGGCAGCCAGGTGGAATATCTGCCGGTGGATGTGACCAACGCCACCGCTTTACAATTAGCGCTGGCAGGTGCGGTGCAGCGGCTTGGCCCCATCAGCGGCATCATCCATGGCGCGGGGGTTCTCTCCGACAAGCTCATCGAAAAGAAAACGGAGCAGGATTTCAAGGCGGTTTACAGTACCAAAGTGGACGGCTTGAATGCGCTGCTGCAAGCGGTTCCAGTCCAGCAGTTAACGCATCTGGTGCTGTTCTCTTCGGCGGCCGGTTTCTATGGCAATGTGGGGCAAGCAGACTACGCCATCGCCAACGACATCCTCAATAAGACCGCCCATCTCATCAAGCAGCAGCACCCAGGCTGCCACGTGGTCGCCATTGATTGGGGGCCGTGGGATGGCGGCATGGTCACGCCCGCCCTCAAGCAGCTATTTGCCGAACGCAACATCCACGTCATCCCGATTGAGGTGGGCGCCTGGAT
Organism: uncultured Ardenticatenaceae bacterium; assembly: GCA_964643965.1. GTDB lineage: Bacteria > Chloroflexota > Anaerolineae > Promineifilales > Promineifilaceae. The sequence goes on from CAZXVH010000124.1 coordinate 9,323, forward strand.
GTTGGCAAACGAATTGAGCGCGGCCAACCACGCCATCTGCCAGACGGTTGTTGGCGGGGCGCTGGCTTTCCCCGACGAAGCGGTGGGCGGTGCGTTGCAAACCCATCATATCCATCGCTTTTTGAGCGAAGCCGCCAATCCCTTTTTGCAAGACCATGTCATCGGCGGCAATGCCGTTTTGCCAACGGTTTGCGCCATCGCCTGGATGGGCAGTGTGTGTGAGCAGTTGTATCCCGGCTACACCATGGCCAGCTGCGACAATTATCAGGTGTTGAAAGGCATTGTTTTTGACGAGACACATCCTGAAAGCAAGGAATACGTGCTGCAATTGGCAGAAACGGCAAAGGGGGACGGCGTGATTCGCTTCAAGGCGCTGGTTTCCAGCCAAAGTGAAGCGGGCAAACCCCGCTTCCATTACCGCGCAGAAATTACGCTGCAAACCACCTTGCCCGAAGCGCCCGTTTACGATGAGTTCAATGCGGCCGTCATCAATCCCATCAGCAAAGAAGAGCTTTATCAAAACGGTACGCTGTTCCACGGCCCAGACTTCCAGGGTGTGGCGCAGGTGCTGAACATCAGCCCCCAAAAGGTGACGATGCGCTGCGAATTGCCCCCCCTTTCTGATAGGGAGCAAGGGCAGTTCCCGGTGCAAAGTTTCAACCCGTTCATCGCCGATGGACAGTTCCAAAGTATGGTCATCTGGGCGCGTCATTTCCATGATGCGGGTAGTTTGCCTTTGCACACGGATCGTGGCGAACAGTTCCGCCCGATTCCGTTTGGCGTGACCACGTATGTGACGATGGAAGTGAAAGAAAGCTCAGAGAGTAAGTTGGTGGCTGATATATTGACGCATGATGAAAACGGCCGTTTGTATGCCCGTGTTCTGGGTGCGCAAGTAACCATCAGTAAACAGTTGAACCATCTGTTTGTACCTGCTGGATAAGGTTCACAAGGATGCGCGTAAGTTCTGTTGATGTGCAGAGTTCGCACATGGGCGTGGGCGCACAAAAAGCCGTGCCCTGATCTGCGTCAACAAAATCTGCACCCACCCGGTTCACAAAGTATGCTTGTGGGCAAATGATTTCTTTGTTAAACTGTGAATAAGTACGAATTTCTGATTTTCTTACTTTTGGAAAAGGAACAACATTATGTTAAATGATATGACCACTGGTTCTCAACCATTCACCGTGCAAATACGGTCACGAGGGCAAATGACCATCCCGCGTAAACTGCGGGATGCGCTATCCATTGTAGAAGGCGACACTGTATCCCTCTTCCAGATAGGCGAGGTAGTTGTGCTGGCTTCTCGGCCGCCACGCGCCTATGAATTGGCAGATAAAATTGTTGATTTGATGGAGAGTGAAGGAGTTACATTGGCAGATTTGCTGGCAGATTTACCCCAAATACGACAAGACATCTATAAGGAGCGGCAAGCGCCTTCATGATTCCAACTGTATTTGTGGATGCCAATATCTTAATTGCGGGCAGTGCTTCACGCACAGGCGCCAGTCGTGTCGTTTTAGCATTAGCTGAATTTGGCATGATCCAACTGGTGGTCTCGCGGCAAGTTTTAGATGAAACAGAACGGAATATCCGTCTGAAATTGCCCGAAATGCTGCCTTTACTGTCGGAACTGCTTCTGCATCTCAATCTGCAAGTTTTAGACGACCCTGCGCCAGAGCAATATGCACGTTGGTTCTCACTCATTGAGGCGAAAGATGCTCCTATTTTGGAAACGGCCGTTCAAGTTGCACCAGATTACTTTTTAACACTCAATAGCAAAGATTTCACGCCGGAAGTTGCTCAAGCCACAGGGCTTGTCATCCAATCTCCCGGCGAATTTGTGCAACATATTCGTCACATGTTCAGTCAACATCTGTGACTGTGCGTAAAGAGTTGAATGCTTGGAAGGAGTATCTAAATCATGCCCATATATCAGACATTGGATGAACTGACGGTTGACTACTTCACAACGCATCCAGAAGAAGTCGATGAATTTGTGACCGAGATTTTTGCTGAATATGCCCAAGATGGGGATTCAGCCGCTTTGCTATCTGCACTGCGCTCGATTGCCAGGGCTAAAGGGATTTCCAACATCGCTGAAGAGGCAAATATGAGTCGTCAGGGTGTGCAAAAGGCGTTGTCGGCCAAAGGCAATCCCCGCTTCGATAGCATCAACGCTATTATCCACGCTATGGGCTTCCAGTTAATGCCACAAAAGATGGGGGAAACGGCCGTTGCCGAGTCCCGCGCTGAATACAAAATAAAGTAAACAGACACTATGGAAAAAATTGCAATCATCGGCGTCTCCTGCCTTTTCCCAGACGCCGATACACCAGCCGCCTATTGGCAAAATCTACTCGCAGAAAAAGATTCCCGCTCAACCGCCACGGTTGACCAAATGGGCGTCGATCCGGCCATCTTTTACGCGCCGAAATCCAAAACCACCGACAAATATTACTGTCTACAAGGCGGCTATATTCGGGATTTTGCGTTTAACGCCAACGGCTACAAACTGCCAGCCGAAGCCATCGAAGGCATGGACGACCTGTTTCAATGGTCGCTCTATGTGGCGCAGCAGGCGTTGCAGGATAGTGGATATACAGGAGACAATTCTGTTCTCTCCCGCACCGGCATCATCTTGGGCAATCTCTCCTTCCCCACCCAATCTTCAAACCACCTTTTTGAGCCGATCTACAAACAAGCGCTCGAAGCCAACACCAAAGAACTGCTGCAAGGCCATGACCTGCCGCTCGTCACCTTGCCCGGAAACCACCCGATTTCTGCCGACAACTTGAAGATTGCTGGCTATCCAGCGGCGTTTGTCAGCCAGGCGCTGGGGTTGGGCGGCGCAAACTTTGCCCTGGATGCGGCCTGCGCCTCATCGCTTTACGCCGTCAAATTGGCCGGACAATATTTGCTCGCTGACAAAGCGGATTTGATGCTGGCAGGGGCCGTCAGCCGCGCCGATCCTTTCTTCATCAACATGGGTTTCTCCATTTTCCACGCCTATCCTGAAGGAGACGCCGTCAGTGCGCCACTAAATCAAGGCTCCGACGGGCTGTATGCGGGTGAAGGGGCTGGCATGTTTGTCCTCAAACGTCACAGCGACGCCGTGCGTGACGGCGACAAGATTTACGCCGTCATTAGCGGCATTGGCCTTTCCAACGACGGTAAAGGCAAATTCCTGCTCCAGCCCAACCCCAAAGGGCAAATCCTCGCCTTTGAACGGGCTTACGCGCAAGCAGGCGTCAGCCCCGCCGACATTGATTACGTGGAATGCCACGCCACCGGCACCCCCGTTGGTGACAAAACAGAACTCAACTCCATGGAGACGTTTTATACGCGCGTGGGCAAAACGCCCCTGGTCGGCTCCGCCAAGTCTAACTTCGGCCATTTGCTAACGGCCGCTGGCATGGCTGGTATGACGAAGGTGATCCTGGGCATGGCGCATCGTCAAATTCCGGCCACGCTGCATCTGGATCAACCGCTCTCGTCTCGAAACGGCGCCATCTCCGGCGAGAACATGGTTTCCCAAACGATTCCCTGGCCGCAGCAAGGCGACACGGAGCGGGCGGGCGTCTCCGCCTTTGGCTTCGGCGGCACGAACGCCCACCTCATTTTAGAGAAGACAGTGGACAGTGGACAGTTTTCAGTGAACAGTGGTCAGTGGTCAGTGGTCAGTCGTCAATCCGAAATCCGAAATCCGAAATCGAAGATGGCGATTGTGGGCATGGATGCGTTTTTTGGGGGTTGTGATGGCCTGGCCGCTTTTGGGCAGACGATTTATCGCGGGGAACAGTCATTCACGGCCGTTCCCCCCGGGCGCTGGCAAGGCATTGAAAGCGAAACCGACCTGCTCAAGCGCTACAACTTCCCAGACGGGCAAGCCCCCCAAGGCGCGTTCATTTCTGAGTTCGATATGGACTTCTTCCACTTCAAAATTCCGCCCAACAACGA
>CAZXVH010000124.1:13382-14476 GCA_964643965.1 uncultured Ardenticatenaceae bacterium
CTCATCAAAACGGCCCACTGCCTCTACCATCATTATCTACCAGCCACACCCGGCTGGACGGCGCCCAAATCACCAGAGTTGTGGCAAAACGGCCCCTTTTTCGTGCCCACAGAGTCGGTGCCCTGGTTCAAAGAAGCGGGGCAAACACAACGGTTAGCCGCCATCAACGGGCTGGGCGCAGACGGCGCGTATGCCCATCTCATTTTGTCTGAGGCCACAGAGCCGCAAACACCTGATGATTCGCTCTTGCAACACACGCCGTTCTATCTCTGCCCCGTGGCCGCGAATGATGCACCAACGCTGCTCCAGCGCACGGCGGATTTGCAATCTTTATTGACGGACAGTTTGGATTTAGCCACGCCTGCACGGAGCGCCGTCGAAACGGCCGTTTCTCGCAATTTCCACACCTACCAACAACACGAACAGGAAACCTACGCCCTCGCCATCGTGGGGCATAACAAAGAAGAACTGCTACGTGAAGTCGGGCTGGCCCTCAAGGGGCTTGCCAATGCGTTTGAAAAAGGCCAGCCTTGGAAAACACCAGGCGGCAGTTTCTTCTCGCCCCAACCGTTGGGGCAAGAAGGCAAAATCGCCTACGTCTATCCGGGGGCGTTCAGTGCCTTCCCCGGCATGGGGCGCGACCTGTTCCAACTGTTCCCGCAGTTGCATCCCAATTTTGCCGACACGGTAGACAATCCCAGCCATCTCATTGGCGACAAGAAGCTCTACCCACGCTCGATGCACCGTCTCTCTGAAAAAGAAGAAAAGCACCACATGATCAAGCTGATGAAAGATTCGGTGACGATGCTGCAATCGGGTGCCAGTTTCTCGACGCTGGCAACGAAGGTGCTGCGCGACCAGTTCAAGGTGCAGCCCGACGGTGCCTTGGGCTACAGCCTGGGCGAGATGACGATGATGTTTGGCACGGGCGTGTGGTCGGTGGCTGATAACAACAGCGAACTGGTCGGCACCTCGCCGCTGTTTACGGAACGGCTGGCAGGTTCGCAAAACGTGGTGCGTGAGCATTGGCATTTGCCCCCCGCCGATCCCCAAGACCAGATGCCGATTTGGGGCATTTTTGTGCTGAAAACGAA
>CAZXVH010000125.1:0-13993 GCA_964643965.1 uncultured Ardenticatenaceae bacterium
CACATTGAGCAGCTGGGAGGCTTCAAGAATGCAGGGGAATATCATACAGGTAGAAAAATGGCCGTACAGCCGCAAACCCACGGAGCCGGAACTACACCAACTGATGGTTGAAGAAAAGCTGGCGCCATATCGCTGGGCCAATCAACCGCACGATGTGTATGCCGCCCATGTTCACGATTACACCAAGATAATCTATGTGGTCAGCGGCTCGATTACCTTTGGCTTCCCCATCGAGGGAGCGCCTACCACTCTGATGCCGGGCGACCGCCTGGAATTACCGGCCGGCGTCCGCCACAACGCCGCCGTCGGCCCCGCTGGCGTGGTCTGCCTGGAAGCGCGTAAATAAGCACTCATCCCCCCTTACCCCAAAACTGTCCACTGTCCACCGTCCCCTAACCCTTATACCGTTCTTGCACATCAACGGCCGTTACATAGCGCATTGCCGTCTGAGCGCTGGTCCAGCCAAACCAGGCCATCAGTTCATCCACACTGTAGCCCAGGCGAGCCATGCGCGTGGCGCAGGTGTGGCGGCAGTCGTGGGCCGATAGCTTTTCGGATAGTCCAGCAGATTTACCCAACCAGGCCACTCGCTCACTGATACGCACCCGGTTCAACCCACTTGGCTTTAATCGGCCGCCTTTGCCGTTTTTGAGCAGACGGGTAGTGGTCAGCAGCAGGGGACCGTCCGGTTTCAGGGCAGGGGGATAAAAGGTCTGGTATTCGCGCACCAGCGTTAACAGATCATCGCTGATGCGGTGAACCGTCCATTCGTGGGCAGTCCCTTTGACTTTGGGGCGGTAGAAGTGCAGCCGGGCGGCCGCCAGATCAAAGCTGTTGGCCGTGAGCAGCGCCATTTCGCTTGCTCGCAAGCCGTGATCCAGCAAGATATGCATCAACAGGGCGTCCCGATAAGCTTGAGGGGATGAATTTTGCGGCGTTTTGAGGAAAACGGCCGTTTCTTCATCCAGCACCGTCGCCGATTCCTTCTTGGTCGAACGGCGGGTCACCACCACGCTGCGCCGTTTGCCTTCCGGCTTGTAAGCGTAGGTGATTTCGTCCATGCGCGTCTGCTCCCGTTTCTCATCTACATTGTAGCCACCGGCCCGCGAGTAACCTTTGACAGATTGGATGAGCAGCCCTTCCTGGCGGTCCATCGCGCCCGCCTTCATGGCCATCTGCGCATAGACCTTCACCGTAGACAGCCGGGCGTTCACCGAGGAGACGGCATAACCTTCTTTTAACTGCCAATGGATAAAGCCCTCCACAATGCCCCAGGTGACGCCAGCCCAGGCTTGCGGATTGGTCTGGAAATCTGCGCCCCGGTCTGGCATGACGCCAATATCCAGCAAATATTCCGCGAACAGTTCCAGGTCACGCGCCTGGCGTTTGATGGTGTTTTCTGCCTTTTCGCTGAGGTAACGTTGGAAGATGGCATGACCGGCATACTGGTTGGCAGCCTGGCCGGCGCTGCCTAATGGTGCGTAATCGGAAGCTTGTGGCGTTTGCGTTTGTAGAGAACGGCCGTTTTCTTTGTTATCTTGAGGTACTAATTGGGCGTCAGGGTTGGTTTGTTTTGCCATGCCGGTAGTGTATCACAAAATATTTTTTGTGTACATACCTATAACATATGTACGGTTAAATGCACACGTAATCTTCAACCGTTAATCTTTGACACGAATCTCGGTTTTATGACTCCCCAGGCATCTCCGGCGGTGGCGGCGGCGCAAAATCTATCTCCAGCACACCTTGCCGCAAAACGCCGCTGGTCGCTTTGCGCTTGGCCAGAACGGTGGGCAAAATCATCTCGCGTTTAAAATTGCCGATGGTGATGAACAGTTCATCGCCCCGTTTACGCAGGCGTACTTCGCCGCCGGTGGCAAAGGAGATGGGCAAACGCAGCCGGTAGCCGCCATCGGGCAGTTCAATAAACTCTTGCAAGGCGCCGCGATAGAATACCTGGCCCGGATCGTTGTCGCCAAAGCAGTCGGTCGCCAGCCGGGAAAGCGCTTCAATGCCCACCACCTCGTCGGAATAATAAGGCGCTCGCCATAAGGGCAGCGGCGAGAAATTATCTTCGATCAACTGCAAATATTTCTTTTGCAGTTCGCGTCGCTTTTGGTAAAACTCTCCCTCACTCAAGGAGTCCGGCAGGATGCGATTGATGATCACGCTGTCCACCGGATAGTTGAACAAACCCAAATAGCTTATGGCGCGTTCGGCTTCACGCACCACCATTTTCTCCGGCTGCAAGACCACCCGATAGCTGCTAATTTCCGGATCGCTCAAGGTGGCCCGTAATTCGCCCGTTTGCTCGTCTAACCGTTCCAGCGCTTCCATGATTTCGGCCGGGCCGCGAAGGATACGGCCGGCAAATGGTTTCAACGCCTTCATGACGCCGGTTTCAAAGCGGGATAAGTGACCAGCGTACCAGCGGAAGGTGTCGGGCATGGTGAGCAGGCGTATGGTTTCGCCGGTGGGCGCAGCGTCGATGATCACCCGGTCGAAGTTGGCTTCTTTGGCCTGCTTGTTGATGTGCAGCAGGCTGACGATTTCGTCCATGCCGGGGAAAGCGGACAATTCGTCGGCGACGACATTGCTGATGCCCCGGTTGGCGATGTTATCGGAGACAAAGGTTTGCAGGGTTCCCCAGTAATTGTGGATGTCGGCGACGACGCTGATTTCTTGCGCCCATAAGTTTTCGGCGATTTGTAAGGGTGTGGCTTCCAGGGGTATGTCAAACGAATCGGCCAGGCTGTGGGCGATGTCGGTGCTGGCGACCAATGTTTTGTATCCTAACTGGGCGCTGCGAACGGCCGTTGCCGCGGCCACCGTCGTCTTCCCCACCCCCCCTTTACCTAAATATAAAATGATGCGCATGGTCTCTCCAATCAGATCTGCTTGCCTCTGTGTCATCGTTTAAGAATCATCAAGCTGTACGGGAAACGGCCGTTCTCGTCTCAAAGAACCAGCATTTCCCCGGGTAAGGTATACCATGCGTTTTAAAAGTGGCAACTTCAATCAGGTAGGCTTCATAACAGTCTCAGCGAATGGTTTATTTTGTGCAATACCGAAGCAGCAGACGACCCAACGGCCGTTGCGAAAGTAGCTGCTGTCCATGCCCATAAACTCGCCTGCCATCTCTTCGGCTGTCGCCGGGCCGATGTCATACTGACGCCAATCAATTTTGATGACGCTGGCAATGCAGCTTACGCTGCCCATGTTGTCTGGAATATGAATGGCTTGCTGGACGAATAACCAGAATAATAAATAAGCAAGTCCTCTTGTAAATAGTGTCTTTCATCACTCTTTCTCTCGTTAAATGTCATATAACGGTATGTGTTAGATTGCTCAGGTATACGCCCTACCCTATAATGGCAGATAGCGCCATAAGCATGAATAGGCTCAGGAGATCGACTGTGAGCCGATGCTCTGGCTCACAATACAAAAATTACCCTATCATTCATATTAACCGGTGCGATGTTTACCCTTCATCCCTGGTTAAACATACAGGAGAAAAACAACCATGCGTACTTTATTTATTGCCGGAAATTGGAAAATGAACAAAACGGCCGATGAAGCCGTGGCTTTCCTCTCCGAAATCAAAGATGATCTAAACGCCATTGAAGGCATCGACATTGCCGTTTGCCCGCCCGCCCTGGCTATTCCGGCCGTGGCCGAGCTGCTCAAAGGCACAAAAATTGGGGTTGGCGCCCAAAACATGCACTTTGAAGAAAGCGGCGCTTACACCGGCGAACTGGCTGCCAGTATGATCAAGCCATTCTGCCAATACGTCATCCTGGGCCACTCCGAACGGCGGCAGTATTTCGGCGAAACGGACGAAGGCGTCAACAAGAAGATTAAAACAGCCCTGGCGCATGGCCTCACTCCCATCGTCTGCTGTGGTGAAAGCCTGGCGCAAAATCAAGCTGGTGAAACCCACGATTTTGTCAGCGGCCAGATCAAAGGCGCCTTTGCCGGATTCACGGGCGAAGAAGCTGCCGCCTGTGTCATCGCTTACGAACCGATTTGGGCCATTGGCACCGGCCTCACGGCCACCGTGGAGCAGGCTGGTGGCATCATCGGCAATACCGTCCGCGCTACCGTGCGCGAGATGTTTGGCGACGATATTGCCCAAAAAGTTCGCATTCAATATGGCGGCAGCGTCAGCGAAAAGAACAGCGCCGAATTGATGGCCCATCCTGACATCGATGGCGCTCTGGTCGGCGGCGCCAGCCTGAAACCGGCTTTCGTGGATTTGATTAAGAACGCCCTTTAAGATCAGTTTATAGTGATCAGTGGACAGTGGACAGTGGTCAGTGTTCGGTACGACTAACTGTTCACTGTTCACTGCAAACTCATTCTCATGCCTTTCATCTGGGTTGCCCTGGCTTTTATGGTCTTGCTGTTTTTACAGCGGTGGATTCACACCCACCTGCATGGCCTGTCGCTGCTTGTCACCGGCAAGCCGGAATACGCTGTTATTTTGTACGCCATTGTGCTGCTGCCGGGGGTGGCCCTGCATGAGATAAGCCATTGGCTGGCGGCGTCGCTGCTGGGAGTGCGCACCGGCAAATTGTCGCTGCTGCCCCGTCGCCAGCCAGACGGCGCCATCCAGTTGGGCTATGTGGAGTATTACAAAGGGCGTACCCTGGGGCCGATTCGAGAGAGCCTCATTGGCGGCGCCCCACTCATCAGTGGTACGCTGGTTATTTTGCTTATCGGCTTTTACGTCTTCAATATCACCGAACTGACCACCGCCATCCAGTCGGGCAATGTGGATCAATTGGCGTTGGCGGTAAGCACTCTTTTTCAGACCGGCGACTTCTTCGTCTGGCTTTACCTGCTTTTTGCCATCAGCAATGCCATGATGCCCAGCGCCTCAGATCGCCGCGCCTGGCCCGCTTTCTTGCTGACGATGTTGGTTATTGCTGCCATCGTATTCTTGTTGGGTCTAACCGATGTTATTTTGGTGAACATGGCGCAACCGGTAACGGCCGTTTTCGGCTATCTTGGCGTAGCATTATCTATGGCAATCGGCGTGGATTTCGTTTTCATGGCCGTCATCGCCTTGCTGGAATATCTCGTCGGCCGTATCAAAGGCGTTTCCGTGCGCTATCGCGTCGAATCGACCTCGGATCGATAAAATGACATCGAATTAACACGAATTTCCTTTTTCTTTGACGTAAAGGTAAAAATTTGACGCTGACAGTTCTCATCACTGCTTTTCGAGAAGCGGCCACCATTGGCCCAGCCATCGATGCCTTTTTGCCCCAACTGCCGCCGGAGGCTGAGTTGTTGGTGGTCTGCCCGGATGCGGAGACAACGGCCGTTGTTCACCAATACGCCCAACGCCATCCCCAAATCCGCCACATCCAAGACCCCGGTCAGGGCAAGCCGGCCGCCCTCAACATCGGCCTGGCGGCGGCGCAAGGCGACATCGTCGTCTTGAGCGATGGCGACATTGTGGTGGCTGAAAATGCTCTGACTCCCCTACTGGCGTTTTTCGCGGATGGAACGGTGGGGGCGGTGACGGGGCATCCGGTGAGCAGTGATACTCGCTACACGAAGTTTGGTTACTGGTCACACTTGCTGACGGCCGGCGCCCATCAAGAAAGGCTGCGGCGCGATGCGGCCGGTGAATTTCTGCTTTGCTCTGGCTATTTGTTCGCTTACCGCAAAGCGCTCATCGACCATATCCCCGAGGAGGCGCTGGCCGAAGACGCCGTTATCTCCCATCGTATTGCCGAGCAGGGTTATACCATTCGTTATGCCCCGGATTCACTCGTCTATGTACGCTATCCTACCACTTATCGGGACTGGCTTTTGCAAAAAGTACGTTCTGCTGGTGGCTATGCGCAAGATGTTATTCGACAGTCGCCCTACCAGATGCGCTCTGCCAGACTGGAAGCAATTTACGGCACGCGGCTGGCGCTGGGTTACGCTCAAAATTTACGCGAATTTTGGTGGACTTTGCAGCTTTTTGTAGCACGGTTACATTTGTGGAGCCTGGTTTTTTGGCAGGTACGGGTGAAGAAACGGCCGTTAGCCGACCTCTGGCAGCGCGTGGAAAGCACAAAGTACGGGAACACTATGTGAATACGACCGCCGGTTCCGCATCGCACACGCTCTCCCACCAGGGCCGAATACGCCCGCCAATCGGCCGTCCCACCCACTGCTCCAGATCATCCACAATGTCCCATAACTTTCGGAAATCGACGCCCGTACCCAGCCCCAATTTATAAGCCAGGAAGACCAGGTCTTCGGTGGCCAGGTTGCCCGCCGCGCCAGGGGCGAAGGGACAGCCGCCCAACCCGCCCACGCTGCTGTCAAAAATGCGCACACCCGCTTGCAAAGCGGTGGTGGCGTTCGCCAGGCCAATGGCCTGGGTGTCATGCAGATGCACGGCCAGCCTGCTCATGTCGAGGCGTCGCCCCAGGTTCTCCATGAGGCTGCCCACCGCCAGCGGGTCAGCATGACCAATGGTATCGGCTACCGCCAGCTCATCAATGCCCAGCGCCCATACCTGTTCGGCCAGGGCGATGGTGCGCAGCGGGTTGATCTTGCCCTCAAAGGGGCAGACCCAGGCGGTCATGAGGTAGACGCGGGTCCAAATGCCGTCTCGCCTGGCTTGCGCCACCAGGGCGCGAGTGGTGGCCAGCGCCTCGGCCGAGGCTCGCCGGGTATTGCGCTGGCTGAAGGTGTCGCTGACGGCCACGCCAAAGGCCATCGCCCGGCAGCCGGCGGCTAAAGCCCGTTCATAGCCGCGCTGGTTGAAAACGAGACCGACGAAGTTGATATGATTATAAGTGGGATTAGAAACGGCCGTTTCCATGACAACATCCGCATCAGCCATCTGGGGAACGGCCGTGGGATGGACAAAACTGGTCAGCTCAATATGGCGCAAACCGGCCGCCGCCAATCCCGCCACCAGCCGCAGCTTTTTCGCCGTATTGATAGGCGACGCCTCATTTTGCAGCCCATCTCGGGGGCCGACTTCATAGATTTTGATGGATTCGCTCATCGTCGTCGATCCTAATGCAATCCATCTATGAAAGCAACAGGGAAGGATTGCGGCTCAAGAAATCAGGCTGTCGAAAACGCCGACCAGGGAAAGGGAGTCATCACACCCGCTAAAGTGGTTACTATGAACCAAATCACCAAGTAAAAGACAACCGTTCATTAACCAGTTTTTTCCAAACGAAATATGGCATAAAGGGCGACAACGGCCGTTATCCCCCCTATCAGATACGCCTCTAGCACACTGGCCCGAGTCACAAACAAGGCGATCATGCCAAAAATTCCGCCAATGAGGTAGAGCAGCAGCACCGCTTCCCGCTGCCCAAAACCCCGCGCCACCAGGCGATGGCTGGTATGATCTTTACCGGCCGTATTGGGGCTGACGCCGCGCCGGATGCGAGAGAAAACCACCAGGGTCGTATCAAAAATAGGCAGCCCTAAAATGAGGACGGGCACCATCCAGGTGACCACGCTGGAGTTTGCCGGAAAACGAAGCTGTAAACCCAAGATCGCCAGGGAATAACCCAGGAACAGCGATCCGGCGTCCCCCATAAAGATTTGAGCCGGTTTGAAGTTGTAACGCAAAAAGCCGAGGCAAGAACCGAGCAGCGCCGCCGCCAGCGCCGAAACCAAAATTTGGCCGTTGGTCACAGCCAGCAGCAGCATAAAGGAAGCAGCCACCGCGCTGACCCCGGCGCTCAAACCGTCCATATTGTCTAAAAAGTTGATGGCGTTGCTGATGCCGGCCAGCCAGAGGAAGGTGATGGCGTAATTGGCAATTTGGGGGATGGGCAGCTGCACGTGGATGCCGTAATAAAGCAGCACCAAAAAACTGATGAACTGGCCGCCTAGTTTGGCCCAGGCTGGCAAGCCCACCCGGTCGTCGATGAGGCCCACCAGGGCCACGATGCTCAAGGCAATGAGGACGCCGGTGATGGATTGGGCCACGCCATTGGAAAACAGGGCCACCGCCAAAATGGCGCCCAGGTAGATAGCCACGCCGCCCATCAGGGGGATGGGGTCATTGTGCAGTTTGCGGCTGGCGGGCGCATCCACAAAGCCCAGGCTGACGGCTAAACGACGAATACCGGGAATGGAAACGGCCGTTATCCCCAACGCCATCACTAAAACAGCCAGCACTGCCAACACCGGCTACCCACCCTCTTCAATATCAATGCGGACAATGGTATCGCCCGGCGTCGTCGGATTGGCATTGGGGTCACGCAGGCTGATGGCGTTTAGCACATCAAACCCATCCACCAGTTCGCCAAAAATGGTGTAGCCGCCATCCAAATATTGTTTCGGGGCAAAGGTGATGAAAAACTGGCTGCCATTGGTATCTGGCCCGGCGTTTGCCATCGCTAAAACACCTGGACGGTCGAAGCTGAGGTCATTGTCGGTTTCGTTGGCAAACTGGTAGCCGGGGCCGCCGCCGCCCGTGCCGGTGGGGTCGCCGCCCTGCGCCATGAAATCAGCCAGGACGCGGTGGAAGGTAACGCCATCGTAAAAGCCCTCATTTGCCAGGAAGACGAAGTTGTTGACAGCCAACGGCGCTTCTTCCGGGAAAAGGCGCAGGCGCATTTTCCCGTTTTTAGTAGTGATGATAGCCTCATAGGTTTTGTCGGGATCAATCGCCATCGGCGGCGGTGACTGGAAGAAATTGTTGCGCTCGGCGGGGGGGATGGTGGCTAACGGCCGTTCTCCGGTGAGCGCCTCAGGTTCGGGTTCCAGCGTGAGGGGTGGTTCGCCGGTTAACTGTTGCAGATACGCTTGCAGTTGGGCGGCCGTTTCCGGCGGCGCTTTGGCCAGGGCGGTTTGCGCCGCAGCTACGGCCGCCGCGGTGTCGCCCATCGCTTCATACACCGTGGCGATAAGGTAGTCGATATTCCAATCGGGGATGGTCTGAGCGTCTCGCGCCAGGCGGGTGGCTTCATAGGCGGCAATCGCCTCTTCATAGCGGCCCATTTCCTGGTTTAGCTGCCCTATCCGCAGTTGGGCGCGGGCGTTGCCCCGGCCCATAGCCAGCCCCGCTTCCAAATCGGCGATGGCCTGTGTCAACGCGGCTTCCTGTTCATCCTCGGGCAAACTGGCGGCGCAGGCGATACGGGTATCAGCCCGGCCAAAGAAACTCTCGTCAAAATAGGGGTCGATTTGGATCGACTCGTCGTAAACCGCCAACGCCGCCTGGCAATCTTGCTGCAAGCCGTAGAGAAGCCGGGCGTATTCATTGCGAATCAAGGAGTTTTGCGGGCTGAGGGCCATGGCGTCTTCATAATAGGCTTCCGCCTTGTGCAAGCGCTCCTCTTTTTCCGCCTCCGTCTGGCTCAATTCCACCCAGCGGGTATTGAGGCGGGCCAGGTTGGCCGTATGATCGGTGTTGAGCGGGTTGATGGCCTGCGCTTCTTGCAAACGCTCTTCTGCCTCTGCCAGCAATTCATCTCGTTCGGCGGCGTCTTCGGTGATGGTAGAGCGTTCCAAAAAGGCGCGGCCCAGGAAGAGGTAATAAAAGTCTTCGGTGGGCGCCAGATCAATAGCTTTGTTGTAAATCGCAATGGCCGTGTCCCACAAGTCGCCATCTTGCTGACTGGTGGCCTGGCTGTCAAATGGTTTGGCCCGCTTATAAATCATATCCGCCTGGATGACGCGCATATTGGAGAGACTCACCAGTAACACGCCCACAATGGCTAATCCGGCCAAACTGGCATATCCGGCCACTGAGCCGGATTCTTTGGCGCGCACCATGCCCGGCCGGGCCGCAGCAAAGGCCGCTAAAACCAGGAGGCTGAACAAAAAGATGTAAAAGACGGTCAAGAAGTTGGCGGATTGCCCGGCTTCATACACGCGGAAGGCCAGCAGCTGCGCCTGGGTGGTAATTTCTTCGGTGCGCGGCACAAACAGGCTGGCCTTGAGCATACTGGCCTGGACAAAGGTGTAGCTCACGCCCACCACAAACGAGAGCAGGGCGATGGCCCCGGCCGGCAGCAGGGAGTCGCGCCACTCTTTTTGCCATAAGAACCAGAGCAAACCTAAAGCGATAACGGCCGTTGCCAACCCCAACCACAGCCCGCCAGCCACCAACATAGGCAGCGCCAGGGCCACTCCTGCCAGCGCCAGCCCACCGCCCCATAAACGGGCGGCCGGTAAGTTAAGCAGAAAACGGATGCCCACATAGAGACAAAAGACGCCCAGCAGCGGCAGCAGCGTTTGCCCCAGCATCCAGGTGGCTCCAGAATCGAGGGGACGAGGCAAGAACAGGCGTAAAGCCACGGCTGCTGCCCCCAATACCAGGAAGGCCGCGCCCACCGCCCGCATTTTCTGCGGCGGCGAGGCGGCGTCTTCGCTGATGATGATCTCTTCACTTTTCACCATTTCGGCTACCACAACCAATGTACCCAGCAGCCAGGTTAAGACCATCATCAAAAAGATGAAGGGGGAATCGGCGTAATCGTTGCTGGGATTGACAAACAACGACTGCCGGAAAATGGTGGAGACTGGCAAATCGGACGGGGCGCTGTAGGTAGCGCCGGGCGGCGGGGCAAAGTTGGTGAAGGTAAAACCGAGGATGCCGATCATCAGCGCCAGCATCAGCGCCGACAAGAGGGCCGGCCCCCACACGCCGCCGCTCTCGCCACCCGACCGGGCTGGACGCCGTTTTTTACTGCGAGTGGGGACGGGAACGGCCGTTTCCACATGTACTCGCGGCAGCACATAGCCCATCACCAACATCACGCCCAGGTAGACAAAAAAGTGAAGGCGAGTGGCGGCAATGGCAATACCAAAGTGAATTTCCACATAATGAGCCAGTATCCCGGCCAACAAACCTACCACTAACAAACGGTCGGCGGAAAACGGCTCTTTTTCTTCTTCGGGAACGGGCGAAAATAGGGCATAGTAGATCAGATACAAAACCAGGCCGGCAATGCTGCCAAAGGGATAAGCCACGCCAATATAGGCCGCGCCTCGCCATACAGTGAACAGCAGCGCAAACAAGAGGCCCATGCCCACCCACAAGCCAATCATCAAATTCCGTTCTCGTTTAGAACGCAAGACGCCCAGCCAGCGGAAGCCATAATAAAACACGGTGATATACAACACTTGCCACGCCAGAAAGCCCAGAAAACCGGTGATCACCAGGGCGTCAAATGTTTCGTTGTGGGAACGGTCAGGGGAAGCGTTACGCGCTTCTAGCGTCGCCAGTTCCGGCGGATAGAAACGGTTGTAGGCCACATACATGGATTCTGGACCATAGCCGATTAACGGCCGTAAAAAGTTCCAGGTATCCGTGCCGCCCTCGGGAAATTCCAACGGCTCGTGGGGCAAAAACAGTTCCAGCGCCCCCTCCCAGATCAAAGTACGCACCCGGCCGGTGCCGCCTTCTGCCTCCAAAATCCGACCAAAACGGCCGATATTGGGCAGCTGGCGCCACTCTTCCAGGGTAGTGGCCACCTCCCCTACCAGCGGAGCATCCACATACGGATCGATCACTTCAGGCGGTAAATTGAAGGCCACAATCCAGCCGCCCACAATAAACGCCACCACAATCCAACTGAGCCATAACCAGCGCCAGCCGCGCTGCGCCGCCGCCATCACAAAGATAATCAGCACCGGCACAGCCAACGCCGCCACAAAGGCGGCAAAACTGCCCATCGGCCCGGCCAGAGAAGCCAGGCGGCCAGCGGCGGTGACGGTGTTGATCAGCAAGGAAACCAGTAAATAGGTGACGGCCGCGCCCACCACAATCAAACCGACGGCTTTCAAGGCATCTTTTGCCTGGAAGCGGCGCGTCTCATCCACGGCGTTACGCACCGCCACCAACATGATCAAGACAAAGGCGAATAAGCCCACAAACAAGCCCAACCACGGACCACGACTGCCAGACCAGTAAATGGTGATCAATTGGATGGCGAGGGCAAAAATGTAAATAGAAGCCCGCAGTACATCGGCAGATGACAACTCGTCATCGTTGAGGATATTGTTAAAGGCGGCAATGATGCGCGAGAGGGTCAGCGGCGCGGCCATGATGAGATAAGCGGCGATGAAAATGGCGTTGCCCATATGGCCGGCCACCCGAACCGTGACATCCCCGCCCCAGGGCAAAGGGTCGAGATCGAAATGTTGGAGCAGTCCGTAGAAGGCCACGGGAATGCTGGTGATGATAATGAATGTGACCAGGCGGCTCACCTGCTCCCGGCGGCGCATGGTAGCGGCCACCAACGCAAATATGGTGATATAGGAAAGGGTGGAGTAGGTTCCCTGTAAACGCTGGTAAGAGCCGAGTAAGCTGACGGCTGGCGTCACGGAAAAAAGGGTGGAAAGCAGATAAACGACCACCAGGGCAAAAACGGGCAGGACAAAGGGAATGCGCCACAGTGCTTCTTCTCGTTTGGGGGAGAGCCAGCCTTTAACCTGCTGCCAACCGCGCTGATCGATAAATTTCACCAGCCAGGCAAGGGCCATGAGTAAAGCGAGAGAGCGCAGCAAGGTCAGTTTGTCCGGTTCAAATACCCTGTCAGAGTGGATGTTGAAAAATAGGGGAATTGAAATAATAGCGGCCAGCCAACCGGCTTCGATAAAACCATCACACCATTGGGAAAGTTTTGAGTTCATAAAATGTCAATATCCTCTCTGTGAATCAAATACGATTTTGAAAATCACGCTCTGTTTTCATTACCGGGGGGAATGGTATCCTATCGAATATAGGTGGGCAAACGGCCGTTATGCCCCCAGCGCCCGTTCTTTTTAGATTGCTTCAATCTTGACGGCGCCGAAAAAACTAACCATAGGCGTGGAGAATTAAAAAAAACCAGAGTACCTCTCTGCGATCTCTGCGTGCTCCGCGGTAAAAAAGGGCTTTTTTCGGAGGACTCAATCTTGGAGGTTGAACAATCTCCTACAGCAAGGCAGCGGCGTAAACCTGTTCAATCCGCGACAACATCGTATGCAGCCCAAACTCGGCTCGCGCCCGATTTTGCCCCGCCTGCCCCATCCTGGCTCGCAGCGCAGCATCGGCTGCCAACCGATTCAAGGCAGCGGCCAGGTCTGCGGGCTGCCGCGGCGGCGTCACGAAACCAGAGACGCCATCTTGCACCAACCAGGAAGTTCCGGTGCCTAATTCGCTGGTGACGCAGGGCAGCCCGGAAGCCATCGCTTCTTGCAGCACCAGGCCAAAGGCTTCGGCGCGACTGTTGGCGGGCAGCACAAAGATATCGCCGCTGGCGTAGAAGGCGGGCAAATCAGCCTCGGAAATATCACCCAAGAATTGGATACGGTTTTGCAGAGCCAACTCGGCGGTCAACTGTTCCCAGTTTGCCCGTTCTGGCCCATCACCACCAATCAGTAAACGGCCGTTTACCTCCCTCATCGCCTTAATCAAGGTATCTACCCCTTTGTAATAACGATGCCGCCCCATAAACAAGAGGGTCGGTTCCGCTGCGGGCGGAATTAAGGGCGCGGCCGTGCCTGAAAATCGCACCAGGTCTACGGAAAAGGGGATGATGGTGCATTTATCAGATAATGGCAGTAACCATTCTGAACTTCGTACATAATTGCCATTACTCACCAGAATCTGGCGGGTTTCTGTTAATACCCGTTTAAGCAGTGGGGCGTACACGCGCAGGAGATTTTTTTGCTTGACCACATCGGAATGGTAGGAAATGACAAACGGCCGTTTTGCCCCCAGCAGCAATTGGCCCACTTCTCCGATGGGATAGGGGAAATGCAGATGGGTGATGTCTGGGTTTAGCCGGGCTGCTTGCCGAGGCAAATCCAGGCTCAAAGGCGTGGAAGCCACCGTCGCCAATCGTCTGGCGCGGATGACGCGCACCCCGTTGAGCAGTACGTCCCCCTTTTCGCCGCCGGGGTTGGTGACGAGGACGGTGACGTCATGGCCGGCGTTGGCCTGCGCTTCGGCCACGGTTTTGAGGTGGTTTTCGATGCCACCGAGGATGGGATGGTAATCTTTGTAGATGTGTAGAAT
>CAZXVH010000126.1:0-13947 GCA_964643965.1 uncultured Ardenticatenaceae bacterium
GACTATCCGACTATCCGACTATCCGACTATCCGACTATCCGACTACTCGACTATCAGACTAATCCCTTTCCAGAGGTATACGGTCTGAGCGGTCCTTTTGCCTGAGAGTTTCACCGGGTTTGATGTCGGCTTGCCCCTTCGGCGACGTTGCCAGTATTCAGTGGTTAGTGGTCAATGTGCAGTAAAAACTTTACTGTTCACTGTTTACTGTTTACTGAAAAGTTCTCTCCCGAACGGCCGTTTTCCTTTATTCAGTTGTCAATTTTTTGAAGTGCATAGACATTGTACCGTTTCAATTCTGCATGTGTCAACAAAATAGGTAAAATGGGCTGTATGTTGAATGAACCGACGATCAGCAGCAATGGCGTGGTGCGGCCAACGGCCGTTACGGTGAACTTGTCTCGGATTACGGCGAACTACTTGGGGGTGAAAACGGCCGTGGCGCCGGCAAAGGTGATGGCTGTGCTAAAAGCCAACGCCTACGGGCATGGCCTTGTGCCGGTAGCGCGGCATATGGCGGCGCTCGGCGCTCCCTATTTGGGCGTGGCTTTCCTGGAAGAAGCTCTCTTGCTGCGCGAAGCGGGTATCGAGACGCCCATCCTGGTGATGGGCGGCATCTTGGGCAACCAGATTCCCCTCTTTTTGCAGCACAAGCTGACCCTGACCGCTTCTTCTGTGGATAAACTGACCCAGATTGACAAAGCGGCCGCCGAGATGGGCGTTATCGCCACAGTCCATCTCAAAATCGACACGGGCATGGAGCGCATTGGCGTTCATTATTACAGCGCCGATACCTTGCTGGAAGCGGCGCTCACCTGCCAGCACTGCCACGTCGAAGGCATTTACACTCACTTCGCCAACTCTGACGCGGCCGATTTGAGTTCGGCCAGATTACAGTTGGAACGCTTTAAGCAGGTATTGTCTTTTTATGAGAAGCGGGGGGTGGAACGGCCGTCTTTGTGCCACACTGCCAACTCCGGCGCCATTTTGCAGCTGCCCGAAGCCCATTTCGACATGGTGCGGGCGGGCATTGTCCTCTATGGCGTTTATCCCTCGGCGGAAGTGCGCCAAACGATTGCGGTGCGGCCGGCATTGAGTTGGACATCGCATGTGGTTTACTTCAAGGTGGTGCAGCCCGATCATCCGGTGAGCTACGGCTCTACCTGGCAGAGTGACCACATGGTGCGCCTGGTGACAGTGCCGGTGGGGTATGGCGATGGTTATTTCCGCAGCATGTCGAACCGGGCCGAGGTCATCATTCGCGGCCAACGTTACCCAATGGTGGGGCGGGTATGCATGGATCAGATCATGGTCAACATCGAGTGGAACAGCGCTTACAACGGCGATGAAGTGATCCTCATTGGCGAATCGGGCAGCGCCGCCATCCGCTGCGAGGATTTGGCGGAGTGGGCCAACACCGTCCCCTACGAAATCCTGACGAACATCAACACCCGCGTCCCCCGCATCTATACGATTGACGATTAACGATTTTGGATTGACGATTGGGGTTTAAAAAGCGTACACCCTCGTCCAGGAGGGAGAAACGAGGGTGTACACTTTTTTGGCGACTTCGATTATGAGTATAGGGGCGCTACATAAATCTAACCTAAGCTGAAGTTAAATAGTTTATAAGAAGTGGTAGGGTTGCAACTTTGCCCCTCTGCCCTAAAATTCCCCCATGCTAAATTTAATCAGTTGGAATGTAAATGGGATTCGGGCGGCGCAGCGCAAAGGGTTTTTGGACTGGTTGAGCGTGGCGCAGCCTGATATTCTGTGTGTTCAAGAGACGAAAGCGCATCCAGACCAGTTGGATGACGAACTGCGCCAGCCTGAGGGTTACCACACCTATTGGGCGTCGGCGGAGAAGAAGGGGTACAGCGGCGTGGCCCTCTATTCCAAGATTGAGCCGCAGTCGGTGCAAATTGGCCTGGGCATTGAGGCGTATGACCGCGAAGGACGCACCATTGTGGCCGACTATGGCGAGTTTGTCTTCATCGGCGCTTATTTCCCCAATGGCGGCCGTGATCACAGCCGGGTTCCTTATAAAATGGCGTACAAGGCGGATTTTCTGGCGTTTTGCAATGCGCTACAGGCGCAAGGCAAAGGGGTGATTTTTTGTGGGGATGTGAACACATCGCATCAGGAAATTGATTTGGCGCGGCCGAAGCAGAATCAGCATACCACTGGGTTTTTGCCGGAAGAACGGGCCTGGCTTGATGAGGTTGTGGGGCAGGGCTATCTCGACACGTTTCGGCAGTTGTACCCAGAACGGGAAGGGGCGTATTCCTGGTGGTCGTATATCGGTGGGGCGCGCAGCCGGAACGTGGGCTGGCGGCTTGACTATTTTTTTGTGAGTCCCGATTTGTGGCCGTGCGTTGATGATGCGCTGATTCATCCAGAGGTGATGGGGTCGGATCATTGTCCGGTGAGATTAATTTTAAAGGATGAATAATCCACAGATTTCGCAGATGGCGCAGATTTTTGGCGATGTTTTTGTGTTCCGCGTTTCTGCATAACAAACGAGTGTAAAAGGTTTGAGGAATGACAAAGCGGAAGGTAGGGAAGCGGAACGCAAAGGTTAGCCAGCAGAAAAGGAATGCGGCGCAAGCGGAACCGGTTGGTGGGTTGAAGGGGTTGGCGCAACGTCATTGGCAGGAGTGGCTGCTGGCGGCGGCGTTGGTGAGTCTGGCGGCCGTTTTGCGCATGAATGGGGTGGGCATATCTGAGTTCAAAGCAGACGAGGCGCGGCTGCTGGCGCTGGCGCTGGAGATGGCGGAGGGCCAGATACCACTACGTGGCATTAGCAGTTCGGTGGGGCTGCCCAATTTCCCGACGAGTGTGTGGTTGTATGCGCTGCCGCTGCTGGTGTGGCCTCATCCGTATGCGGCGACGTTGTTTACGGGGCTGCTGAATACGGGGGCGGTGCTGGCCTGTTATTGGCTGGTGCGCCGTTATTGGGGCTTAATGGCGGCGGTGGCGGCGACGCTGCTGTTTGCGGTCAGTCCGTGGGCGGTGATTTTCTCGCGGAAGATTTGGGCGCAAAATTTGCTGCCGTTGTTTGTGATGTTGTGGCTGATCGGGCTGGCGTTGGCGCTGGTGGAGCGCAAGCCCCGTTTTATCTGGCTGGTGCTGGTGGCGCTGGCGCTGGCGGTGCAGATTCATCTGGCGGCGCTGGCGCTGGCGCCGGCGACGCTGGTATTGCTGCTTCTCTTTTGGCGACGGATTTCATGGCGGGATTTATTGATTGGGACGGGATTGGGGGTGTTAACGGCCGTTCCCTTCCTCTTCTATCTCTCCCAACAGCGCAGCCTCATCGGGGAGGGTCTGGCCAAGGCGGGCGGCGAGGCGGTTGGCTTTAGTCTGGAGGCGTTGAACTTTGCGCGGATGATGAGTGTGGGCAATGATTTGCATTCGTTGGTGGGCGCGGCGCAAGTCGAGATGTTTTTGGCGCAAGCGCCGCAGATGGGACGGATTGAGTGGCTGATAACGGCCGTTCTGATCATCAGTCTCATTTACCTGGGCGTGACGGTGTGGCAGAAGCGGGGTAGCAAACAGGCTGACATGGCGCTGATCGTGCTGGTGTGGGCCTTTTCGCTGCCGCTGTTTTTCCTGTTTTGGCGCAGTTCGCCCGTTTATTTGCACTATTTTATCGCCCTGCTGCCCGCACCCTACATCGCGTTTGGCGTGGCGTTTGCCAATTGGTTGGCCTGGCTGGAAATGCGTTTGCTACGCATCATTAGCTGGGTGGTGTTGATTGGGCTGGCTTATTTCCAGGTGCGTTTTTTGCTGTCGCTGCTGGCCTTTGTCGGGCAGATGGCGACGCCGGGCGGCTTTGGCACACCCCTTTCTTACCAACTGGAGGCGGCAGAAACGGCCGTTTCGCTCATGGCAGAAACGGGCGCAGCCGAGATTTTAGTAGTGGGCAAAGGGGAGAACGTCGAATTGGATGATTTCCCGGCGGTGTGGGCTGTGTTGTTACGAGATGTTCCGCATCGGTTTGTGGATGGCACGGCAAATGTGGTTTTCCCGGCGAAGCCAGCGGTGGTGGTGGTGAGTGAGCAGGTGGGGGATGAGGGGGCATTGTATCGGGAAACGGCCGTTGCTACCCACCCTGTCTCCCTGCGAAAAGATGAAGGGGAAATACAAGTTTTAGCGCTTGCTGGCGGTGCGCCGGCGCCAGATGTGGCTTTTGACGAAACTTATTTGCTGGCGAATTTTGTGCGATTTTTGGGACATGATGAACTCGCCGTTGCGCCGGTGGCTTCGACAGGCTCAGCCACCGGCGCAACGGCCGTTTGGCAGCTTTACTGGCAAACCGCAGACAACCCCGACCCGACAGATTACCATATCTTCAATCATTTGCTGGATGGGAACGGCGAACGGGTCAGTCAGATGGATGGGGATGCGTTTTCGGGCAGCCAGTGGCGGCCGGGGGATGTGGTGGTGAGCCGGTTTGTGCTGCCGTGGCATGAGGGATGGAAACGGCCGTTAACCATGCGCTCCGGCATGTACATCTTCGACACTCAAGAACCGGTTCTCCTGCTAGACGAGGCGGGCAATCCATACACCGATGCGGTAGAAATTTCGATAAAGTAGGAACATGGCGCTACACAGGAATGGAGAGAGAGGTAAAATAGAAACATATGACAACAATTTTTGATTTCTTTCAAAGTTGTGTTCAAGCCATTAAAAGTGGTTCAATGATTCGGCGTGAAAGCCGCCAAGACAAAGAATTTCATTTTCAGCATTGGGTTCGAGACCGGCTTCAAGAAACGCCCTATTATTTTGAAGAGGGTGGGCGAAATAGTTATCCTGACTTCAGAATGGTAAATTTGGCTGAAGGATATGAGGTAAAAGGATTGGCTTATCCCGGAAGATGGTCGAACTACGATAGCAATAGTCAAGTTCCTACCGGTTTTCATAACGGCCGTACCATTTATCATGTGTTCGGGCGTTACCCCAAACAACCAGATGGCAATACCTATCCCGTTCTTGATTTGGTCATATGTCATGGCGACTTGTTAAATGCAGACCATGACTACCTTCATCAAAACAAATCCATTCGAGGGTTTGGCAGTTATGGGGATATCATGATTCGAGATCGAAAAATGTACGTGGCCCCCACGCCATTTGGCCTGTTAGAAGGTGTAGCTCACCAGCAAACATTGATAGTACCGGCAGATATGATAGCGCCTGAAGGATTTCAAGAAGTTGGGTCAATTATTCGCAAAGAAGTAGAAGAACTTATCGTGAAATACGCCTTTAATCTTCGGAATAACGAACTTGGCACAGAAAAAGTAAGTAATCCTTACGCCCGCCGCGAACACGCTTTCCGTGCGCTCCGCCCCACAGATAGTCCGAGTACCCCCGTCATACTTCGTTCAGATACAATGGACGATGAATCAAATGTGGGAGATACAAGTTGAATAAAGGAGAAAGCGGTAAATCTTTCCGCTTAATTGAGACACAGGACTTTCCTTTTGAATTCGTCTCCACATTAGCGGAACGAGAAAGCTGGCGGAAAGAAATTTACCGTCCTATTTATCATGTTCATAAATGGTGGGCTAAACGGCTTGGCTCTGTCTTTCGAGCCATCTTGTTGGGCAGCGCCTTACACGATCATGAAAGCCTTGAAGATGAATTTTACAATATTCATGATTTCTCAAATACCATCATCTTCGATCCCTTTATGGGAAGTGGCACAACAATTGGAGAGGCTCATAAACTGGGCATGACTACATTAGGCAGAGACATTAATCCCGTTGCCTGTGAATCAATCCGGGTTGCCTTAAGTCCTATCAATCGAAACCAGTTGCTATCGACCTTTCAACACCTTTCTTCAACCACAGGGCATCAAATTCGTAAACTTTACCAAACCATTGATGAAAATGGTGATCCTGGCGTTGTTCTCTATTATTTTTGGGTCAAACAAATCAATTGTCTTCATTGTGCCAGTGAGATTGATTTGTTTTCAAGTTACATTTTTGCCCAACATGCCTATCCAAAGAAAAAACCAGAAGTGCAAGTATATTGCCCAACTTGTGGTGATATTTTCCAGGCGCTTTATCATCAGGAGCAAGTTACTTGTCACCATTGCCAGACCCGTTTCAACCCCAGGAAAGGGACGGCAAACGGCGCCAAAGCCACGTGTAATACCTGTGGACATGTTTCTCCAATTATCCAATCAATTCAAACAACAAATTCTCCACCAAAACACAAACTTTATGCCAAACTCGTTTTGGCAGATCAGGGAATTAAAAAATATCTACCGGCGGTAGAACCTGATTACCAAGCGTATGCCGCCTGTGAACAACGATTGAAAAGTGACGAGATAGAAGGACTCATTCAGCTTCCTAACACCACCCTTTTTAAGGGACATAATACCCGTCAAGCTATGAGATATAACTATTACACTTGGCGTGACTTCTTCAACGCCCGTCAACTATTAGCTTTGGGCTGGTTACATGAATCCATTATCAATTTATCTGAAGGCGCTGAACGGGATGCTTTATTCACTCTTTTTTCTGGCACATTGGAATTCAATAATCTTTTTGCTTCTTATAAAGGTGAAGGCACAGGCGCTGTACGGCATATGTTCTCACACCACACCTTAAAACCAGAACGTACCCCTATTGAAGCAAATATATGGGGCACAGCAAAAAGTTCTGGCTCTTTTTCTGGTCTTTTTCGCAGCCGGATATTACGTGCCTTAGATTATCGAGATGCCCCATTTGAGGTTGGGTTAAATAAGCAGAAGAAAATCTTTAATGTCTCAAAACCAATCGGGGTAGCGCCATTAGGTCACTGGGGAAAACCAGCACCAGGAGAGGTAGCCTTGTCGTGTGGGGATTCTACGAATAGTGGTCTTCCCAGCAACAGTGTGGATCTCGTTGTGACGGACCCCCCATTTTTTGATAATGTGCATTATTCAGAACTTGCTGATTTCTTTTATGCCTGGCAAAAGCTTTCTCCACATGGGTTTATTAATGAAAAAAAAGCAACAACCCGTCAAAATGGTGAAGTTCAAGACATAGATTCGGAAGAATTCTCAACCAAACTGCAAGCTGTATTCAGGGAATGTTGGCGGGTATTGAAAGATGATGGGCTTCTTGTTTTTACCTATCATCATTCACATGCAGAAGGATGGACGGCGCTTGCCAATGCCATATACGGCGCTCAATTTACAATGGTTCAAGCTCATCCCGTTCGGGCTGAACTGGCTGTGGCAACGCCTAAATCTCAAACGAAAGAGCCAATTCTCATTGATGCGGTCATTGTTTGTCGGAAGCAGAAGAATGACAGCCGTCTATGTAGAAACCCGAAAGAGGCAATAAAAGAAGCTGTCAACGTGGCGGCGGATCAAATCAATCGGCTTGCTTTTACCGGTTATAGCCCTACTGAAGGTGACAAATATGTCATTGCTGCGGCTCAATTCTTTGTGGCGCTTGGTTCTAATATAACAGCTTCTTTTGCCGTTAACTCTTTTCGTGAACAGCAAAATAATCTGCTTACATTGTTAACGGCCGTTAATCCTGTGGAAGAGAAAGAGACCAAGACAGTTAGCCATTCAAAAAATGAATATACACAGCTAACATTGTCTTTCTAACCATGGCATTTGCTCATTTGCCCCTTGCTTCTCATTATTCCAACTGAATATCCGGCCGCTGCCAAATAACGCCTGGATCGGTTTCGGCGAGGAGGCGGGCGGCGATGGCGGAGAGCCGTTCGCCAGTTTCGGGGTGGGGCATGTCGGGCAAGAGGTCGGCGAGCGGCACGACGACGTGAGGGAAACGCAGAATGTCTTTGTCGGGGACGTGACGTGCCGAGCCATCACTTAACGCATAACTGAATACGCCGTCATTGAAGAGAGCAATGTCGATGTCGATGGTACGCGGCGCGTTTTTGTCTGCCTGGCGCACGCGCTTGAGGCGCGTTTCGATGGCGGCGATGAGGGTCTCTTTGACTGCGGCAGCGGAGAGGGGAGTTTGGATGAGAACGGCCGTGTTGAGGAAATTGGGCTGGTTGAGCAGTCCAATGGGGGCGGTTTCGTAGACGGGGGCCACGGCGAGTACAAAACCGGTCACTGAGCCTGTCGAAGTGTTCGGTTTTGCACTCGCACACATCTCGCGCAGTAAGCGCACCGCTTCAGGCAAATTTTGCTCCTTGTCAATATTGGAGCCGAGAGATAAGGCGACGAGGTTCATGGGGCAAAGAGCAACCTTTAAACAAACTCTTCCTTCGTGCGCTCAATCTCAATACCCACCGAATCAGCAAAGCGCAAGGCGCCCGGCTTTTCCAGGCGCACGATGACGCGCTCCACGCCGAATTCCGTGATGACGAGGCGGGCGATGTCGGTGACCATCTTCTCGACGAGGAAGTCGGAGGAAGCCTCGACGTGGGCGATGATGCGCTTGGTGATGGTTTTGTAGTTGGTGGCGTCGGCGATGTCGTCGGAGACGGCCGCCTGGCGGATGTCGGTGTAGATGACGAGATTGAGCAAGATGTCTTGTTTGTTGACGCGCTCATCGGGGTTGATGCCGATGATGCCGCGTAAGCGCAGGTCTTTGATCAATATTTTGTCCATGATTGTCCTTTCTTTTAACCGCAGAGGGTGTGGAGGACGCGGAGAAACCCTTCGGCAAGCTCAGGGTACTCTGCGTCTTGGCGTCTCTGCGTGAGATTTTTAGAGATGGGCGTCGAGCCAGTTTTGAATGTCGGCGGCGACTTGGTCGTGGTGGATGTCGTTGAGGCTTTCGTGGTAGCCGCCTTCGTAGCTGAGGTAGGTTTTGTCGGGCGCGGTCAGCTTGTCGAAGAAGACGCGGCTGGCGGCGGGGGAGGTCAGTCTGTCGGCTGTGCCGTGGAGCATGAGGATGGGGATTTGCAGTTTGGCGGCGTTTTCCTGGCACCAGGCCATAGCGGCCGGGCTTTCCACGGCCAGGCGGGGTGTACCCACGCCGTGGACGAGTGGATCGTTTTGATATGCTTTGACCACTTCTGGATCACGGGAAATGCCGCTGGCGTCTAACCCGGTGGCGACGCTCAAGTCTGGTTTTATGCGGGACAATATTTTTGAGGCGGCCATGAGTACAGCAGAGACGCCGCCGGTGTCCAGCGCGGGAGCAGAAATGACGGTTCCCGTGTAGCCACTGCTGTCGTGGAGAAGGGTGTAAAGGGTGATCAGTCCGCCCAGGCTGTGACCCATGATGAATAACGGCCGTTCCCCTTCCCACTCCTTTACCAATCCTTGAAACGCCACCACATCTTGTCGGTATTCCTCAAAGCTGTTGATATACCCTCGTTTGCCCGGAGAACGGCCGTGTCCCCGATTGTCAAAGGCATAGATGGCATAACCGGCGGCGCTCAGCGGTTGCACCAGGTTCATATAACGGCCGCTGTGTTCTCCCAGGCCATGGACGATCATCAAAACCGCTTTCGTCTCTGTTTCAGGCTGCCACCATTGGTAATAAAGTTCCAGGCCATCCTGGCCGGTAAACGTACTTTCACGCTGTTGCATAATGTCCCCTATGCCGCGGCTTCCTCTGCCCCAGGAAACGGTTCACGGCCCACTACTTCTTTGACATAATAAGTCGTCTTGTGCTGCGTTTCATAATAGGTGCGGGCGATAAATTCAGCCAACAGCCCCATCACCAGGAATTGTACGCCCAGGATAATAAGCAAGACGCTGAGGATGAGTAACGGCCGTTCCCCAATCTGCGTGTCGTGAAAACCAGGCCAACCGCCGGTGACGCCCGCCCACACCTTGAGAAACAGCAGGTACACCATCATCAAACCACCCAACGCCCCCAACGGCAGCCCAATCAGGCCAAAAAAGTGCATGGGGCGATCCATATACTTGCGTAAAAAGAGGATGGTCATTAAATCCACAATGACGCGAAAGGTGCGGGAAATGCCATACTTGGCTTCGCCGGCCACCCGTGGGCGATGGTTGACCGGCACTTCCGCCATCGAAAAGCCGGCAAAATTCACCATTTCTGGAATAAAACGATGTAGCTCGCCATATAAATGCAGTTCTCCCACCACCTCAGCCTTAAACAAACGAAGTGAGCAGCCCCGATCCTTCAACGGCACGTCAGAGAGGCGGGCGATCAGGCGATTGGCAATATACGAAGGAACCTTGCGCATCAGCAGCGCGTCCTGCCGATTCTCGCGCCAGCCGTTGACCACATCATAGCCCTCGTCCATTTTTGCCATCAGTTTGGGAATGTCAGCCGGGTCGTTTTGGCGATCCGCATCCATGGTGAGAATACGGCCGCCTTCAGCATAATCAAACCCGGCGGCAAACCCGGCCGTCTGCCCATGATTGCGCCGGAAACGCACCACCACAATCCGCGGGTTTTCAGCGGCCATTGCTTTGAGCGCCTCAAAACTGCCATCTTTGCTGCCATCATCCACAAACAGAACTTCATAGTCCCACCTGTGTTCTGACAAGGTGGTTGTGATCTCTGCCATGAGCGGCCGCACATTGTCTACCTCATTGTAAACCGGGACGACAATACTTAAATCTTTCATAAGCTGCTGATTCTAACACAGCCACAGACAGCTGACAGCTTTATTGCTGCGCCTTAACAGGAAAGCATTTTTGTATAGCAACTTATCAGTACAGGCAAATTTGTTCCTGAACCTGTCCGGTCTATAAACATCTGCAACGCAATGCCGGAATTGGGGTTAAACAGAAAGAAGGTACAATTTATAACGTGGTGCGTCATACAAGCCACAAAACAAATACTCACACCCATCTGGAGACTTTTGAAGTTTAGCTAAACTTCAAAAGTCTGAAACGTACATCTTATGAACATATCTGTTATCAGCACAGTCAAAAATGAAGGGGAAGCGCTACGGCCGTTGTTAGACTCCCTCATTCAACAATCCATTCTGCCAGACGAAATCATCATTTGCGATGGCGGCTCCACGGATAACACCCTGGAAATCCTGGCCGAGTACAAAGAATGGCTGCCCCTGCACATCATCGTGGCGCCAGGGGCCAATATCAGCCAGGGGCGCAACCGGGCTATCGCTGCCGCCCAGGGGCCGATCATCGCCGTCACCGACGCCGGCGTGGTGCTTGCCCCCTGCTGGCTGGAAGACCTGACTAAACCACTCATGGAGAAGCAAGCCCGCGTGGTCAGCGGCTGGTTTGAACCCGATCCGTACACCGACTTTGAAGTGGTCATGAGCGCCACCGTCCTGCCTTCCCGCCAGGATATAGACCCGGACAGCTTTTTGCCCTCCAGCCGCTCGGTGGCCTTCCTCAAAGAAGCGTGGGCCGAGGTGGGTGGCTACCCGGAATGGTTAGATTACAGCGAAGATTTACTGTTTAATATGGCGTTGCGTGAAAAAAATGGCGCCTTTCCGTTTGCAGAAACGGCCGTTGCCTACTTCCGTCCGCGCAGCAGCCTGCGCTCCTTCTTCAAACAATACTATTTCTACGCCCGCGGCGATGGCAAAGCCAACTTGTGGGGCACACGCCACGCCATCCGCTACTTCACCTACCTGTTCGCCTTGCCCGTCATTCTCCGACTCATTTGGAACGAGAAACGGGCCGGGTGGCTCTTCCTCCTGCTGGGAACTGGCGTTTACTCTCGCCGCCCGGCGGAACGCTTATGGCAAACCACCTGGGGCTGGCGCCCTCCTTCTCGCGCCCGCGCCTTCGCCCTCATCCCCATTATTCGTTTGGTGGGTGATGTAGCTAAAATGTTAGGCTACCCCGCGGGCGTTCTGTGGCGTTTGCGCCAGTCGCGATAATCAGCCCACATCGCTTCCCGCTTTAAAACAGATCAAAAGACAGCGCAATGGGGATGCGCCATTTATCCTATCATTTTTTGCCAATCGTATTTGTCACTCCACGAACAAATCAACCACCTCAAACCTGGTCACATCTACCAAACCCAGGTCGGAGATACGCAGTTCGGGGATGACGACGAGGGCCAGCAGACTGAGCTGCATGTAGGCGTTGTGCAAGGTGCAGCCACATTCGGCCATGGCTGCCACCATACGCGCCGCTTTGTCGGCCACAATTTCGGCGCGTTCGTCAGACATTAGGCCAGCGATGGGCAGTTCGACGAGGGCGATTTCTACGCCGTCTTTGAAGACGACGACCCCGCCGCCCACTGCGCCCAGACGGTTGGCGGCCAGGGCCATGTTGCTCTTACTGGTTCCGGTCACAAGCATGTGGTGGCTGTCGTGGGCGACGGTGGTGGCCACGGCGCAGGGGGCGTTGAAGCCAAAGCCTTGCACGAAGCCGTTGGTGACGCCGCCGGTGGCTTGATGGCGCTCGACCAGAGCTATCTGGCACACGTCTTGCCCCGGATCGCCCATCACCAGGCCGTTTTCAACGGGCAAGGCATAAGTGAGAGCGCGGGTGGGCGCCTGGTTTTCCACGACGCCGATGACGCGAGTTTTGATTGAGGATGGGGGATGGCGGATGGCGGATGGCGGCAGTATCACGTCAAAGTCTTGCGCTTCTAGTTGTTTGCCCAGTTTGACGCTGTTTTTGGCGAAGGCGGGATAGTTGTAGGGAGGCAGATTGGTGGCTAAACGGCCGTTTTCCGCCACCACCTCTCCTCCCGCAATCACCAACTCAATGGGCAGCGCGACCAAATCACTGCTAATGACGATATCGGCATAACGGCCAGGGGTGATGGAGCCAATGTCCTTTTCTACGCCGAAATGTTCAGCGGTGTTGAGCGTTGCCATTTGGATGGCGGTGATCGGTTTAAGTCCCTGGGCGATGGCGTGGCGCACCACCCGGTTCATGTGGCCTTCATGGACGAGCGTGCCGGAGTGGCTGTCGTCGGTGCAGAGGATGAAGTTGCGGCTGTCGAGACCATGTTCGGTGATCGCTTTGATCTGGCTGGCGACATCATACCAGGCGGAACCGAGGCGCAGCATCGCTTTCATGCCCTGGCGCACCCGGGCGATGGCGTCTTCGACGCGGGTGCCTTCGTGGTCGTCGGCGGGGCCGCCCGCCACGTAGCCGTGGAAGGGGCGTCCCAGGTCGGGAGAGGCGTAATGGCCGCCGATGACTTTGCCGGTTTTCCGGGTTTCGGCCATTTCGGCGTGCATCCTGGCGTCGCTCATGAAGACGCCGGGAAAGTTCATCATTTCGCCCAGGCCGATGATGCCGGGCCAGCCCATGGCCTCTGCTACTTCAGCGGGGCCGATGGTTGCGCCGGGCGTTTCCAGGCCAGGGGCGCTGGGCACACAACTGGGTATTTGCACGTAGATGTTGATGGGCAGGGTTTGCGCTTCGTCGTGCATCAGTTTGACGCCGGGCAAACCCAGCACATTGGCGATTTCGTGGGGGTCGATGAACATGCTGGTGGTGCCGTGGGGGATGACGGCGCGGGCGAATTCGGTGACGGTGACCATGCCGCTTTCCACATGCATGTGGGCGTCACATAATCCGGGGATGAGATAACGGCCGTTTCCCTCCACAACTTCTGTCTCTTCCCCAATGGTGTAACTGGCGTCTTCGCCCACATAGGCGATGCGACTCTGATAGATGGCTATGTCTGTATTGGGGATGATTTCGCCGCTGTGGACGTTGAGCCAACGGCCGTTACGGATTACCATCGTGGCCGGTTTACGCCCCATCGCCACGTCTACTAAATCTTTACTCAGTTCATGCCAGGGTTGTCGGGTTGTCATCTAAAGCTCCTTGTCGTTGATTAGTCGAATAGTCTTGTAGTCGGGTAGTCGGGTAGTCGGGTAGTCAGATAGTCTTGTAGTCGGGTAGTCGGGTAGTCGGGTAGTCAAATAGTCTTGTAGTCGGGTAGTCGGGCAGTCGGGTAGTCAAATAGTCTTGTAGTCGGGTAGTCAAATAGTCGGGTAGTCGGTTCGTTGGCGCATTGCTCTCTGATTACCGATAACCGCTCACTGTTCACTGTCCACTGTCCACTGTCCACTGTCCACTGTCCACTGTCCACT
>CAZXVH010000127.1:0-13932 GCA_964643965.1 uncultured Ardenticatenaceae bacterium
GAGTATAGAGCGGGCAACGGGGCTCGAACCCGTGATAGATGCTTGGGAAGCATCTGTGATACCACTTCACCATGCCCGCAAGTTGAGGCGGGATTATATTCTTGCCTCATAGCCATGTCAAATAAACGATTAAATATGACGCTAGAAATTTGAGATCGAATAGGTGGCAATCTGAGGACGCTACCACTAATTTCCGAAAAACATGACCAATTTACCTTGCGCCTTGTGCCAATATCTTTATAATCGCAGTGGTAGAATTTTTTAAGGTTAGAACTGGTTTAGCGGGGTTTAAATTTCAATGCCAGAAGCCACAATTTTGCTCGTTGAAGGGAAGACCAATCAATCCTACGCATTGTATGATGCGATACAAAAAGCGGGCTACCAAACTATAGTTTGTCATACTGGTAAAATTGCACTGGAGAGCTTGCATACACATAAACCAGACCTGGTGGTGTTTAACGCCGCCTCCATGCGTACCAGTGGCGCTCGTTCATGCCGCCGCTTAAGTCGGGCCCTGGCAGAAACGCCTATAATTCATTTGCGGAATGCGGGTGAGCTAGAAGATGCTGAGGCTGAAGCTGATGTCTATCTGGAACACCCGTTTACGCCCCGTAAGTTGTTTAATCGTATTAAAATGCTGTTGCCGACGGATGATGTTACGGAAGAAGTCGTGCGTTATGGTCCGATAACGTTTTTCCCGAATAAACCATCGGTAGATGTTTCTGGCAAGGGTGAACAACGGTTGACGCCCAAATTGGCTCAATTACTACAAGAGTTTTTGCGCCATCCAAATGAAGTAGTGACTCGGGTACAGCTGATGCAGAACGTGTGGAAGACGGATTATGTGGGCGATACGCGCACATTGGACGTTCATATCCGCTGGGTGAGAGAGGTAATTGAAACCGACCCGGCTAAACCACAGCTATTACAAACGGTTCGCGGCAAAGGGTACATCCTGATCACGCCTTTTAAATAAGGAAGGATGAAAGGGGTCTATGGCAACGTATTTGAATGCCTGCCTGCTGGGAAAATAAAAACACCACCTGGTTTTACAGGTGGTGTTTTTGATTGTGCATGAAACAAAGATGATTAGGCTGTTTCAGCCCGGGCAGCGGCTAACGCCTTCATGAGGCGGCCTTTACGCCGAGAGGCATTCCCTTTGTGAATGACGCCTTTACGGGCGGCTTTGTCCAGGGTGCTGTATGCTTTCTGCGCCGTGGTTTCAGCTTCATCCAGGTTGCCTTGTTCGATTAGCAATCGTGTTTTCTTAACGTATGTCCGCGCTGACGCCAGATATACGCGATTGTGCGCTGTTCGTTTGCTTCTTTGCCGTATGCGTTTTTTGGCTGATTTTGTATTCGCCATTTCCTTATATTACCTCCGTAATTTTGACGCCTGATATTAACGAAGGCGTGAGAGCGAGAGGATGATAGCATAAAACAGGAGTGACGCCAACTGGAATCTAGCTGCGTTTTGGCTATGCGCTTTGAGTGGCTGCTATTTTGCTTTTTAGGTGTGCTGAGATGTGTGGATGTGGGGGATGAATAGGAGTGGAGCGGGAGAAACGGCCGTTACCTCTCCCCCTTCTTCCCATTTTCCTTCCGGTTCTGTTCCAACCGCTTTTCCAACTCGCCAATGCGGGCAGAGAGGGCTTGCATTTGCAGCAACATCTGCCCTACCGCCTGGTCGGTTGATAATTCTTCTTGTGCCCACATCTTGATGAGTTGATTCAAGTTATAACTGCTCATGCGAGTTGCCCTCTTTAATCTTGTGTTGACATATTATCCGGTTATGTGACTCTATTTTATACGATAACGTGTATCATGTCAATCCTGACGTAAGGAAATAGATCATGGTGTGGAGATCTATTTTTGAGGACGTGTGCGTTTTTATGGGGATTCTGGTTGGTTTTCGACCTGGTATTTGAAACCCGCTTTTTCGGCAATGAGGGTTAACAGTTTGGAGGAGGATCGTTTAGGACCATAGAGTCCATTTTCCCATTCGCTGATGGTTTGCTGACGCATTCCCAGTTGGTCTGCCAGGTCGATCTGTGTCCAATTCATGTGGTGGCGCAGCGACTTGATGAGGTCGGCGTTCCAGAGTACGGTGTCGCCGATGCGCTGCACCTTGTAGATGATGCCTGGTTTGCGGAAGGTGATGCGTTCGTTTTCCAGGTCAATGGTTTCTACGTGGTAGCCGGCTGCCATCCACGCCTGCGCTTGCAGTGCGCCGCGACTACGATTGCTCCACCAGGCGCGGCGGGTGCGGGCGCTGGCGGGCAGGGGCAGACCCAGCAGCGATTCAATTTCAGACAGGGTGAGGGTCAATTCATCGAGGGACTGTTCGTGGAGGGCGGTGTAGAGTGGGTAATATTTGCTGTCGGCGTTCATACCTTGCCATTTTACTGTGATCACGTTATGTTTACAAATGAGAACGGCCGTTTTCTGTTATAATCTCCCCCCAAGAGTAGCTGGCTAACAAAGTGGGTTTCCCTGAGTTGAGGCGCAATATAGTGAGTATGATTACTCGCACTCATTTTATCCTATATGTTACTGACCAGGAGGCGAGCCGCCGCTTCTACGAGTTTGTGTTGGCGCAATCTCCCAGCCTGCACGTGCCGGGAATGACGGAGTTCACTATCGGTGACGCCATGATAATCGGCCTGATGCCGGCGCGTGGCATCTTGAGATTATTGGGCTTGAGTCTGAATCAGCTGCCAGAGCCAGGGCAAATCCGAGGGGAGTTGTATCTGATGGTAGACGCACCGGAGAGGTATCATGCGCGTGCGCTGTCGGCTGGGGCGCAGGAACTCAGCCCCATGAGCCTGAGAGATTGGGGCGATTTCGCGGCATACAGCCTCGATGCAAACGGATATGTGCTGGCGTTTGCGCGATCTGCCGGGAAACCCGACCCATAACAAGTCGCTCCTTTGTCTGGCTTATATCTTAAACTCAAAACGGGGTGTCTGGCTATTCCAGACACCCCTACCGCACTAAATCATGCGTACCATTTGCCATAATTAACCGGTGATCAGCCGTCACCACACCCATCGCTTCATTGCTGCCAAGCGCCAAGATCACCACATCGTCACCGACAGAATGAGTTAATAAAGCGTGGTAAACGGCCGCATTCGTAACCAATTCTAAAGCCCCTATTTTTTCCGGCAGCGCTGCTTCCCGTCCCGCTTCCGCCAGATAAAATGCTTCAGTGACGAGTAACTGCACAGACATGCCTAGTGGCTTTCCCTCAAGCAGTTCATCTTTTCCTCTGTGTTCCAGACCGGCCAGGGTAGCGACAAGAATATAGGGTTGACGGGTAAGCGATACCGTGATGAAAACAAATGCCCCAGCCAACAGCAACCAAATAACGGCCGTTCCCGCAAATACCAACGGATAACTACGAATCTTAAACCACGCCGCCAACAGAAAGACAACGGCCGTTACCGCCAAAATAATCGCCAACCACAAACGACCTCGCTGCAAACCCTGTCTGACAGTCTGGTAGATTGTTGCCCATTGATCCATGTTTTAATTCGCTTCCTGAGAATAGCGCCATCAGCCGCAACCACCCGCAGCGGGGGCGCGTTTTAATTCCATCTTCACCTTGGGCACATACTCAATTTCAAAATCATGCGGATTGGGTTCTGCGGCCAAATATTGCGCCCCCAAAGCGGCCGTAAAATCGTAGCGCAGCTTATCATTGTCAGAGCAGATTTCACACGCCAGTTTGAACTCATCGGCGGCATAGGTGTCGATCCAGTTGTTGACGCCCCCTTCCAGAATGTAAACATTGGGCACACTTTGCGCCACCAATATTTTCCAAGCTTCCGTGGCCGCCGCCTCATCATTGCTCATGACCACAAAAAGCGTATTGGCGGGTTTGGCAATTAGCGTGGTTGCCATCCCTTCCAAATCCTCGGGAGCCACACGCTCGGCGTCTAAGATGTGGAACAGGTTGTAGTCTGCCTCGTGGCGCACGTCTAGCATTTGCACTTTGATCTTGCGGTCGTGAATTTTGTCGAGTAGTTCAGCGGGATGGATTTGCACGGCGCCGGCGTCTAGCTGCGCCTGGCGCTCGTCGGCGATTTGCGCCCAGCGGTCGGCGACGGTGGGTTGGCCGATGAAGATGAGGGCCACGCCGAACAAGGCGATACCAGCCGCCGCCGCATAGCGCCATTTGGGGGCCGCAGATTGATCTATGCCGCCAAATTTGGCTTCCAGTTTCTCTCCCATGAAGAACATAAACAGCGCCATCAGCACCACGCCCAGCGCCACCACGCCGACGGGCAGGTTGAACAGTTGGGGCAAGGTGTAGCGTCCCATGAAGGAGGAGTGCCAGAAGGTTTCAAAATATTGCACCGTTTCGCCAAACATGAAGATGCCAAAGGCGACGCCGAGGACGAAGAAGATGCCGTCCATTTTACCGGTCGCCATGGCTACCAGGGAAGTACCCGGGCAAAAACCGCCGATGATGAAACCAAAACCCATAATCAACCCGCCGAGGATGCCGGGCCAGAGATAGGTGGGGTTGACCCACAGCAGGTTGTAGTCCAGCAGACCAACGGCCGTTGCTCCAAAAATAAGCACCATGGCCACGATAATCGCGCCAAACATCACCTTCAAAACCGTCATGTCCTTAAAGTAGAATTGGGCGGCCAGTTTTTTAGAGTTGCCAAACCCGGAAATTTCCAGCACGTAGCCAAAAGCAAAGCCAATCAGGGCGTACACCACGTAGGAGCCATAATGGCCGAGTAATTCTGTAAGGGGTAAAGGAAAAGGTGTCATGTTTTAACTCCCAAAATCAGTGAATAGTGGTCAGTGAACAGTGGTCAGTGAGACCTACTGTTCACTGACCACTGACCACTGTTCTAATTCCAAAGTCTCCGTACAAAATAGGCCAGCATGTATGCGCCAGCAAAGACGGCGAACATAAATGCCCAGCTTCCCACGGAGAGAACTGCGCCGCCAGATAGTGCCTGACCAGAAGTGCAGCCCCGCGCCATGCGAGCGCCGTAGCCCATCAGGCCGCCGCCGACGAAGGCGTAGAACCAACGATTCTTTTTGGAGACCTGAGGGCCGCGATTGGTTTCGATTTTCAAACGGCCGTTTACAAATCCCGCCACAAATCCCCCCAGCACTACCGCCACCGTCAGCACCACGATCCAGTTGTCCAGCGCATTCAAATCGCCGCCAGCCATCGTGATGAGGTAAGAGGTGCGGTCAATGTGTTCGGGGAAAACCAGGTCTTCAAAATAGACGATGATGCGGTTAATGCCGCCCGATGCGCCCAGCCCGTTTCCCGTCAGGAAAAAGGCGAAAAACAGGACAATGCCCAGCAAAATGCCACCCAAATACGGGTTTATATAATCCTTCTCTTTTCTGGCTATCAGCGTTCGTTTCACGGATTCCAGGAAAGAGGGTTTTGATTCAGAAGGGGTTATGGTTGTCATAGGAAAATCTCCGATTTTTAGCAGATAGTTTCAATGGTTCAAAAAACCTTAATACCAAGGCACAAAGATGCAAAGATACAAAGAAAAAAAGTAATGAATACCCTTTGCGCCCACTGCCGACTGTCCACTGTCCACTGTCCACTGTCCACTGTTCACTTCTCTTAATCTCCCACCTGCGCGGCGCCATCACCACTGCCATGCACCACTTCCACCTCATCCCAGCCCATCATCATCGCTTTGACAGCGGCCGTGGGTTTGTGGCCGGTGGTGGTCAAGTAGACGTGCATGACGATAAACGAGGCCAGCAGCCAGGAAATGAGCGTGTGGAACGGCGCCAGAACCATCAAGCCGCCGATGGCGGCGGAGAAGGCTGGTACGCGCTCCGCGCCCCACATCAGGACGCCGGTCAGGATTTGCAGGGGCAGCAGCACGTTGAGCAGACCAAAATAGGTGGCTTGCTGCAACGGATTCAATTTGTTTTCTGGCGTCTTATCGTAAGGATGCTCTTCATTTTTGAAGATGCCTTGCAAGTAATATTTGGCCTGCACGATGGCGGAGTTGAAGAAGCCTTGTGGCTTGGGCAAATATTGCTTGATTTCACCGCTGGCTACGTTGTAAAAGAGCGCCAGCGCCGCATTGATGACCAGGATGAGCGCCATGATGTTATGCACCTGCACCATGCCTTTGAAGCTAAACAGGCCAAACTTGTCCGGTTCGTGGATGACGAAACCGGTGAAGAGCAAAATGAAGATAACGGCCGTTTGCAGCCAATGCCATAGTCGTTCATACACGGTATACATGTACACCGATTCCACTTCATGTTCAACAGGCGGATTCTTCCGCGCCGCCAGCATCCGCAAGCCGCCATGCACGACCACGCCCAGTACCGTGCCCATGAACAGTAGGATGCCGAGCCAGTCGATCCACCACACGCTGTCGTGGCCTAAAATGTAGAGACCGGAGACCATGCCATCTTCCACCAGGCCTGTTTCTGGCTGATAGGTGAGCGAGCCATCTTCGTTTTGCACGATTTGGCCGTTGAGGGAGGTGGTGGCGTTGCTCATGAGCACGGGTATGATGCCGCCGGGGGTGTGGCTAGAGATGGCAATGGGTTGGGTGATGCGGGATTCTTCACCGTGACAGGCTGAACATTCTTGGGTGGCAAAACGGCCGTGGGTGACATTGTGGTTGATGTTATACGGCTGCACTTCGCCCATGATGCGCGGGTTTTCCAGCCCCAAGTCGGCCAAACGGGTGGCGATGAGCGTTTCTTTGCGCCCCGTTTCGATAATCAGTTCCGTTTCGTCCAGGCGGCCGTCTTTATTGACGTCAAAGAGCGCCAGGATGTCGGCCGGATAGGCGCCGTCTTCATTGAGCCAGGCTGCTTGCAAATGGCGGAGGGGCACGGGGCGGGCGGGGTCGCCATGCACCCAGTACCAGGAGGTGAGCAAATTAAACGGCGCTAAAGAGTGTGTGCCGTCGTTGTTCTCTTTGGGCAGCCAGACTGGTTCAAAACCGACGATCAGGTCAGGGTTTTCGGCATCCAGGCCGCGACAATCTGCCTTCGCGTAGCCATCTGAGGTCAGTACCGTCCAATCCATCGTTTGCCGGGCGGGGGCGAGTAGTTCCGGCACATGGCAGGTTTCACAGGCCAGGGCGCTGGTGTGGCGCTCTTTGTAGGGCAGCCAGTCGTGGGTCTTGTCGATGCTGTGGCACGATTCGCAGCGGCGCAAGCTGTTGTCGAACTCCGGCGCCAATGTATTTTGGGCGCTCGATCCTTTAGCGAACTGGTGCAGCGGCCGGTACAAATAGTCGCCGATGTCGATGCGGCGGGGGTCGAAGGTGAGGTGGTCGGGGCGCGATGCCTCTGATTCCTGGTAGTAGACGGGGTTGTTGAGCGAGAAATGGCAATCGGTGCAGCCCACAACGCGCTCGGCGTGAACGTCGAAGGAGCGGGAGAGATCGCCTTTGTGGCTGATGTTGAGGCCGGAGTTGGCGATGCGCTGCGGCGAGTTGATCTGCCCGGTGGTGATGGTGGACCATTGCTCGGGGGTACAGCCATCCAGTTCCAACGGCGTTTGCACATCGGTATGCACCAGACCGTGACAGGCGCCGCAGTTGTCGTTGGTGGGGTCTTGCACGGTGACATATTCCAGGAGCAGGTTGCCCTCTTCGTCGAAAGCGTCCTGATTCCAGACATACTCGTTGCCTTCGTTAGCCACCAAGCCGCTGCCGACGAGGGTGGCGGTGTTGGCCCATTGGAAGTTGCCAGCGGCGAGTTCCGCTTTACGAGCATCGTTGTTGGGGTTGGCGGTGTGGCAGAGGAAGCAGTTCATTTCCGTGACGCCGGATGCTTGCCAATCCCAGGCCACCAGTTCGCCGGTTTCGGGGTCGATGATGCTGGTTTCTACGCTGGCGGCGTCGGCCGGTAAGTCGGTCAACGGCGTGCTGCCATCACGGCTGATTTCGGCAGGACCGCCACCCACATGACGTTGCCCAAATAGTTTGAGCCACTCTGCGGTGGTCAGGTCAATGTTTTCGTCCTCTTCTGGAGAGAGGAAGCGGTAGGTGAGTGGGTTCCATTTGCCGAAAAGTCCGGGGCTGCTGTCCCATTCTCTTCCGTTTTCCACTGATCCTGCTTCCCCAAAGACACTCAAACCAACATCGGCATGGAAGCTGTGGCTGGTAATGAATTCCGCGTCATGGCAGGAACCGCAGGTAGCCATTGTAGAGACTGGTGCGCCGGAATCCAGCACGTTGTCGCCGTCCTTGTCGAGTAAGGGGTAGGTGGGATGCAGCGGGGAGCCTTGTTGAGCAACGGCCGTTTCGCCAGCCATCAAGAATGCAACACCCAGCAAGCTCAGTAAAATGGGTATGAGTAAGGTTAGTTTTGCGCGGTGTAGGTGATTTGATTTCATGATTTTTTTGAGATTAGAGATTGGAGATTGGAGATTTATATATCTCCAGACCCCAATCTCTAATCCCTAATCTCCAATCTCTATTTTTCCCCAACGACTTCCTGGATACGACCACCCCAGCGCATGGGGTCTCCGTAATAACCGAGCGCTTCCCAATCAAAACGGCCGTTGTCACTGTGACAATCATTGCATTGCAGCGCCTTTTCTTTAGGCGCCACCATGTGGCTCAGATTCCAGTGCATAGAGGTGGGGGCAAAGTCAAAATTGCCACTGTAGGCCATGCCCGCCGTTTCTGAGCCGAGGCGCAGCGCCTGATCCCAGTCAAAATCAGTCCAGAAGCCGCCTTCGCCCACCGTCTTCGGTTGCAGCAGATAGTTGTAGGTGGTATCGAAGGGCTGTTTGGCGAGATGAATCTTAAACGGCCAGATTTTAGCGGCCGGATCAGTGATATCCCCCAGAGGTTGGTTCAGCGACGTCACCTGCGTGGGATCGAGCGTATCGCCCAGCAGATAGCGGTCAACCGTGCCGTTGAACCAGTCATAATCCGGCATAAACCCTTGTTCATAGACGAAGCTGCCCTTGATTTTTAGATACTCGTGCGGGTCTTCGGGTAAATCTTGACCGGCCGTTGACCAGTCCCAAGACATTTTAGTGGCTTCACGCACCGCCCCTTCCGGGATGTGGCAGGTTTGGCAGGCGACGGTATCGGTGTGGTCGTTGAGGCGGTCGTCGTTGTGAACGTTTTGTTCGTGGCAGTCGGTACAGAAAACTTGATTGGAGTTTTCTATACTGACAGAAATGGCGCGACCTTTGATGTTATGGTGTTCCGTTTGGTGGCAATCTACGCATTGGAAATCGTGGCGTCCCATGTGTACGTCGATGGCTTCTGAGGGGTAGTAGAGGCTTTCATCCATGTCGCCATGTTTGACGGCATTGCCGCCGCCGCCCTTGAAGTGGCAGCTGCCGCAGTTTTCACGTGAAGGTATCCCCACAGATTGGGCGGCCGCCACCAAATCAACGCCTTCCGCAGGCAACCCTTTAGCGGCTTTGACATACAGATTTGTATCGGCATGGCAAACGAGACAATCTACGTTGCTTTCTTCTTGGAAATCAAAGTCTGCATCTTCCCAGCCATAACCGGCGTGGCAACTGGTGCAGCCTGTCCAGTTCGATTGGATGCCGATGCAGAAGTTGTTGAGTTGATTCTTCTTGCCGATGGTGACAGGTTCATCCCGGCCGGGCAGCATGATGGGTTCGCTTTCCCACGTCCAATGCGAGGTTTGGATCACTTCATGAGCGGCCGTTTCATGGCAGCGCAAACATTCAGTGGTAACATCTTGCCCTGTTTCCAGCGCCCCTTGAATGAGGACGGTGTGGTCGGTAGGGGGCACGCGGCTGGGCACGGTCGCCCAGGGGTCGCCGGTATTGTCTGGCTCTGAGGAAAGCACCAGCGCCAGCGGCACAGCGATGATGAGCAAGGTAACGAGGAGTCCAACGATCCAGATGTATTTGAAATCTTTCATGGGTTAAAACCTCAAACTGGGAGCGCGGACAGCTTGTCCGCTCTTGCTGTGGACAGGCTGTCCGCGCTCCCAGGGGTATCAGGCCAACATATCTGACTGTTGGGCCAGACTGTCGCGCAGGATGCCG
Source organism: uncultured Ardenticatenaceae bacterium (assembly GCA_964643965.1). Classification (GTDB taxonomy): domain Bacteria; phylum Chloroflexota; class Anaerolineae; order Promineifilales; family Promineifilaceae. The sequence continues at coordinate 10,018 of CAZXVH010000127.1, forward strand.
CGCATGGCATCGAGTACGTCGATGATGCGCTTGTCTTTGATGGTGTAGAGAACGGCCGTTCCGTTGCGTTCGGTGCTGACTAAATGGCGTTGGCGCAGGACGCGCAGGTGGCGGGAGACGGTCGGTTGGGGGATGTCCAAATCGTTTGCCAATTCAGTGACATGCCGGGGCTGTATGTGCAAGGCGTATAAAATGAGGATGCGTTTGGGGTCGCCTAATGCCTGGCAGATATTGGCGTGCAGGAGATCAAGTTCGTCAAGTGTGGGATTGCTCATATTCACCTATCCGTATATTCGCTTATGCGAATGTATGTGGGGTAATTATAGAGAACGGCCGTTTGCCCTGGTGATGATGAATGTCATATGTTCCTTATGACGTTTGTCACTTTTTGTGAAAAATGGCACGAACGAAGGGGGCGGTGAGCATTCAAGTCGGGGCAAGCGCCGAATCCTAAAGTTCGCGTTTACCGAAAAGGAGGTTTACGATGAGTTACTATAACCTGGATGATAACGAAGAAAACGAAAAAGGTGGGTGCGGATGCACTGCATCTGTCTTTGCACTGGTCGTAGCCGTTTTGTTATTCTGCTGTGGGCTGGCAGTCGCAGCCAGCCTGTTGGGAGGATGACATGGAGATGTTGCCCAGTAAGCAATATGTCCATTGTTTTCCCCATATCTCTCTGTTTTCAGCAACAGGCTCTGTCGCGGATTTTTGATGTTGACGTAACGTATGACATTCAGAATGGTTATAAGTAGTGAAGTTACGAGGTAGGGAAAAAGAGCGGTTTTTGTTTTATTTTTGGCAACGACGTGAAAACGGATTGCCCCTGAGATTTCAGGAAGGAGAACAACATGTTTAGTTTAATTGTTAGTACCCTGGTGATGTTGGTGTTAGCAGCCGTGGTTATCATGATTGTGAGTAAATTGGGACTTGGCCTGGAAGTGGCCGGTTTTGGCGCAGCGTTTATTGCGGCGGCCGTGATTGCCATTGTGTCGGCTCTGGTATTCTGGCTGCTCGGCGTTTTGGACATCACCTTTGGCGGTGGCTTTTTGGCTGCCATTATTTATCTCATTGTGGCGGCCGTCGTGTTGATGATTAGTGACAGGTTCGTGGCCGGTATGAAGGTCAATGGCTTTGGCGGCGCGATTGTGGCGGCGATTGCCATTGGTGTGGTCACCTGGTTGGTGAACTGGGTATTGGGTTTGTTCATGTAATGCCTCATTTCATTCGAACTGATGTTGAAAAACGCCTTGAGGAAACTCAGGGCGTTTTTGTTAGGTGGATTGTTTGCCGAAAACGGCCGTTTCCCCTATAACATCTCCCTCAGCAAAATCCACCACAAACTCAGGCAACGACAATAAAAATATGAAAAAGAAATTACGTGGCGTCAAACGAACCGATATCCAGTTGGACTATGATCTCTACCGGGTAAACGTGCCGATGCGCGGCCTGGCCGATTCCTATTTGAGTGTGGTCGATCTGCACTCGGAAGGGATTGACAAGACGATCTTGTTTGTGCATGGCTATGCGGGGGTGCTGGAGTCGTGGGAGCATCAGATCAACCATTTTGCCCGCAGCTACCGCGTGGTCGCCCCGGATTTACGCGGACATGGGCAGAGCGACGCGCCCTACACCGATTACACCATGCCCGAGATGGTGTCTGATTTACAGGCCATCGTCGAAGATTTGGAGTTCCCTGAGAAGTTTATTTTGGTGGCGCATTCCTTTGGCGGTTCGATTGCCGTGGAATATGCCAATGCCTATCCAGAACGGCTGGAAAAACTGGTATTGATCGCCACCGCTGGCGAGTATCCGCTGCCTAAAGCGGCGGTCTGGGCGACGCGCATTCCCGGCAGTATCGCCCGGCCGTTTTGGAAGTACCGCACCCGTTATGACGCCGAGTTTCATGTCATGAAACGGATGGCGGCCAACAATGTGCTCAAGTGGCGGGGCTGGTCGCTGATGCGTAATATTTCTGTGCCGACCCTGGTGGTCACAGGCGAACGCGACACTTATTTCCCGCGTGAGGTGTTTGAGGATGTGGGCAAGATGATCCCCAATGCCGAGATTTATGACGTCGGCTCGGCCAAACACAAGGTGCAGTTGGAACGGCACACGGCCGTTACCCGAGCCATTGAGCGCTTTATTGATGATGAGGACAGGGGTTCCTGGCGTGGCGATTCTAAACAAGACGATCTCCTGGCAGAGCGCATCTGGCTGCACAGTTACAGTCCTGACACGCCACCGACGCTGCCTATTCCCAAACGGCCGTTAACCGTCTTCCTGGATAGCGCCGCTAAATGGCTGCCCAAAAACAACGCCGTCATCTTCTATAATTTCCGCCTCACTTACCAGCAGCTAAACGAACAGGTCAACCGCTTCGCCCATGTGCTGCATGGTAAAGGGGTGCAGCCTGGAGATCGGGTGATGATCGTGCTGCCCAATATGCCCCAAATCATCATCGCCTTTTACGCCACGCTGAAGGTGGGTGGCGTGGTCGTCATGCCTAATCCCGACGCCGATGCTGAACTGATTACCAGACAAGCCGTGCAAACCATGCCCAAAGTGATGGTCACGCTCAAAAGTTTTGGCCGCCTGGCGCAAGCGATCAAAGAGCGATCTTCTGTTGAGCAATTCATTTTTGCCGATATTCAACCAGTCGTCAGCAATAAAGTGTACAAAGCGCTCATTGCCCGTTGGCAGTTGCCCGAAAATCAGCCAGAAGACAATGCCATCGTGCGGGCGATTGGGGAGCGGATGGGGGTGCTCATGGCTGATGCGCCGGTCGATGCGCCACCTGTTGTGGATATAGGCGGCGACGATTTGGCGGCCATCTTGTTTACCAGCGGCACCAGTGATACGCCCAAAGGGGTGTGCCTGACGCACAGCAACCTGGTTGCCAATACCTTGCAGATTCGCCACTGGATTCCTGATTTGGCCTACGGCAAAGAGGTTTGTCTGACGGTGCTGCCCATCATCCACAGCTACGGTCTGATCAACGCCATGAGTTTGCCCATTGCTTTGGGCGGCACGGTGGTGTTGTCGCCGGTGTTTGATGTGGAAGAGGTGCTGACGTTTATCCGGGATTATCGCGTGACTGTTTTCCCCGGTGTGCCGTCTATGTACACCGCCATCAACCATTTCCCTGGGGCGCGGGATTATGGTTTGAGTTCCATTAAAGCGTGTGTCAGCGGCGCCGCCCCGCTGCCCGTTGAAGTGCAGGAAGAGTTTGAGAAGTTGACACGCGGCCGTCTCGTTGAAGGATATGGTCTGACGGAGGCGTCGCCTGTGACCCATGCCAATCCGTTGTATGGTGTGCGTAAACCTGGGTCGATAGGCATCCCCATGCCCAATACTGAAGCTAAAATCGTCGATTTGGTAACGGGCGGACCGGTGGCGCAAGGCGACATCGGCGAAATGGTGGTGCGCGGTCCACAGGTGATGCAAGGGTATTGGCAAAATCAGGAAGCCACCGACGAAGTGCTGAAAGATGGCTGGCTCAATACCGGCGATGTGGCCGTCATGGACAGAGACGGCTATTTTAAAATTATCAGCCGCAAACGAGATACTATCATGTTTGGCGATTACAGTGTCTTCCCGCGCGATGTGGAAGAGGTGTTGTATGAAAACAACAAGGTGATGGAAGTGGCGGTGGTGGGCGTGGGCAAGGTGGCTGGCGAGCAAAAAATCAAGGCGTTTGTGGTGCCGCGTCCGGGCAGTGACTTAACAGAAGATGAATTGATGCAAATGTGCCATAGACGGTTAGATCCGTATGCGGTACCCTGGGAAATCGAATTTCGCGAATCGCTGCCAAAATCTTTTATTGGCAAAGTATTGCGCCGCGTATTGGTACAGGAAGTGGAAGGTGATGATGGCACAGGTTGAACAAATTGAACAGCTTGATTTTGGGGAACTGC
>CAZXVH010000128.1:0-13752 GCA_964643965.1 uncultured Ardenticatenaceae bacterium
TTTCATGCGTGTGGCACATTTGATACACCAACAATATGGACAATCGTCAACTCCCTTCACCCTCATAGCCAATATCCAACCAGAGGTCACCTCTCCGCTAAAAAACCTGCCGCAGCTAGATGCCCTATTGCTGGGACCCGAATTTGTTGCCATTCTTGAGTTCAAAAACTACTTCGCTCCCATTCAGGCGAACTACCTTGATGGCAAGTGGAAAGCAATCGTACAAAACAGGAGCCAAGTGGTAGCTGGCGGTAGCAAACGCAACCCTTATCTACAAGCACGTCACGCCAAGAAAGCATGGCAACTTCCCTTAAAAGACATCGTTGCCAACCATCTCAACGCCTTCATCTTATTTCATCCCTATTTGCACCCAGATTCAAAGCTACCCCCACTAGGCCAAGATAATTATTGGCTGCGCATCAACGGCGTTGAAGATATTTTAGAATTGATTTACACGACCTCTTCCCCCCATATTGCCTTAACCTTGCAGACGCAACAAACTATCGCTAAAGAAATTTTTCAGGCTCAGCTTTGGCCTCAGGTCTCAGATTTATTGACCGATATCATCGGCTATTTACATGTTTTAGAGCCTGGACAAACGCCAGTTCGGTATCCCATTCATCCATTTGATGATTTCACATTGGGTCGTTCGGCAAGGCAAAAACATCGTGTACGCCTTCAATCTTCAAAGATCAGCAGTACACATGCTCATATCTATGCACAAAATAAAACAATCTATATTGAGGATTTGGGCAGTAAAAATGGCACGTTTTTAGCGGGAAAAACCATTTCCAAACCAACTCGTCTGCATAATAATGAGAAGGTTACTTTGGGCAGCCAATATACGGAGGCGGTTTCCATTTGGATACAAACGGTAGCGCCCGAATTTTCTGATTTCACGACGATGACAAAATAAGCGAAAGGTTGCAGAACGCCTTGCAACCTTTCTCGTTGGTCATAATGCTCGTGAAGATCGTTTTGTGAACCTGGGGCGTCTGTTCACCACCATCAGCCTGGAAAACCAACATCCCTGACCGATTGCTCTTTTCTCCAGGCTGCATCGAGAATAGCACTAACGGTGTCCTTAAAAACCTCATCAATGACCCAATTGGGCAACTATCTCTAAGCCTGTGATTGTCGTTATTATAGCATCGCCTCTCTCTTTCCCAGAAATTTGGGAACAAAAGTGGATGCTGTTCAGCCATACGTTATAATTCAATCCATGAATTCAGAGCATATTGGTCGCTACCAAATACAATCACGCATCGGAAATGGAGGGATGGCTACTGTATATTTGGCCTATGATCCACATTTTTCCCGACAGGTCGCGATTAAAGTGATTCCTGATCACTATTTGAATGAGCCACAATCTCATAAACGGTTTCAACGAGAAGCAAAAGCGATTGCACAGCTAGAACATCCAGCAATTGTGCCAGTTTATGATTATGGAGAAAATAAAGGTCGTCCTTACCTAGTGATGAGATATATGGGCGGTGGCTCTCTCAAAGATTGGCTAACGCAAGACCCTCTGCCACTTACCACCATTTCCCCCATTATTAAGCGGATTGCCAATGCGCTAGATGCAGCTCATGCAAAAGGGCTTATTCATCGTGATATAAAACCTAGCAACATTTTGCTAGACGATCAGGGCAATGCGTATCTTTCTGATTTTGGTATTGTCAAATTCTCAAGCACAATTACGGCAACAACTGGCTCTGCCCTTATTGGCACACCTGCCTATATGAGTCCTGAGCAAATCCATGGGGATAGGCCAATAGACCACCGCACTGATATTTATGCATTAGGCATTATGATGTTTGAAATGTTGACTGGGAAACGGCCGTTTGCAGCAGATACCCCAGCAAAACAAATGATGGCACATGCCTTAACTCCAGTTCCCAATATCTTGCAATATAACGCCAAGTTACCCACTGGTATCGCCGAAATCATTAGCAAAGCCATGTCTAAAGACCCCGAAAGTCGGTATGACTCTGCTGGCGAACTCGCTCGTGAACTCCGCCAAGTGATAAATCAGTCCAGTATAAGTTCGCCAGTGAGCAGCCAAACCGCAGCAACAACAACCATCAAAAAAAAACGAAACTGGCGACACGATTCACGTTGGTTGGGCATAATAATTATAATATTCTTTTTAGTGACCCTTCTAATTATTTTCAACAACTATACGAGCAACGCTGCCTTGTCGCTACGTCAGGAGCCAACCGCTACGCCAACGACAGCACCCACCATCACCCCTTCTATCACCTCCATACCAAACCCGACCTCACAGCCCATTGAAGTGATGGTACCAACACCTATCCTTCCGCCAACGCCTTCTTATGAGATTGTTTCACTGGCTGAAAGCTCTTTACTAGAAACACCAGAAGCGAATCTAGGTCTCTTGCCTAACCCGCAGAGGCTGGCTGATATTCCTTTTGAACCTGGCTGGAAAATCAGTACCCAATGTCAGCATGACACCGAAAAGTATCAAACATCAATTAGCATCAGCACTTATATTGAAGAACCAAGACAGATTCATATCTTGATTCAAGCTGGCAATGGCAATGTGGATTTTGACGGAAATGCGATTGGGAAAATCACCTTATATTTTGATAATGGACAGCGTTTCGTAGAACCATTAGTGTTAGGACATAATATTCGAGATTGGCGTCTTAATCTGCCTGGTTTCTATGTCAACACCATCAGTTCCTATGATATACAAGAGGTTTGGCGTGGTAAGACGACTGATGGAATTGACGGTCATATTGATCTACTGACCATCAAAATCCCAAAAGAATTACACGAGGCAACGCTCAATAATATAGAGGTTACAGATACATCTTTAGCGACAGTTGGTTCTCAAGATCCTTGCATCCATTTGATTGCTATTACAGCCGAAAGCAACTCCTAAATCTGTCTATGATCATCCGCCAAGCCCTGCACAACGGCCGTTTCCCCCCTTCATCATTAAACACCCGTCTCCTCCTCCAACACCTCCTCGGCGACGTAGACCATTCCTACCTCATCGCCCACGGCGACCAGGAACTAACGGCCGTTCAAGAGCAAACCTTCCTCGCCCATCTAGAACGCGCCGCCCAGGGTGAACCCATTCCCTACATCATCGGCCACGCTCCGTTTTTCGGCATGGACTTACACGTCAGCCCCGCCGTACTCATCCCGCGACCGGAGACCGAGCAATTGGTGGAAACGGCCGTTTCCTGGGCCAAAGATCGCGCTGTCTGTCATATCGTCGATGTGGGTACTGGCAGCGGCTGCATCCCCATCGCTTTGGCGCGGGAACTGCCGCAAGCCAGTATCGAAGCCACCGACATCTCGCCTGATGCCCTCGTCGTGGCGCAGCAAAACGCCGCTCAATTTGCCCCCAATCGCCTCACCTTCCACCTGGGCAACCTGCTCCAACCCATCACCGAACCCATCGACCTGATCACTGCCAACCTGCCCTATGTCACCGACGAGGAGTGGACGATGCTAGACGATGGGGTAAAATTGTACGAGCCACACCTGGCCCTCAAAGGGGGGCCAGATGGTTTAGACATTATTCGAGATCTGCTAAACCAGGCAGCGCCCAAGCTCACCCATGGCGGCGTAATCTTATTGGAAATTGGCTGGCAGCAAGGCCAGACCGCGCAAACAGCCGCGGCCGCCCGTTTTCCGGCGGCTCAAATCGAGCTGCGTCAAGATTATTTCGGCCAGGATCGGTTTGTGGTCATACAATTAGTTGAATCACAAATCTAACCGCAAAGTACACAAAGAACGCAAAGAATCTCGAGAAAATCTGCGTTATCTGTGTCGTCTGCGGATTGTCTAATAATCTCGGGAGAATCGGTTGGAGAATAGGATAGCAGCGCAAAACCAGCACACGCGCCACATTTTGACCAGTGAAGCCAACGCCATTGCGGAAACGGCCGTTTATCTGCGCCAGGGAGATCTCGTGGTCTTCCCCACTGATACGGTCTACGGCCTGGGCGTTGATGCCTTTAATGCCGACGCCATTTTGCAATTGTATACGGTTAAACAACGGCCGTTAGATAAAGGCATCCCCATCCTCCTGGCTGACTTCGCTGATGTGTACAAAATGACCGCCACCCTGCCCGCCGCCGCCCAAACTGCTATCGCCGCCTTCTGGCCCGGCCCCCTCACCATCATTGTGCCCAAACACCCCTCTTTGCCAGACTGCCTCTCGCCCAACAACGGCATCGCCTTACGCATCCCTGATAACGCCGCCGCCCGCGCCCTCATTCGCGCCGCCGGCGGCGCCCTGGCGGCCAGTAGCGCCAACCTGTCCGGCCGGCCGCCCGCCTGTGATGGACCATCGGCGTTGGCGGAACTGGCAGGCCGCGTGGCCGTCGTCCTGGATGGCGGTCCCACAGCGGGCAACATCCCCTCCACCATCGTCAGCTATCTGCAGCCGGAACCAGTTATTTTACGCGAAGGCCCACTTTCCGCCGCCCAACTATGCCTGAGCGCAAAGGCGACCGTATGAGCGCCTATCTCATCCCCTTAGTCTTATCTTTTATTGGCCTGATACTGGCATTTGCCACCTATCGCAACATCCGCCGCGGCGGCGCCCGTTTTTATACACTGGAACGAGAAGCGATGCTGCGCCGCGCCATGCTGACCCTGGCCGGCAGCATCGCCTTTTTCTCGTTTGCCGTTGGCTATCTCATCTACACCGACCAACCAGCCACGCCTGCCGGAGACCCTCCAGGCGAGGGTGAAGTGGTCGAAGAAGGGGAACCAGTCGCCAATCCCACCCCTGAGAGCCTGCAACTAGAAACCTTTCCCCCCACGCCCACCCTCACCGCCACACCAGACGTCAACATCCCCACCGCCACCCCCACCCCCATTATTTGCCGGGCGGTCGTAGAAGGCACATCTGGCAATGGCCTAAAATTACGCGACACGCCAAACGGCGACGAGATAATGATTTTACAAGATGGGTCGATTTTGACGCTCTCTCAAAGTGAAGCCGCGCAAGAAGCTGGTGGTTTTGTCTGGCGTAAGGTGAAATCCATCACCGGCCAAGAAGGATGGGTCGCAGAGGATTTTATTAGCATCGGCGCCCCCTGTGAATAGCAGTGGAGCGCAGGCGTCTCGCCTGCATGTTGCAAAAAAACATAGCCAGCCTGGAGGCGCCTGTGAATAACAGTGGAGCGCAGGCGTCTCGCCTGCACAAGGCGAACGAGACGTTCGCGCTCCAATTTTCCAAGGAACAAGCGTGATTATTGGGATCGATGCCAGTCGGGCTGTGACGGCGCAGCGCACCGGGACAGAGGCGTATGCCTATTTTCTCATCCACGCCTTAATACTGTTGGCCGCCCCGCGAAATCACACGCTGCGCCTTTATTTCAACCAACCACCGCCTCCTGGCTTATTCCCGGACTCGCCTCAGGTGGAAACGGCCGTTCTCACCCAACGCCGCCTCTGGACTCACCTCCGCCTGGCGCGTGAACTCCACCGAAATCCGCCCGATGTCTTCTTCACCCCCGCTCACGTCATCCCCTACACCTATAGCAACCCCAGCGTCGCCACCATCCATGATTTAGGCTACCACCATTTCCCCGAAGCGCATCCCAGGCGGCAGTTGGCTTACCTGCGTTGGAGCACCCGGCACAACGGCCGTTCCGCCACCCGCCTCATCGCCGACTCCCAGGCCACCAAAACCGATCTCGTGCAACTCGACCATATCCCCGCCGCCAAGATCGATGTGGTTTACCCCGGCATTGACCCGGATTTAGCGCCCGTAAAGGATGAAGAAAAGATAACGGCCGTTCTCACCACCTACGGCATCACCCCACCCTACTTCCTCTACCTGGGAACCCTGCAACCACGTAAAAACCTGGTACGATTGGTGCAAGCCTCTGTCCAAAGCAGTGTGCCCCACCAACTCGTCCTCGCCGGCAAACCTGGCTGGCTCAGCCGACCCATCCTCGACGAAGTGGCGCAGGTAAAAGATAATCATCCAACGGCAAAGATCATCTTGTCCGGTTATGTGGCAGAAGCAGATAAGGCCGCCCTGCTCTCAGGAGCGACAGCCTTGCTTTTCCCGTCCCTATACGAAGGATTTGGTTTTCCCGCCCTGGAAGCGCAGGCGTGCGGCGCACCCGTCCTCACCGCCACCACCAGTTCCCTGCCAGAAGTCGTGGGAAATTCTGCTCTGTTAGTAGACCCGCTCGATACCCAGGCCATCGCCGCCGCCATCCAATCACTCGCCAGCAATAGCGAGTTACGCCAACAGCTAACCGCAAAAGGCTTTGAGAATGTGAAGAAATTTACCTGGCAAGAAACGGCCGTTCGCATCCTCCACATCCTCGAAACCTGTACCCAGAAAACTCCACCCTGATACAATTCACTGTCCACTGTTAACTGTTTACTGTTTACCAAAAAGGAAACCCCATGATAAACCCTTCTATCTCCTTAATCTGCGGCACATGCAGCCATGATTGGATTCAAGACCTGGGCCAAATCGACACCTTCAAAGTCACCAACCAGGGTGGGCAGCTCACCAAAATCTACCGCATCCCTTGCCCCATTTGCGGCAACATCCTCCTCGTCGAAAGCAGCACCGACGCCGACGACAGCCCCTCCTCCTGGGGAACCTGACATTTCCAGGGATACGCGCTCATTCTGTAGATAGGCTGAGTACACGTACACACAGGCGCGTAGGCATACCCGGCGCTGCGTCTGGGAATCTGACAAATCCTACCGAACTGATTACAATTCCAGGTAATCCCAATCGGATGAAATTCATCCTTCATCATTTAAAAGAGGTATTTTCATGCGCATCCTCATCACCGGCTCCAGCGGTCAAATCGGCACCAACCTCGGTCTCCTGCTGCAAGAACGGGGGCACTTCGTCTTTGGCGTAGACAAACGGCCCAATACCTGGACGGCCGACATCGAAACCCTGCTGCAAGACCTCAGCACTCCCCGCCACGACTTTACCAGCGGCATTGGTCACGTCGAATATCCCCCCGACATCGACGCCGTGGTGCATTTAGCCGCCCACGCTAAAGTCCATGAACTGGTGCAGCAGCCGGACCGCGCCCTGGAAAATATCACCATGACCTGGAACGTGCTGGAATATTGCCGCCAGCACCAAATCCCGATCATTTTCAGCAGCTCCCGCGAAGTGTACGGCGACATCCACCGTTACATCACCGAAGAATCCTACGCCGACTTCGCCTTCACCGAAAGCCCTTACTCCGCCAGCAAAATTTCCGGCGAGGCGCTTATCTACGCTTACGCCCAATGTTACGGGCTGCGTTACCTTGTCTTCCGGTTCAGCAATGTCTACGGCCGTTATGATAACGACATCGAGCGCATGTTGAGAGTCATCCCCTACTTCATCCAGGAAATCAACGCGGAGCGTCCCATCACCATCTTTGGCGAAGATAAAATCCTGGATTTCACCTACGTCGAGGATTGCGTGAACGGCGTCTACGCTGGCCTGGAAAAACTGGTCAACGGCGACCTGCAAAACCACACCATCAACCTGGCTTACGGGCAGGGCAACAGCCTGATGCAGATGGCGCAATATATCGGCGAAGAATTGGGCAAAACGCCTCAAATCACCATCAAACCCTCGCAGGTCGGCGAAGTCACCCAATACGTGGCCAACATCGGCAAAGCCCGCGCCCTGCTCGGCTACAATCCACAAACCCCCCTGCGCGAAGGCATTCACAAAGGCGTCGCCTGGTCTCTCGACTGGTGGGGAAAAAGTGAGCAGTGAACAATGTTCAGTAAATCACGCTTATCTGCTCTCTTGCCCACCAACCACTGATAACCGTCCACTATCCACTGTTCACTGATAACTGTTCACTGATAACGAAATCTCTTGTACAATACTACTATCTTGCCCAGGGAGAATTTGAATGTCATTTCGGCGCATGGTACCCTTCATATTGCTCAATATTTTCGTCTCAGCCGCCGTGGTGCTGGCTATTTTGTATTTCTGGGATCAACCAGATCGGCCAGTTGAAACCGATAACATGGTATTAGTAACCGTCACAGCAACGGCCGTTCCCCCCACCATCGTCGCCAACCAGCCAAATCAGGCCAGCGAACCAGTGGTAGCCCCTGAAAACAGCGAACCGGTCGAAGATGGTCCCATCACCCACATCGTGCAGTCTGGCGAAACCTTGGGCAGTATCAGCCAGCGCTACAACGTCACCGTCGAGGACATCATGGCCGCCAACGGGCTGGACAACGCCAACTTCATCAGCGTCGGCCAGGAATTTATCATCCCCATCGGCGGGCTGCCTACCCCCACCATCGCCCCCAGCCAAACCCCCTTACCCCACACACCGCCCACCCCCATCGCCACCGAAGCGCCGCCCACCCAGGGTGAAGCTATAGTTAAAATCAGCGGCGTCAGCGGCGTGGGCAGCCTCACCGCAGAAACCATCCAGATCATCAATTCCGGCAATCGTCAGATCGGCCTGCTTAACTGGACCCTCTCCGACGAAAGCGGCTACACCTACAAATTCGGGCAAGTCACATTATTTGGCGAAGGCGCCGGCATCCTCATCCACACCGAAGCGGGCGTCAACGACGCCACCGACCTGTTTTGGAACCAGGAAAACCCCATTCTGGAATCCGGGGAAACCCTCACCCTCGTTGACGCAGACGGCAATATCGTCTCAACCTTTACCGTTCCGTAAAAAATTGTGACAAGCGGCGTATGGCTGACGCGCCCCGCACCTCAGCCGTCCGCCAAAGGAGCAACCTCATGCGCGGCATCATCGACCGAAAAGGCGAACAATTTGCCTACCTGCAAGGCAACGTCCTCTACGACTTAGAAGATAGAGCCACCGGCCGTTTGCAAGGCGACTACATCGTCGATATTCAAGGCAACCCCGTCTGGCGCGTCGTCGGCGACGGCCTCTACGCTCTGGACAGTTCTGAGACCATCGGCTACATCGGCAGCAACTATCCCAAGGATTACCTCGATTAGAAATTCATTTGATAGAAAGAAACAAAGGGGCGAAGAAACAAAGAAAAATTCTTGGCGTCTTTGTTTCTTTGTCCCTTGTATATTAAAAATTTTAGGAGAAGAGCATGAGATTAGGCGCACAAATGAGTACGGCCGGCGGCGTCTTTACCGCCTTCAAACGCGCAGACCAAGCCACCTGCGATTCGATGATGATTTTCACCAAGAGCAACCGCCAGTGGCAAGCAAAGCCGCTCACCGACGAAGACATCCAGCAATATAAAGAAGCAGCGGCGGAATACAGCCACATTCACCCGGTTGCTGTTCACGCCAGCTACCTCATCAACATCGCCTCCCCCGACGAAGCCTTGTGGGAAAAATCGTATCAGGCGCTCAAAGTGGAAGTGGAGCGCTGCGGACAGTTGGGCATCCCGCTCATCAATTTTCATCCCGGTTCCTACGTTAAAAGCAGCGAAGAAGCAGGGTTGAACCAGATTGTGCGTGGCTTAAAGCGACTGTCGGCCGAAACGGAAGATAATGCGCCAGATACCATTATCTGTTTAGAGTTGATGGCGGGACAAGGCACCAACCTGGGCTGCACCTTTGAGCAAATCGCCTTTATGCTGGCTGAAGCTGGTCCTGACGAACGGCTGGGCGTCTGTCTCGACACCTGCCACATTTTTGCGGCCGGTTACGACATCCGCACATCAGAAACGTATGAAGCCACGATGGCAGATTTTGACCGTATCATTGGCTTTGACCAGCTTAAATTCTTCCATCTGAATGACAGCAAACATGAACTTGGCTCCAACAAAGACCGCCATGAGCATATTGGGCAGGGGTTTATCGGCGAGGCTGGCTTTGCCAACTTCGTCAACGACTCGCGCTGGGCTGAGCATCCCGCCCACCTGGAAACGCCCAAGACGGAGACGGATGACGAAGGCAATGAGATTGAGATGGATGTAGTGAATTTGGCGGTGTTGCGGGGGTTGGTGGGGTGAGAACGGCCGTTAGTTCAATATTAATCACAGAAAACATTCTGCATAAGAAAAATTTCTGGGGTCTATACCGACGTTTATTCAGCATAATTGTTAGCGCTTAGATCTAACCCCGCAAACTATTTAACTGCATCGACATTTAGACATCCAAAAACTTTGTATTTACAAGAGTTTTTAAATTACTGGGTGTGGAATAAAGGATTGGTTTCATGGCAATTTACAGTTTTTCTGAAAATTCACTTCAAAAAATCGAATCAACCACGTTTATAGACGAAGGAATTCTTGAACGTCAACATTTGCAAGCTGCAATTAGACAACAAATTGACATTATTGTACCTAACTGCCTGATAATATCGGAGGAATTTTCAGAATGGTCTGGCTCTCAACGTCGCATAGATTTGTTAGCCATCGACAAAGAGGGGAATCTAGTCGTGATCGAGCTAAAGCGTACTGAAAAAGGAGAACATATGGATCTCCAAGCACTTCGGTATGCTGCAATGGTTTCCACCCTCACCTTTAGTCGAGCGGTAGACATCTTTCAAAAATATCTTACTTCAATGGGGAGTGAACAAGATGCTGAAAGTATAATTTTGGATTTTCTGGGATGGGATGAATCCCAGGAAGATGATTTTGCTTTAGATGTGCGTATTGTTTTGGTTTCAGCTAATTTTTCAAAAGAATTAACTACTTCAGTCATGTGGCTCAATGATAGAAACCTAGATATACGTTGTGTCAGACTAATTCCATATAAATTTCAGGGACAAATACTTGTCGATGTCCAACAAATCATTCCGCTTCCAGAAGTAGAAAGCTATCAAATAAAAATCAAACAGCAATCAGAAGAAAGGAGAGAAGCACGAAAGTCTTCTAAAGACTATACCCGCTATCTTTTTAAGGGTAATTCATATAATAAAAGAAAATTGGCATTAGCCGTTATCCTTGATTGGGTCAATGACAATCAACCCAACAATCTTCAAGAACTATTAAATGCTTTTCCTCAAGAATTAAGAAAAGGTAGCTTGTTTGTACCAGCAGAAGAAGCCATGGACACCTATAACAGACAAGGAATCTACCGGCACTTTCTTGGAGAAGGGGAAATAATCGAGTTTTCTGATTATTCAAAATATGCGATTTCAAATCAGTGGGGAAAAGGAAGCATAGATAAATTTATTGCTCAGGTGAAAAAAATTGGGATTGAAATAGAAGAAGTCGGTTGATTACCTATTGCCAAAAAATCAAGCGCTAACAGTGCTTTCGCACCGACCTGCGAGCGTTAGGTAACATTGTGGTTTGTCTGTTTTGATTTTTGTGCAAAATGCGAGGGTAAAACGGCCGTTTCCATTTGTTTGTGCGGTTTTCCGTGCAACGAAGACAACTTTCTAAATATGCTATGATTGTAAGTAAAAATTGAGGTTTAATCATTTGAATAAGTTCCGAGATTTCCAACAAGACGGGCATAACTGGATAACTTTAGCAACAGGCGAATTCTACCCAGATATATTGGAAGATGCCGTTGCATTATATGAACCTGTGTTGGTTGTGTTCAAAAAATTACTTCAAACCTCTGAGTCATCAAATGCCCTGTTTATGAACATTTCAGAGATCAAGCCTCAGTGGATGCGTATACAATTATGTCGGGTGTTTCGTAAATATGTCAGCCCCGCCACACCTGTGGAAATGCTAAAGAAAAAGACAAACGCGGCAGAAATTTGCCAACAATTCGGTGACGGATTCAGACCCATCCCACAAGTGCAACACGCATTCATGAGCCGGCCGTTTCCTGATGAAGCCCTCTGTGCTGTGTTATGGGAATATAAAAGTCGCGGGCAAAAAGGATACGATTTAACCAATAAGTTCTTCACCATGTTTCGGGCAAAATTCCCCTTCTTGTCAATTGAGGGGCCACAACGAGCAGGTAAAGATATTAGGCTCGGGACAATATTCAAGAATTATCCCAATCCAAACAGACCTGTGGACTTCTTGATTTATGACGAAGATGGCAAGCATGTGCTTGCAGTTGGTTTAGCTAGATATGATTCGGACAGAGGCGGCGCTCAAGAAGATGATCGCACAGGTGGTTATAAAAATTGTGCAGACGAAATTCTAGACTATGCTCAAACACATGATTTACAAGTCAAAGTGATTTTCGTCAATGATGGGCCGGGGTTGCTTTTAGGTTCAATGTGGGCAGATTATTCAGATTTGGAAGATCAAAATGAAGCTATTATGGTAGTTACGCTGAGAATGGTTCCGCAACGGTTAACGATAGATTGGCTACGATCATAGGATAAATACGCAATGGCAACTGGCATTTCAAAGACAAGATGGGAGGGAGACGAAGACGTAGCATATGAACGCTCATCTCATGTTGTGACACTTTCATATCCTGGCAAAGCCTCCATACAACAAATATTAGCAGCGCCCCCAGGAACTTATAAACCCATCAACAAGATACAGTATCCTGTTGGTAGCCTATTTTTCGATGAGAATTTGTCAGTGTTGTCTCACCTGCGCACGGACAAATCAGTTTTGGGTAAAGTTAAGCTGATTTATATAGATCCCCCCTATGCCACGGGCAGTGTCTTCAAATCGAGAAAACAAGAAGATGCGTATGTGGATGTATTGACAGGCGCCAATTATTTGGAATTTATGCGTCAGCGATTGGTGTTTTTACATGAACTTCTGGCTGATGATGGTTCCATCTATGTCCATTTAGATCAAAATATGGCATTTCATGTCAAGATATTGATGGACGAGATTTTTGGTCTCAACAATTTCCGTAACTGGATTACTCGAAAGAAATCTAACCCCAAAAATTATACCCGCAAAACTTACGGAAACATCTCGGACTTTATTTTGTTTTATTCCAAGACGGATGATTATATTTGGAACAGAGCATATGCCAGCTGGACTGAAGAGGACGCAAAACGAGAGTATCCTTGTATTGAGAAATCAACAGGACGGCGGTTCAAAAAAGTACCCGTTCATGCTCCTGGCACACGTAATGGGGCCACAGGCAAGCCCTGGCGCGGAAAAATGCCACCAGAAGGGAAACATTGGCAGTACACTCCAGCCAGACTAGACGAAATGGATAAGCGAGGCGAGATTTACTGGTCGCCTACTGGTAACCCACGCCGCAAAATATATCTTGATCAAAGCAAAGGCAAACCTGTTCAAGATATTTGGTTGGATTACAAAGATGCACATAATCAAAATATCAAGATAACTGGCTATCCGACTGAAAAAAATCCAGGTTTATTACGCCGCATTATGCAGGCATCCTCTAATCCAGGCGATTTAATTCTTGATTGTTTTGCTGGTTCGGGAACAACTTTAGCGGTAGCCAATGCGATGGGCAGACAGTGGATTGGCGTGGATAACAGCAATCTAGCCATTGAAACTATTTTGAAACGGTTTATGTATGGTATGGAGATGATGGGTGATTTTGTGAATGGAGAGAGACCTGATCTATTGTTAAATAGCGCCGAGCCGTTAAATTTTACGATTTTTTGTGAGGAAGAGAATGTTCAGGATATAGAGGAAATGATTTCTATCTTAGCCGACTCTAAACCAGATGAGGGCTATCCTATAAATGGCAATAATACGATGCTACAAGATGATTCGAGTAAAGATATTGCCAAACATGAAGTGGTTCAACTCGGGTTAGGGTTGTAAGCTGCACTGAATTTTTAACGGCCGTTTCCGCCCCCTCCCTCTCCCTTCAACACAAACCTTGGGGGAAACGGCCGATTTAGGAAAAAGCAACGATAAGGGGTGACCTGGATTGGTCGCCTCTTATTTTAT